>JBFWNY010000009.1:0-101400 GCA_050250815.1 Hyphomicrobiaceae bacterium
ATGTCGACAAGGCCCGTGCTGACGGAGCGCAGGTCGTCGTGCTGCTGTCGCACGATGGGTTCGACGTCGACCAGAAGCTCGCCACCGTGGTCAACGGCATCGACGTGATCCTCACCGGCCACACACACGACTCTATCCCGCGCGCCATCGAGATCGGCAAGACGATCCTGCTCTCGTCGGGCTCGCACGGTAAGTACCTGGGCCGCGTCGACCTCGAGGTGAAGGACGGCAAGGTCGTCGGCTACAGCTCAGGCATGATCCCGGTGTTCTCCGACGCCATCGAGCCGGACAAGGAGATGGCGGCGAAGATCGCGGAAGTGCGCGCGCCCTACGAGAAGGAGTGCACGCGCGTCATCGCCAAGACGGACGGGCTGCTCTATCGCCGCGGCAACTTCAATGGCACCTGGGACGACCTCATCTGCGAAGGCCTGATGAAGGAGCGCGACGCACAGATCTCGCTGTCGCCGGGCTTCCGCTGGGGTACGACGCTGCTGCCCGGCCAGGACATCACCATCGACGACCTCTACTGCCAGACCTCGATGAGCTACCCGGCCGTCTACCGCAGCGAATTTACCGGCGCGCAGCTCCACGAGATCATGGAGGACGTCTGCGACAACCTGTTCCACAAGGACCCGTTCTACCAGCAGGGGGGCGACATGGTACGCGTGGGCGGCATGGGCTACACCTGCGCGCCGAAGGAAGAGAAGGGCAAGCGCATCACCGACATGACGCTCCTGGGCACGGGCGAGAAGCTGCAGGCCGACAAGAAGTACGTCGTGGCCGGCTGGGCGTCCGTCAATCCCGATACCAAGGGGCCGGCCATCTACGACCTGATGGAAAAGTTCATCACCGAGAAGAAAGTGATCGCCCCGATTACCGCGCAGACTGTCAAGGTCGTGGGAATGTGATCGGAACGCGAGCCCGTGGCGGGTTGCGCTCGCCGGTGAAAGCATTCAGGTGGACCAGGATTGTCCTTCTCCCGGCCAAGGCTGGCAGAAGGAACACCGCCATTTTTGTTCAACGCGGCGACCAGTGGAGCACCCATGTTTGCTGATGCGCACATCTATCTGGGCGTGGCGCTCGCTGGCCTTGCGAGCTTCCTGAGCCCCTGCGTGCTGCCGCTGGTGCCGCCCTACCTTGGCTATCTGGGCGGCACGACGATCGACCAGATGACCGGCGACAAAGGCATCGACCGCGCAGTGTGGCGGCGCGTCGTCACGGCTTCGATCTTCTTCGTGCTCGGCTTCTCCACCGTGTTCATCGGACTGGGTGCTGGCGCATCGTGGTTCGGACAGATCATCCAGACCTACAAGAACCAGCTGTCGATGGTGGCCGGCATCGTCATCATCCTGTTCGGGTTGCACTTCCTGGGGCTGCTCAGGATCAACGCGCTCTACGCGGAGAAGCGCTATCACGCCGAAACGACCGGCGCGAGCTACCTGGGCGCTTACGTCATCGGCCTCGCCTTCGCGTTCGGCTGGACGCCGTGCGTCGGCCCGATCCTGGCAACCGTCTTGGCGCTCGCCGCCAACGAAGGCTCGCTTGCGACCGGTGTGACGATGCTCGCCGCCTACTCGCTGGGGTTGGGCATCCCCTTCATCCTCGCTGCCATCGCCATCAAGCCGTTCCTGGGTTTCATGCAGCGCTTCAAGAAGCATCTGGGCACGATGGAGAAGGTGATGGGCGTGCTGCTGGTGCTGACCGGCCTGCTGTTCCTGACCGGATCGCTCAACTGGTTCGGCCAATGGCTAATCGAAACGTTCCCCGGTCTCGGCATGATCGAGGGCTGGGTGACGCCCGAAGGCCTGCAGAACGACATCATGCGGAAGGGCGCCGAGTAGGCCCGTGGTGAGAGTTGCGTGATGCGTTGTGTGATCGAGGCGCCGTGACCCAGTCTGTGCCCATCGCGCTGACCATTGCGGGCTCCGACAGCTCCGGCGGCGCCGGCATCCAGGCCGACCTGAAGACCTTTACGGCGCTCGGTGTCTACGGCGCGAGCGTCATTGCGGCGCTGACCGCCCAGAACACGCGCGGCGTCACAGGCGTGCTCGCCACGCCACCCGACTTCATCTCGTTGCAGATCGACGCGATTGCCTCCGATCTTTCTGTGACCGCGACCAAGACGGGCATGCTCGGCGAGGCAGCGGCGGTCGCCGCCGTATGCGACGGCCTCGAACGGCATGGTCTGGGTAAACTCGTTGTCGATCCGGTCATGGTGGCGACCAGCGGCGACGTGCTGCTCGCGCCCGATGCCATCGGCCTCGTCAAGACGCGTCTGATCCCCAAGGCCTGCGTCGTCACGCCCAACCTCGCGGAGGCTGCCAAGCTGCTGGACGCGGAGCCCGCTTCGAGCCTCGCCGACATGGAGCGGCAGGCGGTGGATCTGCTCGCACTGGGTCCGCGCGCTGTCCTCATCAAGGGCGGGCATGCGACCGGCGAGCGCGCCATCGACATTCTGGCCGAGCACACACAGAGCGGTGCGCGGGTGCGATCCTTCGAGGTGCCCCGGATCGCGACGCGCAACACTCACGGTACCGGCTGCACCTTGTCGGCGGCCATCGCGGCCTACCTTGCCCTCGGCTTCACGCTGAACGACGCTATCGCGGAGGCCAAGGCGTTTCTCACTGCGGCCCTGTGGTCGGGCGCGGGCTTCGACGTGGGGAGCGGCAAAGGCCCGGTCGACCACCTGCACGCAATCCGCCGAACGCCGCGCGCTTGAGGGCGCGCTGGCGGCAGCGCAACAGCCCGTAGCCAGAACGCCCGCCAGCAACGATTGAATGGGGAATGTCGTTGCGCATCGCAGCGCCGACGCCAATTTGCCTGATATGAATATGCTGCACGCGCAAGACCACGAGGAGGGCGCTCCCACGACATGAAGACCTGGAGATCGATCCACCATCGTCGCGGCTCCACCCACTGGCAGCCGAGAAACCTGGCGGTAATGGCCGGCGCCTTGGCGCTGTTCCTCAACATCATGCCAATCGCCAAGCCGGTTTCAGCCGCTGGCGAAACGGCCGCGGCGGCGCAGTCGGGTCCCCTCAACGATCTACCGGGGCGCTGGTCGGGCTGGGGCGCGATCACGCTGCCGTCCGGTCAGTCCGAGCAGGTCAAGTGCATCGCCACCTATTTCGTGCGCAACGGCGGCACGCGGATCGACCAGAACCTGCGCTGCGCGAGCGCCAGCTATCGCATCGACGCTGTCGCCGGCTTCGACATCTCGGGGGACACGGTGAAGGGGCATTGGGAGGAGCGCGCCAACGTCGCTCAGGGCAGTGTTTCGGGGCGTATGACACCGAGCGGTTTCAACTTGGCGATCCGTGGCGACAGCTTCACGGCCGCCATGTCGGTCGCTACCTCCCGCTGCAAACAGTCGATCAATATCTCGCCCGAAGGCCTGGAGATCCGGCGCATCGCCATAGCGCTCGACAAATGCTGAATCATCAAAGACTTAGAACGGTGTGGCATGCCAGCATCGCCCCCTGTCCAATCGGAGCATCGATCAAACTTCCACCTTGATGCTCCCGCCGCCATCGAGGAATATCCGTTCGCGTTCGGCGCCATGCCGGCAACCAGCTTCCGGGGGGAAGGTCAAGCGCGATAATTCCGCAGCTTGGCTCGGCTGAAAACCGGTCCGGTGTACACCGGACCGGTTTTTTCATTTGGCGTTCGCTTCGACGGCATTCTCATCGCAACTCGCGAAATTGCATTTCCGCCATCAGACTAAGTCCGTGTCTTTGCGACAACTCGTGCTTGAAATGCGACGCAACTGCGCAGCGTTTCATCAATTGGGCGTTTGAGAGGCGAGCGCCGCGCGATAGCTTCAGTTCCGAAAATTGCGTTCGGAGTCGGAACCGATCACCGAACCAGACGACACCTTTGGGGCGGCAGCCCGGTGCGGGATACGGGGGGCAATATGCGTCGCACTCTTCTGAAGGCAGCTCTGGCGGGCACGACGGCACTCGTCGCGGGTGCCCTGGCGGTCGAGACCGTCGAGGCCGGCGGCTTCGCCATCCGCGAGCAGTCCGCTCAGTTCCAGGGCTCGTCGTTCGCTGGCTCTGCGGCGGGCGGCGGCCTCTCCTCGATGTACTGGAACCCGGCGGCGCTCGGGGAGGCTGGTTCGGGCCTGACCTCCGAGAGCCACTTCTCCGCGATCTTCGGCCAATCTCAAATGACGGTCGATGCCATCAACGGATTTCCCCCTGGTTTCGTCTTTCCCGGTGCAAGCCCGAACAGCGGTGACGTGGCTTCGCCCGCCATTGTTGGCTCCAGCTATTACGCCTACCGCCTCAATGACCGCCTGACGCTGGGCATGTCGATGAACTCGGGTTTCGGCCTGACGACGAAGCCGCGTGATCCATTCTATGCTGGTGCAGAACTCGGTCGCACGACCAAGCTGTTCACCATCAATGCCACGCCCACCCTCGCCTACCAGATCGCGCCTGGCATCACCATCGGCGCTGGTGTGCAGGTGCAGTATGCTCGGGCCAAGCTGTCGTTCGCGCTCGGCACGCCGGGGGCGCCCTCCGCGACCTTTGACGAAGCGGACGATATCGCATTCGGCGCAACCGCGGGCATCCTGTTCCAGCCGGCCGCCGGAACGTCCATAGGCATTGGCTACCGCTCGCAGATCACCCACGATCTGGAAGGCGTGTTCCGCATACCCGGGCCGGACATTCCCAACGTCACCGCCGAACTCAATCTGCCCGATATTGTGACCCTTTCGTTCCGGCAGGCCATCGCCGCCAACATGCGCCTGCTCGGCACCATTGAGTGGTCGAATTGGAGCCGCTTCCAGCAGCTAGTGCTGCAGGGCGTGCCCGGCATCGGCCCGGTTCCGGCCAACTGGAGCGACGGCTGGTACTTCGCGCTGGGTGGCGAGTACGACTATAGCGAGGCGATCACGCTGCGCGCGGGTGCTGGCTACGAGATCTCGCCGGTGGACAATCCCACGAGCCGCTTCACCTCGATCCCCGATGCTGACCGTGTGTGGTTGAGCGCCGGTGCCTCCGTGAAGCTCACGGAAACGATGTCCGCCGACGTTGCCTACACACACGTGTTCATCGAGAACGCGGATTTCGACCGGATCGGTCCGCTTTCGGGGCTCAACTACACAGGCTCAGCGGAATCTCAGGTCGATATCATCTCGGCCAGCTTGAAGATGCGATGGGGTGCATCCCCGCCGCTCGAGCCCCTCAAGTAACCTGCTGGTCATCGATGACCTGATGCGCGAAAGGCCGGCTCGCAAGTCCGGCCTTTCGTCTTTTCTGGCGAACGATAGTCCGTGATACGTCAGACCCCAACGATCGAGGACATCGAGGCGGCGCTCGAACGCATCGCCGGTCACGCCGTGCCGACACCGCTCATCTCGTTTCCCGTCCTCGACGCCGCGACCGGTGGCCGCGTGCTGATCAAGGCGGAAAACCTGCAGCGCGTGGGCGCCTTCAAGTTCCGCGGCGCCTTCAACCGTCTCTCACTCACCGACCGCACACGCTATCCTGGTGGCATCGTCGCCTGCTCCTCTGGCAATCACGCCCAGGGAGTCGCGGAGGCCGCACGCCTGCTGGGGCTTGCAGCCGTCATCGTCATGCCGTCGGATGCGCCGCGCCTCAAGATCGAGCGAACGCGCGAGGCAGGTGCGCAGGTCATCCTCTACGACCGGGCACGTGAGGACCGCGAAGCGATTGCCCGTCACGAGTCGGACGTTCGCCGTGCCGATTTCGTCCACCCTTTCGACGATCCGGGAGTGATTGCGGGTCAGGGCACCGTAGGGCTTGAGATCGCCGCACAGGCCTTGGCACTTGGTATGTCGATCGACGACGTGCTCGTCCCCTGCTCGGGTGGAGGCCTCGCATCAGGCATCGCCATCGCCATGGACGCGCGCATGCCGGGTGCCTCGATCTGGACCGTGGAGCCGGCGACCCATGACGACATGGCCCGCTCGCTTGCAGCGGGTACCCTCCAGCACAACGACAATCCGCCACCCTCGATCGCGGATGCGCTTCTTGTGAGTGAGCCCGGCAAGCTCACGTTCGAGATCCTGAGCCGCCACGCCGCAGGCGGCCTGTCCGTCAGCGACGACGAGATTCGCGCTGCCGTGCGTTTCGCCTTCGTCGAGCTGAAGCTGGTTGTGGAGCCGGGCGGAGCCGCAGCTCTCGCGGCAGTGTTGTCGGGACGGCTCGATGCGCGCGGCCGCACCGTGGCCGTGGTGCTTTCCGGCGGCAATGTCGATCCGCAGACATTCGCGGACATCGTCACCCGGCCGTGAACTTCCTCACGTCGCGGTCAAGCTTTCAGTTCTGGAATTACTCAGGATCGCCGACGGCGGCATTGCGTGCCCGTGCCAGCGCGGCGAGCGTGCGCCAGTGCTCGGCGGTTGGTACGTCGGACTGGGCGGCTGCCGCGGCCTCGCCGGTGTGCCGCTGCACGAACTCTGACCAGCAGATGCGGCGCAGATTGACAGCATAGATTTGGAATTCGCGACTGCCGACGACCATGCGGAAATACCTCCGGCTTCATGCCTGAGAGGAACTTACTCCGCCAGCTGATACAATCGCGTTAGACTTGACGTTACAGATATCGTGGGCGCGTTAACGCGCAGAAAACCATGCTGAGGATCACGCCGCCGTCAGGCGCTTCAGTACGTCCTCGGAAACTTCGAAATTGGCGAAGACAGCCTGAACGTCATCGTCGTCCTCTAGCATCGCCACCATCTTCATGATCGTGCGCGCCTGATCCTCGTCGACCTCCGTGGTGAGGTTGGGCTTCCAGACCGTCTTGACACTCTCGGCCTCGCCCAGCGCCTCCTCGAGCGCACCTGCGACGGTTCCCAGGTTGTCAAAGCCGCACGTCACGAAGTGCCCGTCCTCATCGGAAACCACATCGTCGGCACCGGCCTCGATGGCCGCATCGAGAACCTTCTCGGCTGAGCCGATCCCGGTTGCATACGCGATCTCGCCGACGTGGGTGAACATGTGCGCAACCGATCCCGTCGAGCCCAGGTTGCCGCCGAACTTGGTGAAGGCCGCGCGGACCGCGCCGCCGGTACGATTGCGGTTGTCGGTCAGCGCCTCGACGATGACGGCGATGCCGCCTGGCGCATATCCCTCGTAGCGGATCTGCTCATAGGATTCCGTGTCACCGCCGGCCGCCTTCTTGATGGCCCGCTCGATGTTGTCCTTGGGCATGTTCTCAGCCCGCGCGGCCTGAATGGCGAGCCGCAGGCGCGGGTTCATGTCGGGATCGGGCATGCCCATCTTGGCCGCCACCGTAATCTCGCGCCCGAGCTTGGCGAACATCTTGGCGCGCGCGGCATCCGCGCGGCCCTTCTTGTGCATGATGTTCTTGAACGCTGAATGTCCGGCCATGGCAGTCGCCCGTCGCTCTCGTATCCTGTCGGGATCCGCGATCCCGCTTCAAACCGCCGATCTATACAGCGAGGCCCGCGTGCCGGGTCAAGAGCGCGCCGTCACCGGCTCGAGCCAGAAATCGGGCAGGCTCTCCTTGAGGCGTCCGCCGATCCTCACGGCCTGAACGCGCCGCGCCAGGCCCGTCGCGTCGTCGATCTCCACCGCGAGGCCCGACAGGGTGGCCGGCCCGGACGCCGGCTCGAACCGGCCGCGCGGGATCTTGGTGATGAAACGCGTCAAAGGCTCGTCGCGCTCCATGCCCAGCACCGAATCGTAGTCGCCGCACATTCCCGCATCGCTCATGTAGGCCGTGCCGCCCTCCAGCACCCGCTCGTCGGCGGTCGGCGTGTGCGTGTGCGTGCCCACGACCACGGAGGCGCGGCCATCGGCGAAGTGGCCCAGCGCCTGCTTTTCGCTCGTCGCCTCGGCGTGGAAGTCGATGACGATGGCATCCGCCCCTTGCTTCAGGCGGCAAGCGGTGAGCTCCGAGTCGATGGCGCGAAACGGACAGTCGAGGTCGGCCATGAACACGCGGCCCATTGCGTTGATCACCAGGACGTCGGCACCATTGCGCGCCTTGATGAGCGCGGCACCACGGCCTGGCGTGCCCTTGGGGAAGTTGATGGGACGCACCAGACGATCCTGACGCTCGATGAAAACGAGCGTCTCCTTCTGATCGAACGCATGATTACCGAGCGTGACGGCGTCGGCGCCCGCATCCAGAAGCTCCTCGCAGATCTTCTCGGTGATGCCGAATCCGCCCGCCGCGTTCTCACCGTTCACGACGACGAAATCCAGGCGGTAGCGCTCGATGAGCCGCGGCAGACGCTCGGTGACGACGGCACGGCCCGTCCGCCCAACCACATCGCCCAGAAACAGGAAGCGCATCCTAGCCTTTCGTCTCCACGGACTGATCGACACCGCGGTCTTATCTGCGGCCCCGATGGAAGCGGCACCGCTCCCTCACGCGGTCGGGGCAGTCAAATTCTCCGGCAAGCCTTGGGGCCCGACGGCGTCAGCACCCAATCCAGGCGCTCGTCATAGTCGGAATGGGGAACGGCGTCGACCTGCAGCTCGTCATACGCGATACCTATCGTGACAACGGGCTTGACCGCTCGAATCTGAGCGATCGTCCGATCATAGAAACCGCCGCCGTAGCCCAGGCGCATGCCGGAGGCGTCGAATGCCAGCAGCGGCACCAGCATCACGTCGGGCAGAACCTCGGGGGCGGTGGGCAGCGGCTCGCGGATGCCCCATTTGACCTCTTGCAGAGCCTCGCCATCGCGCCACGCGCGAAACACGAGCGGCCTCGCCTTGCCGACCATCACCGGCAGGCCGACCTGGTGGCCCCGGGCCCACAGTCGGCGCATCAGCGGCAAAGGGTCGATCTCCTCCCCGATGGGCAGAAAGGCCGAGACAGAGGCTTGCTGCGGAGCCTGGCCTGCGAAATCGATCCCGTGGGCCGCGAGCAAGACGCCGGCGGAGGCTCCGTGGCGCAAATGAGCCGCGCTCCGCTTTGCTATTGCAGCGGTTCTCAGGTCCTTCTTGCGGAGCAGTACGTCGTCCATGCCACCATCCAAAAGCGCATGACGCGCAGTCGGGCCGGCGCTCACACGCGCCTTCAGCCGTTCTGAGAGCCGATTTGAGCAGATTGGGGGCCTCAGCTCGAGCGCCGAGATCGAAGACAAGTGCCGCGGTGGCCGTCGGAGCAGTTTTGATCTCGCCGGGTCCCTACAAAAGTAAGGTGGGCGCCATGTGTCCGGGACCACGGTCCCGGACAGGGACAGCTCCCTGGCTGATCTTATAGGCCCTGGAGATATGGTGCTCCTAACGCACCCCGCAGCGCCATGAATTTAGGGAGTCGCGCAGCGGAAATCCATGGGCACACTGAGACCTCGGATTGATTTTCACCGAAATGGTGCATGGGCCATCGCGTGGCGCCTTAAGGCAACTCAGGCCGACTTGGCCTGTTCGGAGCCGCCACCTGCCGGCTTTGCCGTATCATCCGTTGCCGGCGGCTCGGTTAGTTGCCGTAGCATCTCGGTTGCTTCCTCGATCTGGACCTCGAGCGCCTGTCGCGTATCCCAAAGCTCGTCGGCGATCAGCAACGAGGCCATCAGCAGCAGACGCTCGTCGCCGACCTGCCCGAATTCGAGCGTCAGTCGCTCCACCCGCTCCTTGACGTGCGCGGCTAGCTCGATAAGGCGCGACTCGTCACCGTCCTCGCAGGCGAGGCGGTACGTGCGGTTGTTGAGCGTGACCGAAACCTGCTTCATGCCTGAAGCCCATACCCCCCTGGGCCAACGCATCGCGTGGCCAAACCGCGCACGCCCCCCGGCGCGGCAAGCTAACCCTCGTCATCCATGAGGTTATGAAGGGAGTCGATCACCCAATCAATTCGGTTGACCACCAGTTCTTGGCGTTTGCGCAGGCGGGCGACCTCGGCTTCGGAGGCTGCGAGCGCGGCACGCAGCGCCGCACATTCGGCCTCGAGCGCGGTTTGGGCTGGATTCCCGCCCGCGGTGGATCCGCCGCTCTTGCCCGCGCGAGCCCTACCGCCGGCCCGAGCGCCGCCGCTCCCGGTCTTGCCGGATTTCGCACCTGAGGCCATCCACATCCGCCCGCAATCAAACTTCGGCGGCGCAGGGCGCGCCGCCTTGCCTCCCGCTTTGACCATAGGAGCGCTGCGCGCAGGCCGTCAATCGTGACAAGGACGCGGGCAGGCGTGGGCGGGCGCCGCGTGCGACTTTCCGCCGGTCACACCGGCTCCGGTGGCGCATTGACAGACCCCCATGCGGCCAACTTAATGGCGCGGCCCGATGCGGGCCCGCGAGAAAAAAACAGCGTTCGAGACCGCGAGCGCACGATATTCCCCAAGCGCCGCTCTCAGCTGAACCCATCCTGGAGGACGACAGACTATGGCAGTGAAGGTCGCAATCAACGGCTTCGGGCGCATCGGCCGCAATGTTCTGAGGGCCATCGTCGAGAGCGGCCGCACGGACATCCAGGTGGTGGCCATCAACGACCTCGGCCCGGTGGAGACGAACGCGCACCTCATGCGCTTCGACTCCGTGCACGGCAGGTTTCCCGGCAAGGTGACGGTCTCCGGCGACACCATCGATGTCGGCACGGGGCCCATCAAGGTCACGGCGATCAAGAACCCCGCCGAGCTGCCGCACAAGGAGCTGGGTGTCGATGTCGCGATGGAATGCACCGGCATCTTCACCTCGAAAGAGAAGGCGATGGCGCACATCCAGGCAGGCGCCAAGCGCGTGCTGGTGTCGGCGCCCTCCGACGGCGCTGACTTGACGGTGGTCTACGGTGTCAATCACGACAAGCTGACGAAGGAGCATCTGGTCGTCTCCAACGCATCGTGTACGACCAACTGCCTCGCTCCTGTCGCCAAGGTGCTCAACGACCTCGTCGGCATCGACAAGGGCTTCATGACCACGATCCACTCGTACACGGGCGATCAGCCCACGCTCGACACCATGCACAAGGACCTCTATCGCGGACGCGCGGCGGCCATGAGCATGATCCCGACCTCGACCGGCGCGGCCAAGGCCGTCGGCCTCGTGCTGCCCGAGCTGAACGGCAAGCTCGACGGCACGGCGATCCGCGTGCCCACGCCCAACGTCTCGGTCGTCGACTTCAAGTTCCTCGCCAAGCGTGAGACGTCGAAGGACGAGATCAACGCTGCGATCAAGCAGGCGGCGGCCCAGCAGTTGAAGGGCGTGCTCGGCTTCACCGAACAGCCCAACGTGTCGATGGACTTCAACCACGACAGCCATTCCTCGGTCTTCCACATCGACCAGACCAAGGTGATGGATGGCAACCTCGTGCGCGTGCTGTCCTGGTACGACAACGAGTGGGGCTTCTCCAACCGCATGAGCGACACGGCCGTTGCCTTGGCCAAGGTCATGTGAGCAGCAGGCCACGTCAAAGTGGCCATCGCGATCGTAAACAGCGGCGGCGGGCTTCACGGTCCGTCGCCGCTTTCTTTTGGCGAAGCAGCAATGATGCGATTACCATCCGCCGACGTTGCGCCGTCCGTATTCTTGCCCGGAGAACATTGAGCCATGCCCTCGCCCGAGCAGACCGGTAAGCGTGTCAGCGACGCCGTGCAGCGCGTGGCCCAGCCACTGGGTCATTTCCTGACCGAAACGTTCCACCTGATCGGGCTGTTCGCGATCGGAGCCGCCACAGTTTGGGCCGGCGTGCACTTCTTCGTCGAATTGATGGCCAAGGGCCACGCCTCGATCGAGGATCTGCTGCTGCTGTTCATCTATCTGGAAATCGGCTCGATGGTCGGCATCTACTTCAAGACCAACCACATGCCATTGCGCTTCCTAATCTATATCGCGATCACGGCGCTGACCCGCCACCTTATCGGCTGGGTGAACCACGAGCCCAAGCCCGACATGGGCGTCATCATACTGTCCGGCGCGATCCTGATCCTGGCGCTTGCCGTGCTGGTGATCCGCTACTCCTCGCACGCCTATCCCGCCGGCCCCACAACGCCCGATCGCGGCGACCTCACCGACACTGACCCTGGGGCCAGAGGCTGACAGCGCGGACGGGCCGAGCCCGCGCGCCACACCATCCACCGCGATCTTCACGTTCCGGCAAAGCTCAGACCATCGACCGCTGGTTTTCGCGTTGTATCTGCGCTATCCGGCCGGTGCCGATAGCCTTCAAACAACAACATGCGAGGAACTCATGCCTGAGACGCTCGAGGACATTGCCGCTGCCATGGTCGCTCCCGGCAAGGGCATTCTGGCCGCCGACGAGAGCACCGGAACCATCAAGAAGCGGTTCGACAAGATCAATCTGGCCTCCACCGAGGATAACCGTCGCGACTATCGCGAGATGCTGTTCCGCTCCGACTCGGCAATGAAGGAGCACATCTCCGGCGTCATCCTGTTCGACGAGACACTGCGGCAGAAGGCCAAGGACGGCACGCCGCTCACCCAGATCATCCGAGCCGCGGGTTCCATTCCCGGCATCAAGGTCGACGCGGGCGCCAAGTCTCTGGCCGGCCCGACGGCGGCGGTCGAGACCGTGACCGAGGGCCTCGACGGGCTGCGCGAGCGGCTTGCCGAGTACCACAAGCTTGGGGCCCGGTTCGCCAAGTGGCGCGCCGTCATCGCCATTGCCAATGGCTGCCCGACGTGGAACTGCGTCAAGGCCAATGCCCACGCACTCGCCCGTTACGCGGCGCTCTGCCAGGAGGCGGGCATCGTGCCGATCGTCGAACCGGAGGTACTGATGGACGGCGCGCACTCCGCGCACGACATCGACGAGTGCGACCGCGTAACGGAGTGGACGCTGCGCACGGTGTTTCGCGAGCTATACGACGCGCGCGTAAAGCTCGAGGGCATGGTGCTGAAGCCCAACATGGTGATCGCAGGTCAGAAGTGCGCCAAGCAGGCCTCCGCCCAAGAGGTCGCCGAAAAGACCGTCCGGTGCCTCAAGGCGACCGTTCCCTCGGCCGTGCCTGGCATCGCCTTCCTGTCCGGCGGGCAGTCCGACGAAGCCGCGACCGAGCACCTCTCGCTCATGAACGCGATCGGCGGCCTGCCATGGAACCTGACCTTCTCCTACGGCCGCGCCTTGCAGGCGGCAGCGCTGTCGGCCTGGGGCGGCAAGCCGGAGAACGTGGCCGCGGCTCAGCGCGCCTTCTCGCACCGCGCGCGCATGAACGGCCTTGCCGCCATGGGCAAGTGGAGCGGGAAGCTCGAGAAGGCCGCCTGAACGGCGGCCTGACCTGCCACGATCGGCCGACACGCTTGAAGCCGGGGCGGATGCTCCGGCTTCTTCGCATGGGCATGAGCTTCCGCGATCGGCTGGTGCCGCTTTTCGGCCCCAATCGACCCCGATAGCCTGCCCCTCATCCGAAACCATCCTCGCGAACGTGCAGGCGTTATGACCGGCGAAGTTGGCCGAACCCGTCTCTATCTCGTCATCGAGCCCGGACCGGCCGCCTCGGACCGGCTGTCCGCCGCGCTTGCCGCTGCAGCAGGCGAGATCGCCTCGCTGCTGATCGTCCCACAGGCCGCACGGCCACTCGATCTGGCCGCCATCGTACCGCTGGTCACCGCCGCGCAGGCGCACGAGGTCGCGGTGCTGATTGCCGATGACGCGGCCCTTGCCCGCGAGGCGGGCGCCGACGGCGTCCACATGCGGACGGGAGAGGGAAGCGTCGAGCGGGCTCGGCAAGCGCGCCGCCTGCTCGGCCCCGACATGATCGTGGGACTGGATGCCGGGCGCTCCAGGCACGACGCGATGAGCGCGGGCGAGGACGGCGCCGACTACGTGGCCTTCGGCATCCCCGCCTTCGTCGGCGACCGGGAGACGGCGGCAGAGCGCCGCCTCGACCTGTGCCGCTGGTGGGCTGAGGTGTTCGAGCCGCCGTGCGTGGCCTTCGACGTCACCACGGCCGACGATGCGGCCAGCCTCGCCGAGGCCGGAGCCGATTTCGTCGCCTTCGACCTTGGTGAAGCTCTGAGCGCCGCCGACATCGCCGCCCGCGTGCGCGCGTTCGCAAGCGCGGTGGGACACCGGGCGGAGGCGCTATGAGGCCCTGCCGATCGTCGCATCGCGTACAGTTGGCCGTTCTGTCTGTGGCCATCGCTCTGTCCGCCGCCGCAGCGACCGCCTCACACGCCGAGACGAGTTCCTGGGTGCATCGGGAGCCCACAACCACCGAGACGCCGTCTGCACGGCCCAAGCCGGGGCCACGCCGCGCCGAGGCCAAGCCGTCCGCCGGGCCGGACCTCCTTGGCCCAAACTCCTCGGCGCATAGCAAGGGGTTCGATACCAGGCCACTCCCCAAGCCCGCGACAACGCCCCCGCCAGAGAAGGACGACCCGTTTCTGGCCTTCGACCAGGGCCGTTACCTGACCGCACTCAAGCTCGCCGAGGATCGCGCCAAGACGGGTGACGTCAGGGCGCA
Source organism: Hyphomicrobiaceae bacterium (assembly GCA_050250815.1). Lineage (GTDB taxonomy): Bacteria > Pseudomonadota > Alphaproteobacteria > Rhizobiales > Hyphomicrobiaceae > JAEUMD01. Next base: position 14,362 of record JBFWNY010000009.1, read on the forward strand.
CACCCTTGTCGCGCGTATCCATGCGGAGGGCCTGGGAGTGACCAAGAACGATGCGCTGGCGGCGAGCTGGTACAAGCGCGCGGCGGAGTTGGGCGACGTCGATGCGCAGTTTGCTTATGGCGTCATTCTGGCCGAGGGGCGTGGCGTCCAAAAGGACCGCGCCGGAGCTGCCGATATGTTCGAGCGCGCAGCCCGGACCGGACATGCCGCGGCCAACTACAATCTGGGCGTGCTGTTTCTCAAGGGCGACGGCAAGCCCGAGAATCCGGTGCGTGCCGCCCAGCACATCGCCTATGCCGCCGAGAAGGGCGTTGCGCAGGCTCAGTACGATCTTGCGGGTCTGTACCAGCAGGGCGTCGGCGTGCCGCACGATGCGGTCGAGACCTCGCGCTGGCTGAAGGCCGCGGCGGAGCAAGGCATGCCTGCGGCGCAGTACGAGTACGCGGTGCTTCTGCTCAAGGGTCTCGGCCTGCGCGCCGACGAGCCGCGCGCCGTCGACTACATGAAGGCGGCGGCCGACAAGGGCATTCCAGGCGCGCAGAACCGTCTCGCACACATCTATCGCGAGGGTATCGGCGTCGACCCAAGCCGTACGGAGGCCGCCAAGTGGCGCCTCATCTCCAAGGCCAGCGGTTTCGGCGACGACAAGGTGCTCGACGACCTCTTGCAGGCGTTGTCGGAGACGGAGCGGGCACAGGCCGAAGTGGCGGCGGTGCAATGGCAGCGGCGGCAGATGGCGCCGTTCTGAGGCCGAACGCCGTGCGCGGCGGGCAATGGCGAACTCATTTGCTCATCGGCGCCGCGCGACACCGGCCCGCCTTGCCTCCGACGGTCGATCGGAGTAGTGCAGCCCGGCCCACCGGCGACAGCGCCAGGGCTATCCCAGCCCGCGAGCGAACGAAACGATGCCAGCCTCCGCCCTCATGAACGTCATGGTCGCCGCCGCCCGCAAGGCCGGCCGCAGCCTCGCCCGCGATTTCGGCGAGGTCGAACATCTGCAGGTTTCGGTGAAGGGTCCGGCCAACTTCGTCTCCGCCGCCGATCTGCGCGCCGAGGAGATCATCTATCGCGAGCTGTCGAAGGCCCGTCCCGACTACGGCTTCCTGATGGAAGAGCGCGGCACGGTCGACGGCGCAGACAAGTCGCACCGCTGGATCGTCGATCCGCTCGACGGCACCACCAACTTCCTGCACTCGATCCCGCTGTTTTGCATCTCGATCGGCCTCGAACGCGAGGGGCAGCTCGTCGCGGGCCTCATCTATAATCCCATTTCGGACGAGATGTTCGCGGCCGAGCGCGGCAAGGGCGCCTACCTCAACGACAACCGCCGCCTGCGGGTGGCGGCCCGCAAACAGGTAGCCGACGCGGTGGTCACCACCGGCATCCCGCATCGCGGCCGAGCAGGCCACGACCGCTTCCTGCGCGACATGGAAGTCCTGATGCGCGAGGTAGCGGGCATCCGCCGAACCGGCTCGGCCGCGCTCGATCTTGCCTGGACCGCTGCGGGCCGCTTCGACGCCTACTGCGAGCGTGGGATCCAGGCCTGGGATATGGCCGCAGGCATCGTCATTATGCGCGAGGCAGGTGGCATCGCCACCGACCTGTCGGGCGGCGACCAGATGCTGGCCAAGGGCGAGGTGATCGCGGGAAATCTCGCCATCCACAAGGGCCTGCTGCCACTGATCGGCGATGCTGCGGAGACCGCCTAACGGGCCGGACGCCCTGCTGTGGCCCCAAAGACGACTAGTGTGATGATCGGGAAGTCCGCTGAGTTTCGCGATCACGACACGGGTGTTGCTTTACGACGCCCAGGCCTTGCGGGTTTTGCGCGACACGCGCCTGGGATAGTGTGCGGCGCGGCCCGCCGGAGCGCACCCTTGGGACCGGAAACAACGGGGACCCGCAGGGTGAGCCTCCGGAGCGGCGGCTGCGGCAAGGGTCGGCGAGAGGCTAACGCATGGCACGCAAACGAGCAGGCGCCGCGGACGTCGGCCACCGGCAACTGACCCCGCCGGGACTGTTCCTCATCCGTATGCTCATCTTCCTGACGCTCGTCGGCTTCATCGCCGCCATCCTGCACGAGCGGCTGCTCGTCGCCATCAAGACCAATCCAGGCCTCAATGGCCTCATCGTCGCCGTCCTGCTGTTCGGCGTCATGTACGCCTTCCGGCAGGTGATCCGCCTCTATCCCGAAATCCGCTGGGTCAACGACTTCCGCATAGCCGACCCCGGCATCGCCATGTCGCACAAGCCGCGACTGCTGCTGCCCATGGCGACCATGCTGCGCGATCGCACGGGTTCGATCTCGCTGTCGACGGCCTCGATGTCCTCGATCATGGACTCGCTCAGCGCGCGCCTCGACGAAGCCCGCGACACCGGACGCTATCTGGTGGGGCTGCTAGTCTTCCTCGGTCTGCTCGGCACGTTCTGGGGGCTGCTGGAGACGATCCAGTCGGTCGGCGGCGTGATCGGCGCCATCGATACGCGCTCGGGCGATACGGTGACGCTGTTCGACGACCTGAAGAATGGCCTCGCCGCGCCGCTCAAGGGCATGGGCACGGCCTTCTCCTCGTCCCTGCTCGGTCTTTCGGGCTCGCTCGTTCTGGGCTTTCTGGAACTGCAGGCGACGCACGCCCACAACCGCTTCTACAACGAACTGGAAGAGTGGCTGTCCAATATCACCGAGCTGACGCCGGGCACATCGGGCTCGGCCGAGGTGGTCAACCGGCAGCTTGCGGCCACGCTGTACGACATGCAGCGCGTGCTCGAGGAACTCAACATCCGCCTGGGCGAACCGGGTGGCGGTGCCCTCTCCCAGGGCGGTGGCACGGCCGGAGCGGAAGCCCAGAAGGAGGTGCGGCAACTCGCACAGGGCGTGAACCAGCTCGTCAGCCAAATGCGCAACGAGCAGCAGATCGTTCGCGAGTGGGTCGACGAGCAGGCCGCGCAGCAGTCGGAGGTCGCGCACGTGCTCAAAGAGCTGGCGCAGTCGCTCGATCGCCGGGGAGCCTGATCCATGGCGCGCGGCCGTGCCAGGCGCAGCGGCGAGTACGGCGATTTCTGGCCCGGCTACGTCGACGTGCTCTCGACGCTGCTGCTGGTCGTCATCTTCCTCATGTCGATCTTCATGCTGGCACAGTACTTCGCCGGGCAGGAGGCGAGCGGCAAGGACGACGCGCTGAAGCGCCTCAACCGGCAGATCGCGGAGCTGACGAGCCTGCTGTCGCTGGAGAAGACGCGGGCCAAGTCATCCGCCGACGAACTGGCGGAGTTGCAGGCGTCCCTGTCCACACTGAAGGAAGAGAATGCGCGCATATCGGGGTTCGCGCTCACTGGAGACGCGCGCGCCAAGACACAGGCCGAACGCATCGGCAGCCTGGAGAGCGATCTGGAGTCGCAGAAGAAGGTATCGGACGAGGCGCTCGCCAAGGTCGACCTGCTGAACCAGCAGTTGCTCGCGCTCCGCCGCCAGATCGCCGCGCTCAACGACGCCCTGGAAGCCTCCGAGAAAAAGGACCAGGAATCGCAGGACCGAATCAAGGACCTAGGCAGCCGCCTCAATGCCGCGCTTGCCCGCCAGGTGCAGGAATTGCAGCGCTACCGCTCCGACTTCTTTGGGCGCCTGCGCGAACAGCTCAAGGAGCGCAAGGACATCCGAGTCGTCGGCGACCGCTTCGTGTTCGAGAGCGAGGTGCTGTTCCCATCAGGCCAGGCCACCATGACGCCCGAGGGCCTGTCCGCGATGGATGAGCTCGCCCGCGCCATCATCGATCTGTCACACCAGATTCCTTCCGAGATCGACTGGGTGCTGCAGGTCGATGGTCATACCGACATCCGGCCGATCAACTCCGCGCAGTTCCCCTCCAACTGGGAGCTGTCGACCGCGCGCGCGGTCTCTGTCGTCAAATATCTGGTCTCGCGCGGAGTGCCGGCCAGACGCGTCGTGGCCGCTGGCTACGGCGAGTTCCAGCCGCTCGAGCAGGGCAACGACGAGGACACGCTGCGCAAGAACCGGCGCATCGAGTTGAAACTCACGAGCCGCTAGCGGCCGAACTCGTCTTGCCGTCGAATGAACTCCGCTCAGGCCCGCTTGTGACCCTGAACTGGCATCGCAGCGAAGTTGCTTGAGCAGCTCGATCGCTTCTGCTTGAGTCACGTTCGCCAATGTAAGGTTGATTGCACTGGGGGCATGGATGTCAAATGAGACGCCAAATAGAGAGCTTATCGAAATATACAAGATTTATAGATCGTATGAAGAGCACGAAAACGACCTGCTCAACCATCGAACAGGATGGCTGGTAACCGTTCAGTCAGTTCTGCTCGCGACCTTTGGGTTTTCTTTTCAGAAGCACTTGGAAATTCTGCAAAAGGTGCTTGCCGTGCCCCCATCAGCCGAGAAGGCTGATATGCAGAATGCTCTATTTCAATTTAAGATCTTTCTTGCGGCACTTGCGATCATTGGTGTTGTTACATGCTGGGGCTCCTACCGATCCATCAAGGCGGCCCGCGATGCCCAGATTGCGCTTCGCGACAAATACAACGTGGAACACAAGGCCAAAGTTGATGTCACACTGAAACTGCCGCCGATTGCCGGCGGAGGAAGCAAATCCGCTGAGGATGCCGGGAGTAATTTTGCCTACTTTCTTCCAGGATTCTTCGCCATCCGGTGGGTAATCGTGCTTTTCGGTATTTTACTCGGTGTCAGAGTGCAATTCTCTTGAAGGTCGCAGCAGTTGAAGTTCTGCACACGGCTGCCGTGGCGCGATCGACGATTGGGATGGCAGCGAGTTTCCGCTAAGGCCCATTGCAGACATTAAGCCCCGCAGTTGCGACCCCCACGCCTGTTATCCTCGGGCTTGTCTCGAGGACCCATCGTGCTGCAGTGTCACGTCGGGTGGTTTGTATGCTTGGCCCAGAAACCCGCGCCAGTGGTTCAATTTTCCAATGAGACATGGACAAGTTTTTCGCCCCTCAATTGTCCGAACTTACGGTTTGCGGGGCGAAGGAGTTGTCCCCCAACCCGGATTACCTAGCGCATGCAATCTGGAGCCACATCGCCGGTCTTTCCGGACTCACCCGCGCATCGCGCTCAGACGGCAAGGCCTTCGCGCCACGAAAGACCGTCGAGTGTGTTGGCGCGCGGACGGTACTCGCAGCCTACCCAGCCGCCAAAGCCCGTTGCATCAATCGCCGCGAACAACGCTGGCACGTCAAGCTCACTGGGCACCGGCTCGCCGCGGTCGGGCGGCCCGGCTATCTGGTAGTGCGCGACGATCGGATGAAAGCGCGCGATAGCCCCGGCCGCGTCTCCCTCCATGCGATGGCGATGGTAGAGGTCGAGCTGCAGGCGCACGCTGTCCGAGCCGACTTCGTCGATGAGGGCAGCGGCATCCTCCGTGCGTGAGATGAGATAGCCCGGCATGTCGAATGTGTTGATCGGTTCCACCAGCAGCGTGATGCCCAGGCCGCGAACCGCCGCGGCGGCGGCCCGCAGGTTGCGCACGTAAGTGGCGCGCTGCGCGCCATGCGCCTCAAGGCCCGCCATGACATGGAGCTGCCGGCAGCCAATCTTCCCTGCGTAGCCGATCGCCTGGGTGAGAGCCGCCTCGAATTCCGCCTCGCGGCCAGTGATGGCTGCAAGCCCGCGCTCACCCTTGTCCCAAATGCCAGGCGAGACGTTGAACAGCACCGGCTGCAATTCGTGCGCGTCGAGCAAGTCGCGTATCTCGGCCGGCTCGTAGGCATAGGGAAACAGCATCTCGACGCCACGGAAGCCTGCTTCCGCGGCCGCGGCGAAGCGCTCCAAGAACGGCAGTTCGGCGAACAGGAAGCTCAGGTTGGCGGCCAGACGTGGCATCGGCTCACTTCTTCACTCGTCGCCGCGCGACGAGCGCAGCTTCTTCACCTGCCCGCGCCGGCCCTTGGCATCGAGCCGGCGGGTCTTGGAGGCGAGCGTCGGACGCGTCTTGACGCGCGGCTTGGGGGGCACCGCTGCGGCACGCACGACATCGGCAAGCCGGCTGCGGGCGTCCTCGCGATTGCGCTCCTGCGTCCGGAAGCGGTCGGCGCGAATGACGATGATGCCGTCATCGGTCATGCGCCGGTCGGCGGTCGCGAGAATGCGCTGACGCACCGCGTCGGGCAGCGAGGGCGAGCGCGCGACGTCGAAGCGCAGCTCGACGGCGGTCGCGACCTTGTTGACGTTCTGCCCACCGGGACCGGACGCGCGGATGAAGCGCTCCTCCAGCTCCGCATCATCGATGTGAATGCGATCGGTCACTCTCAGCATGACATCACCGAGGGCCGAGGTTCCAGTAGTCGCCGCGGAAGTAGAGCAGCGGCTCGGCCTCGGCGCGCATCAGTCCGTCGACGACGCGGCCGATGAAGATCGAATGCGTCGTGAAGCCATGCTGCTCGAGCAATTCGCAATCGAGGCTCGCCAGGGCTCCTGCCAGAACCGGCGCCCCGGTGGCGAGCCGCTTCCATTCAAGGCCGGCGAAGCGCGCTTCGCCCGTCTCACCCGACTTCCCCGCGAAGCGTTCCGCAACCGCCTGCTGGTCGCTCGCCAGGATGTTGACCGAGAACGCGCGCGCCCGCGAGATGACGTCGTGGGCGCCGGCCGTGCGCTGGACGCAAACGAGCACGGTCGGCGGGCTGTCGGACAGCGACGAGAACGCGGTTGCGGTGAGGCCGGCGCGCTCGTCGCCGATGCCACAGGCCACGACGGTAACGGCGCCTGCCTGATGGCGCATCAGCGCGCGGTAGGCCTGCGATGAAATGCCGGCCTTGTCGCGCGTGGATTTGGTCATCGCCGTCACTTGCAACGTCCTCTGAAGGCTAACGGACGCGTAGATATAAGGGTTCCTCCGCGTGATTGCATGCGAAACGTCGGCGCGAGGTTGAGTGCGAGCCCACGGCGCTACTCTCGCCGTCCGCGGTGCGGGCCACCGCGCCGCAGCAGCCCGGGTTGCATATCCGCAAGGATGGCACGCGCCGCATTGCGGCCCGGTAGCCCGGTGACGCCGCCGCCCGGATGAGCGCCCGATCCGCACAGATAAAGCCCTGCAACCGGCATGCGGTAGTCCGCGTGGCCGAGTACGGGTCGCAAGGCGTAGAGCTGCCCGAGCGATAGCTGGCCGTGGAAGATGTCGCCGTCGATCAGCCCGAAGCGGGTCTCCAAATCGAGCGGTGATAAAACTTGCCGGCCCAGGATGCTCGCGCGGAAGTTGGGCGCGTGTGCCGTCACGGTTCCGATGACGACGTCGGCGAAGGCCTGCTTCTCGGCCGGATCGGCCCAGCTTCGGCCGCCGGGCAGATGGGGTGCTACGTGCTGGACGAAGAGGCTCGCCACGTGTTGCCCTGGCGGAGCCAGCGCGGGGTCGAGGGTCGAGGGGATGAGCATCTCGACGACGGGCTGCCTTGCCCAGCCGTGTGCACGCGCATCCACGTAGGCTTGTTCCAGGTAGGCCAGCGTCGGGCCTATGACGATGCCCGCCCCGTGATGCGCGGCCGCGGTGCGGCCGGGCCGACAAGTGAAGTCGGGCAACTCGGACAGTGCAACATTCATGCGGAAGGTGCCCGAGCCCGACTTAATGCCCGTGAAGGCCGCACGCGTCGTCTCGGTTACGGCGCCCGCCGGCACGAGGCGCGAAAAGAGCAGCTTGGGCGGAACACCCGCGGCCACGGCCCGCGCTTGGATTACGCTGCCATCGGTAAGGCGGACCCCGCCAACGGCATCGTCGTTCTCAACTAGGATCGAAGCCACCTCCGTCTCGGTGCGTATCCTGGCGCCTGCCTCGACAGCCGCCGCCGCCATCGCCTGTGTAATGGCCCCCATGCCGCCACGGGCATGGCCCCACATGCCGGGCTTGCCGTTGACCTCACCAAAGCAGTGATGGAGCAGCACGTAGGCCGTGCCGGGCGTCGAAGGGGCGGCATAGGCCCCGACGATGCCGTCGAAGGCGAACGCGCCCTTGACGACCTCGCTCTCGAACCAGCGCGACAGGAAATCTTCCGCGCTCGTGGTCATCAACTCGGCCAGGAGGCGCTGGTCGGCCAGCGGCCGCCGGGCCAGGTGCCGGCCGACACGACCGGCCCGCAGCGCCTCGATGAGACCACCACCGGCGTTGGGCGGTGCCTCGTCCATGAGATCGCGGAGAACGCCGGCCGCACGGTCGAGAGCTGCCTCGTACCCGGGCAAGGCCGCCGCGTCACGGGCGGAGAACGGTGCAATGGCCGCCTGCCTCGCTGCTATGCCGAACGGCATCAGCAGCCCGTGCTTCTCGTCGATCGGCCAGAAGTTGGCCGCCGGGCGCTCCAGAACTTCGAGCCCGTGCCGAGCGAGTTGCATGTCGGCGATCACGCGAGGACTCAGCAGGCTGACCGTGTAGCTGGCGACCGAATTACGAAAACCGGGATGAAACTCCTCCGTGACGGCCGCACCGCCCACGACCGGGTTTTTCTCGAGGACGACCACGTCGAGCCCGGCGCGCGCCAGATAGAACGCGGCAACAAGCGCGTTATGCCCGCCACCCACAATGGCGACATCATGCGGTGGGGAGGCGCCGGTGGAGGCCGATGTCCGTTCGTTCATGGCCGGCGTTGTCGCTCGGAATGTGCCCCGCTGGCAACTGAGCGGCCGAGAATCCGCCGCGATCGCCGACCAGAATGCGCACTTGGCCTGACGCGCCTCGATGGTCGCGTTAGGATGTCGTCAAGCGCTTCCGTCTAGTCTGTCGGGTGCGGTTCCCGTATCGGAGACTTGGGACGAGCCGTCGAAAGCGCGCTTCACGATCTGGGATCTCGCGATGAGCACTGCCGCCGAGGCTCCAAGGGTTTCCGTCTCCGGCACCACCGGGCGCCGGGACGAGGCTGCCCACAGCGCCGCGACGCGTCTTGCTGGCCTCACGCTGATGGCCGGATTGCCAGCGCTTTTCTGGACGGGATTGATCGGTGTCGGCTTTTCCGTTGCCGGAAGTCCCTTGAGCGCGGCCACTCTCGGCAAGATTTCGCTCGGTCTCGCCGCCTTCCTCGTCGTCGTCTGCGCGGCTGTCACTTCGCGTCCGGACTGAACGACGCGAGCGGCCTCCCGCCGAGGATCAACCGCCCCAGCTGCAGGTCAGCCGCTGGCAGTTGCGTCGCCTGTCGCCCACCGAACAGCGCGCCGGCACGAAGCGGCATCTTCGGCACGAGTATGACGACAGACAGCCCCGATAGGACCCGCCGCGGCGAAAGTTGCAGGTGACGACCGTCTGGCAATCGCGCTGCGGATTGATCACCCCGCCCGGACCGACTTGCGCGACAGCCGCCGGCGCGGACACCATCGGCGCGAGCAGCACCGTGGCGGCGATCAGGGCGGAGATCGGTCGTTGTACGCGCGTCAGTGCCATCAGCCGGCTCCCATGACCGGCCTCGCGTCAACGCGCGGTCCGGTACATGGGGGCGAGTGTCCGGCAACACCTCGAATGAGGCAACCGAAGACGGGCGACAGGGCAAACGGTGGCCCAGCGCCTGTGCCCGCGCGGCAACGGGACAGCCGATGGACGTGTCGCGATTGCAGGACCCTACTCGGCTGCTGCGCGCGCCTTGGGCTGCACCAGCGCCGAATAGTCGGCAACCAGCGCGTGGCAGACGTCCGCCGGCTGGTAGCGCGCGTCGCCGAGTTCGGAAACAGGTGTCACCTCGGCAGCCGTGCCGGTGAGGAAGCACTCGCTGAAGCTCGCGAGTTCCTCCGGCATGATCGTGCGCTCGATCACTTCGAAGCCGCGCTTCTTGGCGAGCCCGATCACCGTGCGGCGCGTAATGCCGTCGAGGAAGCAGTCGGGCGTGGGCGTGTGGATGACTCCGTCCTTGACGAAGAAGATGTTGGCGCCGGTGCACTCCGCGACGTGGCCGCGATAGTCCAGCATCAGCGCATCGGCATAGCCCGCGCGCTCGGCGCGATGCTTCTCGAGCGTGCAGATCATGTAGAGGCCCGCGGCCTTGGTCTTGGCCGGCGCAGTCGCGGGATCGGGCCGCCGGTAGGTCGCGTGCGTGACCCTGATCCCCTTGAGGCGCTGCTCGATCGGGAAGTACGAGCCCCAATCCCAGGCTGCTACCGCAAAATGGATCTTGGATAGCTGCGCAGAGACACCCATCTGCTCGCTGCCGCGCCAGGCGATCGGACGCACGTAGGCATTCGTGAGGTTGTTGGCACGCACCGTTTCACGGCACGCCGCATCGATCTGAGCCACCGAGTAGGGGATCTCGAAGTCCATGGTGCGAGCGCCTGCAATGAGCCGCTCGGTATGCTCGGTCAGCTTGAAGATCTCGCCGTCGTAGGCGCGCTCACCTTCGAACACCGCGCTCGCATAGTGCAGGGCGTGCGTCAGCAGGTGCAGCTTCGCCTCGCGCCAGGGGACCAGAGCGCCGTCGAACCAGATGAAACCGTCGCGGTCATGATAGGGAACGATATCGGCCATGCGATGTAACCCCAGCTAGTGATCGAAGCGCAAAGCGCCGCCCGACGCATCGGGCGACGAGGCGGTGAAGGGCAGCGGCCGAACCGGGCTTGCGCTGTCCCGCGCGGGCTCGCAAAGACGTCCGGCCACGCTCCGCAGCATAACGGCGGCGTCGCTTAACAGTAAGGAAACCGTCGGAATTTCTGGCCCAAAACGGGCTTGCCACGACTATCAATCGGCGGCAAATAAGTCAACATGACTGACGTAAATCCGGGTGATGCAATGCGCCAGCGTAACGATGGCGGGTCGCACGAGGCCGCCGCCGCGGCCGGTGGGCTCGCCGGGGTGGATCGGGACCGGCTCATCGCGTGCGTGGAACTGCTGTTCTTTGCCTACCGCGATTTCACCAACGATCCCGACAAGGTTCTCGAACAATACGGTTTCGGCCGCGCACATCATCGGGTCTTGCACTTCGTTCACCGCAATCCGGGCCTGCGCGTCGCCGACCTCCTGCATATCCTGAAGATAACCAAACAGAGCCTGGCGCGCGTCCTCAAGCAGTTGATCGACGAGGGTTTCGTCACTCAGAAGTCGGGCAAGGCCGACCGGCGCGAGCGGCTGCTCCACGCCACGCCCAAGGGCGCGCGGCTTGCCGAGAAGCTCACCCTCCTCCAGATGAAGCGCATCGAGGCGGCGCTCGCCAAGGCGGGCCCCGGCGCCGACGACATCACGCGCCGCTTTCTCTTCGCCATGATCGGCGAGCAGGATCGCGGGCGGGTCGAGGAACTGATCCGCCTTGATCCACTTCGCGCCGCCGGTGCTAAGCTCCAGGGGCTCGATCAGGGGCTGGAACCGTCATGACCTCGATCCCGATACAGCTGCGCGACTCCCTGCCGGACGATGCTCCGCACATCCTCGTGGTCGACGACGACCAAAAGATCCGCGACCTGCTGCGCCGGTATCTGAGCGAGCACGGCTTCCGTGTGACGCCAGCGGCAAATGCCGCGGCAGCACGGTCCGCGATGCGGAGCCTTGCGTTCGATGTCGTGCTGCTCGACGTCATGATGCCCGGAGAAAACGGGCTGGAACTCGCGCGCGACCTCAAGTCGACACTGAGCGTGCCGATCTTGATGCTGACCGCGCGCTCGGAGCCCGAGCACCGGATCGCCGGCCTGGAGGCAGGGGTTGACGACTACCTGCCGAAGCCCTTCGAGCCACGCGAACTGCTGCTGCGGTTGCAGAACGTCCTGAAGCGCGGTCGCGGGCCGGTCCCTGGCGTCGTCAATGCCGACGAGGTGCGAATGGGCGCCTATGTGTTCTACATCTCGCGCGGCGAGTTGAAGCGCGACGAGGAGACGATCAAGCTCACCGAGCGCGAACGCGATCTTCTGCGTCAGTTCGCTCAGAAGCCGGGCACTCCGATCCAGCGCCACGAGCTGTCGAGCGACGACACCACGGGCTCCGAGCGCGCGATCGACGTGCAGATCAACCGGCTGCGGCGCAAGATCGAGGCGGATCCGTCCAACCCCGTCTACCTGCAGACGGTCCGCGGCAAAGGCTACATCCTCTACACCGACTGACCTTACACCGACCGACCGGGGCCGGTTTCTCGGAAGACCGCACCCGGCCTAGCGCCAGTCGTGCGATTTTTGACGGGCGACATGCGGTGGACGGCCTTGCTACCCTGCGGCCGCGCCCCACGGCCGAACAACGGAGCCCGGCTGCCGTCAGATGAACATCATGCGCGACATCACGCCCGAGAGGGAGCGCCGCCGTTACGGTGCCACGACGGCGGTCTGGCTGCGCCGTACCGGGCTGGCGTTCCGCCGCTGGGTCAGCGGGCCCTTGCGCCGTTTCGCGGAGCTGATGCCCAAGGGTCTTTACGCCCGTGCCCTTATCATCATCATCGCGCCCATCGTCGTTCTGGAAGGCGTCATCGCATTCGTCTTCATGGAGCGCCACTGGCAGGCCGTGACGCGCCGCCTGTCCGAGGCAACCGCACGCGACATCGCCGCTATCATTTCCGTCTACGAACAGTACCCCAGCAACGGCGACAACTCGCGCCTCATCGAGCTGGCACGTGACCGGTTGGGACTGTCGCTGCAGATCCTGCCGCCCGGTGACCTGCCCGAGACGCGCCCAAAGCCGTTCTTCAGCCTTCTCGACCGGGCCCTTTCCAACGAGGTTCGCGCCAACGTCCGCCGCCCGTTCTGGATCGACACGGTCGGCCAATCGCGACACGTGGAAATCCGCGTCAAGCACGACGACGCCATCCTGCGCTTCATCGCCACCCGCTCACAGACATACGCCTCCAATTCGCACATCTTCCTGCTCTGGATGGTGGGTACGTCGGTCATCCTGCTGACCGTGGCGATCCTGTTCTTGCGCAACCAGATCAGGCCCATCCTGCGGCTTGCCGAAGCCGCCGACGAGTTCGGCAAGGGCCGCCCCGTACCGGACGACTTCCGTCCGCGGGGCGCCCGCGAGGTACGGCAGGCGGCGCAGGCCTTTCTCGAGATGGCAGATCGCATCAAGACACACGTCGACCAGCGCACCACGATGCTCGCCGGCGTGAGCCACGACCTGCGCACCATCCTGACGCGGTTCAGGCTCGAACTGGCGCTGTTGGGTGACACGGCCGAGGCGCAGTCGCTCACCGCCGACGTCAATGAAATGCAGCACATGCTGGAGGACTATCTGGCCTTCACCCGTGGCGACGGCGGCGAGGAGGCGCGGCCGACGCGTGTCAGCGACCTCATCGACGAGATCGTGCAGGAGGCGGAAGTCTACGGCGTTCCCATAGCCCTCAAACTGTGCAGGAGGAGCCGCGGCATTGTCGTTCCTTTGAAGCGCGCCGCCTTCAAGCGCGCCATTACCAACCTCGTCACGAACGCGGTGCGCTACGGCGAGCGCGTCATCGTGAGCGCCACGACCGAGGGGGAATGGCTGCGAGTCGAGGTCGACGACGACGGGCCGGGCATCCCCGACAGCGAACGCGACAATGTCTTCAAGCCGTTCTACCGGCTCGATACGGCGCGCAACCAGGACAAGGGCAATTCGGGACTGGGTCTGGCCATCGCGCGCGACATCACCAAGAGCCACGGCGGCGACATCACCTTGGGCACGAGTTCGCTCGGCGGTCTGCGCGCGATCCTCTCGGTACCGCTATAGTGTAGCTGGTCTCACGCCGACCGTGCGCCGTCCTGGCCGGTGGGCGCGGCAGCCTCTTGCGTTTCATGCGCAGGTGCCGGATCGCGACGCGCCCCATTCACGACGCGCGACAGCCAATCACCTGCACTACGCACCGACCGGCCCAGGCCGTCGAGCGACTGAAGCGTACGCTCGCCGCGCCGCAGCCGCCGGTCAAGAGCGGCCATCGTGCGCGCCAGACCCGGATCGTCATCATCGAGCCAGGTGCGGAACACCGAGGCATAAATCGCAACCAGACCCGCGACGCGCATGCGGCCCTCCAAACCGCTGGTATCGATGCCGGCAGCTTCCAGCATCCACGACTGCGAAGCGAAGGCTGCGCGAATGAGCGCCGGATCGGGACCGGCGTCGGTGCTGATCGACTTCAAGGCCGTGCGGTAGGGTTCAAGCGCGTCGAAGCGCGCCATGACGACCTCGAACAGCTCGTCGCGGCGGCCATCCGCAGCCACACGCTCGCGTCGCGCGGCAAGGACGGCCTCGTCGACCGCACGTCCGAACAAGGCCAGCACCTCCGCCTTGGAACCGGCATGCGCGCGCATCTGAGACAGTGTCAGCCCAGCGCGCCCAGCAATGTCGCGCAGCGCCACATCCTTCCATGGCTTCTCGGTCGCCAGCGCGAGGGCCGCGGACACGATGCTTCCGGTCTCGCCGTCCAGAACGATACGTGGCACCGTCATCGCTTCCTCCAAACCTTGCTCAGGGTGTGTCACGTAGGCGCGGGCCCTAGACTTTGCCAGTGGAACGGGACCGGACACCCCGACGGCACGTCTCACAGGATTTCTCGCACGACCTCCGGCGGCCGGCAAAGACGCACGCCCTTTGCAGTCACGACGATCGGACGCTCGATGAGGATCGGGTGAGCAGCCATCGCGTCGATCAACGCTGCGTCCGAAAGGCTGTCGTCGTCGAGGCCGAGAGCTGCAAATTCCCCACCCTTGCGGCGCAGTATGTCGCGCGGGCTCGCTTTCATGCGGCGCAGAAGCGAGACGAGCGCCGCGCGTGACGGCGGCGTGTCCAGGTATTCGATGACTTCAGGTTCGATTCCGGCCTCGCGGAGGGCCGCCAGGACCTTGCGCGACGTGCCACAGCGGGGGTTGTGGTAGATCGTTGCCTTCATTCGAAAATCCTGCCGATCGGAGCGGCGGACAGTCTAGGAAATCCGTGACCAGCCGGGCACCGGGCGCGGCCGCGCCATCTCTCACGATCGCGTGAGCATGGCAAACAGCGCTTGCAGGAGGTGTAATACTATACCATTACGTGGTCAGGAAACGGACGCAACTTGCCACGCGCCACCTTTCCAGCGCCTCGCTCCAGTCGTCTGGCCCTCCTGGACCGATCGGAGTGCGGCATCTACGGCGGCCAGCCGCCGAGGCCGGGACAGACTTGTTGCTTCCCGCCTGCTGGCCGGACGACCCTCGAGGCACCGCGAGTTCGCCAACCCCGTCAGCCAGCGAGCTCGCGGCCTCTCTTTTTCGCTGCTTCCACCGCTTCGACCATCAAGTCGACGAGACCGGTCCGATCCCGCATCAGGACGCCGAGCGCCGCCGCTGTCGTGCCCCCTGGCGACGTAACGTTGTGGCGTAGCTGAGCTGCGCTCTCGCGCGACCGGTGCAGCAGTTCACCCGCGCCCGCCACCGTCGCCCGCGACAGCCGTTCTGATAGTGCGGGGTCGAGGCCGGCCCGGACACCGGCGGCAGCCAGCGCCTCGGCCAGCAGGAACACATAGGCCGGACCGGAACCCGACACGGCCGTCACCGCATCCATGTGCGCCTCGTCCTCGACCCAGCCGACTTCGCCGACGGCTTCCAGCAGCGAGGTGGCGAGCGAGCGCTGCTCCGTGCTCACGTGTGCATTGGCGACGCAGACCGTTATGCCGCGGCCGATCGCTGCGGGCGTATTGGGCATGGCGCGGACGACAGCGGCCCGGGTAGGCAGATGGCGCTCGAAGCTTGCCAGCGTGCGACCCGCCGCGATGGAAAGAACGAGCGTGCCAGGGCCGGCCAATGCCGCAAGCGGGGGGAATACCTGGTCCATCGCCTGCGGCTTGACGGCCACCACTATAACCGCCGGCGGCACCTCCATCGGTGCCGGTTCCCGCCGATGCTCGACGCCGCTTCGGGCCAGGATCGCCGCGATGTCCGGCTGAGGAGACGGCTCCTGCACGACGACCTTTGCGGCGCCCATGCCACGTTCGAGCCAGCCTTCGAGCATGGCGCTGCCCATCCGGCCCGCGCCTGCGAGCAGCACTTTTCCGTCGAGGGGGATGGTCATGGTCTGCTCCCGGCGCGCAACCGAGGCGGGAGCACCTTCATTCGCCACGGACATGGCGTGTGGAGCCCGGCCTCAAGCCTGGCCCTCGGTCTCGAACATCGCCGAGACGAGCGCCTCGCGGCTCTCCTTACCGGCCCAGACGACGAACTGAAAGGCCTTGTAGTAGCGCTCACAGGCCTCCAGAGCTGCCTTGAGCAGGGCATCAGATTGCCGCGGCGTGCAGACGGCGCCGTTGAGAAGCAGGCTGTGGCGGAACATGACAAGCCCGTCGGAGGCCCACAGGTCGAAGTGACCGATCCACATCTGCTCGTTGATCTGAGCAATCAGGCGGTACATCTCGTTGAGCCTGTATTCGGGAACGCGGAAATCGAAGGCGCACGCTGCGTGCAGCGTCTCCAGATCGTCGCGCCAATTGAGCGTGAGCTGGTAATCCGTCCAGGTCCCCGCGATCAGCAGCGTCAGCTCGTCGTCGGACGTGCGATCGACGTCCCAGTCGTTGGCCACAGCCATCTGCTCGATGAGGTCGATGGGGTGCCCACCCCGCCCGCTGTGCCGATCAGCCGATCCCATGCGTCCGTCCGCTCTCGTTGTGATTTCTGCTTTGCGTGAACACAACGCAGGACACTTGCAACGACGCGGACGAAAACACCCCTGCCCCCGAGTCGCAAGGCGCGCAGGCATTTCTCCACGTTGAAAGCCGGCTGCGGCTGTGGGCGGAACGGGTCATCGGGCCCGTGGCCCTGCGGACCGGTACGTCAGCCGCGGGCAGCGAGTGCCGCTTCCAAAGCTGCAATGCGCGCCTCGAGACGCTCGTTCTCCCCGCGGGCTTTTTCCGCCATGGCGCGAACCGCCTCGAACTCCTCGCGACTCACCACGTCCATATCGCGCAGAATGCGCTCGCCCTGAGAGCGGACGATCGTCTCCACCTCGCGCTTCAATCCCTGCGCGGCGCCCGCGGCATCCGTCATCATGCGGGCGAACTCGTCCATGATCCGATTGCTGGTCTGTGTCACGTCAAGCCTCGCGTGGAAATTGGCCAGCTGCAGTTCTAGTTGGCGTCGGCCGACTATGGAAAACGTAGGGGCCACGATCAAGGCCTCGCGGGGCCGCAACCCCAAGGCGAGACTGCCCATGCGCCACGGCGCATGCTTGACAGGCCTCGGGCAAGCCCACAAGAGGGCGGCGCGGGAGGCGCGCCCAGGCGAGGCTGTCCGCCCCCGGCCGTGCAAGGCCGGCACTCGACCACAAGGACGTGAACGTGACCCTGCTCACCCTGCCGTTTCCCGACATCAACCCCGTTGCTATCTGGCTGGGACCGGTGCCGGTGCGCTGGTACGGCCTCGCCTATGCGAGCGGACTGCTGCTCGGCTGGTGGTACATCAAGAGGCTGGTGGCGACCGATCGTCTCTGGTCGCGCGGCAAAAGCCCGATCCCGCCCGAAACCATCGACGACCTGCTGCTGTTCGTCACGATCGGTGTCATCGTGGGCGGGCGCCTGGGGCACGTCCTGTTCTACGAGCCGGCGAGCTATTTCGCCAATCCGCTGGACATTCTGAAGGTCTGGCAGGGCGGCATGTCGTTCCACGGTGGCGTGGCCGGCGTCTTCATCATGCTTTGGCTGTTCGCGCGTTGGAAGCGCATGTCGATGCTGAGCGTCGGCGACGTGGTGACGGCCGCCGTGCCGATCGGGCTATTCTTCGGCCGCATCGCCAACTTCATCAACTCCGAGGTCGTCGGCTCGGTCACCACCGTGCCGTGGGCCATCGTCTTTCCCGGATGGGGCGCTGCGCCGCGCCACCCGGCGATGCTGTACGAGGCCGCACTCGAGGGCATCGTGCTGTTTGCCTGCCTCGCCTGGCTCATCTACCGGCGCTATTCGCTGAGGATGCCGGGTCTGACCGGAGGTGCGTTTCTGCTCGGCTACGGCGTCCTGCGCATTTTCGCCGAGCTGTTCAAGATCGACGAATACCGCCTGATCTTCCCCGAGCTGCCGATAACGCGCGGCATGTTCTACTCCGTGCCCATGCTGCTGCTGGGCGCCTTCTTCATATGGCAGGCGCTACGGAACGCCCGTCGTGACGGCGCGCACGGCACGTCATCGCCCACCACATCGGTATGAGCGAGACGCCCTACGACCCTGAAGCCCGCCGAGACACGCCGCTTGCGCTGAAGCTCAGGGAACGCATCCGGCGTGACGGGCCGATCGCGGTCGCCGACTACATGCGCGCCTGCCTCACCGATCCGGAACATGGCTACTACGTCGCCCGGCAGGCGGTCGGCGCCAAGGGTGATTTCGTCACCGCACCCGAGATCAGCCAGATCTTCGGTGAGCTGATCGGCCTCTGGTCGGCCGTCGTCTGGCAACAGATGGGCGCGCCAGCACGCTTCAACCTGGTGGAGCTGGGACCAGGACGCGGCACAATGATGCGGGACGCGCTGCGCGCTGCGCGCATCGTGCCGGGGTTTCTGGATGCCGCATCGCTGCATCTGATCGAGTCGAATGCGACACTCACCCAGTTGCAGCGAGAGGCGATCCTCCCGCTCGCGGCGAATGCGTGCTGGCATTGCGATTTCGCGAGCGCGTCGGAAGGAGACGCTGCAATCCCCGAGGGGCCGACCATCCTCCTCGCCAACGAGTTCCTCGACTGTATTCCGCCGGTCCAGAGCGTGAAGTCGCGGGACGGCTGGCGCCTCCGCGGCGTCGGCCTGGATGCCGGCGGACAGCTGTGCTTCGACGTGCAGACCGGCTCCGCCCGACGAGATGATCTCGACACCCGCTTTCCCGACGCCGCGTCCGGCAGCGTCGTGGAGCAGGCGCAGTGCCAATTCCTGGCCGAGTGGACGGCCCGGTGCGCCAGCCGCGCGCCCACGGCGGGGCTGTTCATCGACTACGGCGGCATGAGCGACGGGCTCCACGATACGCTGCAGGCGGTGCGCGCCCATTCTTTCGAGCATCCGCTGACCGCTCCGGGCGAGGCGGACCTCACGGCGCAGGTCAACTTCGCCGACTGGCAGCGCGCGTTTGAGACCGCGGGCCTTGGCGTCGACGGCCCGGTGACGCAGGCCCAGTTCCTGGGAACGCTCGGCATCGTGGAGCGCGCCTCCCGGCTGATGAACGCCAACCCGCGCCTCGCCCACCTGATCGAGACGGGCGTTGCGCGCCTGATCGCGGTGCCGGGCATGGGCGACCGCTTCAAGGCCATTGCCGTTCGCTCGTCCGGCCTGCCGCCGCCGCCGGGCTTCGAAAGCAAGCCATAGCCGGGGAAGACTGGCGTATGGCGCCGTTCCATCGGCTCCGCTGGAGCGCGTTCATTTTTGATGGAACCGCGAACGCGCTCTATCTTGTTGTCTTGAACATGTTTTTCACGCTGAACCGCGCAACACTTCAGCTAAACATGTTCTAACGTTCCGGCGCCGCGACAACAGAGCCGATACCCCGTGAAGCACTCAGAAGCCCTCAGCCCCATCGAAGCCCCCAATCTGAAAGCCCTGCCCGGCATCGCTCACGGCTTCTTCACGCGCCATGGCGGCGTCTCCGGAGGCCTCTACGCGGGGCTGAACTGCGGCCTGGGCTCCAAGGACGATCGTACCGCTGTGCTGGAAAACCGTCGCCGCGTCGCGGCAAGCCTCGGGAACGGCGACTGGCCGGTGGTGACGCTCTACCAGACGCACAGTGCCATGGCGCGCACCGTCTCCGGACCGCAGGACCTTGCAGATCTGCCCAAGGCCGACGCTGTCGTGACCGCCACGCCCAATGTCGTGGTCGGCGCTTTGGCCGCCGACTGCTGCCCGGTGCTGCTTGCCGACCCGCAGGCCAAGGTGGTGGCCGCCGCTCACGCCGGCTGGCGCGGCGCGGTAGCGGGCATTGTGGAGGCGGCGGTTTGCGAGATGGAGCGCCTGGGCGCGCGCCGCGAGTGTATTGTGGCGGCGATCGGCCCGTGCATCGGGCCCGACGCCTACGAGGTCGGCCACGATTTCGAGGCCGAGGTCCAGGCCAAGTGCACCACGGCGGCGCGGTTCCTCATGCGCCGGGACGGCGTAGCGAAGGCGCATTTCGACCTGCCGGGTTACGTCATGGCGCGGCTCGAGGCGCTCGGACTCGCCTCCGCGGAAAGCGCAACGGTTTCAACGTACGAGAACGAATCGCGATTCTTCAGCTACAGGCGCGCCTGCCACCGTCGCGAGCCCGACTACGGGCGCCAAATCTCTGCCATTGTCGTGACATAAGGGCACAATCCACAGTCGCGTTCACCTTGAGTGACATTCGGGCGGGGAAGTACGTCGTGTTCAGCCTTGGGCAGTCTGGACACGGGCCCGAGCGATTGCTTATCTCCTGGTCATGTGACGAGTGCCGGTTCTAAATGAGGGGTATCAGGCCGCCAGGTTCGTACGTCGGTCGCCGGAAGCACAGCGGGTCAGAATTCACCAAGGGGGACGTCATCGTGACGACCATTGATGCCGCCGCGACGTTTCGTGCCAGCGGGCCGCTTGCCAACCTGACGTCGTACGCGCGATCGGCCGCCTGCGCGGTCGCAGTTGCCGCTTTGGGTCTCGCCGGCTGCGAGACCGGCAGCAATCTGCTCGGACAAGCCGGTCCCGCGGGTCCTGCGACCGAGCTTGCTGCGCCAGCGCCTCAGCCGGGCGCAGCCAAGCTTGCCATCGCACCCGTGATCGGCGCTCCCGATACCGTCGCAAAGCAGATGCAGGCGAGCCTGGGCTCGGCGCTTTCCAAGCGGAGCATCGCGGTCGCTCAGGCCGGTGACAAGTCCGACTATACGCTGCGCGGCTACGTGGTTTCGGCGCGCGAAAAGACCGGCGTCAAGGTGTCCTATATCTGGGATGTCACCGATGCCGCTGGCCAGCGCCTCAACCGCATCACGGGCGAGGAGGTTCTCGCCAATGCCCAGAGCCGCGATCCCTGGACCGCGGTGTCCAACAACGTGATCGAGACGATTTCGACCAAGACGGCAACGCAGATCGCCGCGTTCATGCCGACACTGGGACGTCCCGGTACACCAGCGGCTGCCGCTGTACCAGTCGCAGCCGCTCCTGTGACCTCGGCGGGTGCCCGCACCGCGGGGCTGCAGCCGACGGCTGGTGCTACGACCGGCAGCATCGGCCGCGATGGTCCGGTTGCCACCTTCGTGCCCAACGTCTCCGGTGCGCCCGGCGACGGCCGCATCTCGCTGACCAGCGCGCTCCAGCGTGAACTCTCGCGCTCGGGCGTCTCTCTCGCCAACGCCAACGGCGGCGCCACGTACCGTGTAGAGGGCGTCGTCGAGGTCGGGACCAACCAGGACGGCAAGCAGCCGATCAAGATCGACTGGCACGTCAAGGATCCCGCGGGCAAGCGCATCGGAACGGTGTCGCAGAAGAATGAGATCGCCGCCGGCTCGCTGGACGGCGCCTGGGGTGCGACGGCCGACGCAGCGGCTGCGGCCGCAGCTCAAGGCATCCTCAAGCTGCTGCCCAAGCAGAACTGACCGGACGCGCTTTTCACCCGCTCGCGGCGGGTATCCTAGCAGGAGCAAGGGCCTGGGCCGTTTACACGCCCGGGCCCTCTTGCTAGAGCAGCGTTTCCGAAACGGAATTGGCGTCCGACACTCTTTGGAGTTGCTCCCATGCCGTTCGATGCCCGGGGTGAGTTCAAGCGTAACGGCCCGAGCCTCAAGGTCGTTTCGGGTAACTCCAACCGTCCGCTAGCCGAAGCCATCGCCGGCTACCTCAGCGCGCCGCTCGCAAAGGGCCACGTGAAGCGGTTCGCGGACATGGAGATCTTCGTCGAGATCCAGGAGAACGTGCGCGGCGAGGACGTCTTCATCGTCCAGTCGACATCGTTCCCTGCCAACGACAATCTCATGGAGCTGCTGATCCTGATCGACGCGCTGAAGCGCTCGTCGGCTTGGCGCATCACCGCCGTCATCCCCTACTTCGGCTACGCGCGGCAGGACCGCAAACCGGGTCCCCGCACGCCCATCTCGGCTAAGCTGGTCGCCAACCTGATCGAGCGCGCTGGCGCTGACCGCGTGCTCACGATCGATCTGCACGCTGGCCAAATCCAGGGCTTCTTCGACATCCCCACCGACAACCTGTTTGCCGCCCCGATCATCGCCCGCGACATCCAGGAGCGGTTCGGTGACAGCCCCACGGTGGTCGTGTCGCCCGACGTCGGCGGCGTGGTGCGTGCCCGGGCCCTCGCCAAGCGCATCAATGCGCCCATCGCCATCTGCGACAAGCGGCGCGAGCGCGCCGGCGAATCCGAGGTGATGAACGTGATCGGCGAGGTCGAGGGCATGCGCTGCATCCTCATCGACGACATCGTCGATTCCGGCGGCACCCTGTGCAACGCTGCCGAAGCGCTGCTCAAGAACGGCGCGACCGAGGTGATGGCCTACATCACCCACGGCGTGCTGGCGGGCGGCGCCGTCAACCGGATCCAGAACTCGCGGCTGAAATCGCTGGTCATCACCGACTCCATCCTGCCGACTGCCGCCGTAAAGGCAGCACGCAACATCCGTGTGCTGTCGATCGCCTCCTTGATGGGCGAGGCGATCCTGCGGACGAGCCGCGAAGAGAGCGTCTCGAGCCTGTTCTACTGATCCGGACGCGGCGGACTGCGCGCACCATACGCACCGGGCAGCCGCTTGCCGCGGGGGCGGGTTGCCGAAATCTCCCGGTTTCACTATAAGGCGCCATCTCATCGAAAACCGCTGAGACGCCTGCGGCACCCTTGGAGGCCGGGGCACGGACCATGGGCCCTTAAGGGCCCTATTCTACGTTGGAGAACATGCCATGGCTCAGCAGCCAGTTTCGCTGGACGCCACGGCGCGCGAACGTGTCGGCAAGGGGGCCGCACGCCAAGCCCGTCGTGAAGGGAATATTCCCGCCGTCATCTACGGCGCCAAGAAGGCGCCGCTGTCCATCTCGGTCAACGCCAACGAGTTGTGGAAGCAGTACCTCAAGGGTCACTTCACCTCGACGGTGTTCGAGATCAAGGTCGGCAGCGATACGCATCGCGTGATTGCCCGCGACCTGCAGCTCGACCCGGTACGTGACACGCCCGTGCACGCCGACTTCCTGCGCATCGCCGAGGACGGCATCATCCGCATCAACGTGCCGGTGCGCTTCGTCAACGACACGCTGTCGCCGGGCCTGAAGCGCGGCGGCGTGCTCAACATCGTGCGCCACGAGGTCGAGGTGTTCTGCCCCTACGACCACATTCCGTCGTTCTTCGAGATCGATCTGGAAGGCATGCAGATCGGCAAGTCGATCCACATCTCATCGGTGAACATGCCCGAGGGCGTGAAGCCGACGATCAGCGACCGCGACTTCACGATCGCCACCATCGCTGGCCGGATCAAGGACGACGACGCGGGCGAGGCCGCCGCAGCCGCCCCTGCCGCGGATGCCAAGGCCGCGCCGAAAGCCGGCGGTGACGCCAAGGGTGGCGCCAAGCCAGCGGCCGCAGCTCCGGCCGCCAAGGCTCCTGCCAAGAAGTAGGCGGCTCCGATCCGCGATCGACAATCATCCGGGACGGGAGCGCGCGGCGCCTTCCCGTCCCGCGCTTGAGCCATAGCCCCGGGGTGCCCCGGCAGATGATCGCGTCGGGGCGCGTGGTACCCGGGACGATGCCGTGGAGGCGACGCCCGATGAAAGACGCCCCATGAAACTGTTCGTCGGCCTGGGCAACCCAGGCACCGAATATGCGGGCAACCGCCACAACGTCGGCTTCATGGCCGCCGACGCGATCGCCTCGGCGCATGGCTTCGGCCCCTGGCGCCGCAAGTTCCAGGGCCTCGTCTGCGAAGGCACACTCGGCTCGGAGCGGGTGCTCCTTCTCAAGCCGCAGACCTACATGAACGAGAGCGGCCGGGCGGTCGGTGAAGCCGCCCGCTTCCTCAAGATCGCCGAAGCCGACGTCGTTGCGCTGTACGACGAGATCGACCTGGCGCCAGGCAAGCTCAAGGTCAAGTCTGGCGGTGGCAACGCCGGCCACAACGGGCTGAAATCCATTTCGGCGCACCTGGGCAACGACTACGTGCGCGTGCGCATCGGCGTCGGCCATCCCGGCGACAAGGCGCGCGTCGCCAGCTACGTGCTCTCCGATTTCGCCAAGGCCGAGCGCATCTGGCTGGAACCGCTGATCGAGGCCATCGCCGCGGCAGCGCCCCGTCTCGCAGCCGGCGATCACGCCCGCTTTCTCACGGACGTGGCAAAATCGTCGCAAATCGAAGGGGCTGGCGGCGAAGGCTCAACCTCGGTAGTGTCGCCGCGCAAGGCTGCGGCAGGGGAGAAGCCCGTCGCGCCGGGACATCCGGCGGGCGAGCGGGCGGGGAAACGACAGGGTGCGCTGGCGGACAACCTCAAGAAGTGGTTGGCCGGGCGCAAACCAAAGGACGGCTGAGGACAGGGTCTTGCCAGACGGCGAGTGAGGCCCGCACCGCCGCCTTTACACCCTCCGCAGGGCACCCGGGGATGCAGGGAGCAAGGCACGTGAGCGATCTGGAGCATCGTCGCAACGAGGACGAGCGGCAGCGGCGCGGCGGCGTCGTGGTCGCATACCGCTGGTGGGAGCGCATCGGCTGGCTGCGGTGGCTGTTCGCCCACGGAGGCGAGAATGCCGGACGTCTCGCAGCGGCCCTCGTCATCCTCGGCGTCGGCACATGGACCGCCTGGGATGCCTACGACGCGCGCCGGCGCGGCAAGTTCCTGCGTCCCGTAATCAGCGCGGAGCGGCTGAGCAATGCCACGTTCGCATACGTGATCCAGGGCGCCGACAGCGAAGGACGCCGCGCCGATTTCGACCTCATCGTCGCCAGCAAGGACTACACCTGGAAACGCGGCGCGACCGACACACTGGAGCGGCGCGGCGAAGTGCTGTCGGCGGCCGAGGTCGGCAAGGTCATCTTCGACGATCTGGTACGCGCGCGCCTCGGCGCCGCCAAGGAGATCATTGCGGTCGGCACCGCCAGCAGCGAGGGCGACGCAACGCAGGAGACGTTCCGGGCCGCCAAGCGCGCCGAGCAGACCGCCAAGTGGATGACGGGGTCCGTCAGTGATCACACACCGCTCTGGACACTCAATCTGGGCCAGTACAACGACCCCTGCGTGGCCTGCGACAACAACGAAACCGACTGGCAACGGCCCTTCATCATCGTAGCGGTGCGGCGTGCCGCCTGGGGCGTCGACCTCGCAGAGGCGCTGGCCGACGCGCTGTCCTCGACGTCCAACCTTCCCTCACCAGACCGCTATTCGGCCTTTGCGTTGACGCGCTTCCGCTGAGGCGGGAATAGCCGTATAGAGCCCCGCGCAGCGCGTTTCCTGGAGGGCGCGCATTGGGCCCGCGCGGCCTCGCGCCCGCACGGGGTGCGCCGCCCGGCCACGTCATCACGAGATTGGACTACGCATGGGTTTCAAGATGGGCATCGTCGGCCTGCCGAACGTGGGCAAGTCGACGCTATTCAACGCACTGACGCAGACGGCGGCGGCCGAGGCGGCCAACTATCCGTTCTGCACCATCGAGCCCAACGTCGGCGAGGTTGGCGTGCCCGACGAACGCCTCGACAAGCTCGCGGCGATCGCCGGCTCGAAGCAGATCATTCCAACCCGGCTCACGTTCGTCGATATCGCCGGTCTGGTGCGAGGCGCCTCCAAGGGCGAGGGACTGGGCAACCAGTTTCTGTCGCACATCCGCGAGGTCGATGCCGTCGCCTACGTGCTGCGCTGCTTCGAGGACGACGACATCACCCACGTGGAAGGCCGCATCGATCCGATGGCCGATGCCGAGACGGTCGAAACCGAACTGATGCTGGCGGACCTGGAGTCCTGCGAAAAGCGGCTGGCGGCGGCCGAGAAGCGCGCCAAGGGCGGCGACAAGGAAGCGAAGGCAACGCAGGCGTTGCTGGAGAAGGCGCTGGTGCTGCTGCGTGAGGGCAAGCCGGCACGCCTTGCCATCATCGCGCCGGAGGAAGAACAGGGCTGGCGTCTGCTGCAGCTGCTGACTGCCAAGCCCGTGCTCTACGTCTGCAACGTCGACGAAGCCTCTGCCGCGGCCGGCAACGCGCACTCCGAGCGCGTCTTCGCGCGTGCCAGCCAGGAAGGCGCCGAGGCCGTCGTGATCTCGGCCAAGATCGAGAGCGAACTCGCTGGGCTCGATGCGGAGGAGCGCACGGCATTCCTTGCCGACCTCGGCCTCGACGAACCCGGCCTCAACCGTCTCATTCGTGCCGGCTACAAGCTGCTCGGCCTTGTCACCTACTTCACCGTGGGGCCCAAGGAGGCGCGCGCCTGGACGATCACTAGCGGCACCAAGGCGCCGGCGGCGGCAGGCGTGATCCACACCGACTTCGAGAAGGGCTTCATCCGCGCCGAGACGATCGCCTACGACGATTACGTCACGCTCGACGGCGAGGCCGGCGCCAAGGAGGCCGGAAAGTTCCGCCTGGAAGGCAAAGAGTATGTCGTCTCCGACGGCGACGTGCTGCACTTCCGCTTCGCAAACTGAAACTTGGAAAGGCAGGAGAGCGATGAGCGACGAACTGCCCGACAGGCTGTCAACGAACCCGTCGAGCCCGTTCTACGACGAGGCCGTGCTGCAGCGCGACGTGGGCTTGCGCTTCAACGGCGTCGAGAAGACCAACGTCGAGGAGTACTGTGTCTCCGAGGGCTGGATCAAAATTGCGGCCGGCAAGGCCCGCGACCGCAAGGGCAATCCGATGACGATCAAGCTCAAGGGCAAGGTCGAGCCCTACTTCCGCGCATCGCCCGCCGCCGAAGGTTGATCGCCTTCGCAGTGCTACGTGAGGTTCGCCGTGGCGGGCACTTGCGCGGCGCGCCGCGAGGCGCCATGTCTTCAGCATGGGCACGCGAACGACATGTCTGCGCTTCCTCGTCCGGCCGCACGGCGGCGGTCGCGCGTGTTCGTGGCTATTCCGTACGGGGCTCACGGCCGTGACCGTCATGGCGTCTGCTGCCGTTGCAGAGGCGGGCCAGGGACAACGCCCAGACTATCGCAGCGGCGAGGTGCCCGAAGTGGCACCGCATGTCAGGACCACTACTCCCTCCCCCGGAACCTCCTCGCCGTCTTCACCGATCCGCGACTACATCTACCGGCCGCCGGCCGACGCGGGCAGCGTGCGCGATCGCCTGGTGCCGCCATCGACGCTGCGGCCGGGCCCACGCGGCTTCCAATAGCGAGCTGTCAAATTTTGCGGCGTATTCCGCCCCAGTCGTGCCGCTCGAGCATCATGGCGATCCTGAGCCAGCGGCCGAACGCGGTCACCACCGCCATGTTGAACCCTTCGACGCCAGCCAGAAAATAGCGGCGCAGGAAATAGAACTTCAGGAACGTCACCGGGAACTCGATCACGAGGCGAACGAGCAGGCCGAAGCGCGAACGCGGCTTGTCCATGGTGTCGGCGGCGAGCTTGGCGATGTAGTTCGCCTTGCCCACCGCCTGATGCCAATCCTCCAGGCTGTAATGCCAGAGCGGCGCGCGGATGGTGACGGGCTTGTCCTTCACTGTGATGTCGAGCTTGTCCCAGTTCGGGTTGGGCGAGGTGCGCGCGACCCGACGGTCGTAGATCAGGACTTGCTCATGAGCGAAGCCCCACGGCGGCGGCCTGTCATGGTGAGGCATTATCATCGCCTTGCGCACGACCATCAGCCGCGGCGGAGGGCCGGGCACGAAGTGCGCTCGCACCTCGCGCGCCATATCGGCAGTCACGATCTCGTCGGCATCGAGCGAGAAGATCATGTCGTGGCCGCACTGCTCCTCACCGAAACGGCGCTGTGGTCCAAAGCCCGGCCACGGGTTGGATACGACACGCGCGCCGGCGTTCTCCGCGATCTCGATGGTGCCGTCGGTGCTGCCTGAGTCGATAACGACGATCTCACCGCCCAGCGCGCCCGCCGCCGCGATCACTTGTCCGATCATGCCGGCGTGGTTCTTCGTTCGTATCAGCGTGCTGAGAGGGATTGGAGGCACGCTCCCCGCGCTCGCGATCACAGGCGCAGCCACACCGCCGTCCTGCCCCGAGCCGCCCATCAGTAGGGATCTTTCCTGAGGCCCCAGTAGTAGAGCTTCTTCTTGAACCCGCGCACCAGCTTCGCAACCTTGCCCTTTGGGCGCGCCGGAATGGTCGGATCGGGCACGTTGCGACCGTGGCCGATGTGGCGCGCGACACCCGGCAGCAGATAAGCAACGGTGGCCCCATCCGTCTTGATGATCTGTGACATGGTGTCAGGATAGACGCGCGCAAACGGCGCATAGCGCAGATACATCGCCTTGGTGATGAGGCCGGGGTTGGGCGTCCAGCCGAAGAACTCGGGATGCGCATCGGGCAGCATGCGTCGAAAGACGACGCCGTCGTGCTCGAATTCCTCCGACCGCTGGCGGTACTTCGTGCGCACCTCGTCGAAGGCACGCACGCAAATGTTGGCAACGTCGGGACGGTGCGTCAGCACATGCTTCGCCGCCTCCCACTGCACAGGCCCGTCAAATCCCCAATCATCCTCCAGGTGGAAGATGAACGGCGTCTCGACATGCGCATAAAGGCGGTCGATCGAGGCCATGACGCCGGTCTTGCCTGTGCTCGTCAGGATCTTCGCGGCGGGATAGCTGCGCCGGACCTCGTCGATGATGGCGGCATCTCCCGAATCCTCGGAGATGATGAACCGTCCCCCCGGATTGAACCGCTGAAAGGACTCCATCGTTCGCGCCAGGAGATCGAGCCGGCCACAGCTGGTGATACACACGGTGACGTCGGCTGGAATGTCGGCGGCTTTCGCCTGCTGGTGCGCGCCGCTGTGCAAGGCAGCCGTCATCGAAACCTCTTGAGGGAAATTTCCCACGCCGCCACGCCTGATTGCACCATGGGCGCTGCCGTTGCAAGGCGGCCGAATGCACCGGGTCTCAGCTGTCGGCCTCGATGACCGCGACGCTCTCACCCGCGTGAACGTTGCGCAGCAGACGCACATCGTCGAGCGCCATCGCCCAGACGTTGCACGGGCTCGCCAGCCGTATTTCGCCGTCCCGGGAGATGGGCGTCGGACCGAAGCCGATGGCGATTGCATCGCCGTCCGGCCAGAAGGCGATCTCGCCCGGCTTCACCACGGCGCGGGCTCCCGGCTCCCGGCTGTGGCGCACCGGGGTGCCGAAATAGACCTCTTCCCCCCAGGTCTGAGCCTCCGCGTAGATCGGCAGCGACGCCCAGATTCGGTCAGCCGTGGATGTATCGAGCAGGCGCGCGCGAAGCGCCACGTCTCCCACCCGGATCAGAATCTCTCGCATGCGGCCGCCCGAACAAAGCTTAACGGTCCGGACGCCCCGGCTCACGGCCGGTCATCCGCTCGAGGGCCACCATTTCACCGGTACGGACTGCCCGCAAGGCTTCCGGCTGACCAAGCAGGCGACCGACCACGTTGAGCGGCTGCGGCAGCCTGATTTCGCCCGGCCGCGATATCGGGGTCGCACCGAACGGCACCATGATGCGGCGCTGCTCGGGCCAGTAGTAGACGTCACCCAGACGGCCGTTGATGCGCGCTCCGCGATCGCGCCCCATGCGCACGGGCAGCTCGAAGTGCAGGGTCTCTCCCCACGGCTCGGCTGCCGAGCGCAGCGGTAAGGCGGCCCAGAGCAGCGCGGCCGACGCCGTGTCGGCGAGTTCGACGTCGATCACGACGCGCCCCGCGGTGAGCCGCATGAGGCGTGCTTCACCCGCAGCGCGCACGGCGCCCCGCGTCGCCGAAGCATCCGGCCGGGTTGGCGTACGCAGGAAGTTCGTCGGCATGGCGGGGCAGCGTTGCGCGCGATCGTGGCGGCAATGGAGCGATGGCCGCGAGGCGGCGCCTCAGGCTGGCGCCGGGCCGTAGACGACGACCGCATTGAGACCGCCGAACGCGAACGAATTCGACATCGCGAAGCGAACGGGCAACTGCCGTCCTACGTTGGGCACGTAGTCGAGATCGCAGCGCGGGTCGGGCTCGTCGAGACCGATGGTCGGCGGCACAAATCCGTCGTGGATCGCCTTGATGCACGCGATCGACTCGACGCCGCCGCCGGCTCCCAGCAGATGGCCGTGCATCGACTTGGTCGACGAAATAGCGAGCTTCTTGGCGTAGTCCCCGAAGACCGACTTGATGGCGTTGGTCTCGTTGACATCGTTGAGCGCGGTCGCCGTACCGTGGGCATTGAGGTAATCGACCTCGGAAGGATCGATCCCGGCATCGTCCAGTGCGAATTGCATCGCCGAGCGTGGACCGTCGATGTCCGGGTTGACCATGTCCTTGCTGTCGGAAGACATGCCGAAGCCCAGCACCTCCGCCAGGATCTTGGCACCACGGCGCTTGGCGTGCTCGTACTCTTCGAGCACGAGGATGCCCGAGCCCTCCGCCAGCACTGTACCATTGCGCTTCTTGGAGAAGGGGAAACAGCCGTCCGGCGACAGCACGCGCATGGCCTGCCAAGTCCGCATCGAGCCGTAGGTGAGCACGGCTTCCGACGCGCCGGCGACACCGACGTCGACGATGCCATGGCGGATGTAGTCGAGCGCCAGGCCGATCGCGTGAGTCGCAGTCGAGCAGGCCGAGCAGGTGGCGAACGTCGGCCCCTTGATGCCGTACTCGATGCCGACGTGGGCGGCGGCCGACGAACCGATGATGCGCAGCAGCGTCAGAGGATGGGTGGCGCGCTTGTTCTCGATGAACAGCGCCCGGTAGGCGCCTTCCACCGTCGAGTAGCCGCCGGCACCCGTGCCGATGATGCAGCACGAGCGATAGGGATTGTTGTAGGGACGCGGCAACCCGGCCATCGTCCAGGCCTCCTCGGCGGCCCGGCCGGCGAACCAGGAGTAGCGCTCACCGTACTGGATCTGCTTGCTCTTCACGTGTTTCGCCGGCTCGAAGCCTTTGATCTCGCCGGCGATGTGAATGTAGAGATCCTCGAGCGGGAAGTTCTCGATGCGGCTGACGCCGCACCGCCCCGCCTTGAGCGAAGACCAGAACTCGTCGACGTCGAGCCCGATGGGGGTCACGGCGCCCATGCCCGTGATCACGACGCGGCGCAAGCCGTCCGCTCTTTTCATGGTTCCTCGTGCTCTCGTCTCCGCGCCACCTGTCGGCGGCACGGCGTTCAGTCATGGCTACGCCGGGAATTGAGCTGCGGCGGGCCGGCGATTTGCCGGAAGACAGGCTGTCTTCACCGCAGAAGCGAGAAAGTCGTTCACGCCTTGGCTGCGCCAGCGGCTGCCGGACCACCCGCGATCAGGCTCTTCACGCGATCAACCACCGAGCCAACCGTCTTGAAATCCTCGACCTCTTCGTTGGCGTTGTAGGGAATCTCGATCTGGAACGAATCCTCGATGTCGAAGACGATCATGGCAAGGTCGAGCGACTCGATCTTGAGATCCGTCAACGGCGTGGAGAGGTCGATGTCGTCCCGCGGCTCCTTCATGTGCTTCTTGAGGATGTCGATGATCTTGGTCGCGACTTCGTCCATCTCGGTCTCCCATCCGCGCCACCCTAGGGCTGCGGATCCTGATTACGTACCAACTGACTATTCCGGTGCTGCAGAGCACTCAAGATGAGGCCGTGCTTATACTTAAACGACACGCCCGTAAAGCGCGGCCCGGCTCATCTGCAAAGTCGATCTGCAACGCTGACCTTGGCGAAGCTTCCCGGTTCTCACCGAGGCCTTGCCGCCGTCATTCCGCCTCTTCTCTCCCAACGGTCCCAAGCCGGCTGTTCCAGCTGGAACAGAGCAGCATCGCGCACACCCAACGAGCAAACTTCATGCCGAGACACGGCACCGACGCACCGCATGCCGACGGTGCGGCCAGCTCACCGGTGCAAAACGGGTGTGTCCTAGCGGAAACTCCTCAAAAAGTGTTCAATGTACGCGCATTATGCCTGCGTCAACTAGGCTGGACGAGAGCACGCCTCGCCGCAGTCCGCCCGGCACGGGATTTGCGGCATCGAATACTAGCGGCAGCGAGCCAAAAGCGCGAGCACCGCCAAGGGAGGAACGGATGACAGCAGGCGCGGCCACGCCCAACCCCCGCGATGCCAACCCGCGGTGGCTCAAGTCCTACCCCGATGGCGTGGACTGGAGGCGGCCGATCGAGCCGCAGCCCCTCTATTCCCTGTTGGACAACGCTGCCGCGCGCTTCGGCGATCGTCCTGCCACGATCTTCTTTGGCAAGTCGATGACATACTCCGAACTGGCCCAGGCGGTGGAGCGCACCGCGGCCGGCCTGCAGCGGCTGGGCGTGCGCAAGGGCACCAAGGTCGGATTGTTCCTGCCCAACTGCCCGACCTTCGTCATCTATTATTTCGCTGTACTGAAGATCGGCGGGGTCGTCGTCAACTACAATCCTCTCTATACGGTCGACGAACTCACTTTCCAGGTCAAGGACAGCGAGACCGAGATGATGGTCACGCTGGACCTCAAGATCCTGTTCGACAAGGTCGAGGCGCTGCTCGACAAGGGCGCGCTGAAGCAGGCGATCGTGGCCCCGTTCCCCGCCCTGCTGCCGGGTACCAAATCGGTCCTCTTCAAGCTGTTCAAGGCGCGCGAGCTCGCCAGCCCTCAAGCCTCCAAGGTCCGTGACAAGGTGGTGAGCGACGGGCAGGTGACGGCCGACCACGGGCCGCGATCCCCGGTACCGATCGATCCCGTCAACGATCTCGCCGTGCTGCAGTACACCGGTGGCACGACAGGCACGCCCAAGGGCGCCATGCTGACCCACGCCAACGTCTACGTGAACGTGCAGCAGGTCGCCGCCTGGGCGCCCGAACTCGCCGACGGCGTGGAGCGCGTGATGGGCGTGCTGCCCTTCTTCCACGTGTTCGCGATGACGGTCGTCATGAACTATGCGATCGCCAAGGCGGCCCAGATGGTGATCATGCCGCGCTTCGTCCTCGACGACGCGCTGAAGCTGATCCACCAGTCGAGGCCAACCGTGATGCCAGGCGTGCCGACTCTGTTCAACGCGATCATGAACCACCCCAAGATCAAGAGCTACGACCTGTCCTCGCTCAAGTTCTGCCTCTCGGGCGGCGCACCGCTGCCCGTCGAGGTGAAGCAGAAGTTCGAGTCCCTGACCGGGTGCAAGGTGGTGGAAGGTTACGGCCTGTCGGAAACCTCGCCCGTGGCGACGTGCAATCCCATCAGCGGTCCCGTCTACCCCGGCAAGATCGGCGTGCCGCTGCCGCTTACGTTCATCTCGCTGCGCTCGCTCGACGATCCCGAGGTGGAGGTGCCGCACGGCGAGAAGGGCGAGGTCTGCATCGCGGGACCGCAGGTGATGAAGGGCTACTGGAAGCGGCCCGACGAAACCGCGGCGGTATTCACGCAGGATGGCTTCCTGCGCACGGGCGACGTGGCGCGCATGGACGAGAACGGGTTCTTCGCCATCGAGGACCGCATCAAGGACCTCATCATCTGCTCGGGCTACAACGTCTACCCGCGGCAGATCGAGGAACGCATCTACGAGCATCCGGCGGTCGAGGAAGTGACCGTGATCGGCATCAAGGACACCTACCGTGGCGAGGCGCCCAAGGCCTTCATCAAGCTCAAGGCGGGGGCCACGGCGACCGCTGACGACATCATGGCCCACCTGTCGAAGTCGCTGTCGAAGATCGAGCTGCCCGCGCAGATCGAATTCCGCGATCAGCTACCCAAGACGATGATCGGCAAGCTGTCCAAGAAGGAGCTGAAGCAGGAAGAAGCCGAGCGACAAAAGACGTCATGACGGCAGCAGACGGCAGCAGACCAGCATCGCGCACGGGCGTAGCAGCGGACGAGGACGCCGGCGAGGCGGAGCGCAGCTACAGCATCGGGGCACTCGCTGATGAATTCGGCATCACGACGCGCACGATCCGGTTCTACGAATCGCGCGGTCTCATCTCACCACAACGCAAGGGCACGAACCGCGTCTACTCGCGGCGCGACCGCGGCCGTCTCATCCTCATCCTGCGCGGCAAGAACCTGGGCTTCACCCTGGAGGACATCGCCGAGTATCTGGCGCTCTACGACGACGACCCCTCGCAGCGGACGCAAACCGAAATGCTCATGGGAAAACTCGACGCGGCGATCGCCGATCTCATCGGCAAGCGCTCCGATCTTGAACGCTCGATCGCCGACTTGCAGGAGCTGCGCGGCAAGTGCCTCGATTTCCTGGCGCGCAGCGCGGGCGCGCAGCGCCGGACCCGGCCGACCGGCGACTGACGTCGAGCCACAGGCCCGCCCCGTCCATGTCCGTTGAGGGCTCGCCGGTCCGCGCCTACCTGTAGAGATCCTGGCGCGTCGGCGGCAGCGGCGGCGGCCGCTTGGGCGACTTGGAGCACAGCGTCTGGAACAAGCGCGCCGAGCCTCTCTCGAAGACGATGGCACAACCTGCGAGATAGGCGACGTAGATCCGGTATTTTGCCTCGCCCACCAGCGCGATCGCCTCGTCCTTGCGCGCGACCAGACGATCGCACCACAGACGGCAGGTGCGCGCATAGTGCATGCGCCAGCCCTCCACGTCGTGGACCTCGAAACCAGCCAGCTCCATTTCCGCAACCGTGTGTCCGATGTCGTCGAGCGCACCACCGGGGAATATGTACTTGGCCAGCGCGCGCTGCTCCGGCCGCATGCGTTCGAGACGCAGCGGCTTGGCGCGCTTTGCACGGCGCGAGATCGCGTGATTGAGAAACAGGCCCTCATCGGCCAGCAGCGAGCGCATCTTGCGCATGTAGGCTGGGATGTTCTCAAGCCCGATCGCTTCATACATTCCGACTGAGGCGATCTTGTCGAACGTGCCTTTCACATTCGAAAAGTCGACGAGTTCGAACGTGACACGATCCTGCAACCCAAGCCGCGCCACCTTCTCGCGTGCGTAGGCGAGTTGCTCTTCCGACAGCGTGATGCCGTGCGCGCGGACGCCGTAATGCTGCGCCGCATGGCAGACCAAACCGCCCCAGCCCGAACCGATGTCGAGGAAGCGCTCGCCCGGCTTGAGGCGCAGCTTACGGCAGACCATGTCGAGCTTGTTCTTCTGGGCGGTGGCCAGATCCTGCTCCCAGTCGTGGAAATAGGCACAGGTATAGACCATCTCCTCGCACAGAAAGAGCGCGTAGAAGTCGTTCGACAGGTCGTAGTGGAACTGGATGTAGTCCTTGTTGTCGGACGTCTTGCGGCGATTGCCGACGATGTCTCCCTCGAAGCCCCCCTGCTCCGACGGCGCGGCGCCGGGTGCAAACAGGAACGGAGAAAGACGGCGTGCCAGGCGCAGAGCGTCGGTGCCCTTGATCTTGACCGAGCGGCCGCCGCTGTTGAGCTGCCGGCCGAAGTCGATCAGCGATCCGCCGGAGAAGTCGATGCGCTTGTCGATGTAGTGGCGGATGACGGTGTCGAGGCTCGGCCGGCGCAGCGTCGAGGCAATGACACCCGGATCGGCGATCGCGATCTCGAATGCGCTCTGCGCATCCGGCCCCAGCGGCACGCGCGATCCATCCCACAGCCTGACGAATGCGTCGAGCCGCAGCGACTGCGCCAGATCGGCGATCAGCGCCTTGGCGGCCGCAAGCTGTTTGTCAGCAGCGTTGGCTCCCAAGTACGTCCCCCTAAGATTTGAATTCGATTCCGCAATCAGGCGGCAACTGCCGCGCCTGCGGTCTTCGGACTTTCCATGATCGCGGCGACGCCCATGCCGCCGGCGGTACAGATGGAGATGAGCCCGCGACCACCGTTCTCCGCCAGGAGCTCGGCGAGGTTGGCGGCGATGCGCGCTCCCGTCGCTGCAAACGGATGACCGAATGCTATCGACGAGCCTTTGACGTTCATCTTCGAGCGATCGATTGAGCCCAGCGGCGCGTCGAGTCCCAAGTGAGTGCGGCAGTACTCGGGGTCTTCCCACGCTTTGAGCGTAGCCAGCACCTGCGCGGCGAAAGCCTCGTGGATCTCATAGAAATCGAAATCCTGCAGTTTCAGGCCCGCCCGCTTCAACAGCTTGGCCACCGCGATGGTCGGCGCCATCAGCAGCCCCTCGCCGGCCACGAAGTCGTTGGCGGCGGTCTGCGCGAACGTGAGATAGGCTTTCACCGGAAGCCCGCGCGCTGCGGCCCATTCCTCCGAGGCCAGCAGCACGGTCGACGCGCCATCGGTGAGCGGTGTCGAGTTGCCCGCCGTCATCGTGCCCTTGTCCGTCTTGTCGAAGGCGGTCTTGAGCGTGCCGAGCTTTTCCAGGTTCACGTCCTCGCGCACGTTGTTGTCGCGATAGACGCCCGCGCACGGCACGAGCAGACGGTCCATCCAGCCCTCGCGATACGCTGCGGAAGCCTTGGTGTGGCTTTCGTAGGCGAGCTGGTCCTGCGCCTCGCGGGAGATATTCCACTCGCGCGCCATTAGCTCGCAATGCTGGCCCATGCCGAGGCCCGTGCGCGGCTCGGCCGTCGACGGCGGCAGCGGCGCCAGCTCGGCCGGCGACAGTCCCTTGAACACCTTGAGCTTGTCGACCGCGGACTTCTTCTGGCCGAACTCAGCAAGACGGTGGGCGAATTTCTTGGAGAACACGATGGGCGGGTCCGACGTCGTGTCCGAGCCCAAAGCGATCGCGCAATCGATTTCGCCGGTGGCGATCTTGGCCGCCGAGCCCATCGCCGCCTGCAGGCTGGTGCCGCACGCCTGCATCATCGTGATGCCCGGCGTGGACGTCGCGAGCTTGGTGCCAAGCACGGCTTCGCGGGCGATGTTCCAGTCCTTCGAGTGCGTGACCACCGCGCCACCGACCACCTCGTCGATGTGCACACCGGCAAGGCCATAGCGATCGACCAGGCCGTTGAGTGCCGTGGTCATCATGTCGAGGTTGGTGAGATCGGCATAAAGCGTATTGGAGCGGCAGAAGGGAATGCGGATACCGCCGAGGACGGCGACGCGGCGCAGGCTGCTGGTCATTCTCGACCTCTCGTTTGGCGGCAATCCCCTCGAGTGACGATGTGCATGAGGGTTGGGCCAGTGGTTAGCTCGATCGTGTGGACACGTGCCCGCTTCAGGCGGCCGCGCGCGCTGGCGCACCCGGATCGCTGGTGCTCGCCTTATAGTGCAGCGGACCGCCGCGGAACGGCGCGAAGCCGGTGCCGAAGATTACGCCTGCATCGACGAGATCGGGGCTCGACACCACGCCATCGGCCAACGCCCGCTCGGCCTCGTCGATGAGCGGCGCAACCAGTTCGCGGCCGAGCCGCTCCAACTCGTCGGCGCTGTAGGTCTCGACCTTCTTCTCCGCCTCGCCGTTCTTCCAGACGTAGAAGCCTTCACCTGTCTTCTTGCCCAGCCGGCCCGAGGCCACGAGCCGTTCCAGACGGCTCCCCTCGCCCTCGCTGCCGAGCCCCAGGATCTTGCCTACGTGCGCGCACACATCGAGGCCAACGGTATCGGCGAGTTCGATCGGCCCCATCGGCATGCCGAAGGAGCGTGCCGCCTCGTCGATCCTCTGAATATCCTCGCCGCGTTCGACACGCTCCATCGCCTTCATCATGTAGGGCGCCAGAACGCGGTTGACGAGGAACCCCGGCGAACTCTTCACGACCAGCGGGAACTTGCCGATCGCGGTGACGAACACGCAGCCCTTGTCGACCTCGCCCTGCCGCGTGCCCTCGCCTTTGACCACCTCGACGAGCGGCATCTTGGCGACGGGATTGAAGAAGTGGATGCCGATCAGCCGGGCCTTGTCCTGCATGGAGGCGGCGATGTCCTCGATCTTCAGCGACGACGTGTTGGTGGCGATAACGGCGCCGGGCTTCGCCTTGCCCTCGATGTCTGCGAACAGCTTCTGCTTGATGTCGAGCTTCTCGACGATCGCCTCGATAATCACGTCGGCGCGGGCCAGTCCGCGGCCTTCCGGGTCGGCGATGAGGCGCGCCGTAGCGGCATCACGCAGCGCCTTCGTCTTGAACTTCTTGGCGAACAGTTTGCCCTGCGCCTTGATGCCCTTCTCGATGACCGCGGGCGACAGATCCTGCAGCGTCACTTCCAGCCCCGACGCGACACAGTGGCCGGCGATATCCGCGCCCATGGTACCGGCGCCGATGACGTGCACGCGCACCGGCTTCCAGTCGAGGCCCTTGGGCGCCTGCGCCTTCAAGGCTTCCGACAGGCGGAACACCCGGCGCAGATTGCGGGACGTCTCGGAGACCATCAGCGGCGCGAAGGCGCGCGTCTCGTGCGCCTTCATAGCGTCGTAGTTGCCGCCGTGGTTCTCGAACAGGTCGAGCAGGCGATAGGGTGCCGGATAGTGCTCCTCGCGCGCGTTCTTCTTGACCTGCTCGCGCATCTTTCCCGTCAGGAACGAACGCGCCGGCCATTTCCCGAGCACCGCCTTCACCTGCGGCGCTGGCACCGCCTTCTTCTTCGACAGCACGGCCTTGCGCGCTGCCCAGCGCAGCTGCCCGGGGCTGTCGACAAGCTGATCGAGGAACCCCATGGCGCGCGCGGCAGACGCCGAAATCATGCGCCCGGTAAGCATGGCGTCCATGGCCGCGACCGGCCCCGCCTGCCGGATCGAGCGCGCGGTGCCGTTGAAGCCGGGGAATATGCCGAGCTTCACCTCGGGAAAGCCGACGCGGGTGGAACTATCGCGAGTGGCAATCCGATAGTGGCAGGCGAGCACGAGTTCCAGCCCACCGCCCACGCACACGCCATGAATGGCGGCCACGACCGGCACCGCCATGGACTCGATGCGGTCGAGCAAAGCATTGACCGGCCGGATGGCGTCGACGACCGCACTCTCTGTCGTCATCAGGTCGAACTCACGGATGTCGGCGCCGACGATGAAGCCCTTGTCCTTGCCCGACAGGATGACGAGACCTGTGATCTCGCCCGAGCGCGCACCCTCCTCGACACGGCCGACAATACGCATCAGTTCTTCCAGCGGCCGCCGCCCGAGCGAATTGGCGCTCTCGCC
Source organism: Hyphomicrobiaceae bacterium (assembly GCA_050250815.1). GTDB lineage: Bacteria > Pseudomonadota > Alphaproteobacteria > Rhizobiales > Hyphomicrobiaceae > JAEUMD01. Next base: position 53,225 of record JBFWNY010000009.1, read on the forward strand.
TTGCCGGTCGAAGACCGCCCAGGCGATGCCTTCCAAATCGCGCGTCAGGCGCCAGTCGGCCAGATCGTCGAGCAGCGTCGTGGTGGAAGTCATGGATGCTCCTTCCTATTCGGCGGCGAGCGGATCGGTCATGCGCGAGTTGTGGCCCTTGTTGACGTAGTTGGGCCGCACCTCGTCCGGATCGAAATGATCGACGGCGATGACACTGGAGACGAGACGCTCGACTTCGCGCAACTGGTCGGCTTCGGCACTCGTGATCACACCCTTGTCGGCCGCCTCCTGGAACCAGTCCAGGCCGTGGAACCGGCGCACGGTGCCCTCACGAATGGCACGCTCGAGCTTGCGTTCGGCGGGGACGGCGGCAACCACCTTCTCGAGGGTCACCTCGAGCAGGCCCGTCGGGTCCTTCGGATCGCGCGAGACGAAGATGTCGCGCGTCAGCCGGTCCCGTACCGCACCCGGCTCCAGCACGGAGCGCACAGCCTTGCGCGCCAGCGAATCTGGCGCCGGCTTGCGGCGGCGGCCCAGCGGAAACACGACGGCCTTCATCAGCAGGCGCGCCGGCAGCGAGGGGAAGTTGTCGATGACGCCGCCCAGCGCCTGCTCGAAACGATGCAGGCCGTTGCGGGCAGCCAGATCGACGATGACGCGATCGGCCTCCGGCCGCCCGTCGTCCTCGAAGCGCTTCAGCACGCACGAGAGCATGTAGAGTTCCGACAGAGCATCGGCCATGCGGCCGGTGAGCTTTTGCTTGGTCTTGAGGCCACCGCCCAGTACCGCCACCATCATGTCGGCCGCAACCGCGAACGAGCGGCTCGAGCGCGACAGCTGCCGGTACCAGTCGGCCGTGCCGAATGCCTTGTCGGGCGCATCGGCGAATACGCCCCCGGTGAGATTGTGGAACAGAGCGCCCGCGACATTGGCGAGCGAGAACGACACGTGACCGGAGAACGCCTCGTCGAATGCCGCCAGACCCGCCCTACCATCGGGGTTCTGCGCCGCCTGCACCTCCTTGTAGAGGTAGGGATGGGCTCTCAGCGCGCCCTGCGCGAAAGTGATGAGCGTTCGCGTGAGGATGTTGGCGCCCTCGACCGTGATGCCGACAGGCACCATCTGGTAAGCCGATTGCAGATAGTTGGAGGGGCCGTCGCAGATGGCGCGGCCGCCGTGGATGTCCATCGCATCATTGACCGACTGACGCATGCGCTCGGTGGTCTGGTACTTCATCAGCGCGGAGATGACCGACGGCTTTTCGCCGCGCGCGACCATCGCCGCGGTCACCGCGCGCGCGGCCTCGTTGACGTAGGCTGTCTCGACCATGCGAGCGAGCGGCTCCTCGATGCCCTCCATGTGCGCGATGGGCAGCGCGAACTGCTTGCGGATACGGGCGTACGCCGTGGTGTGGCGGAGCATCGCCTTAGCGCCAGCGGTCGAAGACGACGGCAGCGAGATGGCGCGGCCGGCAGACAGGCACTCCATCAGCATCCGCCAGCCCTGACCAACCATCTTCTGTCCGCCGATGATCCAGTCCATCGGAATGAAAACGTCCTTGGCCCAGTTGGGGCCGTTCGGGAACGCCGCGCCCGAAGGCAGATGGCGGCGGCCGATGTTGACGCCGGGATGGTTGGCCGGAATGAGCGCAACCGTGATGCCGATATCCTCACCCTTGCCGAGCAGATTTTCGGGATCGAACAGGCGGAACGCGAGGCCGACGAGCGTCGCCTTGGGCCCGAGCGTGATGTAGCGCTTGTCCCACGACAGGCGGATGCCCAGCGTCTCCTTGCCGTCATGGGTGCCGCGCGTCACGTAGCCGATGTCGCGCATGGTGGCCGCATCCGAGCCCGACGTCGGACCGGTAAGCGAGAAGCATGGCACCTCCTCGCCGCGTGCCAGACGCGGCAGATAGTGGTGCTTCTGTTCGTCGGTACCGTATTTCTCGATGAGTTCGCCCGGTCCAAGCGAGTTCGGCACCATGACGATGGTGGAGACGTCGGGCGAGCGGGAGGCGACCTTGCCCAGGATCAGCGACTGCGCCTGAGCCGAGAAGCCAAGACCACCGTGCGCCTTTGAGATGAGCATTCCAAGGAACCCGTGCTTCTTGACGAAGCTCCAGATCTCTTCGGGGATCTCCTTGTTCTCGAAGCGCACGCGCCAGTCGTCGATCATGCGGCATAGCTCTTCGGTCGGGCCGTCGAGGAAGGCCCGTTCCTCCGAAGTCAGTTGTATCGCCGGCACCGCGCGCAGCTTGTTCCAGTCGGGCTCTCCGGAGAACAGCTCGGCATCGAAGCCCACAGTGCCCGCTTCCAGCGCTTGGGTCTCCGTATCGGACACGCGCGGCAGAATGCCTTTGACCATCTTGAACAGGGGCTCGATCAGCACCGAGCGGCGAATTGCCGGCAGTGAGAGCAGTCCCATGCCCACCACCGGCAGCCATGCCAGGAAGCCCAGCACTCCAGGCCCGGGCGTTTGGTGCTGCCCATGATGCAGGCCCGACTGCCAGACCAGGAGGACAGCGGCAGCGAATACCGTCCACAGCCACAGCGGAGCGCGATGCATGGCCAGCGCCATCGCGATCCCGGCGGCGATTAGGATGAGCAGGATGTCCGGCAACATGTGGTGGACCTCTCGTCGTCGACCTCGTGGATCGGCCCCGCGCGCGGCAGAACCGCACGAGCTTCGGAGCCGCACAAGAACGGTAGGTCGAGTTGACGTTTACGTCAAGGTAAACATCAGCTCGCCAGGAGCCCGGGTCACATGCCTTCCGGGGAGAAGGGCTGCGGCCATGGGACACACCATGCATTTAGCACCAGACCAAGTCGCATAAAACCTCGCCTACTATCGTTGCGTTCACGCTGCTGCGCCGCGACATTGCCCTTTCCGGGTCATCCCGGTATCTTGTGACCCGTTCCGGGATTCTCTCGTGTCGGCCGGAGCGATCGCGCGAATAACATAGGGATGGCCTACGACGGCCAGTCTCGGAAATGAGAAACAACCCGGCGCCTATGCAATCCATGACCGAGAACACGGCCGACGACCTAGACGATTTCGGTGAACCGGCAGCTGACGAACTGATGGACGGGATGCGCACGGCCGCCAGCGAGGCGACCAAGCTCCTGCGTTCGATCGGCAGTCCGCATCGCCTGATGATCCTTTGCCTGCTGATGGACGGCGAGAAGACGGTGACGGAGATTTCCGATGCCATCGGAACGCGCCAGAGCCTGACGTCACAGCATCTGACGCATCTGCGCTTGCACGGGCTCGTACAGGCCGAACGCCGCGGGCACTTTGCCTACTATTCGCTGAAGCACGAGGCCGCTCGCGAAATCGTCGCCACGCTCTACCGGCATTACTGCTCTCAGGGCATGGACGGCGAAGACGGAGCCTGCTGAGATTTCGCCTGCGCACGTTGGTTCCGCGGCAACCCACTTCCGACAGAGTTATTCGCCAGTGTTGCTTTCGCAGGCCGATGCGGCATGCGGGCCGTTTTGCAATTGCAAACCCGACCCGTTGATGTCGGACAGGCTTCCATGAGAACATGGTGATGTTTTCATAAGACTGCCTTCGGACGGGTGGCGCACAGGCGCTTCCGCCCGAGACGGCGGCATCGCGCGCGGCCCATGTGGCGCTGCGCCCCAGGGAGGAACTATGCGCACATTGCTCAGCGGTCTTTCGCGCCCTGCCGCCGTTCTTCGGGTGGCCATCGTGGTCGCTCTCGGCGTTGCCGCGACGCCCGCCTCTGCCGATACGGCCGAGAAGCAGAAGGCATACGGGAAGCATCTGTCGGGTGAATGCACGACCTGCCACCGTATCGATGGCACCGACAACGGTATCCCCTCAATCATCGGCTGGCCTGCTGATGCCTTTGTCGCCGTCCTGATTTCGTACCGCGACGGCGAGCGCACCAATCAGGCGATGATCTCCGTCGCCAAGTCGCTGGAAGAGGATCAAATGGCCGCGCTTGCAGCCTATTTCGGATCTCTGGGCCAGTAGCGCCTTCGTTCCCTCCAAACCACGGCAATCGCGCGAAGGCCCGGAACGCGGTCGCGTCCCGGGCCTTTTGGACTTCTGATCGCCAGGGCGTGAAGAACGGTCCGCTTCGAGACGGCCCGCAATCCCTCACGCCGACTTGGCGAAGATGTCGGAGACGATACCTGAGTACCAGCCCAGGCTCTCCTTGTAGTTCTCTTCGTGGACCTTGGCGTCTTCGCCGGCCTTGGTCACGAAGCTGTCCTTCGAGACGAGGACGTGCTTGCCTTCCTTCTCGCCGGGCGTGTAGTTGGCGCCCACCTTGATGCTGTCGTTGGGGCCGACCATCGACCAGCAGGTATTGCGGAAGCGCGGCGGGAAGGCGTCCTTGCCGGCAAGCGCTGCAACGATGTCGGTCGCCACCACCTTCGCCTGGCTGTTGGCCGAGAAGCCCGACTTCGGCATCTCGTTGGCCACTGACGCGTCTCCCAGCACGTAGACGTCACTGACCTTCGTCGACATGAAGTTGTCAGGCTTCACCGGGCACCAGTCGCCCTCATTGCAGCCGGCGTCGAACACGATCTTTCCGGCCTTCTGTGCCGGAATGATATTGGCGACATCTGCCTTGAACTTGGCGCCGTCCTTCGTCGTTACCTCTCCGGTCTTGGCATCGACCTTCACCACAGCGAAATTGTCGATCTCGTTGGTGAGGTTAACCTGGACGATATCCTTGTAGTACTTGTTCACGGCTTCCATGAAGGCAGGCTGCTTGGAGAAGTTCTTCTTGGGGTCCAGCACGACCAGCTTGGATTTGGGCTTCTCAGTCTTGAGGTAGTGCGCGATCAGGCACATGCGCTCGTAGGGGCCGGGCGGGCAGCGGTAGGGGTTGGGCGGAGGAGCCATCACCACGGTGCCGCCGTCCTTCATTGCACGCAACTGATCGTGCAGGATCTTTGTCTGTGTGCCGGCCTTCCAGGCATGCGGCATCATTTCGGCGGCTTCGGCCGAGTAGCCCTCGATCGTCTCGTATTTGAGATCGATGCCCGGCGACAGCACCAGGCGATCGTAGGAGAGCTTGTCGCCGCCCTTGAGGGCGACCTGCTTCTTGGCCGTGTCGACGCCCACGGCCATATCGTGCACGACCTTGATGCCGAGCTTCGTGAGCCCGTCGTAGCCGTGCGTCAGGCTCTCGAGCGTGCGGAACCCGCCCAGGTAGAGGTTGGAGAAGAAGCAAGTCGTGTACTGCTGCTGCACCTCGACCAGCGTGACGTCGAGGTCGGGTGCCGCGGCTTTCACCTTGTGGGCCACCGTGGCGCCGCCGGCACCACCGCCAACCACGACGACTTTGCCCTTGCCCTGAGCAATGGCGAACCGCGACAGCGATCCGGTGCCCGCCGCAGCGAGCGCGCCACCACCCAAAATTCCACTAAACTCGCGTCGGGTAAAACGACCCATATTCCAACTCCTCCGTTGGTGCAAAAATATGCTAGCGTTTCCTGGCCCAGAGGTCGTTGATTGTTATCTCCCCCGGCTCTCCAATTCTTCATGGTCACACGCGGTTTGCAAGCAAATTCGCGGTACCGAATATTTCTTCGCTGTACGTGGAAGTACATCTGAGGCTTGCCGCACTGCAGCACGCTCACGGACGCGCCGCGGTTCCGGTGGCGCGGGCTCGTGCGTCGATCTTGTCGATCATGTCCGTCAGCTGGCTCCAGAAGAAGTCGGCACCTGGATAGCCGATAATGCGGCCCTTCTCGACGCCCTCGCTCTCAAGGATGAACGTTGGCGTAAACACGAGCCGGCCGTACTTCTGCACATCGGGCGCAAAGCGATCCCGGCGCACGAGCGGCGCCCGCTTACCCTCGCTGCTGAGCGGGTAACCGGGACCGACTTCCGCATGCCAACGCAGGCAGAACCCGCAACCTTCCTCTTCAACCATGATGAGCGAGAGCGGAACCAGCCGTCTCGCGTCGACCGCATCGCGCGCTGGGGCCACAACAGTCGCTTCGGCGGAGACGCCACGCACCGGCAAAAGCAGGATCGCAAACGCGGCGACCGCAACCGCACATGCCTCGAGGACCCTGCGCCCAGCGCGCCCTCCGATCTCCGACATTGCCCGCCCGACTTTCGTTGAGGTTCCAGACGCTGCTTCAGGTCATGTTCGCGTTGCATTCGCGACCCTGAATATGCTACCTTTTCGTGGATATCAAAAGAGCGTCCTTCGAAGACGCCGGAGGTCCCGACGCCATGGCTCAATCACTCGGCTGATGGCGCGGTTGCTGGTTGCAGGGGCGGCTGCCAAGGCGCAAGCTTTCACCCGCCGCTCGCTCGGGACAAGAACGAACCCAGGTCTGGGGGAAGGAGAACCTAAGGATGACCCAACGCTCTAAGTTGGTTTCAATAGATCGGCGCGAGATGCTTCTCGGCGTTGGCGCCACGGCGCTGACGGTCGCGACACTCACAAGCGCCGGCACGGTCGCCGCTCAAGACAAGCCGCCGACGTTCGACGAACTCTATGCCAAGATTCTCGGTGACGGTAAGGCCGAGGACGGCAAGGTGAGCATCGAGATGCCTGAGATCGCGGAGAACGGCAACACGGTGCCCTACACCGTCAAGGTCGACAGCCCGATGACGGACGCCGACTACGTGAAGACGATCCACGTCCTCTCGAAAGGCAATCCTTCTCCCGTCATCGCCACCTACCACTTCTCGCCGCTTGCCGGCCAAGCCACTGTTTCGAGCCGTATGCGCCTCGCCAAGACGCAGGACATCGTCGCCGTGGCAGAGTTGTCGAACGGCAAGAAGCTGATGGGTACACGCACCGTCAAGGTGACCATCGGCGGTTGCGGCGGCTAGTCGGGAGGAAACGGGAACATGGCAAGCAAACCGCGTATCAAGGTGCCCGCCGCCGCCAAGGTCGGCGAGGTTATCGAGATCAAGACGCTCATCTCACACGTCATGGAGACGGGCTTCCGCAAAGGCAGCGACGGCAATCTGGTGCCGCGCAACATCATCAACACGTTCACCGCCACCTTCGGCGGCAAGGAAGTGTTCAAGACCGAGCTGTCCTCGGGCGTCTCGGCGAACCCCTACATCGCTTTCAACTTCAAGGTCCCCGGGCCAGGCGAGCTTGAACTCACCTGGATTGACGACAAGGGCGAGAAGGTGGTCGAGAAGGTTCCGATCGCCGTCAGCTGATCGCTCAAGCCCCAGACACACCACGCGGCGCCAGGGCGCCGCGATAGTGGATCGAGCGGCCCGCGCCCAACCGGCGCGGGCCGCTTCGTATTCGCGCGTTCTGATCGTGGCTTCACTGCTTCGGATAAATACCTGTATGCGAATTGTCGCCGCCACCTTGCCGCTCGCACATCGAGCCGTTAGACCGGGGGCGACCTGAAAATGCGGGTGTCACATCCCGCGATCGGGGGGCCGCCAGCGAACCGCCGGCAGCATTGGGAGCCCACAGCCGAGGAGATCGCTCAGAGATGGCCGACGATCCCGTCATCGCCCAGAAGGGTCCGTTCCAGGTCGAGCTGACCGGGGGAAAGCCGTATTTCTTTTGCCGCTGTGGCCGGTCGCAGAACCAGCCGTTCTGCGATGGCGCGCACAAGGGCACGGGCATCGAACCCATGCGCTTCACGGTCGAGACCTCCGGCACCTACAATCTGTGCGGCTGCAAGACCACCGACGACGAGCCGTTCTGCGACGGCTCCCACAACATCCTCTGACGGGCGCCCGATCACCCTCGCGCAGCGGCGTTGCCCGCTTTGTGGGCGGTAACGTGCTCGATCCCCGACCAGACATCGCGGACCGAGCGCCACGCCCGCCGTCCATTCGTAATCACGCCGAGGCTAAGTTCTCGACGGCCTCCACCATCGCGGCTACCTTCCGCTGAAGTCGATTCTGCGCCGCCACACGGTTTCGCCCGAGTGTGCGTGCGCATTGAGCACGGCGAGGCACGGGTAGCCCGAGGGGGAGATGGACTACTTCCTGCAGCAGCTCATCAACGGCCTGACGCTCGGCTCAATCTACGGCCTCATCGCCATCGGCTATACGATGGTCTACGGCATCATCGGCATGATCAATTTCGCCCACGGCGACGTGTTCATGCTGTCGGGCTTTATCGCGCTCATCATCTTCCTGCTCATCTCAGCCGTGTTCGGCTCGATCGGGCTTGCCCTGGCGCTGCTCATCGTGCTCATCGCCGCGATGGCGCTCACCGCATTGTGGAGCTTCGTCATCGAGCGCGTCGCCTACCGGCCGCTGCGCGGCTCGTTCCGTCTGGCCCCGCTGATCTCCGCGATCGGCATGTCGATTTTCCTCATGAATTTCGTGCAGGTCGTGCAGGGCCCGCGCAACAAGCCGCTGCCGCCGCTGCTGCGCGGCATCGTCGAGATCCCGATCGGCTCGGGCAGCTTCACCATCGCCTACAAGCAGATGCTGATCTTCGCCATCACCGCGGCGCTGCTGGCAGCGTTCTGGTTCGTCGTGCAGCGCACGCCGCTCGGCCGCTCGATGCGCGCCTGTGAGCAGGACCAGAAGATGGCCTCGCTGCTCGGTATCGACGTAGACCGCACGATCTCGCTCACCTTCGTCATGGGCGCTGCCCTCGCCGCCGTCGCGGGCGTCATGTACATGGTGCACTACGGCGTCATCAATTTCGCGGACGGGTTCGTTCCGGGTGTGAAGGCGTTTACCGCAGCGGTCCTGGGCGGCATCGGCTCGCTGCCGGGAGCCGTCCTCGGCGGCATCCTCATCGGCCTCATCGAGACGTTCTGGTCGGCCTATTTCTCGATCGACTACAAGGACGTTGCAGCGTTCTCGATCCTGGCCATCACGCTGATCTTCATGCCCTCGGGCCTGCTCGGACGGCCCGACGTCGAGAAGGTCTGAAACGATGGCGGGCGCGCAGATCACACCAGCTGCGGCATCGCGACATCCCGGCGGTAGCGGCAGCGACGGCGGCGCGACAAGTGCCAAGTCGGGCTTCGTTGCCGCAGCCTGGGACGCCGCAAAGGTCGCACTTCTTGTCATCGGTCTCGCCACGCCCATCGTGCTGCTGGAGACGCGACAGGACTTCTCCAACCGCCTCGTGCTCGAACCGCGCATCGGCCTCGTGCTGTCGCTGGCAGCGATCGCGTTCGCACTGCGGCTGGGCGCGACACTGCTCGGTCCGCACGTCCGCGCGTTGGTCGGCACCATACCGGTGCCGCGGCTTCCCTCTGCCATCGCGAACCGCATGAGCCACGTGGCGCTGGTCCTGCTGGTCGCCTATCCGTTCATTGCTCTTTCACTCGCCGGCCCGGGCGGCGCCATCAAGTGGATCGACAATTTCGGCATTCAGATCCTCATCTACGTGATGCTCGGCTGGGGCCTGAACATCGTCGTCGGCTTGGCCGGTCTGCTCGATCTGGGCTACGTCGCCTTCTACGCGGTCGGCGCATACTCCTCCGCGCTGCTCGCTAAGACGGTTGGGCTGAGTTTCTGGTTGTGCCTGCCGCTCGCCGGGATCTTCGCCGCGCTGTGGGGCATCCTGCTCGGATTTCCCGTGCTGCGCCTGCGCGGCGACTATCTGGCCATCGTCACGCTGGCGTTCGGCGAGATCATCCGGCTCGTGCTCATCAACTGGGTGGACTTCACGGGCGGCTATGCGGGCATCTCCGGCATCCCTCGGCCTTCGTTCTTCGGCCTGCCCTTCAATGCGAGCGACGAAGGCTTCGCGGCTTTCTTCGGACTCCAGTTCACACCTCTGCACCGGCTGATCTTCCTGTTCTACTTGATGGCGGCGCTCGCTCTGCTGACCAACCTTGCAACGCTGCGGCTGCGGCGCCTGCCTGTCGGGCGAGCCTGGGAGGCTCTGCGCGAGGACGAGATCGCTTGCCGGTCGCTGGGCATCGACACAGTCAAGACCAAGCTCACCGCATTCTCGATCGGTGCCATGTTCGGCGGCTTCGCTGGCGCCTTCTTCGCCGCGCGCCAGGGTTTCATTTCGCCGGAGAGCTTCGTCTTCATGGAAAGTGCGGTGATCCTGGCGATCGTCGTCTTGGGAGGCATGGGCAGCCAGCTCGGCGTCGCGATTGCTGCCATCGCGATGATCGGCGGCACCGAGCTGCTGCGCGAACTCGACTGGCTCAAGGATATTTTCGGCGGCCACTTCGACCCGACCCAGTACCGCATGCTGCTGTTCGGCCTTGCCATGGTGCTGATGATGATCTGGAAGCCACGCGGGCTCGTGTCCAGCCGCGCCCCCTCGATCTACCTCAACGAACGCAAGGCGATCTCGGGCGCGCTGGTCAAGGAGGGCCATGGCTGATGGCGGGCGCCGCGCCACTGTTGACGGTCGAGCACCTGACGATGCGGTTCGGCGGCCTGCTGGCCGTCGACGATCTCTCCTTCGAGGTTCGTCGCGGCGACATCACGGCGCTGATCGGTCCCAATGGCGCCGGCAAGACGACCGTCTTCAATTGCATCACGGGCTTCTACAAGCCCACCAGCGGCCGGCTTGCGCTCACGCACGGCTCGGGTGCCACGCGCGACGACGTGCGGGCGTTGACGGCAACGGGGCGTCGCTTTTCGCACAGAGGCGACAGCTCGGTCTTCCTGCTGGAGCGCATGCCCGACTTCGAGATTGCGAGTACGGCGCGCGTGGCGCGCACATTCCAGAATATCCGGCTTTTCACCGGCATGACCGTGCTGGAGAACCTGATCGTCGCGCAGCACAACCGTCTGATGCGCGCATCGGGCTATTCGCTGCTCGGCCTCGTCGGCGCCCGCTCGTTCCGCGAGGCGGAGCAGCAGGCCGTGGCCAAGGCCGAAGGCTGGCTGAAGCGGATCAACCTCATCGCCCGCGCCGACGATCCCGCGGGCGATCTGCCGTATGGCGACCAGCGGCGTCTCGAGATCGCGCGCGCCATGTGCACCGATCCGGTCCTGCTGTGTCTCGACGAACCCGCCGCCGGGCTAAATCCGCGCGAGAGCGCCGATCTCAATGCATTGCTGCGCTCGATCCGCAAGGACGACGGTACGGCGGTGCTGTTGATCGAGCACGACATGTCGGTCGTCATGGAGATCTCCGATCATGTGGTGGTGATGGAATACGGCCGGCGCATCGCCGATGGCACGGCCGACGACGTGCGCAACGATCCGGCTGTGATCGCCGCATACCTGGGCGTGGAGGACACGGAGGAGGAGGCCGCCGAGGCCGAGCTGGAAGCTATCAGTGGGGCGCGCCGGCCCGGCCCAGGAGGCGCCTCGTGAGCAACCAGGCATCGCTTCTCTCTATCCGCGGCATCACCGCCTACTACGGCAACATCGTCGCGTTGAAGGGAGTCGATGTCGACGTCGGCCGCGGCGAGATCGTCACGCTCATCGGTGCCAACGGCGCGGGCAAGTCGACACTGATGATGACGGTCTTTGGCAAACCCCGCGCGCGTGACGGCCAGATCGTGTTCGAGGGCCGCGACATCACGCATCTGCCAACGCACGAGATCGCACGATTGAGGATCGCCCAGTCGCCCGAGGGGCGCCGCATCTTCCCGCGCATGACCGTGCTGGAGAACCTTCAGATGGGCGCGGCCATCGCCGGCGGCGACACCATGAAGGGCGATCTTGAGAAGGTGACCGCGCTGTTCCCGCGGCTCAAGGAGCGCTTGAGCCAACGTGGCGGCACACTTTCGGGTGGCGAGCAGCAGATGCTCGCCATCGCGCGCGCGCTGATGAGCAGGCCGCGTTTGCTGCTGCTCGACGAGCCTTCGCTCGGCCTGGCGCCGCTCGTCGTCAAGCAGATCTTCGACGTGATCCGGCAGATCAATGCCGAGGAGGGTATGACGATCTTCCTGGTCGAGCAGAACGCCTATCATGCGTTGAAGCTCGCGCACCGCGCCTACGTGATGGTCAATGGCGTCATCACCATGTCGGGCACCGGGCGTGAGCTGCTGGCGCGACCGGAGATCCAGGCCGCCTATCTGGAAGGCGGACGGCACTGAGCCGTCGTCAAGGGAGACAAAGCTCATGTCGGACCTCTACCAGAGCGGCGCCAACGGGCTCTTCGTCTTCCTGGTGCTGACGGTGATACTGGGCGGTGCGGCGGCCTGGAGCACGGGCCGCGCGATCGCCCAGACGTGGAAGCCCTACTGGCAGCTCGCCACTTACATGGCTCTGCTCGCCACCGCAGTGCGCTTCTTCCACTACGCGCTATTCGGCGAACCACTGCTTGCCATCGGCAATTATCTTGCCTCCCTCGTGGTGCTGGCCGTGGCGGGCGCCGCCGGGCACCTCGTCACACGCCGGCGACAGATGGCTCAGCAATATGCCTTCGAAAGGCCGGGGCCCTGACCGGGCCTGAAGCGCTTCCTGGATATCGCCACTGAATTTCACCGCGTTTCCCGGTAGTTCGCCGCGGCCGGGCGTGGCCACGCACACGATCGCCGCCCGAGGCGTGACATTTGCCGCATTTCCGGCAAACATGCCGCACTGCGGTACGCGGGCCCGGGGCCGGCGGCAGCAGATCCGGCCCGGCCATTGGCCGCCAGCCAACCCATATGGAGAGATTTGATGCGTCAGATTTGGTACGCAGGCCTAGCGCTCGCATTGAGCCTGGGCGTCGCGGCGTGCGACAACAAGCCGAAAAAGGACGAGGCCGCAAAAAAGGAGGCCGCTGCACCGACCCAGACGGCGGCGGCACCCAAACCAGCTGAACCGGCCAAACCGGCAGAAGCCGCCAAGCCCGCCGCGGCCCCTGCCGCGAGCCCCGCTCCCGCCGCCGCTCCGGCGGCCGGTGGAGCCCCCTTCAAGATGGCTGTCGGTGGACCTCTCACCGGCCCCAATGCCGCGTTCGGCGCGCAGCTCAAGAACGGCGCCGAGCAGGCCGTCGAGGATATCAACGCCAGCGGCGGCATTCTCGGCCACAAGATCGAGCTGGTCTTCGGTGACGACGTCTCCGACCCCAAGCAGGGCGTCTCGATCGCCAACAAATTCGTTGGCGAAGGCGTGAAGTTCGTGGTCGGCAACTTCAACTCGGGCGTCTCGATCCCCTCGTCCGACGTCTATGCCGAGAACGGTGTCGTGCAGATCACGCCCGCCTCCACCAATCCCAACTTCACTGAGCGCGGCATGTGGAACGTTTTCCGGACCTGCGGTCGTGACGACCAGCAGGGAACGGTGGCCGGCAACTACATCGCCGAAAGCCTGAAGGGCAAGAAGATCGCAATCGTCCACGACAAGACCACATACGGCAAAGGTCTGGCCGACGAGACCAAGAAGGCGATGAATGCCAAGGGCGTCACCGAGGTGCTCTACGAAGGCGTCAACACGGGTGAGAAGGACTTCTCCGCGCTCATCTCCAAGATCAAGGAGTCGGGCGCCGATATCGTCTACTGGGGTGGCCTGCACACCGAGGGCGGCCTCATCCTGCGCCAGATGCGTGACGCAGGCGTCCAGGCAACGCTGATGGGCGCCGACGGCATCGCCACCGACGAGTTCGCGGCAGTTGCGGGCCCGGCAGCCGAAGGCACGCTGATGACCTTCGCTCCCGATCCGCAAAAGCGGCCGGAGGCCAAGGCGGTACTCGACAAGTTCACCAAGCGCAACTTCAAGCCGGAAGCCTACACGCTGTACAGCTACGCAGCCGTGCAGATCTACAAGCAGGCGATCGAAAAGGCCGGTGCACTCGATCCCAAGAAGGTGGCCGAAGTGATGCACTCGGGCCAGCCCTTCAAGACCGTCATCGGCGACATCTCCTATGACAAGAAGGGCGACATCACGCGTCTCGACTACACGATGTACACGTGGACGAAGCAGCCCGACGGCAAGATCACCTACGTGCAGAACCCGTAACGCGGGGCGCATGAGTTGCATGCCAAAAGCGGGAGGGTGCGGGGCGACCCGTGCCCTCCCGTTATGCTGTCGAAGGCAAGCGCATATGACGACCGCGACCGGTCGGTAGAATCCGATGCAAACGGCCAGCAGCTTCGTGATGGCGCTCCTTGTTTCCGTGCTCTCCGCCAACGTCGCGGCGGAGCGCGCGATCGGCGATGTCCGAAATTCGCAAGATCATACCCGGCGCGAGACCGGTGCGTTGCACGTCGTCGCTGCCGTCCCGATGACGGGGCGCTACGCGGCGACCGGCGACGCTGTTGCGCGGCGCCTGACGCAGACGGTCGCTGATCTGAATGGTGCGGGTGGTGTCATTGGTCGGCCGGTCGAGCTCACTGTCATCGATGATGCCTGTTCGCGCGAAGGCGGCGCTGCCGCTGCGCAGGCAGCCGCGCAGATCGCGGCCGCGGTCGTTGTCGGCCACCCTTGTCCCTCAGCGGCCGAGGCGGCGCTACACGCCTACGGCGGATCCGGCCAACTCGTTCTGCTCGCCGGATTGAGGCATCCGGGCGTAAAGCCCGCCGCGCACGGGCCCCTGGTTTTCCGCATTTCAGGAAGTGATGACCGGCTTGGCGGCGATGCCGGACGGCGGCTCGCACGACTGGCAGGACCTGGCGCGCCCATCGCCATCGTCCACGACCGCACGGTGCTGTCGAAATCGATCGCCGCGGAGGCGCTAACGGCCGCAGCGGAGGCGGGCGCGGGCCCGCCCACCCAGATCGGCATCGTTGCGAGCGAAGCGAGCTATGCAAAGGATGCCGCCACCCTGATCGCCGCCGCTCCAGCCGCCATCCTGTTCTGCGGCTATCCCGCCGAGGGCGCGATCCTCCTGCGCGAATTGCGCACCCGTGGAGCGGTCGTGCCCTTCCTCGTCACCGACACGCACTTGAGCGCCGAGTTCATCGCCGACGCAGGCGCCCTGCTCGACGGGCCCGCCGAGGTCATGGCTCCGTCGCCCGCTGGCGGCAGCGGAACAGCGCAGGAAGATTTTGCCGGCATCGTAGCTGCGGATGCGCAGACTGCGGTGACAGCCTGGAGAAATGCCATCGAGATTGCAGGCTCCGCGGTTCCCACAGCCGTCGCCCACCAACTCGCGCATAGGTCTGCCGCTGTGCTCGGCATCGCCTTCGACGATGCGCACCAGATCGCGGCACCGTCGTTCCGCGCCTACCGCTGGCGCGACGGCGGCTGGCGCCTCGCCCCCGACTGAGGCGCGCTCACGGCGTGGGCTGCACGCACAGCAGCCCGTTGGTCGGACTTCCCGGAATGATCGTGGAGGCACCAAACAGCGCAATCAGAACGCCGATGGCGATGCGCGCTCGCCCTTTCGCCTCGATGCTCGCCAGCGTGGCGACGCCCATCGCGGTCAGTCCGACCGGGATCATCGTCGCAAGGCCAAACCCGCTCATGAAAATGATGCCGCCCAGCGCCGATCCGGTGAGCATGGCGGTGAACAGTGCCGCATAGACCATCGGGCAGGGAATGACACCCCAGGTCAGACCGGCCACGTAGGGACCGAACGCAGAGCGCCGCAGTGGCTCGAGCGCGCGCGCCAGCGTCGCCGACACACGTGCCACCAGCCGGTCGACGAGCGCCGGCATCGGCAGCAAGCCTGCGAACGTCAAGCCAAGCCAGATCAGCACCACCGCAGCGAACCACTGCAATATGCGAAACGCACCGGCCCGGTCGAAGGCGCCATAGAGTTCCGATCCCAGCGCTCCCAGCACGGCACCTGCGAGCATGTAGGAGGAGACGCGCCCCGCCTGCGCGAGCATCAAAGTGCGCGCGCGTTCCCCTGGCGTGCTCGGACCAAACAGCAATGTGATGCTGGTGGCGATGCCACCGCACATCCCCGCGCAATGCAGCGTCGATGCGAAGCCGAGCATCGCCCCGCCCAGGAAACTCAATTCGGATACCGCCAACGCGCCTTCGCTCCCGCTGCAATCCGTACCGCACTTCGGGCTATAGCAGCCCCGCGCTCGATCCTTGACCGTGGACAAAGATGGGTTGGCCGCACGATGGCGAAATCGTCGGGCTCAGCTCTTGGGAGCGCCTTCGACGACGGCCTTAAGGTTGGCAAGGCCCTTGGCATACTCGTCGCCGATCATCTTTTCCATGTCGTAGCCGAACAGCATCATGAAGGCGCGTGCAACGAAGCCATTCTGTCCGGCGATGGCCCACGTCACCGACGTGCCCTGCCCCTCCGGCCGCAAGGTCAGCAGCACGTCGCTGCTTCCCGCCATCGGCTTGGTGAAGGTCAGCTTGATGCCCACGCGCTCGTCGGTCTTGGCATCGACGATTGCCATCGCCCCCTCACCGACCTCGCTGTTGCCGGACCATTCGAAGGTCGCGCCGACGCCGCTCTCCGGACCCGAATAGGAGGCCTTAGCTGCGGGATCCTTCTTGGCCCACGGCGACCATGCCTGCCACTTCTTGAAGCTTGCGATATGGGGGTAAACGGCGGACGGCGCCGCGGCAATGACCGTCGAACGCGAGACGTTGAAGGCCGCTGGCTTCATCGCGACGTAGGTGAAGAAGGCAAGGAACGCTGAGAACAGGCCGATAAGGATGTGCTTGAACATGGAACGCTCCGATCGTGGCAAACCGTTCAGGCTGAAAGCTTCGGCGACACCTTCGTCCTCCGCGTGACGCCTGGATACACTGCTTCTAGCCTGCGAGCCTCCGCTCGCCGTCGTCCGACGCTCGTTTCATCTTGGCGTGCACACGCCGGGCCGCGTGCGCCCCCAATCCAGAACGTCGGCCTGACAAGGCGCCCGGACTCACCCTGCCAGCCGCTGCTCAATCGCTTCCAGAGCATCCGCAGCCTTCGAGCCATCGGGCCCGCCCGCCTGCGCCATGTCCGGCCGTCCACCACCGCCCTTGCCGCCGCTCCGCTCGGAGGCGATGCGGACGAGATCGATCGCATTGAAGCGCTCGGTGAGATCCTTGGTCACCGCCACGACGATGCCGAGCTTGCCGTCGGCGGAGGCGTTCGCAACCGCGACGATACCCGAGCCGACCTTGGCGCGGCCCTCATCGGCAAGCGACTTGAGGTCTTTCATGTCGACGCCGGCAACCGACAGTGGCAGGAAGCGCGTGCCGCCCACGTCCTTGATTTGCACGGCCGCCCCATCGCCACCGCCACCGCCCATGGCGGCCTGACGCTTGGCGTCGGCGAGCTGGCGCTCCAGCGACTTCTTCTCGTCCATCAGCGCCTTCAGACGATCGACGACCTCCTCGGGCCGTGCCTTCAGCACGGCGGCGGCCTCTTTGATGCGGCGATCCTGCTCGGCGAGATAGGCGCGCGCGCCTTCGGCCGTCAGCGCCTCGATGCGGCGCACGCCCGAAGCACTCGCCGCTTCGGCGACCACGCGCACGAGACCAATGTCTCCGGTGCGGCGGACGTGCGTACCGCCGCACAGTTCGACCGACCAGGCCTTGTTGGGACGTTCCCCATCACGGCCACGGCCCATCGAGACGACGCGCACCTCATCGCCGTACTTCTCGCCGAACAGTGCCATGGCGCCTGAGGCAATCGCATCGTCCACCGCCATCAGGCGCGTCTCGACGGGAGCATTCTCGAGCACGATCTCGTTGGCGATGGCTTCGACCTGCGCCAGCTCATCCGCCGACATCGGCTTGGGATGGGAGAAATCGAACCGCAAACGGTCGGGCGCGACGAGTGAGCCCTTCTGAGCGACATGCGTGCCAAGAACCTGGCGCAGTGCCTCATGCAGCAGGTGGGTGGCGGAATGGTTGGCGCGCGTCGCCGTTCGGCGCGTATGATCGACGACGAGTTCCACAGCCTCTCCCGACTTGAGCATTCCCGCTTCCAGCACACCCTTGTGCACGAAGAGGTCGCCCAGGCGCTTCTGCGTATCGGTAACGCGGAAGCGCGTGCCTTTCGGACCAACGATCTCGCCGCGATCGCCGACCTGACCACCCGACTCGCCGTAGAATGGCGTCTGGTTGAGAACGATCTCGGCCTCGTCGCCTGCCTTCAGCGACTTCACCGCCTTGCCACCCTTGACGATGGCGCGGATCTCGCCCTCGGCCGTCTCCGTGTCGTAGCCCAGGAAATCGGTGGCGCCGACAGAATCGCGCAGCTCGAACCAGATGGTCTCGGTGGCGGCCTCGCCCGAGCCTTTCCAAGCGCGGCGGGCCTCTTCCTTCTGCTTCTCCATCGCCGTAGCGAAGGCCTTGGTATCGACACCGATGCCGCGGGCGCGCAGCGCATCTTCGGTCAGGTCGAGCGGGAAGCCAAAGGTGTCGTAGAGCTTGAAGGCGACATCGCCGGGGAAGGTCGCGCCCTGCGTCAGCCCGGACGACGCTTCGGCGAGCAGCCCCAGGCCCTTGTCGAGGGTCTTCTTGAACCGTGTCTCCTCGAGCTTCAGCGTTTCGGTGATGAGCGCCTGCGCACGCACCAGCTCGTGGTAGCTTTCGCCCATCTGCCGCACCAACGCCGGGACGAGCCGGTACATCAGTGGCTCCTTGGCACCCAGCAGGTGAGCGTGGCGCATGGCGCGGCGCATGATGCGTCGCAGCACGTAGCCGCGCCCTTCGTTGGACGGCAGCACGCCGTCCGCAATGAGGAAGCTCGTGGCACGCAGGTGATCGGCTATGACGCGGTGACTAGCCTTGGCCTCGCCCTGGGCCTCGACGCCCGTCGCATCGACCGACGCCGCGATCAGCGCGCGGAACAGATCCGTCTCGTAGTTGTCGTGCGTGCCTTGCAGGACGGCGGCAATGCGCTCGAGCCCCATGCCGGTATCGATCGAGGGCTTGGGCAGCGCCATGCGCTCGCCGCCCTCCTTCTGCTCGAACTGCATGAAAACGAGATTCCAGATCTCGATAAAGCGGTCGCCGTCCGCATCCTTGGAGCCCGGCGGACCACCAGGGATCCCCTTCTTGCCGTCAGGATCGTGGTCGAAGAAGATTTCCGAACACGGCCCGCACGGTCCCGTGTCGCCCATCTGCCAGAAGTTGTCGGAGGTGGCGATGCGGATGATGCGCTTCTCGGGCAGCCCCGAAATCTTGCGCCACAGCGCGAACGCCTCGTCGTCGTCGTGGTAGACGGTGACGATGAGGCGCTTCTTGTCGAGCCCGAACTCCTTGGTGACGAGGTTCCAGGCCAGTTCGATCGCCCGTTCCTTGAAGTAGTCGCCGAACGAGAAGTTGCCCAGCATCTCGAAGAACGTGTGGTGCCTCGCCGTGTAGCCGACGTTGTCTAGATCGTTGTGCTTGCCGCCGGCGCGCACACACTTCTGCGAGGTGACGGCGCGCGGCTGCGGCGCGACCTCCTGGCCGGTAAAGATGTTTTTGAACTGCACCATGCCGGCGTTGGTGAACATCAAGGTCGGGTCGTTGCGCGGCACGAGCGGGCTCGACGGCAGCACCTTGTGGCCGTGCTTTGCAAAGTAGTCGAGGAACGCTGAGCGAATCTCGTTGACGCCGGTCATGATCGGGCCCCTCGGCGGAAAACACATCGGGCGCGCCGGCAGCTACCGCCAGCGCGCGCTTTCGATCGGTTTACTAAGTTAATTGGGGTTGCGGTGCAACGCGGGCAAAGGGCCAGACAAACGCCTCGGCGGCCCAAGGACCACCACCGCCAGCGGTGAGGCGCAATCGCAGGCGTCCGCGGGACAGGCCCGACCGTGGCTGGGGACGACGCCAACCGCTAGCGCTTTGCTTAAACCGTAGGCTGCAACCGACGCTGGAGCCGCCCGGTGCCGCTGTTCCCGTCGCACCTGTCCGGCGCGAGACGCTCCAGCCGGGGATGGGACACAAAAAGTCCGGAACCGCGGGCGCACCAGGCGGAACACCCGCCACAACACAGCGGCCCATCCAGCGGCCACCGCCAGACTGCTGGCGGCATGAGACATGCCCGTGCCGCCATCGCCACTTCCTGGTTCAGCGCTTGGCGCGGCTGCGCGGCGCCTCGCCCTCGTCCTCAAGCGCAACCTCCACCTCGGCCGAGCCGTCGTCGTGGCTCTCGCCGTCGTCAGGCGTCGCCAGCATCTGGTCGACGATCAGACCTGCATTCTGCCGAATGGCGCGCTCGATCTCGGCGGCCATTGCAACGTTCTCCTTGAGGAACGTCTTGGAGTTCTCGCGTCCCTGTCCGATACGCTGACCGTCATAGGAAAACCAAGCGCCCGATTTCTCGATGATGCCGGCCTTCACACCCAGGTCGATCAACTCTCCAGTCTTGGAGATGCCTTCGCCATACATGATGTCGAACTCGACCTGCTTGAACGGCGGCGCCACCTTGTTCTTGACGACCTTGACGCGGGTCTGGTTGCCGACCACCTCGTCGCGGTCCTTGATCTGGCCGATGCGGCGGATGTCGAGACGCACAGAGGCATAGAACTTCAACGCATTGCCACCCGTGGTCGTCTCCGGATTGCCGAACATAATGCCGATCTTCATGCGAATCTGGTTGATGAAAATGACCATGCAGTGCGACTTGGAGATTGACGCGGTGAGCTTGCGCAGCGCCTGACTCATAAGACGTGCCTGCAGGCCCGGCAGGCTGTCGCCCATATCTCCTTCAAGCTCCGCCTTAGGCGTCAGGGCCGCCACCGAGTCGACGACGAGGACGTCGATGGCGCCCGACCGCACCAGGGTGTCGGAAATTTCCA
Organism: Hyphomicrobiaceae bacterium; assembly: GCA_050250815.1. Taxonomy (GTDB): domain Bacteria; phylum Pseudomonadota; class Alphaproteobacteria; order Rhizobiales; family Hyphomicrobiaceae; genus JAEUMD01. The sequence goes on from JBFWNY010000009.1 coordinate 73,705, forward strand.
GGGCCTGCTCGCCGGTATCGGGCTGCGAAATGAGCAGGTCCTCGACCTTTACGCCCAGCTTGCGAGCGTAGACGGGATCGAGGGCGTGCTCAGCATCGACGAAGGCGCAGATGCCGCCCTTCTTCTGGGCCTCGGCCACAACCTGGAGCGCGAGCGTAGTCTTGCCGGACGATTCCGGACCGTAGATCTCGACGACGCGGCCCTTGGGCAGACCGCCGATGCCCAGCGCGATGTCGAGCCCCAACGACCCCGTGGAGATCGCCTCGACGTCGATCGACTTGTCCGACTGGCCAAGGCGCATGATCGAGCCCTTGCCGAAGTTCTTGTCGATCTGCGCCAGCGCCGCCTCGAGCGCCTTCTGCTTGTCCATAACGCCCCCTTCGACCACCCTGAGCTGCGGCATTTCCATGGTTCAACCCCTTATTTCATGAAGCCCCGACGGGCGCAATTGAGGTTAATGTACATGATTTGTTCTAATTGTCGAGAACTTTGTAATGCGCTGATTAGGCTATGAATTATTTTTTGCGTTCCCGGTACAGCCCACTACCCTCCGGGGGTAGTGTCTCAGTTTGAAAAAGAATCGGCTTGACCCGATATCATCGGCAGACTGCGGAACTCTGGCTATGCCGATTTCGGGGCTGCGCGAGCTGACATCAGAAGGCTATCGGCCTCGTCGCCTGAAATTGCCGCGAAATTCTCCGAGAGGTCGTCCGGCATCGGGAGGCCTCACGAGGAGCCAGCGGCAGCGGCACCGCGAGCAATGCGCCTGCCATCCAGAGTTCTCGCGGCCGATGTGCCGCGTCCGATGACGCGGCGGTCGGTCCACCTGTCGTCAGCCGGCAAGCTCTTCCTTCACCTTGATGACGAGCTGGGTCAGCGAGAAGGGCTTGGGCAAGAAACCGAAGCGCTCCTCCTGATCGAGCCCCGCGCGGAAGGCGTCGTTGGGATAGCCCGACATGAACACGAATTTCTGGTCGGGGCTGCGCTGGCGCAGCTCCTTCAGCAGCGTCGGTCCGTCCATTTCCGGCATGACGACGTCGGAGACGACGATGTCGACCTTGTTGTCGTGAGCTGCGAGCACCTCGAGCGCCTCAGCGCCGTTGCAGGCTTCCAGCACCTCGAAGCCGCGGCTCCGCAGAGCACGCACCGCAAAGCTGCGGACGCCATCCTCGTCTTCCACCAGCAGCACGCGGCCCGAGCCGGTGACGTCGGGGAGATGACGCACTTCCTTCTTCTGCGCCTTGCTCTGGAGCTGCGTCTCCTCCTCGGCATCCGGCACGAAGCGCGGCAGGAAGACACGGAACGTGGTGCCCTTGCCCACCTCACTCTCGGGGAAGATGAAGCCGCCCGACTGCTTGACGATGCCGTAGACGGTGGCAAGCCCCAAGCCCGTGCCCTTGCCCACGCCCTTGGTGGTGAAGAACGGCTCGAAGATCTTGTTGAGCACCTCGGCACTCATGCCGCAGCCGGTATCCTCCACCTCGACCAGCACGTACTCGCCGATCTTGAGGCCGAAGTGGTCGAGCTTGTGGCATTCACGCTCGGTGACATTGCGCGTGCGTATCGTGAGCGTACCCCCGTCCGCCATCGCGTCGCGCGCATTGACCGCCAGGTTGACGATGACCCGGTCGAGCTGCGTCTTGTCGGTCTTGACGAACCACAGCTCGCGCTCGGTCTGCACCTTCAGCTTGACGCGCTCGCCCAGCGCGTTGGACAGCAGCGGCATCAGATCGCTGACCACATCACCCAGCTGCAGCATCTCGTTCTGCAGCGTCTGGAGCCGCGAGAACGCCATCAGCTTTGAGACGAGACCCGCCGCGCGGCTTGCCTCGGACTTGATGAGCATCAGGTCGCGGTGCGAGGGGTCGGGCGGCTGATGCGCCTGCAGCAGAAACTCCGAGAAGCCGATGATCGATGTCAGCGCATTGTTGAAGTCGTGCGCGATGCCGCCGGCGAGCGTGCCGACCGCTTCCATCTTGCTCGACTGCGCGAAGCGGGCTTCCAGACGCTTCTGCTCGGTGGCATCGAGCACATAAAGTACGGCCGCCTCGCGTGCATCGCGGGCTCCGGCGAGCGGGCTCATGAAGACGCGGCGCGTGTAATCCTTGCCAGCGCCGAACGTGACGTCGATCGGCGAGACGTTGCCGCGGCCAGCCAGCACCTCGTCGAGCCCGCGGGCCACTTCCGCCTTCACGGAGGCGTCGCACTGGCGGGTCAGCACATCGAGAGCGGGCTCGGCGGCCGCACTCGTGCCGTCGAGGATCATGCGCGCAAACGCAGCATTCGCATTGGCGATGCGGCCGTTGGGCGCCAGCGTCGCGATGCCGAACGGTGCCGACTGGAAGAAGCGCGAGAAGCGCTGGTCGGCGGCGCCGCCGTCATCGTCGCCGAAGGTCTCGTTCTCGCGATTGAAGCCGCCGATCACGAGGCTGCCGGACTGGCTGGCGTCGGCACGGCAGACCAGATGCATGGGCAGCAGGCGGCCGTCCTCGCGCGTCATGTCGAGGTCGATGGAAAGTGCGGCACCGTCCCCCTCGCGGCCGGCGCGACGCAGAAGCTCAACGCCGTCGTCGGAGACCAGGTCAGACAGGCGCAGCACGCGCTCCTGGATGACGTCGGCGCCGTAGCCGATCCAGCCTGTGAGCGTGGCGTTGGCGTGCGTGACGATGCCGTCGGCATCAACCGTCATGAGGCCGAGGGGCATGCCGTCGTAGAGTGCCAGATCCTTGTCGTAGGCCTGTCGCTGACGTGCGGCCGCGCGGCGCTCCTCGGTCACGTCCTCGAACGTCCACACGATGAGGGGACCGGGATCGCGATCGATGGCTGGCGCCACGAAACTCTTGACCGAGATGCGCAGGTAGCGCTGCGTCTCACCCTTGCTCAGCGCCGCACGCGGCGTCGCCGGGACGACCTCGCTGGAGGTCTGCCCCTGGGCCGCGGCGCGGGACAGGCGGAAGATCGCCTCGGATGCTTCGCGGACCGCCGCGAACGCTTCCTCAAGCGTGCCCAGCGAACCTGAATCGGAGCGTCCGACGAGGCGGGATACGGCGGCATTGGCATAGATGGGATCGCCGCCGCGTTGACGGGTCACGAGCACGCCGATGTCGTCGGTATCGACCAGCAGCTTTACGAGGTCGGCTTCCGGCAGGCGATCGCCCATGCGGATATGGCCGGCGGCCATGCCGAACAGCAGGAACACGCCCAACATGGCGAGCGTGGCAAGTAGAGCGACGAGCAGCGGATTTGGATAGTCCGACGCGATGAGCGACATGACGACGGCGCCCGCCGCGACCAGCACGGAGAGGATCGTGGCATACCCGCCACCCCCGCGAAGCGCCGCGAGCGGATCGTCCGCGGCTATGCGTTGAGATCGCGCCCGGGTATCGCTCATAAGCAGCGAAGCTAGCTGATTCGCGGACGCGATTGCCTTGGACGGCTGGAACATCGACACTCGACTCGGAACTACAAGGATGCGCGGCTCAAAGCCGCTGGACTTCACGGTGCTGCTGCATCACTTGGACGCAGCAGCCCACAGGTTTTAGGGAGAAGCGGCCGATCTCTTGAGATCCGTCCACGAGCCCCCGCCCGTCGAGATCAACTGTTCGATCATTAGGGTTAAAATGGCATGAATTCCGCGCTATAGCTGCGCCCGGACGGCGCCTGCGGCGGAGCATTCCGGGCTGATTGCCCACCCGCCGGGCAATACCGGGTTAATCCACGCGTCAGCACGGCACGGGTCGTCGTGACGCCAGCCGACTTCAGGAACGACGAGAGGGCGCGGTCCGCCGCGGCAATCAACACATGTGGGACATCCTGTTCTATCTGCTGGTCATTGTCGCAGTTGGTGCACTCGCGGCGGTGGCCGTCTATTTCGGCCGCGGCTATGTGGCGGGTAACGGCGGCAACGGCTTGTTCGGCAATCGCACCGAGCGTCGCCTCGACGTGATCGAGCAATCGAGTGTGGATGGCCGACGTCGGCTGGTGCTCATCCGCCGCGATGACGTCGAGCATCTGATAATGACAGGCGGGCCCGTCGACGTCGTGATCGAGACGGGCATCAGCCCGAACCGTCGCCCTGCCGCACGGCCGGTGGGCGAGATTGTCGAGGCACCGCAACCGGTGTTCTCACGCGCGCCGCGCTCGTTGGGGGCCGCGGGCGGCACCGAATAGCTGCGGCGAAGAGGCAGACCAGCTCTGCGCCCGCTGCCTGATGCTGCCGCGTTATCGCCCTGATCGGCACGGCAGGTGCCCGGCCCGAAAGTTTGGAAGCTGGATCCCGGGCACTGCACACGGCGGATGGAAGCCATCGCGATCGATGGCGGCCGGCCAGCCGCGATTCGAGGAGAATGCGATTTTGATCGTCCAACGGCTGGCCTTCATCCTGCGCGCGGGCGCGGTCTTGGCTGCGCTGATGTTGCTGCTCCAGCCGTCGGCTGCGAGCCCGCCCGATGCTGTGCACTCCGGCTGGCAATCGGCACAGGTGACGCTGCCAAACTGGGCCGCTGGCCTCGCCGGTCAGACTCCGGAGGCGCCCGCCAACAGCACGGCGCCTGCAACCGCCCCCGCCAAGGCGGCGCCAGCGGGGACGACCGAGCCTGCGACAGCCCCCTCAACCCCTACCTCCGGCGCGGGCCCCGGCCCCGCACAACCGGCACAGGCGCAGCCAGAGCCCCCCATCCCGCCTGCGACCTCCGCCCCAGCCCCAGCTCAGCCGGCCCAGGCGCCTGCGCTCGACGCGGAGCAGACGGCATCAATCGACGAGGTGGTGCAGCCCGTAAAGCGCCTGGTTAGTGTCCTCGACGATCTCGAAAAGACGGTCGAGCGCGTCAAGGAACGCGATGACGACCTCTCCCGCACACGCTCCGACATCGACAAGATTCCTCCCGCGGCCCGCAAGGCCGTCGAGGCCATCGAACCCCGGCTCGCCGATGTTCGCGCGCAGATCGGGAAGCTTGGCCCCGCGCCTGCAGGCGATGCGCAACCCGAGGCCGCGCAAGTGGCCGGCGAGCGCCAACGCCTCAATGCGCTGGCCACCCAGCTCGATGGCACCATCAAGTCGGCTCAACTGACGGCTGAGCGTGCCCGCCAGCTCGTCCAGAGGGTGCAGGACCTGAGGCAGGGCATCTTCACCCAGCAGTTGCTCAAGCGAACGCAGCACTCGCCGCTCAGCCCCGGGCTGTGGCTCGCCGTGGCAAAGGAGATGCCGCAGGCCACCAACGAAATTGCGACCATTGCGCGTGGCTGGTGGGTCTCGGCGAAGGACCGCTGGCCGGAGGTCGCCGCGCTGCTCGCACTCGCCTTCGTTGTCTACTTCGGCTTCCGGCACCTGCGCCGACGGTTGATGACGGCACGTCTCACCCGTGACAGCGCGCAACCGCCAACGTTCTTCCAGCGGGCCGCCGCCGCCAGCTGGATCGCTCCGGCGATCGCCATTCCGGCTGCCGCTGCCCTGATCGTTCTTTACGTCGGTCTCGTCAGCAACGGACTGCTTTACCTGCAGACCGAGCGGCTGGCGCAGATCATGCTCTTCGCATCGCTCATCTTCGTCGTCGTAAAGGGGCTCGCACGAGGCATCCTGCAGCCGGCGCGCCCGGACTGGCGCCTGGTCGACGTATCGGACCGCACGGCGCTCAAGATGAGCCGCTTTGCCCAGGCCGTCGCTGCCGTCTACGCGATCGATCTCGTCATGAAGGACGTGATCAAGATGCTGTACCTGCCCTTCCAGGTCAGCGTCGCCCAGGCCTTCATCTTCAGCATGCTCTTCGCCGGCCTGATGTTCTCGCTAGCGCGCTTGCGGCTCGAGCCGCGGATCGCGCCAGCCGACGCGCCGCAGGTCTCGCGCTGGTGGCCGGCGTGGCTGAAGGTGCCTCTTGCGCTGGTCGCACTCATCACCGCGACATCCTCGCTCCTCGGTTACGTCGCACTCGGCCGCTACATCTCCGCCCAGGTCGTGCTGACTGGCACCGCGCTCGTCGTGATTGTTCTGGGCTATCTCGCCATCCGGGCGATAGCCGGTGATGGGTCAAGGCCCGGAAACGGCCTAGGCGGACGCCTGCTCGAAGGACGTCTCGACGAACAGCAGCGCCGGCAGATGGACAGCGTGCTGTTCGTGGCGCTCAACATCGTGCTCGCGTTCTTCGCGGTACCGCTTCTGCTGTTCGTGTGGGGGTTCTCCTCGGCCGAGATCGCCTCGCTCATCAGCTCGACGCTGTTCGGCTTCGACATTGGCGGCATTCACATCTCGCCAGCGCGCATCCTGCTTGCGATCGCCCTGTTCGTGGGATTGATCTTCGGCACGCGCTTGGTGCAGCGGTGGATGAGCGCCACCGTTCTGCAGCCATCGCGTATCGATGCCGGTCTCGCGAATTCGATCCACACCGGTGTCGGATACGCCGGCTATGCCATAGCGGTCATCGCCGCACTCGCCTACGGCGGGCTAGACATCACCAATATCGCGATCGTCGCCGGCGCCCTGTCGGTCGGCATCGGCTTTGGCCTGCAATCAATCGTCAACAACTTCGTATCTGGCCTCATCCTGCTGGTGGAGCGCCCGATCAAGGTAGGTGACTGGATCGCAGTGGGTGCTTTCGAGGGGCATGTGCGGCGCATCTCGGTGCGTTCGACCGAGATCGAGACGTTCGATCGCTCGAGCGTCATCGTGCCTAACTCCGAGTTGATCTCCGGCACGGTCAAGAACCGCACCCACCGTAATGCACTGGGACGCGTCGACGTCGCTGTGGGTGTCGACTACGCTAGCGATCCCGCAGTCGTTCACGCGTTGCTGGAGAAAGTCGCAAACGAGAGCCCTATGGTGCTCAAGTTCCCTGCGCCGCTCGTCTCGTTCGACAACTTCGGCGCCAGCTCGCTCGACTTCACGGTGCGCGCTTACGTTGGCGACGTGAACAAATCCGTTTCGACCGCCACTGACCTGCGTATGCGCATCTTCGCGGCGCTGAAGCAGGCGGGTATCGAGATCCCCTTCCCGCAAACGGACGTGCACCTGCGCGATCTCGATTTCGTCAAGGCCGTGGTGACGCGGATCGCGGCCGAGCGCGCCGGCAGGCAGGCCGATGCCTCAGCCAAGACTGTGGAGGACAGGGGCGAAACGTCGTGACGGCGCCCGCCTTGGCCAACGACCGGCTCAACGCCCCGCGACGAAAGCCGTCGCGCGCGAGAATGCCTCCTTGGCCGGCACCGCCTCTTTGAACCCGATGAGGAAGCCGGCCTCGGCGGCCGCCAGACGTTCATCGGGGGTGCCGTGGTGGTGCATATTGCGGAACTGCGTGTCTCCGCTCTGCCAGCGACGCATGCCCGCCGACCAGAATTTCGCTTCAGGATTGTCGCGCTTCCTGAGCCCCAGGTAGTAGCCCGACAGGAAATCGGCGTGCAGCTCCACGCGCTTGACCGTCGGCTGACGGCCGCGGATCGTCTCGAACAAGCCATCGCGATATACCCACACGTGCGCGAACTCATGCGCGGCCGTCTGCAGCGCGGTGATGCCCGAGGCGTCGTAGTCCATCAGCGTCTTGAAGTAGGTCCGCCCGAACAGTACGGCGTACTCGTAGGTGGAACCCGCCGCGTAGCGCATCGCCATCGCGTTGGGTGCCTCGTCATCATCGTAGAAGCCCACCTTGGGCCAAACGTCGAACGTCTCGGCGAGACGCTGAAGCGCGCGGTCGAACATCCGGTCGAGTCCGGCGTTGCCGGTCGAACGGAACATCGCCTCGACCTCGGGCGGCATTTGTGCCTCGCGCCCCGTTACGACGTTGGCGCCAAGCATCAGGTTGGCGTTGTTCTGCTCGATGAAGCAGCCCTTGATGTCCTTGAGCTTGCTGGCCTTCGCCTGCGACGTGGTGGTCTGTGCCAAGGCCGGCGATGCGCTTCCACCGCAGCACAGGCAGCAGCCCAGGCCCAGCGCAACGGTTCGGCGATCGAGCGCGCGCATCGCTACCTCCCTCAGTCGCTGGTGACGACGCGGAATTCCGTCACTGCCGTATCCTCGTACTTGGTGCCCGGATAGACCGAGCGGATTGTGAAGCGCACCCACTCCGCCTTCTGCCGGCCGACGTCGATCGTCTGCACGCCGGGCTGGTCGGCGAGCGAGACGCGCCGCGTCTGACCGTTGGAGAACTGAAGCTCGGCGACCTGTACGCGACTATTGGCGAGGAACAGGCGCTCGTTCTTGTGGTAGCCGTTCATCACCTGCACGGCCGTGATGGTGCGGCCACCGTCGAGATCGACCAGAATGCTTTCGCCTTCGCCGTGCCCCTTGCGGCCTTCGACCCACGCCGTCTTGAGATCGCTGTCGACGAGGTTGCGCGGCAGGTAGTTGAAGCCGTATTGCGGAGCCAGCACCGAACTGACGCAATAATTGAAGCCCGCCACCTTATTGCACACCTCGCCGTCGAGTCTCGGACGCGCCAGGCCCTCGTGCTGCGGCAGCGCGACGGGCTTCAGTTTGGCGACAACCGGCGCTTGCGCGGGCGTGGGATTGGGTGTTTCCGCAGGTCCGCACTCCAGGAATACGCACTTGGGCGCGGCAACAAGCGGGGCAGAGGCAAATGCGATGATGAAGGCAAGCGCCATGGCGCCAGTAACTCGAAGGAGCGATGTTTGCCGGACCGCGTGTCCTTCAGGCGCACGCCGCCGCATCCCGTATCGATCGCCCATCCCCGACCTCCCCGTTCGTCCCAAGATTGCCGCAACGGCTTTGGCATCTGCCGGACACTAGAACAGGTGGACGTGCGAAGGAACCGCGCGCGCCCGGTCTCGTGATCACCTCCCCAACCAATTGCACCATCACGCGAGCGTATGGACAGGACACGAGAGATGCCGATTGTGATGCGATGGAACCAGGTGGCACTGGCCGCTGTCACAATTATGCTCATCGCCGTGCCAGAAGCAGCCCGTTCCGAGCCGGAAGGCGCAGCCGCGACACGCGCCGCAGGGCTGGTGCCGCTTGCCGAAATTGAGCCGTCGATCCAGCAGGACATCCGCTATGCCGGCCCACACAACTTCACCGGGCAGCGCGTCCCTGGTTACGAGGCTGCCGCATGCTGGTTGCGACCGGAGGCGGCGCGTGCCCTGGCCAAGGTGCAGGCGGACCTTGCCCGACAGACGCCACCGCTGTCCCTGAGAGTGTTCGATTGTTACCGGCCCAGGCGCGCAGTCCAGGCTTTCGTCCGCTGGGTTGGAGAGGCCGACGACGGCGCAACCCGCAGCTATCATCCAGACGTTGCGCGCCGCTCCCTTGTCGCCCAAGGCTACATCGGGCCCAACTCATCCCACTCGCGCGGCATCGCGGTGGACCTCACACTGATGCGGCCTTCCAAGATCCCCGATGGCGCAACGCCTCAGTCCAATGGAACCGTGCTCACGGACTGTACCAAACCCCGAGGTGACAACGCCGACGGACCTGGCACCCTCGACATGGGCACCACGTTCGACTGCTTCGATCCCAAGAGCAACACTGCCCATGCAGGCATCACCGCCGAGCAGCGCACAGCGCGGCTCACCTTGAAGCGCGTTATGGAACGGCACGGCTTCACCAACTACGCGCGTGAATGGTGGCACTTCACGTACTCGGGCGCGGACGGCGGGCGCCCCTTCGACGTCCCTGTGCGCTGACCCGGTTGATCGGACAGGCGGGCCGTCGAGTTATTCCTCGCGATAGACCTTCTCGCGACGCTCATGGCGTTCCTGCGCCTCCAGCGATAGCGTGGCGATCGGCCGGGCATCGAGCCGCTTCAGTCCGATCGGCTCGCCGGTCTCCTCGCAGTAGCCGTAGGTGCCGTCCTCGATGCGCGCGATGGCGGCGTCGATCTTGGCAATCAGCTTGCGCTGGCGGTCACGGGCGCGCAGCTCGAGCGCCCGGTCGGTCTCGGACGTGGCCCGGTCGGCGAGGTCGGCGTGCTGGGTGGAATCCTCGTGCAGCCCAGCGAGCGTCTCGCGCGTCTGCCGGATGATCTCCTCCTTCCACACCGTCAGCTTGTTGCGGAAATAGATCCGCTGCCGCTCGTTCATGAACGGCTCGTCGTCCGACGGGCGGTAGGATGGGTCGAGTTGAATCTCGGCTCGCGTCGGCTTGGCGTCGGGCTCGGCCACTTTGCCCTTTTTGGTGCTGCTCCCAGCCTTGGCTGCAGCCTTGACCTGGGGCTTCTTGCCACCAGCGTGCTGCGCCTTCCGGGCGGCGGGCGCCTTGCGGACGCCACGAGCGCTTTTGGGCATGGAACTGCTCATCCTTCGGCCTCCCGAGCCAGTCCGCCGGGCCATCTGCCCGGCGCTGCCGGCTTCGACGTTCGACGGAGCATCTGCCAGCAAATTTTGTGCCCCGTATGTAGGGGGAGTGGGTGTCGTGTCAAGAATTGAGCGGCGATAGCGAAAATACATCAGTGGGGCGGGCGCGCCGGACCTGGGTCGTCCCTGGGTGGGCGCTGGTTGATCTACTCATCGTATTGATAAATATCTTGAATTTCCGGAGCCTCGCCTGGACCGCCAGGTCGCGGTTGCGGCGGCTCGTCCCCACGCCTCCCGCGCGCGGCGGGAAGCTGTTAACACGGGGGATCATCGCCCCGCCTCCAAGGAAGGCTGCCGCCACATGCGTTTTGCTGGAACTCAGTCCTACGTCGCCACCGACGACCTCAAGATCGCGGTCAATGCCGCGATCACGCTGCAGCGGCCACTGCTGGTCAAGGGTGAGCCGGGCACGGGCAAGACCGTTCTGGCGCTGGAGGTGGCCAAGGCGCTCGGCGTGCCGATCCTGGAGTGGCACGTCAAGTCGACGACCAAGGCACAGCAGGGCCTTTACGAGTACGACGCCGTTTCGCGCCTGCGCGACAGCCAGCTGGGCGACGAGCGCGTGCACGACATCACCAACTACATCCGCCGGGGCAAGCTATGGGAGGCATTCACAGCCGACGTGCGGCCCGTCCTGCTGATCGACGAGATCGACAAGGCCGACATCGAGTTTCCCAACGACCTGCTGCAGGAACTCGATCGCATGGAGTTCTTCGTCTACGAGACCGGCGCGACGATCACGGCGCGCCAGCGGCCGATCGTGATCATCACATCCAACAACGAGAAGGAACTGCCCGACGCCTTCCTGCGCCGCTGCTTCTTCCACTACATCAAGTTCCCGGATGCGGAGACGATGCGCGAAATCGTCGAAGTACACTTCCCCGGCCTAAAGGGCCGATTGGTCAACGAGGCACTGCGCGTGTTCTACGAACTGCGCGACGTCCCCGGCATGAAGAAGAAGCCATCGACGTCTGAGCTGCTCGACTGGATCAAACTGCTCATGAACGAGGACATCGACCCCGAGATGCTGCGCGAGAGCGATCCGCGAAAATTGGTTCCGCCGCTCGCCGGCGCACTCATCAAGAGCGAGCAGGACGTGCACCTTCTGGAGCGTCTAGCCTTCATGACCCGCCGCAAGACTGAAAGCTGATGACGGCGGATCATGTTGTTGTTTCGGATTGGTGCGAGGCGACGAAATCGCGAATGCACGCGAGCGTATCGACCGCTGACACCTGGGTCTCGAGAATGAACAGGTTGCGTATGTCGGGATCGTCGCGATTGTGGGGCTCGGTGCATATCAGCCAGCCCGATGCGTGCACGTACTTCGAATAAAGACCGTAGATCGTCCGGTGGTCATCGAGCCGTCCCGCCTCGCGCGCCAGATCGACGACCCGTGGCGGCTTGACGTCGGCAAGATCGCGGCGCCGCTGCACATCCTCCAGGAATGCGATCCGATCCCGCAGAGGCTGTAGATCCTCCGGCGTAACACCCCGCTGCAATAGGTTGAGCTGGCTGTTCAGGAAGCTCTTCTCGTCGGACAACCGCTCGATGGACATCTGGAGCATGCGGCCAGGGTCGCTCGTCACGATGCGCGCCCGCAGGTTGGTTTCGAAGGCGGTGCGACACGCACCAGCCGCGACCTCGACGGGGAGCGGCCCACTGCGGTCCACGATGTCGACCTGCCGCGCCGAGCAGCGCAGGAGCCCAGGCAGGACGCGTGCGGCCTCGCCCATATCGGTTCGCTGCCAGAGGGCGGCTGCAAGCTGCTCCAATTCGCCTTGCAGCAGCACAAGGCGCGCCGACACCTCCGCAGGCGACCCTTTCCGGACGAACTCGCGCAACCGTTTCATGGCCGCAATCATATACCGGCGGTTCGTCGGGCGTCGGACGGGAATACTTGAACGGCAGATAAACGGCCGCCTCAGGCTGCGTTCAAGGCTGCACGGCTAGTGTTCCTCTCAAGTCGGGTCAATAGCCGCCGGTCTCACCCGGCGGTCCCCTTGGGAGAATTGAGATGGCCGAATTCCTGCGTTCGGGTGCCATCGTTCTGATGGGCACCACTGTGCTCGCCGCAGCCGTGTTCGTGATCTTCTTCGGCTGAGGCAGCGTAATAAAGATCGCACCCCAGTGACCGCGCGCTGCTCCGTGCTCCGCCCCCTTCCCCCCGGGCGAGCACGGGGTGGCGCGCGGCCCTTGACGCAGGCAGTCAGGTTTCCAGCTTTGGGTCAGGCACGGGCCGGGGATGACCAGACACGGTGCAGGTGGAAGACCGCCAGCACGAGCACGATTGCGGCGCCACCCTGGTGCGCAAGGCCGAGGCCGATAGGAATTGCGCCTTCGGCCGCGATGAGCGTCCAAATTCCCAGCCCCATCTGAGCGAAGATCGCCGCCACGAGCAGCAGTGCGGTCGCGGTCGCCGCCTCGTCGTCGGCCCGCGCAACGGACACCGCGTGCCAGCTCACGAGCCCCGCAATGACATAGGCGACAAGGCGGTGGTCAAACTGCACGGTGGTGATGTTCTCGAAAACGTTCATGTACCAGGGCGACTGGATCATGAGACCGCTGGGAATGAGCTTCCCGTCCATCAGCGGCCAGGTGTTGTAGGTGAGGCCGGCCTTGAGACCGGCAACGAAGGCGCCGAGCACCACCTGAAGCAGCACCAGTGCCACGATCGCGATAGCAGCGCGGCGGTGCCAGATCGTCAGCGTTCCAAGCCGTATACCGGCACGCCGAGGCGCCAGATCCAGGGCAAGCCACACGATGAGGCCCAGAATGACGAACGCGGTCGTCAGGTGTAGCGCAAGCCGGTAGTGACTGACGTCGACGCGTTCGGTGAGGCCCGAGCTCACCATGTACCAGCCAATGGCACCCTGCAGGCCGCCGAGCGCCAGTACTCCGACGAGCTTGGGCACCAGGCCCCGCGGCATCCGGCCCCGCCACCAGAACACGATGAGCGGCAGGGCGAAAGCGAAGCCTATGAGGCGGCCGAGGAAACGGTGCGCCCATTCCCACCAGTAGATCGACTTGAACGCGTCGAGGCTCATGCCCTTGTTGACGAGATGGTACTCGGGGATCTGCTTGTACTTCTCGAACGCCTCCAGCCAGTGGGCCTCAGTGAGCGGCGGGATGGCCCCCAGGATGGGCTGCCATTCCGTTATCGAAAGCCCGGAGTCGGTGAGACGCGTGGCTCCACCCACGACGATCATGGCGAAGACGAGCAGGGCGACGCCACCCAGCCAGATGCGGACGGCCGCATGCGGTCCGGCATCCGCCAGACCTCCGCGCCTCCCCGTTGTCATCGCCGTGTCACTGGCCATGCTTCGCATGCCCCCGCTTTCTCGTTTGTCAGGTCTGCGCGCTCTGGTTAAACACCCCTGGCCAGCCGATCAATGCGGCGGCTCGCCCACACCCCGGTGCGATGGCGCGACTGGAACGGCACACGCCCGCAGCGAGCGAAAGAGCCTGATGACGATACGCACGCGCAAGCTCGTCGGCACCGTGGTGCTGATGCTGATGCTGGTGGTCTACGCGCTGCTCGCGCTTGCCGTTGCCGTAGTTCTGCAGGTGCGCGAGGCAAGCAAGCTCGCCGAGCTTGCCTATTATGTCGTGGCGGGCCTGGCGTGGGTTCTGCCCGCCGGGCTCATTATCAAGTGGATGGCGCGGCCCGATGCAGCCGGGCCGGGCCTGAAGGGCCGTTGACGCCACCTACCTCTTCAGACGCTCAAGCTCGCCCTTGGCAGCGTAGTACTCGTCGAACGTTTCGGGGCACTGCTCGGCCGCCTGCTTCAGCTCGCCCTCCGCGTTGCTCTCATCGCCCGCGATCAGGTAGAACTCGCCGATATAGAAATGCGCCTCGCATTCCTCTCCGGAGCCGCTGGCGGCCGCGCGCACCCTCTTCACATCGCTCTTGGACAGCATCAGCTTCATGACCTCATAGGGCCAGCCCTCGTTGTCGAGCTTGGCCATATTGGATTCCAGAGCCTCATTGGCGCCTATGTCTCCGGCTCGAGCCTGCGCCACGTAGAGGTTCAGGATGGCATAATGCTGGGGGGTGATCTCTACCGCGCGCGCCAGATCGCGCGCCGCGTCGTCGAAGTTGCCCATGAACAGGTGGTGGTAGCCGCGCGAGCGATGCACCAGCTGCTTGGACGGCAGCAGCTCGATGCCGCGCGTATAGCCATCGATCGTCTTCTGGTGGTCCCTGTAGTCGCAAGCCAGCGTATCGACCACACAGGACTTGTGACGGTTCTTCGGCGACACCTCGCGGCAGGCTGCCACCGCCTCATCGACGGCGGCGTCGACGTCGCCGGATGCGCTCCAACCGATGCCGGGCGTTCCCGGTTTGGGGTCCATGGCGACGACGATGCAGCCTTCCGAGATCGACGACACGGTCTTGCATTTCTTGGCCGGTTCGGGCGCGTCCTTGAAGTCCTTGCACCACTTGAGGGCGCTCCTGCGCGCCTGATCACCGTCCGACTTCACCACGGCATAGCCATAGGCGACCCCGTCCCTGGCGACACCGCGCGACGTCTGACCGATGGCAAGCGCGACATCTGCAGCGGCACGCTCGATCGGGACGGCCGCGAAGAGGGGCAGTGCGGCCGCCACGGCGGCAACGATGTAGCGATGCAAAGACAACATGCTCAGTAGGCTCCTCGGCGCACCAACAGTGCTGACAATTGGGCTGCGCAGACGCGACGACGAGAAATCCGCTCGCCCTCCCCTAAACGATCGCAATCATGAAACGCGCGATCCCGTTTGGCAATCGAGGTGCCGCACACGTGTGCAGCGCGACCCGCGACATCAGATGCCCTGCCCCTCGACCTCGCGCTTCAACTGCTCGATCGCTTCGTCGACGCCCTGCCAATACGGATGAATGGTGCCAAGACGCCGATAGGCTTCCAGGGCGGCTTTCTTCTCGCCGGTATCGCGCATGATGTTGGCCAGACCATCGAGCGCCTTGAAGTGGTTAGGATCGAGCGCCAGCGTCCGACGCAGCGCATCGAGCGCCGTCACGTAATCATCGCGCAGATAGGCGACGAGCGCGCGACGGTTCCAGCCTTCGGCGTAGCCGGGTTCGAGCCGCACGATGGTGTCGGTCAGCCTCTCGGCAAGATCGAGCCGCTGCTCGCTCACCGATTTGAGCACGCGCTCCATCAGGACGTCGATCGTAGCGCTGCCCGAGAACACCCAAAGACGTTCGATGGCCGCCGCCACGGGAGCGCTCGATTGTGCATCGCCGGCCGCTGCCAGGTGAGCATAGAGGTCGGCCAGCGCCCGGCGGCGCTGTGCCGGCGTATCGGGAGGCGGCTTGTGGGCATCGGCCGGAGTGCCCGTTTTCTCTGGGGCAGCGGCAGGCGCGGACCCGTCGGGCGGCGTTGCGCCGTCGTCCTTGTGTGGTGGCGGGACCTGGCGCGCCCAGGGCGGCAGGTCTCGCTTGGGCTCAGCGCCGTCCCTCTCGCTCTTGGCGGGTGGGTCGGCGGGCGGTGCGGCCACAGCAAAGCCGGCGGGCGCAGCAAGCACAAGCGTGGCCAGGACAGCCACGGACGCTGCCCGGTAAATCGAGCGCGGCGCGGAGCACAGGCTACTGGAAGGGTTCATCATGCGGGGCAGGATAGGGGAGCGGGGCGCCCCTCGTCAAAGGCGTGCTCCGCTCGCCGCGGACACATTCGCCCGCCCGGCGCGCAACCGCGTCAGCCCTGGCGGGCCTTGAACTTCCGCTGGGTCTTGTTGATCACGTAGAGGCGCCCCTTGCGCCGCACGAGGCGGTTGTCGCGATGGCGCGAGCGGAGCGATTTCAGAGAGTTGCGGACTTTCATGGTGATCACCGGTGGTATCGGTCAAAAGGCAAAATCGCCGCCTCGCGGTCCAGCGTTGAACGCCGAGGACACGGGGCAACGGTGCCTGGGTGGGCGTGAATTCGCGCGGAACCTAACGATCCTGCCGCATTGTGTCAATGAGCCCAGGTGAGGGCCAGGGCAACGGGCCGTCCGCTGTGGCAACCGACGCGGCCGTTTCGATCTCAACCTTGAACGAAGACGTTCAGAGGCTTGGTCGTGTCATCACCCGTAGGCACAACCAGCGAATCGATGGTTTCACTCGTTCCGAAGTGATGTTTCCAGGCTTTCGTTGGCCCAGACGGCCATCGGATTGGTCGTGTCGGCGGCGTAGAAGCTGCTGATGGCCCCGGATACGGGTTCGTCATCGTCGTCGTTCACACGCGGAGCTGCGCCGCCTGCCTCAGCCTCGCGTACGCGCCGCCTAAAGGCGGCGATGAGCTCACCAGATGCAGGATCGACTGCCTCGAGGCGACCGGTTTCGCCAAATCTTGCCGACGTCGATCATCGCCACATCGCGACAGCCGACGGCAAGGCCTTTGTATAGAAACGGAAAAAAGTGGTGGGCACTAGAGGGATCGAACCTCTGACCCCTACCATGTCAAGGTAGTGCTCTACCGCTGAGCTAAGTGCCCGTACACCCACGTGGCGTGCGCCGGAGGCCGCTCCTATATCCAGATTGCCGGCGCGGGGCAAGCGCTTGTCGCGGCTCCCGAGGGTCCCGGCACCGCAACTGTCCGAGCCGGGCAGGTATTGCCAGAAAATCCGGCGCGAAGCCGCCTCAGGCGGCAAGCACCCGCTCGACCTCCTGCACGAGGTCCTTGAGGTGGAACGGCTTGGACAGCACGCGCGCATCCCGGGCCGCGGCGACGTCACTGTTGAGGATGACCGCGGCGAAGCCCGTGATGAACATGATTTTGAGGTCGGGGTCGAGTTCCGACGCGCGCCGCGCCAGCTCGATGCCGTCCATCCGCGGCATCACGATGTCGGTCAGCAGCAGCGTGAACGGCTCTTGTTGCAAACGCTCGAAGGCCTCCTCGCCATTGGCGAAGCTGATGACGTCGTAGCCGGCCTTGGCCAGTGCGCGCTCCAGGAAGCCGCGCATGGAATCGTCATCCTCGGCGAGCAGTATGCGGTGCATCAGCTGTCTGGAAGGCTTGGCTGTCATCGACTTATCTTTTTGAACGCAAGTTGCGCAGTTGACGAGATCTCATTCGAATCTGTCGCGAGGATGGTAAAGGGACGATGAACCGGACGCGGGTTTCCGGCCTCTGAGGCAACGCCAACGGGCCACGGTGGCAGCTTATCCACGTGCTCGCGCGCCATGTTGCGATCCGTGCTAGGATTCAGCGTCGCGCCGGGGTATGCGCGCATCGTGCCGCCCGTGCTCCAATCTGCTCGCGTCACCAAGCGCGCAGCGGGCCGCACGTCCACCAGCTTCCGGTCTGTCGAGACCACAGCCTGTCGAGCCGATGCCCAGCGCCGAGCTATCCCATATCGCCAGTGACCTGATCCCGCCCTACGTCGTGGTGGAGCCAGTCCGGCAGACCTCCCCGTTCGTGTTCTGCTCCCCGCATTCGGGACGCAATTACCCACGCCATTTCCTGGATCTGTCTAGGCTCGATCCGCTCACTCTGCGGCGGTCTGAGGACTGCTACGTCGACGAGTTGTTCTCCGGCGTCGCGGAACTCGGTGCTCCGCTCATCAGCGCCTGCTTCCCGCGCGCCTATCTCGACGTCAACCGCGAGCCTT
Organism: Hyphomicrobiaceae bacterium; assembly: GCA_050250815.1. GTDB lineage: Bacteria > Pseudomonadota > Alphaproteobacteria > Rhizobiales > Hyphomicrobiaceae > JAEUMD01. Next base: position 91,590 of record JBFWNY010000009.1, read on the forward strand.
ACGAGCTGGACCCGCTGCTGTTCGCTGAACCGCTGCCCGACTTCGCGAACGCCCATTCGGCGCGGGTCGCCGGAGGGCTCGGGACCATCGCCCGGGTGGTTGCGGACGGCGAGGAAATCTACAGACAGCCCATTGGCTTGGCCGATGCGCTCGCCCGTGTCGATGCGCTCTACAAGCCCTTCCATGCGGCGCTCACCGAGCTTCTGGTGCGAACCCGTGACGCCTTCGGATACGCCATCCTGATCGATTGCCATTCCATGCCATCGGCCGCCATGACCCGGGGAGTCGTCTCACGCCCGGATTTTGTTCTCGGGGACCGCTTCGGCGTCGCCTGCGATTTCCGGCTGTCGCATTTCGTGCGCGAGTTCCTCAACACTCGCCGCTACGACGTGCAGATGAACCGCCCTTACGCAGGCGGCTATATTACCGAAAGCTACGGCCGCCCGAGCCGGGGCTGGCACGCCCTGCAGGTCGAGATCAACCGCGCCTTGTATCTTGACGAGGCGACGCTGGAGCGCGGCGAGGGCTTCGACGACCTGAAAGCGGTGCTCCAGGGCCTGACACAGGCCATGAGTGAGGTGCTGCCCGCCCAGTTCGGCCGGCGCGCCGCGGCCGAGTAGTCAGCGAGGCGCCGCGGAAAGCAAGCCGGATAGCAGGCATGAAAAAAGGCCGTCCGCTTTGGGCGGACGGCCCCGAAGTCTGGGAGGAAACACCCGGATCGGGCGGTCTGCTGCGGCAAGCACCGCAGCGCGACTAGCCAAAAGGTATGTTGCGCCGCAGCAGGTTTCAACCTGTACCAACGTCCATCCGCCGGAAGTACACAAAGTCGCCGGTCGATCCAATCAATCGAGGTCGAGCCGCCGCCGCCGAACTCCGCCATCTGCGATCGACGGCGAGCAAGGTCCCCAGCGTCAAGTGGCAAGCACCCGCCCGCGCCCGGTTTGGGGCCTGCGCCGGGCACCTGAGCCGAGCGGCGGAAGCATTGGGCTTGAAAAAGAAAAGGGGCCGTCCGGAAACCGAACGGCCCAAGTCTAGGGAGGAAACGCCCAAGGAGGGCTACGACAGGCAAGCGAGGCTCGCCGGTGTCGCAATGCAATAATTAAGGGTGCGCCGCACAATCGACAATTGCGTTTTTTGCAGAGCTGAGGTCGCCTGGCCGGGCAGCTTTCTGGGCGCCTCATACGGGGGGACCGGACGGCGCGAAGAGCGCGCATCAGTGGACCCCGCACTTATCTATCGTGACGGCGGCCCAACGGCACAGCGGATCCAGCACGGAGGCTTCGCCGCCGCCAGGGTCCAAATTGCTCGATTGTCGAGTGGAGGGCTCCCGACAGAAAAGGGACCGCTCGTGCGTGCGAACGGCCCAAGTCTAGGGAGGAAACGCCCGAAGTGGGCCGTAACGCCGCTGGTGAGGACGACGCCACGCAACTATAGATGAGTGCATTCGCGCGGGGATGCAATTGGCCATCTCGCAGTCGCACTAATCAGCAGTGTATACGGTGCAATTCTGACACAACGCCCTGCAGCGGGGCACCGAGGCGCCAATCCGACGCAGCCGCGCGGTGCTCGGTCGAGTTGCTTCTGCTCACACCCTTGTGCGACCTTCCCTGCATAAATTCCGGGGGGCAAACTATTGTGACATCTTCGCCACCACCGTCCTTCTCCACTTTGCTCGACTTCACCCACTCCCTCGCTGATCTGAGCGGTGCCTTCATTCTCCGGCACTTTCGCAAGCGCATTGCTGTCGACGACAAGAAATCGCATGGCGTATTCGACCCGGTGACCGTCGCCGACCGGGGTGCGGAGCGCATCATCCGGCGCGAGCTGCGCCGCAGCTTCCCTGATCACGGCATCATTGGTGAGGAACTCGGGGAGCATCGGCCCGACGCCCGGTTCCGCTGGATCCTCGACCCGATCGACGGCACCCGGGCTTTCATCATGGGGTCGCCGATGTGGGGCACGCTGATCGGCCTCATGGACCGCGAGGCACCGTATCTGGGCATGCTCGATCAGCCCTACACGGGTGAACGCTTCTGGTCCGGCGAGCGCGCCGCGTTCATGCGCGACGCGCGCGGCAAGGTCTCCCGCATGAAGACGCGGCCCTGCGGCACGCTCGATGAGGCGACGGTTGCCACCACGCACCCCGACCTGTTTGCCGTCGGGCGCGAGCGGCAGAGCTTCGAGCGGATGAAACGCGAGGCTCGCATGACGCGCTTTGGCGGCGATTGCTACAATTACGCTCTGCTCGCCGCCGGGTTCGTCGACGTCGTCATCGAGTCCGGATTGAAGGGCTACGACATTGCTGCGCTGGTGCCGATCGTGGAGCGGGCGGGAGGACGCGTCACCACCTGGGACGGGGGCTCCCCTATGCGCGGCGGTCGTATCCTGGCAACCGGCGACCCTGGATTGCACGAGCAGCTGATCGCGTTTCTTGCGCGCCGGACCTGATCGGGCCCACGGCCCGAGCCGCTGTCAGGCGGCGGCCACCGCGGTGCCGACGTAGGCATCGAAGGCTGCCCAGAAGCGCTGTCGGATCTGATCGGTTTCCTGCAGGATCTCGTGTAGCGAGCCGGGCAGCAGCAGATGGGAGCCGAGCTTCAGACGGACGCCCAGCTCCTCGATAGCGCGCGTTGAAACGATGGTGTCGTTACTGGCCGCGAGCATCAGTACCGGCACCTTCACGCTGTCGGCAAAGCCCGGAGCGCCGATCTCGGCACAGGAGCGATAGGCAGCCCTGAGCCATCCCACCGTGGGCGCGCCCAAAGCCAGATCCGGGGCCGCTTCGATGACTGCTCGGGTACGTGCCCAGCGCTCCCGATCCGCGGTCAGCTCGTTACCCTCGAACGCTCCAAGTTCGGCCGGCACGGCAGAGCCGCCCAGCACGTAGCTCGTCGCGAACCCGACCCGGGAAAAGGTCTCCGCATAGGCGCGCGCCATCGGCTGCGGATAGCCGACCTTCTCGTTGGCCAGCGCCACCATCGGCGCTGTAAGAACCATGTGCGAGAACCAGGAACTCGGCGCGGTTGCCGCCCGCAGCAGAATGTTTCCACCCATGGAATGCGCCAGCGCGATATAGGGCGGCGGACAATCGGGAAGGACAACGTCCTTCATGAAGCGCAGCAGGTCCTTGTCGTACTCGGCGAAATCATCGATGTGCGACTTGCGGCGGTCTCCCAGGGCCCGGAACGAGCGCCCCTGCCCTCGCCAATCGAGCGTCGCGACGGCAAAGCCCCGCCGCCTCAAGTCGGCAATGGTCTCGAAATACTTCTCGATGAACTCGGCGCGACCGCCGAACAGGCAGACTGTGCCACGGCGCGGTGTGCGCGTCGCTTCCCAGCGCGCATAGCGAAGGGGCGCGCCATCGTAGCCGGCGAAAGCAGCAACGATGCCACCGCTGGGAACCGGATTACGCGCCAATGAGACGAGTTCCATGCCGTCATCCGCATGCAGGTGTACCGCGCCGGCCGTCCCGGGTCAGCCAAGCACCCGTGAATCGCAAGATTGCGTGAGAGTATAACACCGCGCAGCGCAGACCGGCCACATTGCGCAGTGGCTTCGATGAACGCCGCAATGAGACGCGCCAGGGACAAACGAAAGCGGCGGACACCTTATCCACCGCTTCGCCTTTCAAACCACCGCGCCGATCTCAGTCGCAACCGATCTCAGTAGGCGTCGTCGTAATAGCGGGGGCCCCGCGCCCAGCGCCGCCAGCGCGGACGGTCCTCGTCCCAGCGGTCGCGACGGTAATCGACGTAGCGCGGCTCGAGAGGACGCGCCGCCAGCACTTCTCCGGTGCAGCGGTCGATCCTGAGCCTGAAGTACCGGCCCGACGGCCGGTGCGCTTCCACGACGACGAAAGCGCCGCGCGGCTGCGCCCTGTCGAAGTCGCGCCAGCCCTGCCGATGCAGCCGGCTGCGGATCACGTCGCGCGGAACGCAATCGGGTTCGTGGCGGCTTTCGCGGTAGCGCGGATAGCGATGGCGTGGGCCTTCGTCCTCATCCACGTCGCCCCAACGATCCTTGTAGGAGGTGTCTGGGCGGTAGTCGTCATACAGGTCGGCGGCCTGCGCGGCGGGATGGCCGAGCATCATGAGCCCCAGGCCAGCAGCCACGGCACCAGCTCTGCTGACCAGCTTCGAGCGCCGGATCATCGTCTCTCTCCTCGATCTCCAGGTAACCAGTATCAGCCGCACAACGTGCTCCGGCCGCCCCATCGGCCTTGCCATCACACGGGTGCGACGGGCCGCCTCTGCCCATAATGAGCGTGCGCGCCACAACATGAACGGCAGATGAAGGACAGCGCACCCCGCGTGGCAGAAATGTAATGCTCACAGAGAGTTATGCAGCGTTGCGGCGCTCGTGTGCCGTTGGCCCCGCCCCGCTGCGCCAAGCGCACGACGCCCCCCTTGAAAGGCTGTCGATCGCACTTAAATCGACTGGAGTGCCGGCCTCATCAGAGGCGGCACGACGAGCCGCCTGGCCCTACATGCGCGCCGTCCCTCATCAGGGCGTCGCCAGGGCAGGCATCCCGCATGTCGCTTCCTTCAGGAGGATATGTGATGCGACACGTTGATTTCGCACCGCTCTACCGTTCCACCATCGGCTTCGACCGCATCGCGCAGCTGCTCGACAGCATGTCCGGCGTCGAGGACACGGCCTACCCGCCCTACAACATCGAGCGCCTCGGCGAGAACGAGTACCGCATCACGATGGCGGTTGCCGGCTTCGCTCCCGATGAGATCAAGGTCGAGGTTAAAGAGCAGTCTCTTTCCGTGCGCGGCGAGAAGGCCGGCGACGACAAGGACCGCCACTTCCTGCACCGCGGCATCGCAACCCGCTCCTTCGAGCGCCGCTTCCAACTCGCCGACTACGTCGAGGTATCCGGCGCCGATCTCAAGGACGGCCTGCTTCACGTCGACTTGGTGCGCAACATCCCCGAGCGGATGAAGCCGCGTATCGTGCCGATCGGGGCGAACGAACCCAGGCAGATCGAGGCACGCGGCTGATCCGCAGCCTCCCCTATCGGCGGGTGCCCCCCGTCAACGGGTGCCCAGGAGGCGCATGATCGCGCGATGACGAACAGAGGCCGGGTGATGCTCGGCCTCTCCCTGTCTTCAGGTCCGGCCGCCACACCTCCCCCCGTGCGCGGCGGCCGGTGAAGAGCGAGCAACCCGGTTGCTCCTCCAATGCACGCAGCCGCGGCCTTTCCCCCCCGGGCCGTCGAGTTCCTCGCCCACGTCGCGTCGCGCATGCTGGCCATGGTGTGCGCGACCTCCGACGAGCCTTCCGGAACGAGCCGGTTGGCGAGGCGGATGCCCTAGCGGCATCCGCCTTTTTTGCTTTTTGGGCCCGCCACCGCCCTGATGGGCACGTTTCGCCGGCCGATTGGATTGTGGCTTGCTGCCCCTTGGCGACGGCATAGACTGATGGTGCGCCGGCCGTTCAAAACGCATTGCAGCGAGGCTCGCGCACCGCGCGGGCCCTATTCCGATCCGCCTCATCGTATTCGGAGACACTTCATGACCGTCGATCGCAGAACCTTCGTAGCTGCCGCAGGCACCATTGCCGCTGCTGCAGCCGTTCCGATTGGATCGGTCTGGTCGGGCGGCGCCACACCGGGCTTGCGCACGCGCTACGACGCACGATCAGCCGAAGGCAAGGCGATGCTCCGTCTCTATGCCAAGGCAGTCGCGAAGATGCGCCAGTCGGACGTGGCGGGCACGCCGATGGACTGGACGTTCCAGTGGTACACGCATGCCGTCAGTGGCACGACGGACAAACAGGCTGAACTCGACCGCATCTTCCCCGATCCGGAGAACCCCAATCGGGTGCTGGCGTCCCTGACATGGGACACGTGCGAGGCGCACCACCCTGGAACGCGCCGCATGAACTTCCTGCCGTGGCATCGCGCCTATCTGATCGTGTTCGAGGAAATCGTGCGGCTGGCCTGCGCCGACGACAGCTTCACGCTGCCGTATTGGGACTACATCGCCGACGCCGTTATTCCCGATGAGTTCCGAATGCAGGACGATGCGGAGTTCGGCGTGCTGTATGTCGACCGCCGCATCGGCGAGGTGAACAGCGGGACCGCCATCGACAAGATCTCGGGCGTCTGGCAGCCCGGCCGCTTCAACCAGGATGCGTTGAAGGAGGGGGACTACCTGCCCGACCCCAGCGGCGTGCCCCCCGGCTTCAATGCCAAGCTCGATTCCGAGCTGCACGGCTTCGTGCATGTGAACGTCGGCACTGGTGAAAACATGGGCAGCGTGCCCAATGCGGCCTACGACCCGATCTTCTGGCTGCACCACTGCAACATCGACAGACTATGGGCCGCCTGGAACGAACACGGCCACACCAATCCGGACTCGCTCGTTTGGCGGATGGAAAGTCACGTGTTCGCCGATGCGAGCGGAGAGCCGCGCACGTTCGAAAATGGCGCACTCATCGACACTGCCGCGCTTGGCTACCACTACGACAAGCTGCCGCCAAAGCCGACGGCCGACACGCCCGTGGCCGTGGCTTCGGGTCCGCGGGCCGCAGACGAGGCAAGGGCGCCGCAGCCCGGTGGACCCGCCGAGGCGGCGGGCGCTTCCGCCGGAGCGAGCCGGATAATTGCGCAGCGCCAGCAGGCCATCGAGCTGGGTGATGGTCCCGTTTCCGTCAAGCTGCCTGCCACGGAGGCAGCCCGTGCCGAGGCGTTCGACCCGCAAGCTGCACGCGCCGGCCGCCGGCGTTATCTTGTCGTGTCGGGATTACGAACGAACGTGCAGCCCGGCGTGCTCTATGACGTGCTGGCGCGCGGCGTGAAGACCGGCGAGCGGGGTGAGGCCACGGACCAGTTTGTCGGTTCGATCAGCTTCTTCGATGCACCCTCCCGCGAAGGTGCGCCAGGTCAGGAGTTCGTCTTCGACCTTACTGACAAGCTGCGCGGCAAGGGGCCGGTGGACATGACATCGTTCGTCATCGTTCCGGCCGGCAAGCCCGCAGCCGATGCCCGCCCGCTGCTTGGCGAGCTGAAGCTCGTCGAACGGTGAGGCCGGCGTCAGTACGAACTCCCTTAGACGGCCGCTCGCGGCGCTAGCACCACGAAAGCTCCGTGGTCGCGGACTTGTGCGGGCACTTGAAATCTGCCAAGTTTCGATTAAAAGGACAGTATTGCTGACCTTTATCCGCCGCGTCCGGCGCGGCTCGGGGACTTGCGCGCGTTCCGCAAGGCTCCTTTCCCGGCAACGGTCGCGCGGGAGCGATGGGTCGACCGGCATTCAACGTTGCCGCCCGAGGCTCCGCCCGGCCGGCCGCGCGATTGTAAGAAGGACGAGGGGCACGATGGGCCAGAGTCGGTTGAGCGTTCGGCACCGTTGCCTTGCAATGTGCAATCGCACTTGGTCGCACGCGATGCCGACATGCCCGGACGCCATGCCCGGCGCGCTCGCACGAAAACGCTGATCCGACGTTCCCAACATCGGGCAGCTTGCGCGGGCCCGACAAACGCCCGATGATTGCACCCAACCGGCGGATCCCCCGAAGTTCCAAGGCATTTTTGGCCGCACCGAGGCCACTTAAGGACGACACATGACCGACCGTTCCCAACACCTTGACGCCGTGCGCTCTCCCGAAATGCACGAGCTGGGCGATGCGGCCGCCACGCCTCGGGCGGAAGGCCTGTTCGACCCTGCACTCGAGCGCGACGCATGCGGTGTCGGCTTCATCGCCGACATGAAGGGGCGGAAGTCGCATCGCATCGTCGCTGATGCACTGCAGATTCTGGAGAACCTCGAGCACCGCGGTGCTGTCGGTGCCGACCCGATCGCGGGCGACGGCGCAGGCATCCTCGTGCAGATCCCGCACACGTTCCTGGCGCAGGACTGCCAGGTGCAGGGCTTCTCGCTGCCAGAGCCCGGCAACTATGCATGCGGCCACGTCTTCGTGCCCAAGGACGATCGCCTGCGTAAGCACTGCGAGCGCGTCTGGTCGCGCATCATCAAGTCGATGGGACTGAACCTCATCGGCTGGCGCACGGTTCCCGTCGACAACTCCTGCCTCTCGCAGATGGTGATCGGCACCGAGCCGCTGCACCGGCAGGTGTTCATCGGCCGCGGCAGCTTCGCGGGAGACCAGGAAGCCTTCGAACGGCGCCTGTATCTCGCCCGCAAGATGGTGTCGAACGCACTGCAGGATTCCTACAAGGGCCGCGACATCGGCCACTACTGCGTTTCGCTGTCGACCCGTACGCTGGTCTACAAGGGCATGTTCATGTCCTATCAGGTCAAGGCCTACTACAAGGACCTGTCGGACCCGCGTTTCACATCCGCGCTCGCCCTCGTCCACCAGCGCTTCTCGACCAACACCTTCCCGTCGTGGAAGCTCGCGCACCCCTATCGGATGGTCGCCCACAACGGCGAGATCAACACGCTGCGCGGCAACGTCAACTGGATGGCCGCACGGCAGGCATCCGTGTCGACGCCACTGTTCGGCGATGACATCTCCAAGCTCTGGCCGATCTCATACGAGGGGCAGTCGGACACGGCGTGCTTCGACAACGCGCTCGAGTTTCTCGTCATGGGCGGCTACAGCCTCACCCACGCGGCCATGATGCTGATCCCCGAAGCCTGGGCCGGCAATCCGCTGATGGATGCCAAGCGCCGTGCCTTCTACGAGTACCATGCCGCGCTGATGGAGCCGTGGGACGGCCCCGCTGCAATGGCCTTCACCGATGGCCGGCAGATCGGCGCGACGCTCGACCGCAACGGGCTGCGGCCCGCGCGCTATCTCGTCACCAAGGACGACGTCGTCATCATGTCGTCGGAGTCGGGCGTTCTCCCCGTCAAGGAAGAGAACATCCTGCGCAAGTGGCGCCTGCAGCCGGGCAAGATGCTGCTCATCGACCTGCAGAAGGGCCGTATCGTCTCCGACGAGGAGCTGAAGGCGGAAATCTCGGCGAGCCATCCTTACGAGAACTGGCTCAAGAGCACGCAGATTCTCGTGTCCGACCTGCCACTGCCCAAGCGCCGGCCAGCGCCCGCGCATGGGAACGCTCGCCTGCTCGATCTGCAGCAGGCGTTCGGCTACACGCAGGAGAGCGTCAAGTTCCTCATGACGCCGATGGCCGCCACGGGCCAGGAAGCCGTGGGCTCCATGGGCACCGACACGCCGATCTCGGCGCTGTCGTCCAAGCCCAAGCTGCTGCACACCTACTTCAAGCAGAACTTCGCGCAGGTGACGAACCCGCCGATCGACTCGATCCGCGAGGAACTCGTCATGAGCCTCGTATCGTTCATCGGCCCGAGGCCCAACATCCTCGATCTTGAGGGCACCTCACGCCAGAAGCGGCTCGAGGTCTATCAGCCGATCCTGACGAACGAGGATCTGGAGCGCGTGCGCCAGATCGGCGAGGTGCCCGACAACAACTTCTCGTCGATCACCATCGACATCACGTTCGATGCCAGCAACGGCCCTTCGGGCCTGGGCCAGGCTGTCGACGTCGTGTGCGCGGAAGCTGAGGAGGCCGTTCGCTCCGGCGCCTACAACATCATCATCCTGTCCGATCGGGCCACCAGCGCCGATCGCGTGCCTATCCCGGCGCTGCTCGCCACGTCGGCCGTCCACCATCACCTGATCAAGCAGGGGTTGCGGACCTCGGTGGGGCTCGTGGTCGAGACGGGCGAGGCGCACGAGGTGCACCAGTTCTGCACGCTCGCCGGCTACGGAGCCGAGGCGATCAACCCCTACCTCGCCTTCGAGACGCTCGAAGCGATGCTTCCCGAACTGGAGGCCGGGCTCTCCACCGACGAGGTCAAGAAACGCTACATCA
>JBFWNY010000010.1:0-101253 GCA_050250815.1 Hyphomicrobiaceae bacterium
GGTCTGAGCCATCCTGTAAGCGGACTTGATAACATCCTGGTCATGGTCGCCGTAGGCATATTCGCAGCCACTCTTGGTGGCCGAGCCCTGTGGCTGGTGCCTGCTGCGTTCGTCGCTGCGATGGTCGCCGGCGGCCTGCTTGGGTATTCCGGAGTAGCTGTGCCGCTCGTCGAGCCTGCGATCGCCATTTCCGTGCTGGCAATGGGTTTGGCGATTGCAATTGGCCTCAAGCTCCCGACGGCTGCTGCCATGGGACTGGTAGCGGTCTTCGCGCTCTTCCATGGTCACGCCCACGGAAGCGAGGGGGCGGCTCTCGCTTCGTTCGCGCCCTACGCGACCGGCTTCGTCGTTGCGACCGCCGCGCTCCATATCGCGGGCATCGGCCTTGGTGTCGGCCTCGATCGCATCGGGACTGCGCGCGGCACCTGGTTGCGGGGTGCGATGGGAGCAGCCGGAGCACTCGCCGGTATCATGCTGCTGGTCGGGTGATGGTGGCGTCGTGCACGAACTCTCCATCACCCGCAACATCGTAACGATCGTTGCCGAGCATGCGCACGGTCGTCCGGTCAGGCGCGTCGTTCTTGAGATCGGGGCGCTATCCGGGGTCATGGCAGATAGCGTTGCATTCTGCTTCGATGTTGTGGCGAAGGGCACGGCGCTCGAGGGTGCCGTGCTGGAGATCCGCTCCGTACCAGGACGCGGTAAATGCAAAGCCTGTGGTCGGGAACTCAAACTGGACACCGTCCTGACCGCGTGCTCATGCGGGTCGCGCGAGGTGGTACGGGTCGCCGGCGAGGAACTGAAAATCAAGGAATATGAGCTGGAGGAGGCTGCCTGATGTGCGGCACTTGTGGATGTTCCGACCCGAAAAATGTCGTGACACTGACGGACCTGCAAGCGGGATCGTCGATTAATTTGCGCCATGGCGTGGCATCAGGCGCGCAACTGTCGTCTGGCCATCACGCCCACGCGCACGAACATGACGAACTTGGTCACCATCACCACCACGACCATGGCCACCATCACGACCACCGCCACGACGATGTCCCTCACGTTCACGGTCCCAACGGCGAGGTCATATCGCTCGAAACAGCGGTCCTGGCAAAGAATGACAAGATCGCGATCCGGAACCGGGGCTGGCTTGAAGGACGCGGCGTTCTTGCGCTCAACCTTGTGAGCTCCCCCGGAGCCGGCAAGACGGCCCTGTTGGAGCGCACCATCCGGGATCTTGGCGGAGAATTGGACATCTGCGTTGTCGAGGGCGACCAGATGACGACCAATGATGCCGTGCGCATTCGCAATGCCGGTGCGCGCGCCGTTCAGATAAACACCGGCTCGGGATGCCATCTGGAAGCTGACATGATCGCCCGTGCGATCGATGCACTCAATCCCGGCGCAGGGGCGGTCATGTTCATCGAGAACGTCGGAAACCTCGTCTGTCCGGCGATGTTCGACCTGGGCGAGCGCATGAAGGTGGCGATCATTTCCACCACAGAGGGCGAAGACAAGCCGCTCAAATATCCGCACATGTTCCAGGCCGCGGAACTCGTCATCATCAACAAGATGGATCTGGCTCCGCACGTCGAGTTCGATCAGGAGAAGTGTCTGGCCAACATTGCCAGCGTAAACCCGTCGGCGAAGGTCATTCCGCTGTCGGCCAAAACCGGCGAAGGCATGGCCTCCTGGCTTGCTGAGATTCGCGCCTTGCACGCATAACTCGCGTGGTGGAGGCAGTCGCGCTGGAAATCGCAATCGGGGGCGGATTGGACTGCGACCACTGTGCCTGAAAGGGGACGATCCCTCAGGGAGCTCGGGTGCTGGCGATCGACGGTCGGCGCCGTTTCGATAGTGGACCTCACGCAACGGCAATCACAGGCTGTCACGGCCCGTTGTAGTGCACCGTCCCCAAAGCGGAGACGTCGTAACCGCCCAGGTGTTTGGCACGCTGCGCAAACGCCTCGCTGCGCGCGAACGACAGCAGGCGCTGCACCGCTGGTTCGAATGCCGCACGCCGCCAGATGACGAGATCGTAGCGCTCCTCGACGAGAGGCACGAAGCCGAGCCGGTACTGCCGCGACACGGCCTCGATGGCAAGCCCGGCATCCGCGCGGCCTTCGGCAACGGCGGCGGCAACATCAGCCTCGGTGCGCGCGGGCGCATCGATGAGCGCGACGTCGGCGAGCTTCATGCCGGCATCGGCTAGAAGCCGTTCGAGGAGGACGAACGCGCCCGCCTCACGCTGTCGGCCGATGAAGCGCTTGCGCTTCAGATCCTTGACGCCCGCAAGCTCGAGCGGATTGCCCTGCGCGACAATCAGACCCTGCTGCCGTCGCGCCCATTCGATGACCACGACGGGCTGCCCCGCGAGCTGGCGCCGCACGTGCCGCGTGTTCCAGGAGCCGCCGATGTCGAGACCCTCGTCCGCAAGATGCGTACCGGCCAGCACCGCCTCGCCGCGCGCCATACGCCGCAAACCATCGAGGCTGCCGCCGAACGCGACCGCAAGCCCGGTTTCGGCCTCGCGCAGCGCCCAGTCCAGCAGCGGGTCGTGGCTGCCGCCGACGATCGGCGGACGTTCGACGAGACTTTCCTTGCCAGCGGCGTATTCGAGATTGCGCGCGAGCCACGCCTCGACGAGATCGCGTGGAAACAGCAGCTTGCCCGTGGCACGCACGAAGGGAATCTCACCCTCCGATACGAGATCGTAAACCTTGCGCTCCTTGAGGCGCAGGAGGTCTGCCACTTCACGGGTGGTGAGATAGGGGTGCAGGCCCTCGGACATGGGGCACTCGATCTCCTCGGTTGGCGGCCGCTCAGCCGAGGCTGTCTTACAGCAAAGCGCGCGCGTGTGCCCGGTTCGCGTGAGGCGGCAAGCCTCAACGCGCCGCGGTGGCGGCACCCAGCGCCATTACGCCGGGCGGACGGCGTACCGCCTCTGGCGAGCCTTCGATCATGCGGCGGATCTCATCGGCGTCGAACCCGCCGCCTTGCGCCGTGCCGGGGCTTGGATTGGGAACGCGACTGGCGAGTTGGCTGGGCTGACGCGCAGCCGTCGGCGGCTCTTGCAACACACGCGACAGGAAGTCGGGATCGATCGACCGATTCGGGTGGCTTTGTGCCGAGGCGGACCGTGCAACGCTCGGCGGCTCGATGACAATGCGCTGGCCAATCGGCGGAGGACTGAGGCGCCCGACATCGGCGGCAAGCCGGCGCAAACCAACGGGCCGCTGCGGCGGCGGGGCGTCGTCGAGCGCCAGCGACGGCCTGGAATCGCGGCGCGGAGACGCGGCGCTGATCATCGGAGCACGGTTCGGCGCCGGCGTTTTGGGCGCCAGCCACGGCAGCACCTCCTGCGTCGAGGAGATCGCCAGCGGAGCGTCGGCATCTTCATTCCGGGCCACCGCGCTGGCCGACGACGTGCCCGGCAGCGCGACAGCGTTGCGGCCCCGATGCGCCTCCAGCATGACCGAACGCCACAGCTCCGCCGGCACATTGCCACCCATGACGCGGGCCATGGCGGAGCCGTCGTCGTTGCCGACCCACACACCGGTGGTGAAGTGCCCGGTAAAGCCGATGAACCAGGCGTCGCGATAATCCTGAGTCGTGCCGGTCTTGCCGGCGGCAGGGTGCCGCGGCAGTGCCGCGCGGCGCCCGGTGCCGGCCACGAGCGCGGCATTGAGCATGTCGTTCATCGCTCCCACGTTCGGCAGATCGATCACGCGCCTCATGTCGTCGCCCGGCCGCGCATAGATGATGCGGCCATTGGCCAGGCGCACGCGGCGCACGATATGCGGCTGCACGGCGATGCCGCCGCTGGCGAATGCCCCGTAGGCGCCGACGAGTTCCATCAGCGACAGCTCCGACGTGCCCAGCGCGAGTGAGGGGTCCTCCCGCAGCGGCGAAGTGATGCCGAGTGCGTGAGCCGTCTGGCCGACGCGGGCAAGACCCACGTCCAGCGACAGGCGAACAGCCACGGTATTCACGGACTGCGCGAGGGCCTGTCGCAATGTCAGCGCACCGACATGGGTACCGCTGTCGTTGCGCGGCGACCAGTTGTCTATGGTGAGCGGGAGGTCGTAGGTGATCGTATCGGGCGACATGCCGCCCTCGACAGCCGCCAGATAGACGAACGGCTTGAAGGCCGAGCCAGGCTGACGCCGCGCCCTGGTGGCGCGGTTGAACTGGCTCTGCGCGTAAGAGCGCCCGCCCACGAGAGCACGGATGCCACCATCGATGTCGATGGTGATCAGCGCGGCCTGGCTTGCCTTCATCGCCTTGCCGCGCTCTGCAAGCATTCTCTCGACGCGCTGGTTGGCGATACGCTGAAGGTGCGGATCGAGCGTCGTCTCGACGATCAGCTCGTCGCGATCGTCACTCAGAACCGAAGGCAGGTTCTCGAGTACAAGGTCTACCGCGTACTCGAACCCCGTCGCCACCGACGGCGTGCCGCCAAGGTCGGCGAAGCGCAGCGGCGAAGCCCTGGCGGTGCGATACTCGGCGGCCGTCACGGCTCCGGCATCGCGCATCTTTTCGAGAACCGCGCGCTGGCGCTGAACCGCGGCCTCCTTGCTGGCCGTGGGCGCATATTTGGACGGCGCTTTCAGCAGACCCGCCAGCAGCGCGGCCTCCGCGACGTTGAGCGCGCGCGCCGACTTGTCGAAGTAGCGCTGCGCGGCCGCCTCGATGCCGTAGGCGCCGCCGCCGAAGTAGACCCGGTTGAGGTAGAGTTCCAGGATCTCGCGTTTGGTGAGCCGCACTTCGAGCCAGACGGCGAGCGCCAGCTCGTCGAGCTTGCGGCTCAGCGTTCTTTCCGACGACAGGAAGAGATTCTTGGCAAGCTGCTGAGTGATGGTCGAGCCGCCCTGCACGAAACGACCGGCTCTGAGATTCGCAAAGGCGGCACGTGCCAGACCCGAGACGTCGACGCCGAAATGTGAAAAGAAGCGCCGGTCCTCCGTGGCCACGACGGCGCCCCAGACGTGGGGGGGCAGCATGTCGAGCGGCACGGTTGCCTGGGCGGCGCCGCGCTCGGCAAGCGTGGAGCCGTCGCGCGCCAGGATGCGGATCACCGTGCCGCGCTCCCGGTTCGACACCGAGTGCGGATCGGGAAAGACCATCGTGTAGTGGACAAGCATCGCGGCGAGCCACATCGCCGCTCCCGCCGCACTGGTCGCCGTGGCGTAGACGGCAAAGCGCACACGCCAGTCGAGACGTCGCATGAGGCGCCGGCGCTGGGGCTTGGCCGCAGAAGCGCTTGCCGCACCGGATTCCGGCGCAGCCGGTTCCGCCACGGTAGGCGGCGCCGGGAATGGCAACTCCGGCTCGACATCGGGCGTATTGCCCGTTCGTCGGCTGAAGAGACCCATTGCAGCACTCCAGTACGCATGCAGGTTCGAACGCAGGCCGTCATGGCCGCGTACAAACCAGACAGTAGGCGGACGGGAGCTAAAACAACGTTAACCACAAATGCGAGCAATAGGCTGTTCTACCGGCTCAAAGCCGTTCGAGGCGCTCAGGTCCGCTCGCGCATTACGATGATCGGATAGGTCACGATCGACAGCACGACCCGCGCCACGATCACACAACACATGAGGACGAGCTGGCGCTCCTCGAGCAGCACGCGAATCCAGTTGTTGTACTCGGTGGAGATGCCGCGGCTGGTCAGCCAGGTCTTGAGGTTGGCGGCACCATCGAGCATCGCCGCCATCGTGTCCGGATACTTGATGAAAATGAACCCGAACAGGAGCGTGCCCAGGACCAGCGAGACGAGAATGTTGCCCGTGGAAAGCAATATGCGCGTCACGTGCACCCCCGTTTCGAATGCCGGAATTCCGTCAGGCGCCAGCACCTGCCCGCGCTGCCTCCGACCCTATCATGGCCGGCCCGGGCGCTGAACCCGGCGTGAGAGCGAAAGCCGTTTCGGGACCGCTGTGAAACATGTGCCGAAGGGAACATCGATCGAGGTAGAAGAGCACCAAAAAAAGTTCGTGATTTCATATACCTGTGCCTGAGGGAACTGCCGCGGAGAAGCGGTCGAAGCATAGTGGGCTCATGACGAACACGGCACCGCGATGTGCCAGACCCCAATGGAGACCTCAAATGCGCAAGTCGATCCTCACACTCGCCGCCACCCTGGTTCTGGCAGCCTCCGCCTTCTCGACCTCGGCCGAGGCCGGCGGTCACCGCGGCGGGTTCCGCTTCTTCCACCCCGGCCCCTCCTTCTCCAACTCGAACCACGCTGAACTCGAGGCAAAGAAGCGGGCCCGCATCCGCGCTGCAAAGATCCGCGCCGCACAGGCCCATGCGGCCCGGGAGCGCGCTGCGGAGATCCGCGCCGCGAAGCTCGCCGAACTCCGCCAGCGTGCGGCAGAGAAGCGCCAGGCTCTCGCTGCGGCCCGCATCAAGGCGGCAGCCAAGCGTAAGGCGCTGGCCATCGCGGCGCAGCAGCAGCAGCCGGTCGTCGAGGAGAGCAAGGTTTCGGAGGTTCCGGTCGAGACGCCGGCACCCCAGGCCGAGGCTGCCCCCGAGGCCACGCCGGAAGTGAAGACCGAGAAGGTGGCGGCGGTCGACGCCGGCCAGGAGGTGGGTGCGGCGACCTGCAAGCGCTTCATCCCGACGGCGGGCCTCACCATCGACGTGCCCTGCACCGAGTAACCGATTGATCCAATATTGAAATCCAATCAGAGGCCCTGCCGGGCGACCGGCGGGGCCTCGTCAGTTCCCGGGCAGCCGGTTTCCTGCGAGCTGTCTCTCGCGGAACAGCACTACGCGCAGGCCCGTGGTTCTATACAGGCATACCAAGGGCGGGCCGGACACGGCCCGGGACCACCAAGAGGACCGACCGATGCTCCGCACCATCCTGACAGCCATGGCGATGTTGAGCCTGTGCGGTGCGGTCGAGGCCGGAACCCTGACCAAGTACGCTCCCATCCACCGCCACGCGGCTGTCGATGCCACCAAGTACGGCGACCTCGACAACGGCCGTCCGGCAGTCTCCGCGAATGACAACGGCATTGCCGTCAACTCGGAACCGACCGTCGCTCCCGTCGCACGCGCGTCGCGTGCCACGCCGCCCCTTCCCGTCCGCCCGGCAGTCGAGGTGGCCGATGTTGCCAGTGCCTCCGCCGACGGTTCCTCCATCAAGTCGTGCCGCCGCTTCGTGCCCGCTGCCGGCATGACCATCTCCGTTCGCTGCACCCCCTGATCCTCCCCCGCTTCCTCCCACGCACCCCCAACTCACCCGCTCCGGCTTCCCGGAGCGGTTTTTTTTGTTCGACGCACGCGGAACATCCGGAGGCGATCATAGAGATGTCCTCCTTCCAAGCGTGGCGTAGAAAGCACTCTGACGCGCGAACCGTATGGGAGGGCATTGCCGCCAGCCGGCGTCCGAGCGCATTTTCGGTGCTGGCCGGATCACCGGCATAACGGCGGGAAGACCTGAAAATGAGCTGCAAGACGGCGATGCTGACGGCGGCGGCGTGTGTGATCGCCGTTGTGGCGACGCCGCAGGACGTGCAGGCCGGCGGGCTCGTCAGCGAGTTCAAGGCCGGCGTGCTGGCACACGACGTGCCCGACCTGTGGAGCGGGTTCCAGCTCGAAGGCGATTCGCCGGACATCAACATCGAGGTGATCTTCGCGCCGTCGATCGCACTGCTCGGCGGCCGCATCAGTCCCGCGCTCGGGGCTTCGATCAACACGGGCGGCGACACCAGCCACATCTATCTCGACGCTCGCTGGCAGATCGAGGGCCCCTCGGGCCTGTTCTTCGCGACCGGCATAGGCGCCGCGGTACACGACGGCGAGACCGGCCCCGTCGCCATCGACAAGAAGGCACTCGGCAGCCGCGTGCTGTTCCACATTCCCTTTGAAATCGGCCTGCGGCTCGACGCGCATAATGCGCTGTCGGTCTACTTCGAGCACACGTCGAACGCCAACCTTGCCGACTTCAACGAGGGCATGGATCGCTTGGGCGTCCGCTACGGCTACCGCTACTGACGGCGCCTTCAATCGTCTCCGCGCCTGACCCAATCAGCGCTCAGCGCGGCAATGCCGGACCCGTTGCGCCCCCCCAGCACGCCACTGTCGTCCTTCAGATCCACACCCGTGAGCCCGCGCGCGATTGCAGCTTCCACAAGCCATGCGAGCCGGGCAGCCGCGGCTTCGGGAGCGAGCCCTGCGGGTCGCACGTTTGAGATGCAGTTGCGCTCCGCGTCATTGCGGCCCGGGCGCGGCGTATGGGTGAGATAGATGCCCAGGCTATCCGCCGCCGACAGGCCCGGGCGCTCGCCGATCAGAACCGCGACCAGACGCGCCTTGAGCACGGCGCCTACTTCGTCGCCGAGAGCCACGCGCGCGCCACGCGCCACCACCGCAGGGCCAAGCGATAGGCGAAGCCGCACGGCGTGCGGCAGGAATGCCTGGATGACAGCTACGGCATGCGCCGTCACCGCCGTCGACGACAGTCCATCCCCGATCATCAGAACCAGATCGCATTCGCCGCCAGACTTCGCCGTCAGCTGGGCGCTGGAGGCGGCGTCGAGACGACGGCCAAGGTCGGGCCGCGCCAGGTAGTGATCACGCTCGATCGCCTGGCTCGCGACGTCCAGAACCTCCGCCAATCCGAGTTGACGAAGCTGCGCCGCGAGCTTGGCCGCATCGAAATCGGCATGTACGGCGTCGCGAGCCTGAGCGTGGGCGAGCGCGAACGACAGTACCTCCCGCGTCGGCAGAGAGGCCCCGGCACGGCCAATGGCGATGCGGGCGGGCGTTGAAGCACCGAGCGCCAGCCATGGATCGCGCGGAGGGCCGCTCATACGCCACCCGGTATGGTTCCAGCCTCGGCGATGAGCGAATGATCTGGCCGCGGCGGCATCAGACGTCCGTCAGCACCGGCAATGCCCATTGCCGCGAGCCACGTTTCAAACTCTGGCGCGCGCTTGAGCCCGAACGCCTCGCGGACGAACAGCGCATCGTGGAAGGAGGTCGACTGGTAGCCCAGCATCACATCGTCGGCGCCCGGCACGCCCATGACGTAGGTAACGCCAGCAGCAGCGAGCACGCACAGAATGGCGTCCATGTCGTCCTGGTCGGCTTCCGCGTGGTTGGTGTAGCAGACGTCAACTCCCATCGGCAGACCGAGCAGCTTGCCGCAGAAATGATCCTCGAGCGCCGCGCGCAGAATCTCCTTGCCGTCGTACAGGTACTCCGGCCCGATGAAGCCGACGACCGAATTGACGAGCAGCGGCTGGAATGCGCGGGCAACCGCGTAGGCCCGCGCCTCGCAAGTCTGCTGGTCGACGCCGTAGTGGGCATCCGCCGACAACGCCGAGCCCTGCCCGGTTTCGAAATACATGACGTTGTGCCCGACCGTGCCGCGCTTGAGCGCACGCGCCGCCTCGTTGGCCTCCGCCAGGAGGGAAAGCGTCACACCGAACGAGCGGTTGAGGGCTTCGGTCCCGCCGATCGACTGAAATACGAGATCGACCGGCGCACCCTTGCCGATGAGCGCCAGTGTCGACGTGACGTGACCCAGCACGCAGCCCTGCGTCGGAATCTCGAACCGCGCGATCACGCCGTCGATAAGGTGCAGTAGATCGGCGATGCGTGCCGGCGAGTCGGTCGCAGGGTTGATGCCGATCACCGCATCGCCTGCGCCATACATGAGCCCGTCTGTGATGGCGGCGAGGATGCCCGCCGGATCGTCGGTCGGATGATTTGGCTGCAGGCGCACCGACATCGTTCCAGGCAGACCTATGGTGTTGCGGAAACGGGTGACGACGCTGCATTTGCGCGCCGCCAGGATGAGGTCCTGGTTGCGCATGATCTTGGAGACCGCCGCAGCAATCTCCGGCGTAATGCCGGCCGCGAGCCGCGCGAGATCGGCGGCCGTCGTCGCGTGGGACAGCAGGTGCTCGCGCAATTCGCCAACGGTGAGGCTTGCGATCGGTGCAAACGCCGCCGCATCGTGCGTATCGAGGATGAGGCGCGTCACCTCGTCGTCCTCGTAGGGCACGAGCGGCGCGGCGATGATCTGCTTCAGCGGGACGTCGGCGAGCGCCATCTTGGCGGCGACATTCTCCTCCGCATTCTGAGCCGCGATCCCGGCGAGCCGGTCGCCCGCGCGCGGCGGCGTGGCCTTCGCCATCAGCTCGGCGAGCGTCGCGAAGCTGTGGGACGTCGTTCCGATGCGCTGCGAATAAGCCACGTTGAGGTCTCGATACCGATGAGTGGCGATGAGGGCCGCGACCATCGCCCGTGTCAAGAACGGCGAAGCGACACCACATGACGCCCGTCACTACGCTGGCGCATCCATCGGCACTGAGGTTCCATGCGGCATGGCGGTCGGCTTCGCTGGAGCCTCGTTCGAGCGATCATAAATATGCCTTATGGTGCAAATCAGAGAAGCAGACTTTACCTTATGGCGCCGACCGGGTACGACCGCCAGCGATACATCTACCTATTCCGACATACGAATAAACGATGGGGAGTGTGATGAACGAGATGTCCAAATGCCCGATGCGCGGGTTGACCGCGAACGTGACGTTCGCCCAGCGCTCGAACAAGGACTGGTGGCCCAACCAGCTCAATCTCAAGATCCTGCACCAGAACCAGCCCGCCGGTAATCCGCTGGGCGAGACCTTCAACTACGCCGAAGAGTTCAAGAAGCTCGACCTCGCCGCCGTGAAGAAAGACCTCACGGCGCTGATGACCGACAGCCAGGACTGGTGGCCTGCCGACTACGGCCACTACGGCGGCCTGTTCATTCGCATGGCTTGGCACGCCGCAGGCACCTACCGCACGGCCGATGGCCGTGGCGGTGCGGGAACCGGCAACCAGCGCTTCGCACCGCTCAACAGCTGGCCCGACAACGGCAACCTCGACAAGGCGCGCCGCTTGCTTTGGCCGATCAAGAAGAAGTACGGCAACAAGCTGTCATGGGCCGACCTCTATATCCTTGCCGGCAACGTCGCCATCGAGTCGATGGGGGGCAAAACGTTCGGCTTCGGCGGTGGGCGCGAGGACATCTGGGAGCCTGAAGAAGACGTCTACTGGGGCTCGGAGGCCGAGTGGCTCGCCACCAGCGACAAGGCGAACAGCCGCTACTCCGGCGAACGCGAGCTGGCGAACCCGCTCGCTGCCGTGCAGATGGGCCTCATCTACGTCAATCCCGAAGGACCCGACGGCAAGCCCGACCCGATCGCCTCGGGCCGCGACGTGCGAGAGACCTTCAAGCGCATGGCCATGAACGACTATGAGACCGTGGCGCTGACCGCCGGCGGTCACACGTTCGGCAAGTGCCATGGCGCTGGCCCGGCATCAGCCTGCGGCCCGGCGCCGGAGGCCGCGGGGCTTGAGACGATGGGCTTCGGCTGGATGAGCTCATATGAGAGCGGCAAGGGCGGCGACGCTATCACGAGCGGCCTCGAAGGCTCCTGGACGACCAACCCGACGCAGTGGGACATGGGCTATTTCGACGTCCTGTTCGGCAACGAGTGGGAACTGTCCAAGAGCCCCGCCGGTGCCTCGCAGTGGACCCCCACGAAACAGACCGCCACCAACATGGCGCCAGCCGCGGACGATGCGTCCAGGAAGGTGCCGATCATCATGACCGACGCCGACATGGCGATGCGCATGGATCCCGCGTACGAGAAGATCTCGCGCCACTTCCACGCCAATCCGGCGGAGTTTGCCGACGCCTTCGCACGCGCCTGGTTCAAGCTCACCCATCGCGACATGGGTCCCAAGGTGCGCTATCTCGGCGCCGAAGTGCCGAAAGAAGATCTGATCTGGCAGGACCCAATTCCCGCCGTCGATCATCCGCTCGTCGACGCCAAGGACATTGCCGGTCTCAAGGCGAAGGTACTCGCCTCGGGTCTCAGCATCGCCGAACTGGTGAAGACAGCGTGGGCTTCCGCCTCCACGTTCCGCGGCTCCGACTATCGCGGCGGCGCCAACGGCGCGCGTGTCCGTCTCGCTCCCCAGAAGGACTGGGAGGCCAACGAGCCGGCGGCACTGGCCAATGCCCTGGGCAAGCTGGAAGAGATCCAGAAGGCGTTCAACGCCTCGGCCGGCGACGGCAAGAAGATCTCGCTCGCCGACCTCATCGTCCTGGCCGGCACTGCTGCCGTCGAGGAAGCCGCGAAGAAGGCCGGCCACTCTGTCGAGGTGCCGTTCACACCCGGACGGATGGACGCTTCCGCCGCGCAGACGGATGCCGAGTCGTTCGAGCCGCTGGAGCCGGAGGCTGATGGCTTCCGCAACTACCTCAAGGCGGAATTCAGCGTACCCGCCGAGGAGATGCTGATCGACAAGGCGCAGCTTCTGAAGCTGACGGCCCCGGAGATGACGGCACTCGTCGGTGGCCTGCGTGTCCTGGGCGCCAATCATGGCGGCTCCAAGCACGGCGTGTTCACCGACAAGCCCGGCACGCTGACGAATGACTTCTTCGTCAACGTCGTCGACATGGGCAACGAATGGAAGCCCTCGGCGGCCAATGCAAACCTGTTCGAGGCGCATTGCCGCAAGACCGGGAAGGTGAAGTTCACGGGCACGCGCGTCGACCTCGTGTTCGGTGCCAACTCGCAGCTGCGTGCAATCTCGGAAGTTTATGCCCAGGACGACGCGAAGACGAAGTTCGTGGCGGACTTCGCGAAGGCCTGGACCAAGGTGATGAACGCGGATCGCTTCGATCTCACGGCCTGAGCGCCCGAGAAGGAAGCGCTGAGCTTCGAAGATTGAAGGGCGGCGATCGGCATCGATCGCCGCCTTTTTTCTTGCCGCGTGCCGCGCGCGCGCCGTCAATCCGTTGAGCCGGACGGAGAGTTGCGGATGACGTCGTGCACGTAAGCGAGCTTGGCGCGCGCCGGCCCCGAAATGACGAACGGATAGAAGTCGAGATGGCCCATGCTGCGGCTGAGGCTGTTGAGCGCGATCGTCAATGGAATCCACCGCTCCATCAACGCCTCGAACGTCTCCTCGCGATAGATGTCGTAGGATTTGAACGGCCAGACCGAGCCGAACATGAGGCCGCTGGCGCGGGCGTCGAAGCCCAGTGCTTCTGCCGTCTCGAGCGCGTCGACCATGTGCAGGTAATGCGCCCACGTCTCCGCCCAGTCCTCCCAGGGATGGACGCTGGCGTAGGCCGAAACGTGCCGCGCCTGCCAGTCGGGTGCTGGACCCGTGCGCTGGTTGCGCTCGATGGCTGCGGCATAGTCGGCCCGCTCGTCGCCGAACAGCGCGCGGAAACTATCGAGGTGTCCCGCAGCTTCGACAAGCAGCATCCAATAGAAGTGCCCGCTCTCATGCCGCAGGTGGCCGAGCAGCGACCGATACGGCTCTCCGAACATCTGACGCTGCTGCTCGCGCCAGACCGAGTCGGCCTCCTTGATATTGATGCTGATGACGCCGTCGAGATGCCCGGTCAGGGCATTGTAGGCGAAGTCGAACGTAAGGCGCGGCTGGCCAACCGACGTGCCGTCGAGCGGCAGGCCGAAGCGCAAGAGCTGGTAGACGAAGCGCTTCTTGGCCTCCTCCAGCTCGCGCCAGGCCTCCAGGTTGCCCGGCTCCGCCAGGTTGGGAATGGTGCGGTTGAGGTCACACGCGACGCATAGCGCATTGGGGTCGCTGCCATGCGTTATCCAGTTGCAGGCGCCATGTGTTGCGTTGCGGCAGTACCGCACGGGATCGGGACCATTTGCCTCATATCGCCGGTACAATCCCGGTCGGTCGGCGGCACGCAGCGTCTCCACGGTCAGCAGTCGGCTGTCGAACCCGAGCGCCTGCCCGCAATTGAGACACGAGATGTTCTCGAAATAGACGCGGTTTCCGCAGTTCGAGCAAACGAAGGTCTTCATGGGTAGCGCACCGAATTCTTCTCTCGTTCCGATACCGCTCCGGACGCGGTAGGGCTGCTGCCGGGCCGATTCTGCCCGACTCTCGTGCAGTTGCGCGCAGAACAGGCGCCCGGAACGCCGGTCTGCGGGCCGAACCTATCCGGAAGTTGGAGATCGGCACAGCGGTACGGTTTGGCCGATTGTTGATCGCCACACAAAGGTTTATGCCCGAAACGGATGCTGGTCCCCTTGCGTTCCACCCGACCGGCAAATTTCGGCTGCTGCCCCACGCAGCGGGCCTGCAAGAGAGCATGAGAACGAATGGCCCTGCATGTCGCCCTGACGCATACCACGCGATACGACTACGACCGGCTCGTCGAGATGAGCCCGCACGTGATCCGCCTCCGCCCTGCGCCCCATTGCCGGACCCCGATCCTCAGCTACTCCATCAAGCTGTCACCGGCCGAGCACTTCATCAACTGGCAGCAGGACCCGTTCGGCAACTTCCTGGCGCGCGTGGTGGTGCTCGAACCGACCAAGGAATTCTCGGTCACGGTCGATCTCGTCGCCGACATGGCCGTCATCAACCCGTTCGACTTCTTCGTCGAGGAAAGCGCCAAGGAGTTCCCGTTCAAGTACGGTAGCGTGCTCGCCAAGGAGCTGCAGCCCTACCTCGAGCCGGCTCAGGCCGGCCCGCGCCTCACGGACTACTTGGCGCGCATCGACCGCACACCGCGTACGACCGTCGACTTCCTATGTGACATCAACCGCTGGCTGCATGCCGATGTCAGCTACCTCATCCGCATGGAACCGGGCGTACAGACGCCCGAGGAAACGCTCCAGAAGGCATCGGGCTCGTGCCGCGACAGCGCGTGGCTCCTGGTCCAGATCCTCCGCCACCTCGGTCTCGCGGCGCGCTTCGTATCCGGCTACCTCATCCAGCTGACGCCCGACGTGAAATCGCTCGACGGGCCGACCGGCACCGACGTCGACTTCACCGATCTGCATGCCTGGACCGAGGTCTACGTACCCGGCGCGGGTTGGATCGGGCTCGACCCCACTTCGGGCCTGTTGGCAGGCGAAGGCCACATTCCGCTTGCCGCGACACCGCATCCGGTGAGTGCTGCCCCTATCACAGGCGCGCATACCAAGGCCGAGGTCGAATTCTCGTTCAATATGGGCGTGACGCGCATCCGCGAGACGCCGCGCGTTACGAAGCCCTACAGCGACGAGGCCTGGGCGCGCATTGAAAGCACCGGTCACCTCATCGACGAGCGGTTGAAGCGGGGAGACGTTCGCCTCAGCATGGGTGGCGAACCCACATTCGTCGCCGCCAACGACATGGAAGGCGCGGAGTGGAATACGGCCGCCGTCGGACCCAACAAGCGGCGCTATGCCGACGATCTGATCCGGCGTCTCGCCAAGCGCTTCGCTCCGGGCGGTCTGCTGCACTACGGGCAGGGCAAATGGTATCCGGGCGAGCAGCTGCCACGCTGGGCATTCGCGCTTTACTGGCGCGGTGACGGCCAGCCGCTGTGGGAACAGCATAACCTCATCGCACGGGAGAGCGAAGGTCAGCAGGTCACCATCGGCGACGCCTCGCGGCTGCTCGTGGCCCTTAACGACCGG
This sequence comes from Hyphomicrobiaceae bacterium, assembly GCA_050250815.1. Lineage (GTDB taxonomy): Bacteria > Pseudomonadota > Alphaproteobacteria > Rhizobiales > Hyphomicrobiaceae > JAEUMD01. The sequence continues at coordinate 15,462 of JBFWNY010000010.1, forward strand.
CTCGGCCTGCCGACCAGCAGCGGCATGCCGGCCTACGAAGATACGGCGCACTTCCTGCTGGTCGAGCAGAAGCTGCCGATCAACGTGAAGCCCGAGGACAACAAACTGGACGATCCTGCCGAGCGGGAACGCGTCGTCCGAGTCTTCGACCGCGGCGTGACCGAGGCCGCCGGCTACGTCTTGCCGATCCAGGTCTGGCATACCGCCGACCGCGGTCGGCGCTGGGTGACCGAGCGCTGGTCGCTGCGGCGCGACAAGCTGTTTCTCGTTCCCGGCGACTCGCCCGTCGGCTTCCGCCTGCCGCTGGGCTCCACCTATTACCTCACGCCCGCCAACTACCCGCATGTGCTGCCGCGCGACCCCTTCGCCGAGGCGCCGCCGCTGCCCGAGCGCCATATCCTCATGCAGCGGCGCCGGACCGTCACGCTAGAGGCGCCGCCAGCTCGGCCCGATGCGCCCACCGACGTCATCGGCTCGGTGCGCACGGCCCTGTCGATCGAGCCGCGCGGCGACCGGTTGTGCGTGTTCATGCCGCCACTTTCGGACGCGGAGGACTACGCGGCCCTCGTCGCCGCGGTCGAGGAGGCAGCGCAGTCTGCCAGCGTACCCATCCACATCGAAGGATACTCGCCGCCCTCCGATCCGCGTCTCAACGTGATCAAGGTGACGCCCGACCCCGGCGTCATCGAAGTCAACATCCAGCCGGCCAAGAGCTGGGATGAGGCGGTCGCCATCACGACGGGGCTCTACGAGGACGCGCACTTCTCGCGCCTCTCGACCGAGAAGTTCATGCTCGACGGCCGTCACACCGGCACGGGCGGTGGCAACCATATTGTGCTGGGCGGCGCCACGCCGGCCGACAGCCCGTTCCTGCGGCGGCCCGATCTGCTCGCATCAATCGTAGCGTACTGGCAGAACCATCCATCCCTGTCCTACTTGTTCTCTGGCCTCTTCATCGGACCGACCAGCCAGGCGCCGCGCGTCGACGAAGGCCGGCACGAGGCGCTCTACGAACTCGAGATCGCGCTGTCGCAGATCCCCGAGCCGGGCGCCGGAAGCGTGCCGCCCTGGCTCGTCGACCGCATCTTCCGCAATTTGTTGATCGACGTTACGGGCAACACGCACCGTGCCGAGATCTGCATCGACAAGCTCTACTCGCCCGACGGCCCCACCGGCCGCCTCGGCCTCGTCGAGTTCCGCTCCTTCGAGATGCCGCCGCACGCACGCATGAGCCTTGCGCAGCAGTTGCTGCTGCGCGCACTCATCGTGCGGTTCTGGGAAAGGCCCTACCGGCAGCCGCTGGTGCGCTGGGGAACGGCGCTGCATGACCGCTTCATGCTGGGCCACGCGCTGTGGGCCGATTTCCTGGACATTGTCGCCGACCTGCGGGCCCATGGCCTTCCCATCGAGGCCGACTGGTTCCGGCCGCACTACGAGTTCCGCTTCCCGCTCTACGGCAAGGTGGAGGCAGCGGGGCTGGAGCTGCAGGTCAGGCAGGCGCTGGAGCCGTGGCACGTATTGGGCGAGGAAGGCATCATCGGCGGCACCGCGCGCTACGTGGATTCGTCGCTGGAGCGCGCCGAGGTGAAGGTGCGCGGCCTGACAGGCGACCGCTTCAGCGTGACGTGCAACGGCCGCACCATTCCGCTAACGCCTACCGGCACTTGGGGTGAGGCGGTTGCCGGCGTGCGCTACCGCGCCTGGTGGCCACCTTCCGCGCTGCATCCGACCATCTCCCCGCACGTACCGCTCGTGTTCGACATCTTCGACTCGTGGTCGGGGCGGTCGATTGCTGGTTGCCGCTATCACGTGGCCCATCCGGGCGGGCGGAACTTCGAGGTATTTCCGGTCAACGCCTACGAGGCGGAAGGGCGCAGGCTCGCCCGCTTCGAGGACACGGGCCACACCGCGGGCCTGATGGCGCCAACTCCGGCGCGCATCGATCCGGAGTATCCCATGACGCTCGATCTGCGCCGCATCTGAGCGCGGCGCAGGCGTGGTTCATGCCTTGCCCTGGTCTGCATGCATGGCAGTCGCGACGTAGGCGATGCAGCGTGTGCCGGCGAGCCAGGGTTGCTGTGCCCACATGCCGAAGCAGGCCGGCGCTGCATAGACCATGAGCGAGGTCTTGGCCTCGTCGATCTCGCCCGTCAGCTTGTTGAGATAGCGCCGCGTGACCTGCACCTTGGCCAGTTCATCGTCGGCGGAGCGCAATGCCGCGTCGAGCGCGGCCTGGGTGTTATGATCGGCGTTCTGCAGAATGGCGAGAAACGACTGGTAGGCGGCCATCACCTTCGCCTTGTCGGCATCGTTGGTGATCTCCTCAAACCCCGCTTTCTGCAGCAATCGCGTACGCACCTCCTCGCTCGACAGCAGCCCGAGGTGCAGTCCCGCGGCGGCGCGTGCGCCAAGTCCGGCAAGAGCCATCCGCCCTTCGGGCGAGTTGGGATCGTTACCGCCGGCGAGCATCACCACGGCGGCCTTGACCGGCGCGCCGCCCGTCGCATGGGCCTTCACAAGCTCGGTGACAACGAGCTTGGCGATGCCTTCGCGCGGCAGGTAACGCCGGAACAGACCCCAGGCCATGGTCGCCACAGTCATTGGGCGCGCCACCAGCGCTTCCGGATGGAGCGGACCAAAGGACTGCCAGCCCTTCACGTCCTCCGCCAGCCACTCCAGCGCAATCGCTGTGCGATCGGTGGCGACGAGTTGGTTGAACTGCTCACTGCTGATACCGCCGCCCTCGGCGCCCAGACTGAGCAGATGCTCCCAGCCGACCATCGGCCGGCGGCGGCGCTCGTCAGCGGTCAACCCCGCATATCCCGGCGCCTTGGCGAAATTGTCGATGCACGCGCCAAGCCGCGTTGCGCCAAAGCGGCTGCGCTTCAGTAGCGTGCCGCCGGTCTCGTCCTCCTGCGGACCGAGGTTAGCGACCACGAACTGACCTTCCGCGCAATAGAAGGCTCCGTGCTGCTGAAGAAAGTGCGTCTTGTCGAGCTGCGCGAGTGCTGCGGCGACGCGCCGGGCCGACGCCTGATCGAACACCTCCAGCGGGTTGTAGGTGTACTCCTGGAACGACGGGTCCAGATCCTCATTGGCGAAGGGTACCGTGATCGCGGCAGCGGCATCCCACATGTCGGCATTGCGGCAGTAGGCCTCGATCATCGCGTCCGGAATGGGGTCGCGCGTGCCGCCGCGATAGTCGACCGCCAGGATGTTGGCGTTGTAGGTGCGATTGTAGTCGTCGAGGAAGCCATAGCTGTACGGCCAGTCACTCTTCACCGACAGCGAAGCACCATTCTCATCAAAGCCGGACGAGTAGCCTCCGACGTGAGTCGACCCGCCGACACCGTCCTCGACAATGGCTTTGATCTCCCCGCCTTGCGAAGCATTGTTGAAATGCACCATTTGTTTCAGCAAGCGCAGGCCGCGCTGGCGCAAGTCGCGAGCGAGCAGATCGATGCCGGAGTGCCCGGGCCCGCCGCCGTAGAAGACGATGCGGTTGCCGACACTATCGGCCAGCCGGAACTGATGCGCCGGCGTCGCCAGCACGGCAAGCTCGGGCAGGACGGCAAGCAGCGGCTGCAGCGGCTCCTTGGGCAGACCCGCCGCGTCGATGAGCCCACCCATCACTAACCTCACGGGGATGAAGGCGCGGCCCCGGTAGATGTCGTCGCCCTTTTCATAGGCTCCGACCAGCGGCCCGCCCGACAGCCCCGGCGGAGCCTCGAAGAAGGGATTGAACTCGCGGTTGAGAACATCGAGCGCGAGCACATCCACGGCATTGCCGACGACAGCGGCGGCTTCGCCCGCAAGCGGTACCAACGGCCCCACTGGGGCCAATGATCCGAGATCGATCTCACCGGTAGCGCGATTGACCCGAACGCCACCGACCTCTAGCAGCGCGTCGCTCGATACCGCCTCCGCCGCGTCCGGGGCCGATCGCGCTGCCGCATCGATGCGCGAAGGGAGGCGCAGACGGAAGTCGGAGGGCAGGCCGAGCGAGCCCGGATCGCCGCCGGGCGCCGCAGCATCGGCGGCGCGAGCAAGGCGGGACATGAGAGACGGAGAGAAAAGTGCCAGCCCCGAAACACCTGCCATCAGCTTGATCGCCTGCCGACGCAACATCATGCTTGTCTCCCTCATCCACCGGGCACGGCCCCCGGCGCTCAGCTTCAATTCGATCTTCAATCGAAGACGGCGAGCACTCCAGCATCGATGCCGTTGCGGCGATAGTGTGCCTCGAGCCGCTTGCGCGCGGCCCCTCCTGCGCCGAGCCCGTAATAGCGCACCGCGTTGGCGAAGAAGATGTTGTCGAGCTGCTTGGCACCGAGACCCAGCGATCCGAGCAGACCCTCGAACGCCGACACGTAGTCGACGCTGCGGCTCTGCTTGGCGATCATGCTCCAATCGGTGCCGAACATGAGGCGCTCGCAGCGCGGGTCGAAGGCATCGATCCAGCGCTTGAGCCGCGCGCCACCGGCGGCCAGCGCGCCGGCATTGGGAGAACCCACCAGATGCGGGAAATAGGACAGATCGGAATAAAGATTGGGAGCGCCCGTTGCGCTCATCATGCGCCCGATGCCCCACTCCCAGGTCATCTCGTCGTCCTCGGCCGAACCCTCCGGTCCCGAGAAATTACCGAAATGAGCGAGGCAGACGCGCAGACCCGGATGCCGCCGCAGCGGCGCCTCCCAATACGCAGGATCAGCGCGCTCGCCGAACTTCTCGTTGGCGCCCTGGCTGTCGGAAGTGTGGGCCAGTATCGCCACGCCCTCGCTGTCACACCACTCGTAGAGTTCTTCCAGCGCGGCATCGAGCCTTCCGCCGAACCCGGCCTCGGGTGTCACGGTCGAGGGAAACGTATCTAGTCCGGCATTGCCCGAGACGCGGAACCCCATCGGCGGATAGAGCTTGACGCCCAGGAACCCCTGGTTCTCCACCGCGCGACGGGCGATCTTGAGCGGCTTGTCCTCGCCGGTCGCTCGCACCTGCCGCAACGGATCGAAGCCGACGTAGCCGTGCATCAGCGGGCCCTGGCCGCGGCCGCGGCGCGAGATCAGATCCATCAACGCAGACTGATCCGCTAGGCCTTCGACCTTGTCGGGTCCGGGCAGCCAGAGCGTGAAATCGACAATCGCGGGCGCCAGCAGTGCCAGCCGGTAGCGCGCCGGATCGTAGAGCTGCGCATAGGCCTCGACGATCTCGTAGCGAAACGATTTCAGCAGACCTGCCCAGCGCAGCAGCGGCCCATACTCGAACTCGTTGTGCGCCAGGCTGCGCGCGGTCTCGCTGCGCGCGGCCGCCGACTCCGGCGGTGCAAGCTCATCGAGGCTCCGCGGCCTGGGGCGCCGGTCGGCCTCCGCAAGGAACGCGTCAATGTTGTCGATGGAGCCTTTCCATTCGTCCTCGATGAAGTACTTGACGCGCGGCTTGCCGGCCTTCAGCCGCTCGAAGTCGGCGAGCAGTTCTTCCTCGTCGCCTGCCGGCCGCGAGAGGCTGCGCGCCACCTCGGTACGCGCGCCGGATCGGGAGAAGACGCTCCACAGCAGCGAGCATTTTCCGTCCTCGATGCAGCGCTTCTCGCGGGCGACGGTGGGCGTGAACGGTGTCAGGACGAGCGCGATCATCGCGTCGGCGAGACCCTCCTTCGCCTTGTCAGAAAATCCGCGCGCCGCACGCTCTACCGGAACGAGTTCGGGGAAATGCTCGAATACAACCGTCCGAATGAAGGAGCGCGCCGGGATATCGCGCCCATTGAAGACATGACAATGGACATCGATGACGCGGCGCGGCGCGGCTTGCGCACTCAAAGAACCGCGCCACGACCACAGCACGGACGCCAGACCGGCCGCGCTCGCCCTCAAGATGCTGCGGCGCGTTACTCGCACGCCGCCGTTTCCGATGAGGTTTCGCAGCGGCATGCCAGGCTCCCGAAATTCGGATGCAATTGAAAAACAGCATGTATTTGCGGCCGGCCGGAAGAGAGTGGCGAGATGGGATCCGGCAAGCCCCTCCGGCAAGACTGGCGCAGCCCGCGCGGGCGCGTCAAGCAGCCGTCTTTGCGATAGCGCTCGTCAAATCTCAAACGACTTTCTCGTCGAGAAATTGCCCGAAGCACGACCCTTGCCCGGCAAGCCGAGGCAGTTCGCCAGGATCGTGGTTTGCCCGATCGTGTAGCGGCGCTGGACGTGCGTGTGGCCGTGCACCCAGAACGGAACGGTTTGGAGCTGCGAGATGAAGCCGTCGAGCGTGCTCGCGAAGGCACCATCAAGTCCATTGCCCATGAAGAGAGGGTTGAGGCTCTTGCGGCTCGGCGCATGATGCGTGACGACGATGGTGTTGCGCTCACCGGCCGTTTCGAGTGCGGATCGCAGGGCGTCCAACGCCGACAGGAACGCGGCGCGCGCATGCTCCGGCTGGAACGGCTCCAGGCCCGTTTCATGTCCGCCGTCCTTCACGCGCCGCTTGACCAATAGGAAGTCGCCTACGCCGCGGCGCGCCGCGGTCATGCTTTCGAGGGTGCCTCCTTCGAAGTCCGACCACAGCGTGGAGCCGAAGAAGCGCTGACCACCGAGGTCAACGCTTTCGTCATCGAGCACCACCACCCCCGGCAGCTGTTCGCGCAACAGAGGTACCGTGTCCTCGAATACGCCCTCGTAGTGCTCGTGGTTGCCGGCGACGAGCAGAACGTGCTCGAACCGCGACAGCGCATCGTCGATGAAGCCGAGCACGCGGCTGCGTTGCGCGACAGCGTAGGGGTCGCGCCGCCGCGGCGAGAGCGCCGCCGCGTTGCACAGGTCACCGGCGATGAGCAGCACATCGCCCCGCTGCGTCAGGCCCGGGGCCTCCTGGCTCTCCAGGTGAAGGTCGCTCAAGTAGTGACAGCGCATCAAAATTCCTGGCGGTTTCCACCCGTCGCATCAGCGACCTACGCCATCCGCCCGGCAAAAGGCCCGGTTCTGCGGCCATCATATAGACATTCTTTACCATGAGGCTGCCACGCTCTTGAGACCGTCTCACCTGGGGCAGGTGGCTCGGTCCTGGCCGCCGTTATCGGCAAGGCCGCGTGGAGGGACTTTCGGGCCGGCGGCACTGCGCCGTACGGCCGCGCGCACGACCGAAGCTGTTTTTCTGCTGTCCGAGACGTTTGAGCGAGGCAAGCCACTTGTCGGCGAAGCTCTCAAGCACATTGTCGTTGCTCGCGCTCGGAATGACCGCGGGCTGGTCCCTCATGCTTGCCGACCGGACGCCTGCGCCGCAGGCCGTGGCGGCGCGGGGCGGTCCCACGTCAATCGAGGATATCCTCCGCCGCGCCGAGGCCGCGGCGCGGACCGGCCCCTCCGAGCCGCCCCGGCTAGCGGTTCGCTCGGTCGCAACAAGAGCAATTGCGCCGCCCGGAGCCGTGTCACGGTTCGAAGCGCCGCAAATGTTCCGCGACCTGATTGCAGGTCGGCCCGCGCCAGCTCCAGCGCCCGCAGCCATTCGGCGCCCACCCGAGGCGGAGACCGCCGCCCGGCAAGCGCCCGCCGCCGAACCGCAACCTCAGCCGGTCCGCACTCCAGCCGCGCCCGCACAAGTCGCAGGCGTGTGGCGACCCGAGGTGACGGTAGCAGCACCGAGCGCTAGGCCGGCCCCGGCACCGGAGCGAGGACCCGCCCCGGTCGTGGCGCCGGCACCGGCGCTCGTGCGCGGCATTGCCGAACGCAAGTTCGCCATGCCGTTTGTCGTGCCCGCACCCCGCGCCGTCCGCCGCGACGACGTCGCCCATATGCTGCGCCTGCCGCTCGGACAGTCACGCACCGGCCTCGTCTCGCTCGACTCCGCGCCGTTCCCCTACGACGGCCGCGTTCCCGGTACGAATGCCACGTTTCTCAACGCATCGCTCGATGGGCGGCCCGCCCACCGCACGGGCAGCGGACGGGTGTACTCGGCGGACGAAACCTACAGCGACAACCGCTCCCTCGTGCACATGCCCAAGGGCTTCAACGTCCACGGGCGTGGCGTGATCGTACTTTTCTTCCATGGCCACGGTGCGAAACTGGAGCGTGACGTCTGGCACCGGCAGCGCCTGCCAGCGCAAGTTTCCATGTCCGGAGTCAATGCTGTGCTTGTGGCACCTCAATTCGCCGTTGACGCACGGGATTCCAGCATTGGCCGCTTCTGGCAGCCGGGTGCCCTACGCCAGTACCTCAACGAGGTGTCGGGCGAGCTCGCGCGCCTTTACGGCGACCCGAAGACTGAGCCGCTTTTCGCGCGGATGCCGGTGGTCATCGTCGGCTACAGCGGTGGGTTCCTCCCCGCGGCCTGGGGTCTGGCACACGGCGGTATCCGCGACCGCGTGCTGGGCGTCGTGCTGCTCGACGCGCTTTACGGCCACACCTCGACATTCCGCAACTTCATCACGCGCGCCCGGCAGGCCTTTTTCATCAGCGCCTATGGCCGCTACACGCGCGGCGGCAATGCGAGCCTGCGGTCCTCGCTGCAGGAGGCCGGCATCGAGGCGACCGACGCCATGCCGCCGCTGCTCGGTGAGGGCAGCGTCACCCTCGTCGAGGCAGCGACCAGCCACCGCGACTACGTGACCAACGCCTGGACCCGCTACCCCATCGCCGACGTGCTGCGGCGCATGGAGGGCATCGACCGCATCGGAGCGTCGGAGCGGGTTGCCAGCCGCCGCTAACCACGACTTGCTGCAGCAAGCATTCCATCGTCGGCCGCGATGGCTGCCCGGCTACTGAGACCGCCGCGCCCCACGTCTTTACCGAAATGGCAGTAACGACCACTTCGGCCGGTGCGCCAGCACGATTCTGTTGTAAGTGTTGCCCTGTTTTTTCGCCGGTCAGGCTTTTAAATCGGGGCGGTCCATGGACGCGATGGTCGATACTTCGGCTGGTCCGGCGCGCAGCTACGCACGGGGCATCACCGTCTTCACGGCGACCTCGATCGCGGTCGCCGACATGGTCGGCATCGGTGTCTTCACGAGCCTCGGCTTCCAGGTGCGCGACATCGCGTCGGGCTTCTCGCTGCTCATGCTGTGGGTTGTCGGTGGCATCGTCGCCCTTGCCGGAGCGCTGTGCTACGGCGAGCTGGCGGCCACCTTTCCGCGCTCGGGCGGCGAGTACAATTTCCTCACCCGCGCCTATCACCCCGCCGTCGGTTTCATGGCCGGCTGGCTGTCCGCGACGGTTGGCTTCGCAGCGCCGATCGCGCTCGCTGCGATGGCCTTTGGCGCCTACCTCAAGGGCGTAATGCCGGCCGCACCCGCGCCAATGTACGCCGCCCTCGCCATCACGTGGCTCATCGCTCTGGTGCAGCTTAGCGGCCTCAAGCAATCGAGCGCGTTCCAGAACATATCCACGATCTTCAAGGTCGCGCTCATCGTCGGCTTTATCGCCGCAATCTTCCTGATGGCCGACCCGCAGCCGATCAGCTTCGCGCCGACGCTTGCCGATATCGGGCACATGACGAGCGCGCCGTTCGCGATCAGCCTCGTCTTCGTGATGTACTCGTACTCGGGCTGGAACGCCTCGACCTATATCGTCGACGAAATGCGCTCGCCGCAGCGCGACGTGGCGCGCTCGCTGATCGCGGCGACGCTGATCGTCATGACACTCTACGTCGGCATCAACGCCGCATTCCTCTACTCGACGCCAATCGCCAAGATGGCCGGCGAGATCGAGGTGGCGCTCGTCGTCGGCAAGCACGTCTTCGGAGATACCGGCGGACGCATCGTAGGCGCTCTGATCTGCATCGGGCTCATCTCGGCGATCAGCGCCATGATGTGGATCGGACCGCGGGTAACGCGCGTGATGGGCGAGGATCTGCCGGCTCTGCGTGTCTTCTCGCGTTCGTCCGCGAGCGGGGTGCCAGCGGCCGCCATCCTTCTGCAGACCGCAATCGTGACCGTGCTGGTCCTGACCCAGAGTTTCGAGGGTATTCTCGAGTTCATCCAATTCGCACTTACTTTGTCGTCCTTCCTGGCCGTGCTTGCCGTCATCGTGATGCGTATTCGCCGGCCGGACCTGAAGCGCCCCTACAAGGCCTGGGGTTATCCAGTGACCCCCTTCATTTTCCTGGGCGTCACGGCCTTCATGCTCGTGTACCTTCTGATCGAGCGCCCCGTGCAATCGCTGTCCGGATTGGCCCTGCTTCTGACAGGACTGGTCGTGTTCCGCCTGGGTGCCGGCCGCAACACCTGAACTCTCAGCACAACGAGACGTTTTCCATGCTCCAGCTTCACCGTACCGCCCGCCGTCGCGCGACGGCATTCCTCGTGCCGTTCGCAGCGGTCCTGGCTGCCGCTAGCTTCGCCGCCGCCAAGCCCGCGAATCACGCGAGCCCGAACGACACCGCGCGCTTCCTCGCCGGCTTGCCCCTGCCTGACAGTTCGCCCCTGGCACAAGCCGCCAAGGGCCGCTACTGGCAGGCCCACGCCAAGCGGCTCGATACGGCCTGGACCAGCATGGAGCGGCGGCAGCTGGCGAAGATCCGCAAATGGAGCGAGGAGAACATCACCAGCCCGGCGGAAACGCTCTTTTATCCCTTCAGCGGTCCCGACTTCCTCTACGCCGAGACGTTCTTCCCGAAGGCCAAGACCTACGTGCTTATGGCGCTCGAGCCGGTCGGCACGGTGCCTGACCTCGTTTCCATGTCGGACGGACGGCGCAGCTCCGGCATCGGCGCGCTGCAGTCCTCCATCAACACGATCCTCAACGTGAGCTTCTTCCGCACCAACGAGATGATGGTGAAGTTCCGGCAGCAGGCCTTTCCCGGCGCGCTGCCCGTAGTTCTTACGTTCGTCGCGCGCGCCGGCAATGTCGTCGAGGACATCGAGCTTCTCGTGATTGGCGAAGACGGAATTCCCAAGCCCGCCGGCGAAAAGCAGAAGGCCGACGGCGCCAAGATCGTGTTCTCCACCCCCGGGAAGGAAGGCCGCAGGTCAGCCTATTACTTCTCGACCAACGTCTCCGATCCCGGCCTCAAGAGCAGCGGCTTCCTCTCCTTCCTGAAATCGCTCGCCCCCGGCGACGGCTTCATCAAGAGCGCATCCTACCTGCCGCACCGCAGCCACTTCGCCGACATCCGCAAGTTCCTGCTGGAGAACACCAAGCACATCGTGCAGGACGACACCGGCATCCCGCTGTCCTTCTACAAGGAGAACGAATGGGACCGGCTGCCGTTCGGCAACTACAACGGACCGATCAGCATCTTCTCCAAGTACTACCAGCGTGACATGCGGGCGCTGTTCCAGACCAAGGCGCGCAAGGCCATCGACTTCGGCATCGGCTACCGCTACAGGCCGGGCGACTCGGGCTTCCTGCTGTCGGTCAAGAAATAGCGTCGTCCCTGAAGCTGCCCTGGCAGTCTTTCGCGGCCCCCGGCTCCTCCGCTTACGCGGAACAGGCTCGGGGGCCGCACTGTTTTCATGCCCCCCCGCAGGTCACCCTTCCCGCCCGAATTCGCGCGGCATCAACGCTCCCTTATGGTTTTTTGACTACAAAGACTTACCGCACCCCATGCCGGGGAAGGCCATTTCGACATCCGGATTGCACGACATGACCGCCGTTTCCCGCGATGCCAGCCCATCTCATTCGCCCCGTCCCCAAGCAGACGCGCGCGATCGCGCACGCGCCATTCTGGCCGAGCAAAGCGCCTTTCAGGGATGCTCGCCGGCCTTTCTCGACGACCTTATGGCGCACGGTGTCGTCGTCCGACTCGGCGCAGGCGAAACGCTCTTCTGCCGCGGAGAGCCCGGTGACAGCATGATGGTGGTGCTGTCAGGTGCACTGCAGGTCACCAACACGACATCCGCGGGAGACGACGTCATCCTGGCGGCGCTGGAGGCCGGCTCCGTGATCGGCGAGATCGCGGTCTTGGACGGACAAGAGCGCACGGCGACCGTCATCGCGATCGAGCCGGTGGAAGCCGTCGCGGTCTACCGCCACGACCTTTTCGCCATCCTCGAGACGCATCCGGATGCGCTCGTCGCGCTGGTCGAAACCATGTGCCAGCGGCTACGCGCCACCAATGCCCTCGTCGAGAGCTACTCGCTGGAAGCCAAGCGCATGTTCCGCAATCCGGCCGCGAACAAGATCGCCTGAAAGGGCGGCCCGGGAGTTGCGCCCCAACACACCTCCCGCCCTCAGAAGCTCCAGCCCAGCGCTTCGCTCATGATCTCCAGGGCATTGCGGCCCTGCGACTGACGACGCTCCTCGGTTCCCGACCGCGCAATTCGGTCCGGATCGAAGCTCGGCTTCGCCGGGGCAAGGTGGTTGCGGCCCTTGTCGATCTTTCTCCAAGCGCCGTCGAGCGCCAGCGTCACGCGCTTCTCGTGGCCGTAGATGTCGCGGAAGAAGCGCACCTTGCCATCGTCATCGACCCACGCGGTGAAGTAGGCCAGATGGATCGGGATGTGCTTCTCCATCTCGACCTCGTTGTCGAGCGGGCCGCGGTCGACGAGGTCCTTGACCTTATCGGCATCCCATCCCTTGTCATGCTTCAGCACGATCTCGGTCAACTCGATCGGATTGCGCACGCGCAGGCAGCCGTGGCTATGCGTCCGCTGACGGGAGTTGAACATCCACTTGTCGGGCGTGTCGTGCATGAAGATCGTGTGCTGGCTCGGAAATACGAACTTCACGAAGCCCAGAACACTCCTGCGCCCCGGAGGCTGCCAGACGTGGTAATTGCGGATGTCGTCCTTGGACCAGTCGATCGCGCGCCAGTCCCTCGACTCCCCGGACTTCGTAGTTATCTCCAGGCCATATTTGCGCATGAGGCCGCCGCCGCGCAGTAGGCTCGGCCACAACTCGTGCACCATGATGCTCTCGGGGACGCGCCAGCGGGGGCGAAGGACAACCGACCTCAGCGGCCGCGAGAAGACAGAGGACTGCTTGCCGATCTCACCAACGACGATGCGGTCGGAGCGCACGATCTCGCCGTTGTGGACCACGTACTGCATGAATTCGGGGATGTTGTTGAAGACGTAAAGGTCGCCCAGGTCGTCCCACATCCAGCGCCAGAACTCCATGTTGGCGCGCAACCTCTTGGCCTCTTTGCTGAGCCGACCGCCACCCTTGCCGTCGCCGCTCGCTTTGAGGAAGGCCTGGCGCAGCCGCTCGAACTGCGGATGGACGGGATGGAGCGCTGCCATCGTCGCGGCGATGTCTGCTTCGGTTGCGGCTTCCAGGCGTTCCAGCACGCGCTTGGTGTCGTGCAGCTGCGGCTTGCGATCGAGATTGGAGTTGAGCATCTCCGCGGGCTCAGGGATGCGCGCGCCGCGTGCGTGACGCGCATAGTTGATCGCCGCGACCGTGAGATTGGCGTCGAGGGCTGCAAGGTCAGCGGGCGCCAGACCATCCCTTGCCTCAGGCACATCCAGCGCCGAGGGATCGAGCCCGTACTCGGCCGCTGCCTGCATCGCGGCCATGAGCGCGCGTCCGCGCGGCGTCAGGCCATTGCCATCGACCCACAGCGGTGCATGCGCACGTTGAGCGTAGAACGCCGACAGGGCATCGAAATCGTCCGTCAAAATGCCGGAGGCGGCGCGCTGATCGTCGCCGGCTGCCGACGCACGGACCTTGGCGCCGATGCCCTCCAGCGCCTTTTCCAGGTCGGCGGCGAACGGCGAGGACGGCGCTTGGGGCGCCTGAGGCGTGACAGGCGAAACCGGGCCACCTGTCGTCACGGCCGGGGCCGACGGCGCCGCGGCGCTTGCGGGAACGGCAGGAGCGGCCGGCGCGACCTGTGGCGCGACCGGATCGCCAGGCATTGGCGCCGTACTGGACGGGGTGACTTCGCCTTCGACACGCCCCGTCGCCTTTGCGCCCTCGCCATCCGCAGCACGGACCGACGCCTGCGGCCAACCAGCTGCAATCAGGACGGCCGCAACGGCGACCACAGTTGACGTTCTCATGCCCCTATCCCCCAGGCCGTTCGCTGGCGCGAGCACACGCCGACCCCTCGGATGGATCGGCAGCACAGGCGACGGACGAATCACTCCTCGGAGGACATTTTGCGAGGGAATTTGGCCACGAGAAAGTCAGCCGCCCTTCTTGTGGAGATTTTGGCGATCGCCGGGAGCAGGCCGGCGGCGAAGGCTGGAGACCACCATCCGACGCCGCCGTAAAGCGACCGGCTAGGAGACGGCCGGTAGCCCCTTCTGGATCAGTGCGGCCTCCACCGTGTTGCGCAGCAGGCAGGCGATCGTCATCGGGCCTACGCCGCCGGGAACCGGCGTGATGGCGCCGGCAACCTTGGCGCAGCTCTCGTACTCGCAGTCGCCGACCAGCTTGGTCTTGCCGTCCCCCTTGGGCACCCGGTTGATGCCGACGTCGATCACCGTGGCGCCGGGCTTGATCCAGTCGCCCTTCACGAACTCCGGGATGCCGACGGCCGCGACCACGAGGTCGGCGCGCCGCACGACGTCGGGCAGGCTGCGTGTGCGCGAGTGGGCGACCGTCACCGTGCAGCTCTGCGACAGCAGCAGCGAGGCCATCGGCTTACCCACGATGTTGGAGCGGCCGATGACCACTGCATCGAGGCCCGAAAGGTTGTCCTGCACGGTCTTGGCGAGGATAAGCGAACCCGTGGGCGTACAGGGTATGAGCGTGCGCGCCCCGATCCACAGACGCCCGACGTTGACGGGATGGAAGCCGTCGACGTCCTTGTCGGGGTCGATGGCGTTGAGCACCTTCTCCGCATTGATGTGCTTGGGCAGCGGCAGCTGCACGAGGATGCCGTTGATTGCCGGATCGGCGTTGAGCTTGTTCACCAGCGCGAGCAGATCGGCCTCGGGCGTCTCCGCCGGCAACTTGTGCTCGAACGAAAGCATGCCCGTTTCGACCGTCTGCTCGGCCTTGTTGCGCACATAGACCTTGCTCGCCGGATCCTCTCCGACGAGGACGACGGCAAGACCCGGCGCGAAGCCGTGCTTGGCCTTGAGCTGCGCTACGTCGCCCGCCACCTTGGCGCGCACGTCGGCCGCGACCGCCTTCCCGTCGATGATTTTCGCCTGCGACATCCAGTTGTCCTCCGGTTTTGTTGATTGTTTGGGACGCCAGTTCCCGGCTCTTATCGGTGGACGGGGAGGGCCTTCATGCTTCTTCCCGGCCGGCCAATTTCGCATCCTTCCGGCCGCACGCCGGGCTGTCACGCTCCAATTGCGGGCTGCCGCACTTCGTCACGGGGCCGCGAGGCTATGCGCGCCGAGCCGTTCCAGCACGCTCGTCACGTCGGCGCGGATGGCGACTGTCTTCACCCGCGACTTGGGGCCGGCCACGAGGCTTACCGCCGAACGCGGCACGCCGAGCCAACCGGCGACGAGCGCTTCAAGCGCGGCATTCGCCTTGCCGTCCTCCGGCACGGCACGCACGCGGGCTTTTATCGCCGGGCCCTCGCCGGTGTCCTCCCGGCCGCCGATCTCGTCGCGGGAGGCGCGCGGCGTCAGGCGCAGACGCAGGAACACGACCCCGTCGGCCGTCCGCCAGGGATCCTGCTCCGCGGTCATCCGGCAAGCGCCCGATAAAGGTTGGGAAGGATTACCTGTTGCACGAATTGCATAGCCAGCAGCAGCACCAGCGGCGACAGATCGATGCTTCCAAAATTGGGCAACAGGCGCCGGATCGGCCGCAGGGCCGGCTCGGTAACGGCCTGTAGGAAGTTCCAAACCGACCTCGCGAGCTGGTTGTACGGGTTGACGATACCCAGCCCGATCAGCCAGCTCATGATGACGCTGGCAATGATGATGAAGATGTAGACTGTGATGAGCTGGCTGATGAAGTTGAAAAGCTCGAGCATGCTGCCTCTGCCGGGACGTTTGGACGCCACCTGTACCGTCCGCGGAGTTTGGCGGCAAGTCTCGGTGGCGCGGGTGGTGTCCCTGGCGCCCCGCCCTCCCCCCAGAGGGCCGGCACCGGACATCATGACGCGTCGGCTGCCAGCATGGCACCCCAAGCGCCAATGAGACTCAACGCGTCACCGACCGCGCTTGACGTCCTGTACCGCCTGCTCGAGCGCCTGCAGGAAGCGCGAGCGGTCCTCGCGCGCAAAGCTCGCGTTGTAGCCTTTGCTTTCGCCCGTCTCGCGCAAATGGCGGGACAGGTCACGCATTGCGAGCGCCGTGCCGATGTTGGAGTCGGTGAACGGCTTGCCCGTCGGGCCGATGACTTTCGCTCCCGCCTTCAGGCAGCGTGACGCCAGCGGGATGTCGGCCGTGACGGCGATGTCGGCGGCCGTGATACGTTCCGCAATCCAGTCGTCCGCCGCATCGGGGCCTTCCTGCACGACGACGCGATTGACGTTGGCGCTATCGGGCAGACGCATGAATGCGTTCGAAACGAAGTGGACGGGCAGGCCGTGCCGGTCTGCCACGCGCACGGCTTCCTCCTTGACCGGGCACGCATCCGCATCGACGTAGATGGCAATCATTGCATTCCCGCATTCTCGGCTTGCTCAGCGCCGTCACACGAGCGCCCCGAAACGGACCCCAGCCCGACCCGGGGATCCATGCCGAAGCCCGGATCCCGACAACGAGCGTGGCGCAGGGCGGAATCTCGCTGCGCTGCACTCAATCGGGCGCCAAGAATTGCCGTCTCTCAATCTTGAGAATACCCGCCGGCGGCCTTTAGGGGTGAGCAGACCAACGTCGCGACTGTTCGACGCTTGATGCCGGCACTCCTACCACAACCTCGCTAGCGTTGCAGCCTTGCATGTCGACGCGATCGAATCGCCACAGCCCGTCGGGTGTCCAACCGCGCGCGTAGAGGCATCGGCCACGAGCAGGCGTTCGCCATTCATGCAAAGCGATGGCATCGACAACCGCAATTCGTGCACCACATGCGCAGTTCGTGCAGTTCCGAACAGCCCGCGATGACGTTGGGGGTGTTCGTGAATGGGTGATTGCGACGACAGCAATCCAATTACTAGCCTTGTGCCTGACGTCGACTGGAACATCGCATTCTCCGCAACGGGAAAACAAAAAACGAACACGCGAGTCCGGTCGCCGTGGGGAAACGAATCCTGGCAAGGAGAGGCCATTGCTGATGGATGGCGATGCCACTGTTCCGCCAGTCGGGCTTGGCTGCCTGGCGCGCACGCCAACAGACCACTTTGATTTCGCAGTTGCGAACCGATCGCCGATCAGCGACGGCGCCTTCTCAATCCATGCGATGTCGGCCGGAGGACTGTTTCAGGACGACGACGTCCGCAACTGGCTCCTGGCCTGGAGCACGATGGGCTACAGGTGCGCGCTTATCACCGTAGTTGGCGTCGAGGGTGGTGCCCCAAGGACGGTGGGGGCGCAGATGGCGGTTTCGGAAACGGGTCACTACGCGGGCTATCTGTCCGGAGGCTGCCTGGAGCTGGCAGTGGCGCACGAGGCACTCGGCGTCATGCGCAGTGGCCGCAACCGGCGCGTGCGCTATGGTGCCGGATCTCCCTACATCGATATCCGCTTGCCATGCGGTTCGTCGATCGACGTCTACTTCGACCAGTCGCTCGACCTTTCCTTGATACGACGGCTTGCCGAGCTGCGCGACACCCGAGCCGCCTGCGTACTCAGAACCGATATCGAGCTCGGGCAGTCGACGATTGCGGACATCGTTCGGCCGTTGGTTGTGCAGGAAAGCTGGCTTGATGGCAGCATCTTCAACCGCACCTATCTTCCTCCGCTCAATCTGCAACTCATCGGCGCGGGACCGTCGGTGACGGCTATCGCTCGGCTGGCCGCGACGGCGGGGTTGATGGTCCAGGTCGCCTCACCGTGCGAGGCAACCCGCAATATCCTGGATGACGTGGGACTCAAATCGGAGCCGATGAGCAGGCCCTCACTACCTGCTTCAATGTCGCAGGATCCCTGGACTGCGGTCGTCCTAGCCTTCCACGACCACGTTTGGGAACCACCGATCCTCAAGGAGGTGCTCGCCGGCCCGTGCTTCTACGTGGGCGCCATCGGCAGCCGCAATGTGCACGCCGAACGCTTGAAGACGCTTGCCGAAGATGGCGTCGCCGAAGCGGGACTGAAACGCCTCTACGGGCAGGTCGGACTGGTGCCCGGAGCAAAGAGCAGCGCGACACTAGCCGTAGGAGTGATCGCGGAGATCGTCGGGCTTGCGAAGTCGCAGGGCCTCGTGATGTGACGGGGCCCGCGGGGCCCAGGTCACGACCAGTCGTTTTCGCCGACCTGCGCGGTTTGCTATCAGGCTATTCGCAATCCAACCGTCCTTTGCATGTTGGCGTCCCGGCGGCAAGGCAGTAACTCTACGTTTCGACGGCCCTTGGGTGAGCAGAGGGGACGATCAACGATAACCCATCGATAAGAACATACAGATGAGTGTCAGCCACGAGCCCTGGCTGGTCATCCTTTCGATCATTGTTGCGATCCAGGGTGCCTACGTCGGTCTCAGCATCGTTCTGAGATTCAACACCGCTGCCGTCGGCATTCGCAAGCGATTGCTCGCTGGCGGCGCGGCGACGCTTGCGATTGCGATCTGGTCGATGCACTTCGTCGGCATGCTCGCCATGCGGCAATCGGCTCAGATCGATTTTCTTCTCGTTCCGACAGTTGTTTCCTTCCTGGTTTGCGTTGTGCTCGTTGGACTTGCGGTCTACGTCGCCTCAACCAATCCGCAGTCGCAGATCGTCCTGGCCTTCGCCGCCACGGTCATGGGCGTCGGCATCATTAGCATGCACTTCATCGGCATGCTCGCGGTCCTCGGCAACATGACCATGAGCCACGACCACCGCTACATGGCCGCTAGCATTGTCATCGGCATCGTAGCCTCGAACCTTGCAATTCGCCTTGCCTTCGCCAGCACACCTCCGCCCCTCGCGCTGGCTTCCATCGCCCTCGGGCTGGCCATCTCGGGAATGCACTACGCAGCCATGGCCGGCTGCATACTTTCACCGTCAACCATTGCAGATCCTAACGCCGCGACATTGTCGCACGATGTACTGGCCGTGCTCGTTTCACTCGTCGCGTTCCTGATTTCGGGCTTCTTCTTCCTCACGCTTGTGCCCGATTCTGATGGCGCGGTCGGACTGAGCAGAGGCGCCGCGACACCAGGTTCATCGCCGTCGGCCGCGGTGCCGACGCAAACGGTGGATCGCTTAGGAAACAATTCACAATCGGATGGCGGGGCAGTCGGCGCACTTCCGGTCACGAAGGACAATGCGACGGTCTACATTCCCGTCGCGCGCGTATTCGCCGTAAAGGCTGACGGCCACTACACGTCCGTCTTTGACGGTCACCAGTCCTATTTCTGCGGTCTCTCGATCAGCGATGTCGAGGCACGCCTTGACCCTCAATTGTTCATGCGCGTCCACAGAAGCTACCTAGTGAACCTGAAGCATGTGGCATCGGTCAAGCGATCCGGTGACGGGGGAGTCGCCAACATGTCAGGCGAGATCACATACGCACTGCCGATAAGCCGGCGCAAGCTGTCCGAGCTGAAGAGCCGCCTGGAACACCAGAAGCCCGGGTAGAGGCTAATGGACGACAGCAAATCCACTTCAATCGGCATGCGCGGGCGCATCGGATGACGTTGCGCCGTGTTCTGTGGCCATGTGGCTGCGCGACCACTGTGATACGAACGCAAAGCACGTGGGCTTGCCGCGCACCGCAGAACGCATTGCGACTTTTGCGCGCTCAATGCTGACGAGGCCGGAACGAGCGTTCGTGTGAAGACGCCGTACATGCTGCCATTCGTCACTCGAGCACCGCCGATCGTGCAAGCACGGAGCCCGTCGGCGCGAACATCGCCGCTCGTGCACCGGCCTCCGATCCAAATCGCCGTTCGTGCAATTTGCCCGCCGTTCGCGACGACCTTGGGACGTTGAGGGGACCCGTCCGGCCCTCGTGAATGCGCGATTGCGACCGCCGGATGCAGATACCTACTCTGCGTCGGCACGACCAACGATCCGTCCGGATCCAACGATAAAAACCACTCCCAAAAAAAAGCGATAACGCGACAACGCGAGCCGAGCACGCCGCCTAGATCGGGCGTGGGCGCCGGCGACGAGGAAACACATCAGGAGGGTGCTCAGAACATGATTCCTGGGCCGTTCGTCTATCATCGACCTCAATCCTTGAGCGATGCGAGCAAGCTACTTGCGCAGCTGGGCGACGAGGCGCGCGTCCTCGCCGGCGGGCACAGCCTCATCCCGATGATGAAGCTCCGTATGGCAACGCCCGAGCATCTCGTCGACATCGGAGCGATCTCCGAACTCAAGGGCATCAGGAAGACTGCCGATACGATCTCCATCGGCGCTATGACGACGCAGCACGAGCTGCTGCAGTCGGCCGTCGTTGCCCAAACCGTTCCGATCCTACATCAGGCATCGCTGCTGATCGCGGACCCGCAAGTGCGATACGTCGGTACGCTCGGCGGGAACGTGGCCAATGGCGACCCCGGCAACGACATGCCGGCCGTCATGATGGTGCTCAATGCCGTCTATCGGCTGGCGGGACCAGATACGACCAGAAGTGTCGCCGCCCGTGAATTCTATCTCGGCGCATATGCCACGGCACTCGAGCCTGGCGAAATCCTCACGTCCATCGAGATCCCGGTTCCGGCCGCCGGACACGGCTACGCCTACGAGAAGCTGAAGCGCAAGATCGGCGACTACGCAACCGCGGCCGTCGCGGTAGTGCTCAGCGCTTCAGGCGGGCGGATCACGAACTGCGCGATCGCCCTCACCAACCTGGGAGAAACACCGGTCTTTTGCGATGGCGCCAGCCGTGCCGCCGTCGGCAGCTCCCTTGATAACGGGACTTTGACCAATGTTGCCGGACTCGCGGCAAGCCTGATGGCACCGGCCGACGACGCACGTGGACCGGCCGAGTACCGCACAAGCGTTGGGAAAGTGCTGCTCAGGCGCGCACTGACTTCCGCCCTTTCTCGCGCCAGCCGCTGAGTCTTGCAAGGAACCAAGCAATGTCGAAACATCACTTGCGGATGCGGATCAACGGCCGTGACGTCGAAGGTCTCGTGGAACCGCGCACACTGCTTATTCACTTCATTCGCGAGCAATTGAACCTGACCGGCTCGCACATCGGCTGCGACACTTCTCATTGTGGTGCCTGCACCGTCGATCTCGATGGCAGGTCTGTCAAATCGTGCACAATGTTTGCCGTGCAGGCCGAAGGCGCACAGATCACGACCGTCGAAGGAATGGCGGCGGCCGATGGAACGCTGCACGCGCTGCAGGAAGGCTTCAGGACGATGCATGGCCTGCAATGTGGCTTCTGCACGCCGGGCATGATCATGCGCGCTCACCGTCTGCTGCAGGAGAACCCCAACCCCACGGAAGACGAGATCCGCTTCGGCATCGCGGGCAACCTTTGCCGGTGCACCGGCTATCAGAACATCGTGAAAGCAATCCAATACGCAGCCGCGAAGATCGCCGGCCGCGATTTCGTGGAGGCCGCAGAATGAACGAGTCAGCACCGCCGACCCGGGCCGAACGGGAGGCCAAACTCGAAGGCATGGGCTGCCGGCGCAAGCGCGTCGAGGACATCCGATTCACCCAAGGCAAGGGCAACTACGTCGATGACGTGAAGCTGCCTGGAATGCTGTTTGGAGATTTCGTGCGCAGCCCCTACGCGCATGCACGAGTGTTGAAAATCGATCCGACAGAAGCGCTCAAGGTTCCTGGCGTCCTGGCGGTTCTCACCGCCGAAGAACTGAAGGGTGTCAACCTTGCCTGGATGCCCACGCTGGCGGGTGATGTGCAGATGGTGCTCGCCGATGGCAAGGTCCTGTTCCAGAACCAGGAGGTCGCCTTTGTCGTGGCCGAGGACCGCTATGCGGCCGCGGATGGTGTCGAGGCCGTCGAGGTCGAATACGAAGAATTGCCCGTCCTTGTCGATCCGTTTTCGTCAATGTCATCGGGCGCGCCCGTATTGCGTGAGGACATCAAGGACAAGACCGCGGGAGCCCATGGACCGCGCAAGCACTACAACCACATTTTTGAATGGGCTGTCGGTGACAAGGAACTGACGGATGCGGCCTTTGCCAAGGCCGAAGTCACGACCAAGGACCTGATCAGCTACCACCGCACCCATCCATCGCCGCTCGAGACCTGTCAGGCGGTGGCCTCGTTCGACAAGATCAAGGGCGAGCTGACGGTCTGGGGTACATTCCAGGCGCCGCATGTCGTTCGCACCGTCGCGTCGCTGCTGTCCAAGATCCCCGAGCACAAGATCCACGTCATCGCACCGGACATTGGCGGCGGCTTCGGCAACAAGGTGGGCGTCTACCCAGGGTATGTCTGCGCCATTGTCGCCTCGATCGTCACCGGGCGCCCGGTCAAGTGGGTCGAGGACCGCATGGAGAACTTCTCGGCCACGTCGTTTGCTCGCGACTACCACATGACGACTGAGATCGCGGCGACGAAGGACGGCAAGGTTACAGGTCTGCGCGTGCATGTGCTGGCGGATCACGGCGCCTTTGACGCCTGCGCCGACCCGTCGAAGTGGCCTGCTGGCTTCTTCAACATCGTCACGGGATCGTACGACTTCCCGACAGCGCACCTGATTGTCGACGGCGTCTACACCAACAAGGCGCCGGGCGGTGTAGCCTACCGCTGTTCCTTCCGCGTGACGGAGGCCGCCTATTGCATCGAGCGGGCCATGGACATCATGGCGCAGAAGCTCGGCATGGATCCGGCCGAGTTCCGCATGAAGAACTTCATCAAGCGCGACCAGTTCCCCTACCAGTCCGCGCTCGGCTGGGAGTACGACTCCGGCGACTACCATACGGCCATGGACAAGGCGATGGCGACCGTCGGCTACAAGCAGCTACGCGCCGAGCAGGCCGCAAAGCGCGCTGCGTTCAAGCGCGGCGAGACTCGCCAGATCATGGGAATCGGCATCGGCTTCTTCACCGAGATCGTCGGCGCGGGGCCTTCGAAGAATTGCGACATTCTCGGCATCGCCATGTTCGACAGCTGCGAGATCAGGGTGCATCCGACGGGCGCTGCCATCGCGCGAATGGGTACCAAGAGCCAGGGGCAGGGCCACGAAACGACCTATGCCCAGATCATCGCTACCGAGATCGGCATACCTGCCGACCAGATCATGGTCGAGGAAGGCAATACCGATACGGCTCCCTACGGTCTTGGCACCTACGGCTCGCGCTCGACGCCGGTCGCCGGCGCTGCGATCGCAATGGCCGCGCGCAAAATTAGGGCGAAAGCTCAGATGATCGCCGCCTACCTGCTTGAAGTCCACGAGGGCGATCTGGAATGGGATATCGACGGGTTCCGGGTCAAGGGCCTGCCGGAGAAGTTCAAGTCGATGAGCGACATTGCCTGGGTCGCCTACAATTCGCCGCCACCTGGGATGGAGCCGGGACTGGAAGCGGTCAGCTACTATGATCCACCGAACATGACCTATCCGTTCGGCGCCTACATTTGCGTCATGGACATCGACATCGATACCGGTGTGTACACCGTGCGCCGCTTCTATGCGCTTGATGACTGCGGCACGCGCATCAATCCGATGATCATCGAGGGACAAGTGCACGGTGGGCTGACCGAGGCGTTCGCTATCGCGATGGGGCAAGAGATCGCCTACGACGACATCGGCAACGTGAAGGGCGCTTCCTTCATGGACTTCTTCATCCCGACGGCCGTCGAAACACCCAAGTGGGAAACCGACTACACCGTGACCCCGTCTCCGCACCATCCGATCGGTGCCAAGGGTGTCGGCGAAAGCCCCAACGTCGGCGGCGTGCCCGCGTTCTGCAACGCGGTCAACGATGCCTACGCCTTCCTCGGGGCGACCCACATTCAGATGCCGCACGACCATTGGCGGAACTGGATGGCGGCCAAGAAGCTGGGTCTCGTTGCCTGACGCAAGTGGCCGCCCGCACCCGCGTGCGAGCGGCCGGCAGACATGCGAGGACGACACGTGACCCGCGAAGATATTGTGCTCAAGCTGGCCGAGAGCGGCTACGTCGCCGACGGGCCGCTCGCCACGTCGCTGCAGATCATGCAGCTGATCGGCCGGCCTCTGCTGGTCGAGGGAGAGGCGGGTGTCGGCAAGACCCAGATTGCAAAAGCGCTGGCCTGTGCGCTCGGCACCCGCCTCATTCGCCTGCAGTGCTACGAGGGCCTGGATCAATCGACCGCACTCTACGAATGGAACTACCAGCGGCAGCTCCTGACGATTGAACTGCAGAAGACCGCAGCGGATCGACAGCAGGACCTTGAAGCGGAGCTGTTCTCGGAGCGGTATCTTCTCGAGCGTCCCCTGCTGGCCGCCATCCGCCAGGACAGCCCGCCGGTGCTGCTGATCGACGAGATCGACCGCGCCGACGAGGAGTTCGAGGCGTTCCTGCTCGAACTCCTCTCTGACTTCCAAGTCACGATCCCTGAGCTGGGAACCATCAGGGCGACGAGTGTGCCTCACGTCATCCTGACGTCGAATGGCACAAGAGATCTCTCCGACGCGCTGCGCCGCCGCTGCCTCTACCACTACCTGGATTTCCCCGACGCAGAGCGCGAAGCCCGTATCATCTTGGCGCGCATACCCGGGCTGTCCGCTCAGCTCGCCGGGCAAATCGCCAGTGTCGTCGGGCAGATCCGGAAAGAGGAACTGTCAAGGAACCCCGGCGTTGCCGAGACACTCGACTGGGCCGCGGCGCTTGTCGGCCTGAACGTCTCGTCCCTCGATGGGAACCATGAGCTCGCACACGAAACGATGCTGTGTCTCCTCAAGACCAACGAGGATCGTCAGCGGATCAGTCGAGAGGTCTCGGCGCGCATCATCGGGAGAGCCGCGTGATGATGTGCTGCTGCGATCAGCAGGTCTCCGAAGCGATGGCGAGCGAAGGCGCCAGGATCATCGCGCGCATTTCTGCATTCGCCAGAACGCTACGGGAGAATTCGTTTTCCGTAGGCGTTCGCGAGACCGAGGACGCCGCGAGGCTGGTCGGCTCCGATGTCGGCAGGCGGGCCGATCATCTGCGCCACGGGCTCAAAGCATTGTTCTGCGGCAGCCATGCTCAGTGGAGCAAGTTCGACGCCATCTTCGACGCCTTCTGGTTGGCTACTTCCGCCAAGCCGTCCGTGCGCACGAACGTACCATCGAAGGCGGCTGAAGGAACGAGCCTGCGCGACCTTGCATCGGGAGCCGGTGGCGCGCTGCAGACCCCCTCATTGGGCGACCAGGCTCCACAGGACGAAGGCAAGGACGGCGATCAATCCGGTCTAGGCCGGATGGAAGGAGCCTCACAAGTTGCAAACCTTGCCGAAGCCGACTTACGCAAGATCCACGACCCGGAAGCCATGGCGGCGGCACACCGGCTGGCCGAGCGGCTCGCCCGGCGCATGCGCATGCGCCTGACGCGGCGGTTCCGCGTCTCCAACCAGGGCAGGCGGATCGACTTGAGGCGCACGATCCGCCGCAGCATCGGTTCGGGCGGCGTGCCGGTCCACCCGGTGCAGCTCAGGAGACGGCAGAAGCCGCTTCGACTCGTCATTCTGCTCGATGTCTCAGGCTCGATGAGCCAATACACGTCGGTCTTCGTCCGCTTCGTGCACGGCGTGCTCACCCATGTCCGTAAGTCCGAAGCCTTCCTCATCCATACTTCGCTTGTCCATGTTTCCCCCGCGCTTGCCGAGCGCGATCCCGGCCGCGCGCTCGACCGGTTGTCGCTCATGGCCCAGGGCGCGGGGGGCGGAACACGCATCGGCGAGTGCCTTGCGGATTTCAACAAATGGCACGCGCGCCGCGTCCTCGATGGGCGGACCTGCGTGATGGTGCTCTCCGACGGCTATGACACCGGCTCGCCCGAACTGCTCGGCGCGGAGATGCGTCGCATGGCCCGACGCTGCCGCCGCATCGTCTGGTTGAACCCCATGATCGGATGGGAAGGCTACGAGCCGAAAGCGCAGGGAATGCAGGCAGCCTTACCCCACATAGACCTGTTCGCGCCCGCGCATTCGCTTCGCAGCCTTGAAGCACTCGCGCCGTATCTCGCGCGGATCTGACTGGAGGCCAGCGGCATGGATGGATCACCCGACATTCTGGATCAGATCGCAGCCGCCCGCGCGAAGGGCGAGCCATTCGCGGTGGCGACTGTTGTCCGCACCATGTCCCTTACCGCGGCCAAAGCCGGAGCCAAGGCGATCGTCACTTCGGATGGCAGGATGACGGATGGCTGGATCGGGGGCGGCTGTGCGCGCGGCGCAGTGCTCAAAACCGCGCGGGACTGCCTGATGGATGGAAAGCCACGCCTCATTTCGGTGCAGCCCCCCGATGCCCTCTCCGAAGCTGGGCATCAGTCGGGCGAAACGAAAAATGGCACGCTCTATGCGCGGAACATGTGCGCGAGCCAGGGAACAATGGACATCTTCATCGAGCCGTTTCTGCTGAAACCCGAGCTGCTGATTTGTGGCGCCAGCCCGGTTGCCGTCGCGCTGGCCGACCTGGCGCCGCGGATCGGATACCGCACCATTGTCGTGGCCGATGCAGCAGATCACTGGCGTTTCGCAGCGTCCGGCAATTTCGCCGCCAGCATCGACGAGATCACACCCAGTACTGCCGAACGGTACGTCGTGGTGGCTTCGCAAGGGGGCGGCGACGGGTTCAACCTCCAGGCGGCGATGTCGATCTCGGCACGCTACGTATCCTTCGTCGGATCCCATCGCAAGGTTACGAAACTGAAGGAGGCGCTCATCGCCAAGGGCGTCGATGCCCAAGCGTTTGACCGCCTGCACGCGCCGGCAGGGCTAGATATCGGCTCCGTCACACCCGAGGAGATCGCCATCGCCATTCTCGGCGAGATGACGTCCGTGCGCCGGCGCGGTTCGGCAACCGCCGGACCCGATGCGGTTGCACGATCAGCAGCATGAAAAAAGGACTGCACACATGGAAATGTCAGGCCAGCAGAAGATCGCGGCAAGCCGGAAGGTCGTATGGGCCGCGCTCAACGACGTCAACGTCTTGAAGCAATGCGTACCCGGATGCGAAAGCATCGAGAAGCAGTCGGACACGGATATGACTGCCAAGGTGGTGTTGAAGCTCGGTCCGATCAAGGCATCGTTCAACAGCAAGCTGACGCTGGCTGACCTGGACCCGCCCAACGGCTATACGATCATCGGCGAAGGCAAGGGCGGGCCGGCAGGATTTGCCAAGGGTACCGCCCGTGTGCGGCTGGCCGATGACGGCCCCAATGCGACAATCCTGAACTACCACACCAAGGTCGACGTCGGGGGCAAGGTCGCCCAACTCGGATCACGTTTGCTCGACTCGACTGCCAATCGGCTTTCGGCCGAGTTTTTCGAGAAGTTCGGAAGCGTCGTCGCGCCCGCGGGCGCCACTCCGGTTCAGAAGAAGCGACAGGGCTTCTTTGCCTGGCTCCTGGGTCTCTTCGGCTGGCGCAAACAACAAGCCAAGCCGGCATGCTGCGAATCCCGCAACAGTGCATGACCGCAAGTGCGCGGCGATGGGACCCGACGAGAAAACTGGCGGCTCGGACGCTGAACGGGCTGTGGCAAGGGTGGGGGGAGAAGACTATCCCGACGATCTAAATCGACTGTTATCGAGCCATGGGGTGAGCGTGAGGATCCGCTGCCGCCAGTGTTACCGGTTCAACGCTCAGGACGAGACCAGCATCTATCATTTGAACTCGGGTCTCGCGTTTCTCGGTGCCGGCAACACAGGTTCGGGCCCAAGGTTGCTTTCCGTGCTCTATCCGCGGGACATGTTTTCTTCACGGCTCGCTCCACCCCTAGAGAACGTCGGGATATACGCGACGATCGACTGCCAGTTGACCAGGCTCCGAGCGGCTACGACTGGCCGGAGCCAAGATGAAACGCTGAAACTCGAGGCGGCCTTGGGGCGGCGCCTCGCAGCAATGTATGCGCGAGCAAATCTACACGTCGACCGCGTGAACCACTTTCCGGCCGACGCGAGATTAATCTCGTTCCTAGTGGAGATCGCCCTGCGCACCGGCCGCAAGACAAATGACTCGATGACCTGCGAGCTGCCCCTGTCACGAAGGGACATCGGCAGCTATCTTGCGATCAATCCCGACACTGTCAGCCGCATCTTCACAACCTTCAGGTCGAAGGGATATGTGAAGACGATAGGCAACCGCCGCTTGTTCATCGAAAACGTGAACAGGCTGTTTGACGAGTTTCCAGCCTGCCAGATCACAGCACAACTGATTGCATCCGAAAGCCGGCAGACCAGTTGAGCGTTACTCAGACGTCTCTCAGCGGGACATTCGACCGCTCTCTATGCTGGCGATGGATTTCTCGGCGAATGCTCAGACGGCTGGTGCTGGCTCGACGTCAGCAGGCCGATCGGGCGGGCCGATACGGAACCACGCGACGTAGAGAGCCGGCAGAAATACCAAGGTAAGCAGCGTTGCCACCAGCAGACCGCCGATCACGGCATATGCCATCGGCCCCCAGAACACGGTACCGGCAATAGGCAGCATGCCAAGAATAGCGGCCGCTGCCGTCAGAAGAATCGGCCGGAGGCGATGCTCGGTGGCACTGATGACGGCGAGCCATGGATGCTCGCCATCGGCGCGGTGCTTGTCGATCTGGTCGATCAGGATCACCGAATTGCGGATGACCATGCCGGTAAGCGAGATGACGCCGAGGATCGCCACGAAGCCAAGCGGCACGTTGAACAAGAGCAGGGCGCCAGACACACCGATCAGTGCCAACGGCGCTGTCAGCAGCACCATGGCGAGACGCTGGAAGCTCATGAGCTGGACCATCAGGATCGTCATCATGAGAAGCAGCATGAGCGGGAAGACAGCGAAGATGCTGCCGCGCGCCTTGCTCGAATCTTCAATCGTGCCGCCGATGGCAATGTCATAGCCGGGCGGCAGCGCCTTGCGGAACTCGGCGATGCGGCCTCCCAGATCCCGCACGACGGTGATCGCCTGGACACCAGGCGGCACGTCACCCTGGACCGTAATCGTGGGCAGGCGCTTGCGCCGCCAGATGAGCGGCGGCTCGAGCTGGTAGCTCAGCGTCGCCACCTGGGCCAGCGGCACCGAGCCACCGCTTGGCGTTGCAAGCCGCAAGCTGCGCAACGTATCGAGATCGGCCCGCTCGCTTTGGACCGCGCGTGCCACGACGTCGATGAGGTAGGTTGCATCGCGCACCTGCGTGATGGTGGTGCCGGACAGAACAGAGTTTATGTTGCTGGCGACCTGACGCGAGGTCAGCCCGACGGCGCGCGCCCGGTCCTGGTCAATGTCGACCTTGATGACCTTTGCCATCTCGTTCCAGTCGTAGTTGATGTTCAACACACGCTGATCGGCACCGATGGAACCGGCGAACTCGAGCGCGAGGGAACGCACCTTTGCAGGATTTTCTCCTGACACTCGAAACTTGAGCGGCCAACCTACAGGGGGGCCGAGCTCCAGCGGGCTGACGCGGATCATCGCATTCTCAAAGCCCGTGGAGACCGCTTCCTCGATGCGCTTCTGAACTTCCGGGCGCACAGTGTAGCCCTTGGTCAACACAACGGCCTGGGCAAAGAAGCTGTTGGCCAGCTGCGCATCGAGGGGCAGATAGAAGCGCACCGCACCCTGGCCGACGTAGAACGTCCAGTAGTCGATGTCCTTGTCGGACTTCAGGATCGACTCTATGCGCTCCACTGTCTTATCGGTGGCATCGATCGAAGCGTTCTGCGGCAGCGTGACGTTGATGAGCAGCTCGGCACGATCGGAAGCGGGGAAGAACTGCTGCTGTACGAAGCCCATGCCAAACAGCGAGAGAACGAACAGACCTGCGGTGGCCGCGAGCACGAACCACTTCATGTGCAACGCCCATTCGAGGAAACGCGCGAACCAGCTGCCACCGGGGGCGTGATGATGCGCCTTCATCTTGTCGGGCAGGATGTAAATCCCGGTGAGCGGAGTGAACAGTACCGCCACCACCCACGACGTGGTGAGTGCGATACCGACGACGGCAAACAAGGAGAAGGTGTACTCGCCCGCACCACTCTTTGCGAACCCGACCGGCACAAAGCCGGCGATAGTGACGAGCGTGCCCGTCAGCATCGGGAAGGCCGTCGAGGTGTAGGTATAGGTCGCCGCTGAGATCTTGTCGTAGCCAGCCTCGAGCCGCGCAATCATCATTTCAACCGCGATCATCGCATCATCGACGAGCAACCCAAGCGCGATGATGAGAGCACCCAGCGAGATGCGCTGGAGAGAGATGCCAAAGTACATCATCGCCGCAAAGGTAACGCCGAGCACAAGCGGGATGGCGATGGCGACGACGATTCCGGGTCGTAGTCCAAGCGCAAGGAAGCTCACGCCCAGCACGATGGCGATCGCCTCCCACAACGTCTTGGTGAACTCGCCGACGGCTTCTTCAACAACATGTGGCTGATCAGCGACGAGGTGTACGTCAATACCGATCGGCAAATCGCCTTCGATCGTCTTCATCGTGAGGGTGAGGGCTTCGCCGAGCGCCAGCACGTCGCCGCCGGCCGTCATGGAGATGGCGAGACCGATCGCGGGGTTGCCATTGTAGCGGAACATCGGCTGCGGCGGATCGGTGTAGCCGCGACGAATTTCGGCAATGTCGGCTAGCTTGTAGAAGCGGTTTCCGGCACGCAGATTGATCGACTTCAAGCTCTCTTCGCTATCGAATGAGCCAGACACGCGCACCGAGAACCGCTCACCACCGGCGTCGAGCACGCCGGACGGCACGATCGCATTCTGGGCCTCCAGGCTGTCCATCAGCGTCGCGGCATCGATGCCCAACGCAGCCATCTGCCGGGTGGAGAATTCGAGAAAGATCTTCTCGTCCTGTAGGCCGATGAAATCGACCTTGGCGACTCCAGGCGTGGCGAGAATACGCGTGCGAACCTTCTCCAACTCGTCGCGCAATTCGCGCGGCGAGAACCCGTCTGTGGTGAAGGCGTAGATGATCGAGTAAGTGTCGCCGAATTCGTCGTTGAAGAACGGCCCTTGGATGCCCTGCGGCAACTGATTGCGGACATCCGAAACCTTCTTCCTTACCTGGTACCAAAGGTCCGGCACGTTGGACGCTGGGGTTGAATCCTTCAGGTTGACGTAAACGAGGCTATCGCCGGGCTTGGTGTAGCTGCGCACGAAGTCAAGAAACGGCAATTCTTCCAGCTTCTTCTCGACGCGATCCGTCACCTGCTCGAGCGTGTCGGTGGTGGTGGCACCGGGCCAGAGCGTGCGCACGACCATCGTCTTGATCGTGAAGGGCGGATCCTCCTCGCGGCCGAGCTTTTCGTAGGCGTAGACCCCCGCGAGCGCAGATATGAGCATGAGATATAAGACGAAGCTGCGGTGCCGCAGCGCCCAATCGGACAGGTTGAACGAAGTGGTCATTTCTGCACCGCATCGAGTAGCCGCACTTTCTGCCCCGTCCGCAGGCGGTTGACGCCTGCTGTCACCACGATATCGCCCTTGGCGAGGCCATCAGCGATGATCACGCGGCCAGCCTCGAAGCGCGATACGGAGACAGGCTTGAGCGACACCTCCGAGTTCTTGGCATCGAAGAGCCAGACGGCAGGCTTGCCGTCTTTGTCGAACAGGGCACTGCCGGGCAGAACGACGACCGGTGCGGTCTTCGCCTTGAGGCGTCCGACGACACTTGAACCAAAGCGCATGGCCGGCGGCGGATTGGTCAGGGTGACCTTGACTTGATAGGTGCGGGTGGTGGCGTCGGCGACGGGCGAAACCTCTCGCACGATGCCCTCCGAGGTGATCGACGGGTTCGACAACAGCGCCACGATGACCTGTGGCCGATCTTCGGGCTTGCGGTCACGGAATGCCGATTCGGCGATGTTGAACACCGCATCGACCCCGTCGGGCTTGGCCAGACGTACGACCATCTGGCCGGTATTGACGACCTGGCCCGGCTCCGCGCCCACCGCCGTGACGATGCCTTCGAAGTCGGCCCGCAACTCTGCGTACTTGAGCTGGTCCCGGGCGAGGTCTAATGCCGCCTTGGCCGATTCAAGCTGGGCCTCCGCCGAGCGGCGGTTCCTGAGCGCGGCGTCATAGTTGGTACGTGTGGTCACGCCCTTGGCCAGAAGCTGGCTCTGGCGATCCTCGTTGGCCTGGGCCTCGGTCAGCACCGCCTCGGCGGAGGTGACGTCGGCCTCGGCGGACCGCAACTTGTTCTGGTAGTCCTGCTCATCGAGACGCGCCAGCAGATCGCCGGCTTTCACGGTGACGCCGACATCGACAGCGCGCGAGACCACCTTGCCGGAGACACGGAAGCCCAGGTCGCTTTCCTGGCGCGCTCTGATCTCGCCGACGGCTTGCCGGTCGTCATCGATCGGCCGCGGCTCCACGATCGCGGTTCGGACGGGCCGCATTTCCGGCTTGCTGACGACGGAACCGGGGCCCTTCGGCCATAGGAAATAGGCAAGGACCGTGGCGGCGGCAATCGCAGCAGCGCCTGCGAGGAAATAGCGTGTCGAAACACCAGACAGCATCGGCTTGTTCCGTTCTCAGTCGTTGGGCCCGCGTTTCTCATTCCACACCGCCAGCCAGGCGGTTGCAGAGCGACCGCCGGAGAATTCTGGCACTGCTAACGGGAGCTGAGGTGGAGTCCTGTCACACTGCGCCAATATATCCGCAGTATCCGGCCGGAACCAAGTTTGTAATGGCGATTTGCGCGACAAGCGCGCTCCTGTGCGAAGGACGCCAGAGATCGAACGGCGCTATGAGAAGCAATGCGACATTCGCCCGTACCACGACAGTGATGCGAAGCGGTGATCGCATGGAGACTATTCACCGAATCTCTCGACACGAATCGTGCCGGGAGGAACCCCGCTGTCAGCGATCATCGCGCTAACCGATTCAGCAAAGGCGTTCGATCCGCACACGAATGTCAACGCCGGACGGGAGGGCAGCCGCGCGAGCGCGGCACCGATGATCTCGCTGTCGATCCTCCGCGAGAAATCGGTGTCACGTTGCGCCTTGCCTCTTGAGAAGGCGAACACTGTCGAGAAGTGGGGCTCCCACTGCTCGCGCCTCACGAGCTCGTCGGCGAAGATCAAATCGTCCATCGTGCGAGCGCCATAGAGGAGTACCGCAGGCGTGTCGGGCGCGACATGGGCTCGGTGGCGGATGATCGACATGATGGGGACGATCCCCGAACCACCGGCAACGAGAAGCAGCGGACCCTTGTCTGTATCGCGCCACACAAAGTGACCGCCAAATGGGCCACGCAGCTCGATGGTGTCTCCGGGCCTGGCGACCTCATGGAACCACGAAGAGACTTCGCCGTGCTTCAGGCGATCGACCGTTATATCGTAGGTTCCGACCGCGTCCGGCGTCGATCCTATCGAGTAGAAGCGGTTCGCCCTGTAGCCGTCGGCAGCCGTAAGCTGGACTTCAATGTGTTGGCCGGCGAGAAACGAAATCCATGCGCTCGGTCTCAATCGGTACGTCTTGGTGCTGGCGGTCTCGCCGATCACCGACTCGATCGTCGCCTGACGCCAGACATTGGCGGACCGGTCTGCGCCAAGGCTCGGACTGTCGTCCCCCGAAAACCGCTGCTCGCGCCAGGGATCGCCATACATGTGGTAGCCGCGAAGCTCCCAAAAGCCAGCGGTATCCTGGTTCGTGAACTGGATTCCGTTGATCCATTTCGCCGACTTCCAGAAGTAGAGATGGGGCACGATCATGCGCGCGGGGCCACCGTGGTCAGCAGACAGCGCTTGGCCGGCGAAGTGGGTCGCAACCATCGCCTTGCCGCCGCTCAGATCCACGACGGGAACATTCGTAGAGTAGCCATCGAAGGAGTGAAGCAAGGTGTAGGGCGTTGGAGGCTCGACGCCGGCCGCAGCCATGATGTCGTCGAACAGCACCCCGCTCCACTTCGTATCGAGCTTCGACCACGTCGTTACGCAGTGGATGTCTCGCTTATATTTGGTTCGCGGAAGTTCGTTGAATTCCTTCCACGTCCAGGATTTGACCGGCCTTGGCCCGATCTTCACGGTGAAACGCCAGTCCTCGATCTTGACCTTAGGGGTGGGGCCCGCGCTCAACACCGGAAAGTCCGATGTGAGTGATTGACCAGGCGGAACACGTCCACCAGCCTCGCCCTCCGGGCGAGTGCCTTCAAATCCCCGTGTCGTCACAGATTACGTCTCCGCAATGAGAAGCCTGGAAGCGGCAACATACTGCCATGCAATCGACCCGGCGGTGTATGGTAAGGAGCGTGGACACCGCCGGGAGTGGCCGAGTTGGATGAAACCGAAGGAACGCTAGCACGTCTCAGCGAGCGGCTCGGCCGCTTCGCTGAGGGCACGACTTACGGCAGGTTCAACGGGCGTCGATACCGGGTCCATGTTTCACGTCCCATCGAACAAGTCGTTAAGCTCTACGCGGAAGAGCTGGGCGGGAACGACATCATCAGCTTCAACCTCTATGCGCTACGGGACTCTGGAGACGCGCTGAAGCCTTGCGAGATGTCCTCCTCGAAGGTCTTCCAGTTTGTGCTCGGCTTCGAATCCGACCCGGTTGAGCCCATGGGACCGCCTGTCACTCCGGCGCGGACCTACTCGAGAACGACTTCCTCGTGTTCCAACGCCGATATGAAGCGGTCGGCGTCCAGGCGGAAGTCGTTGTAGACGACCACACCGCTGGGATCGATGATGATGAACCAGGGTGTCCCTGCCGTACGATAGTCCCCCATCACGGTAGGATAGGGTTCCCCGGAGGGCGCCGGGTCGTGTCCGAAGGGAAGCTCCAGTCCGTATCGCTTCTGCTCTTCGCCGAGCCTCTCGAACGTGTTCGACTCCGCACCCTCGAACACCGTCTGCACGACGGCAAAGCCGAATCCGTGATGAGCGAGCTTCTCGACGAGCTTCTTGAGCGTTGGAAAGCCGCGCGAATGGCAGCCCGGACACCAATGCTGAAAGCAGTAGATTACCTTGTACCCCTTGCCCAGGTCGGCAAGCTTCAGTGGCGTCCGCGGCTTGCCGTTGGCATCAATCCAATGAGGCACGCGAAGCTCCGGAGCCGGCTTGCCGACAATACCCATCTGCATTGACATTGCTCCTTACGCGAATTCACATGGCATGCGATTTCCCGTCGGTCCGGCGCGGCAGCTTCCAGTCCGAGCGTGGAAAATGGCAGGTGTAGCCATTGGGATATCTCTCCAGATAGTCCTGATGCTCCGGCTCGGCCTCCCAGAAGTCCCCGACAGGATCGAGATCCGTCACGACACGACCAGGCCACAGGCCGGAGGCATTGACGTCATCGATCGTCTCGGCGGCGGTGCGCTCCTGCTCGGGACTGGTGAAATAGATTGCCGATCGATAGCTTGTGCCGCGATCATTCCCCTGCCTGTTCATCGTCGTCGGGTCGTGGATCTGGAAGAAGAACTCCAACAGATCTCGATAGCTGATCACATCGGGGTCGAAGACGATCTCGATCCCTTCAGCATGCGTGCCGTGATTCCGATAGGTTGCATTCGGCACGTCGCCGCCTGTGTAGCCCACGCGCGTGCTCAGAACTCCCGGTAGCTTGCGTATCAGGTCTTGCATGCCCCAGAAGCATCCACCTGCGAGAACGGCACGCTCTCTCTTCTCCGACACCTCATCCTCCTGACGCTTTGATGCCCTTTTGTCTCGGACAGTTCGGGCTCTGAGGGACGAACGTTACTGCAAGGTACAAGGCCACCTCGTCCCCGGACCGCTCGCGCGGGTAACAACCCTGTGTCTGCCGGACGCAAGATATGGGTTCGGATCGCCGTCCCGCCAATTAGACATCCGGCACCGCACCCGCGAACAGGCGCGCCAATACTTTGATATTTATGGCTATTGTTGGCAATGCGGGCATGGCGCGGCCATCGCCGAGGATTGGCCAATCCGCGTCGGAGGAACGCGCGCAATCACCTCAGAGGGAGCCATGCCACCGAGACGCGGAACGCGTCCGGCAAGCCAGAAATCACACGTCCAAGTTCACAACGTTGAGCGCGTTGTCCTGGATGAACTCGCGGCGGGGCTCGACCACATCGCCCATCAACTTCGAGAAGATCTCGTCGGCTTCGCCGAGATCGCCGATCTTCACCTGCAGCAGCGTCCGGCTCTCCTTGTCGAGCGTCGTCTCCCAAAGCTGCTCGGGGTTCATCTCACCCAGGCCCTTGTAACGCTGAAGTGAAAGGCCCTTGCGACCCGCCTCGTAAATTGCATCGACGAGATCGCGCGGCCCGTGCACCGGGATGGTCGTTTCCTTGCGCTTCAACTTCGCGCTGCCGCCATACACCTCCGCCAGCGTACCGCGCCGCTCGTTCAACCGCCGCGCCTCCAGGGACGTGATGAGCCCACGGTCGAGCGCGTGCACCTCTGTCACACCGCGCACCTCGCGACGGAACAGATAGCCGTCGTCGGTGAACTGGCCGGTCCAGCCCTTCTCCGTTTCGTCGGAAATCGCATCGAGCCGCGCGGCAACTGCAGCCACCACGGCCTCGGCCCTGGCGCGGTCACCAAGCAGCGTCGCATCGAAAGCCCCCGCGATCGCCGCCTGCTCCACAACCAACCGGCTGTAGCGAGAGTGAAGATCGTCGATGACGCGCACGATGCCACGAGCCGAATCGACGATCTCCTTGAGATCGGCACCAGCACGGCCTGCACCGTCACCCGACACCAGCACGGTGTCCTCGATCCCCGAGTGCACGAGGTAGTCTTCCAGCGCCTTCTGGTCCTTGAGATAGGTCTCCGACTTGCCGCGCGACACCTTGTAGAGCGGCGGCTGCGCGATGTAGAGGTGCCCGCGCTCCACCAGCTCCGGCATCTGGCGATAGAAGAACGTCAGCAGCAGCGTGCGGATGTGCGCGCCGTCGACGTCGGCGTCCGTCATGATGATGATCTTGTGGTAGCGCAGCTTGTCGAGGTTGAAGCCACCGTCCTCACCGCGTCCGATGCCGGTGCCGAGCGCCGTGATGAGCGTGCCGATCTCCTGGCTCGACAGCATCTTGTCCATGCGCGCGCGTTCGACGTTGAGGATCTTGCCGCGGATCGGCAGCACGGCCTGGAACTCACGGTTGCGCGCCTGCTTTGCCGAGCCGCCGGCCGAATCGCCCTCGACGATGAACATCTCGGTGTTGGCGGGGTTACGGTCCTGGCATTCGGCCAGCTTGCCCGGCAGGTTCGCCATGTCCAGCGCGCCCTTGCGGCGCGTCAACTCGCGTGCCTTGCGCGCCGCCTCGCGCGCGGCAGCCGCCTCGACGATCTTGCCGACGATCGTCTTGGCCTCCTTGGGGTGCTCCTCGAACCATTGCGCGAGACCCTCGCCCGCAATGTTCTCGACCACGGGCTTCACCTCTGACGAGACGAGCTTGTCCTTCGTCTGCGAGGAGAACTTGGGGTCGGGCACCTTGACCGAGAGAACGCAGCACAAGCCCTCGCGCGCGTCGTCGCCGGTGAAGGACACCTTCTCCTTCTTGGCGATGCCGCTCTCCTCCGCGTACTTGTTGATGACGCGCGTCAACGCTGCACGGAAGCCAGCCAGATGCGTGCCACCGTCGCGCTGCGGGATGTTGTTGGTGAAGCAGAGCGTGTTCTCGTGGTAGCTGTCGTTCCACCAGAGCGCCACCTCGCAACCGATGCCGTCGCGCTCGCCCGTGATCTGGATAGGCTCGGGAACGAGACCCGAGCGTGAGCGGTCGAGATAGCGCACGTAGGCGGCGAGCCCGCCCTCGTAATGCATCGCCTCGCGCTTTTCGTCCGCGTGGCGCTGGTCGATCAGAACGATCTCCGCACCCGAGTTGAGGAATGCCAGCTCGCGCAGGCGGTGCTCCAGCGTGCCGTAGTCGAAATCGGTCTTGGAGAAGGTCTGCGGGCTCGGCAGGAATGTCACCTGCGTTCCACGCTTGCCCTCCGGCGCCTTGCCCACGACGTCCAACGGCTTTTCAGCCTCGCCATTGCGAAAGCGTACGAAGTGCTCTTTGCCGCCACGCCAGATGGTGAGCTCGAGCCAAGTGGAAAGCGCGTTGACGACGGTAACGCCGACGCCGTGCAGGCCGCCGGACACCTTGTAGGGATTGCCGTCCTCGCCACCCTCGTTGAACTTACCGCCGGCGTGCAGCTGGGTCATGATGACCTCGGCGGCCGACTTGCCCTCGCCCTTGTGGATGTCGGTGGGAATGCCGCGGCCGTCGTCGATCACGGTGCATGAGCCGTCCGCATTCAGCGTGACGAGCACCTTGGTTGCGAAGCCGGCCATGATCTCGTCGATGGCATTGTCGACCACCTCATAGACCATATGGTGCAGGCCAGAGCCGTCATCGGTGTCGCCGATGTACATGCCCGGGCGCTTGCGGACTGCATCGAGGCCCTTCAGAACCTTGATGTTGTCCGCGCCGTAGTTCTCGGCGCCCTTGTTGCTCTTGGCAGGGCTCGCGCTCATGTAATTCGTCCTTCGAGGATCTCGTGCGTGTGCGTTCGTCTTTACGCTGCCGGTGATAATTACTCTGGCGATGACACGCGCCGGGCCGGGACGACCACACGCAGGACCGCGCTTCGAGGCACGGCTTCATGCGGCTTTGCGATCACCCCTTCAATGCACCTTCGAGGCGTCGTCCACGGCGACGAAAAGGCGCGCGAAACTTATAGCATGGCAGGGCTGCTCACGCACGCGAATTAACCGGTCCAATGCGCCAAGGCGCGCTGAAATTAAACAAACATTTCAGTTGGTTACGGAAGGCGCGACGAGATGGTCAGCCGGCATGGATGCGGGCGCCCGAAACTTCCAGAAACCGCGCCTTCCCAGCAAGTGCGTCGAAGGCCACGCGGTCGGTTCCCGTCATCCACGCCTGTGCCCCCAAACGCAGGATTTCAGCGAACAGCGCGGCGCGCCGGTCGGCGTCCAGATGGGCCGTCACTTCGTCAAGCAACAGGA
This sequence comes from Hyphomicrobiaceae bacterium, assembly GCA_050250815.1. GTDB lineage: Bacteria > Pseudomonadota > Alphaproteobacteria > Rhizobiales > Hyphomicrobiaceae > JAEUMD01. The sequence goes on from JBFWNY010000010.1 coordinate 54,344, forward strand.
TCGGTGCGATACCCGCCTGTCGCTCCGCCACCAGCTCGGCGTGCGCGAGCACCAGCCCGATCAGCAGCGCCTTTTGCTCGCCCGTCGACGACAGGCGCGCCGGCATCGCCTTGGGTCCATGGGCGACAATGAGATCGGAGCGATGCGGGCCTGTGAGTGTGCGGCCCGCTGCCCGGTCGCGCTCGCGGGTGCGGCCGAGTTCGTCGAGATAGGTGTCTTCCACCTCGACGGCCGGATGCGTGGCCAGCTGCGTCTCAAGCCAGCCTTCGATCGAGAGCTGCGCCCACGGAAACGGCGAATCCGGATCGCGCTCGCGGCGGCGCGCGACGACACCTGCAAGGCTCGCCACCGCCTGGGCACGCTGCGCGGCGATCGCCACGCCGTTCTCCGCGAGCTGCGTTTCGAAGCCGCTGAGCTGCGCGTGATCCCGAACGCCATCCGCGAGCAGCCGGTTGCGCGACTGCATGGCGCGCTCGAAGCGGTTGACGCGCGTGCGATAGGCCGGATCGAAGCACAGGATGAGCCGATCGAGGAAACGGCGGCGATCACCGGCCGCGCCGGTGAACAGCCCGTCCATCGCGGGCGTCACCCACACCATCTCGACATAATCGGCGAGGATACCCGAGCCCGCGTGCTGCTGGCCGTCGATACGCACGATGCGCCCCGTGCGCTCGCTCGGCTCGGCCGAAGGCGCCAGTCCGGTGCCGATATCGATGGTGCCATGCGCCGTATGGACACGGCCGGCGACCGACCAGCGGGCGCCACTGGCGGAGGCCTGAGCACCTGTAGCCTGCAGATCGGCGAATGGCACGCGGCGCAGCCCCTGGCCCGGCCCCAACAGGGAGATCGCCTCGAGGAAGTTAGTCTTGCCGGCGCCGTTGGCGCCGGCGAGCACGACCGGCTCAGGCCCCGCTTCGACGATCGCGCTCGCATAGTTGCGGAAGCTGGTGAGTTGTATGCGCTCGATCCACAGGCGGTGGGCGGATGACGCCGGGCGCGCCTCGCCGCCGTCCGCACTGGTGGGCGCGGGCTGACGCAACGGCATCTGGTCGAGGTGATTCATCACCTGCGACTATGGCCTGTCGGAACGGCCGCGGCCACTGTCTCGTCGCAGGCTACAGTCAACCGGAAGCCACCCGGACGCACGCCGCCATCGCGCCAGCCATGCCCGACCGTCGGCCCCAGCCTCATTTCTGCTTCGTGACAAGCAGTTGCGCGGCCTCGACGAGCGCGAAGGCCTCGATGCCTGGATCGAACGCAGAGAACCCCGTTACCGTGGGATCTGGCGGGCCCGCATCTGCGCGAGGCACGTGCTAGCATCGCCCGGCCGTTGGTATCGTCGGATCGTCAAATGTTTCGAGCGGGCGGAAGCCGTGATTGTTCACCTCAATGGCTGGCCCGGAGCCGGCAAGAAGACGATCGGCGAAGTGCTTGCACGCAAGCTTGGCGCACGCTTCATCCACAATCACATGCTGCACGATGTTGCGATCGCCTGCACAGGCTTCGACAGCTCCGATCGATGGCCGCTTTACGATGCTGTCAGGGCCGCGGCCTACGCCGCACTGGTGAAGCGGCCGCAGTCGGAGACCATCGTAATGACCAACGGCCTGTGCAAGAACGCCCCGCGCGAACAGACCGCTTGGCGCCACGTCGTCGACCTGGCAGTAGCGCGGGTGGTGCCGCTGATCCCAGTCGTCCTCGAAGTTTCGGCCGAAGAAATCAGCCGGCGTGTCGAAAGCGCCGAACGCAAAGGGAAGAAGCTTTCCGAAGCCCCGATTCTTAAGCGCATCATGGCGGAAGACATACTGCAGATGCCCGATGTGCCGGAACTGCTCGTCATCGACGCCACGCCGATGAGCCCCGCCGATGCGGCAAGTGCGATCGAACGTCATTTGATTGCGATCGGCCCCAGCATGCGGCCGGCGACACAAGGGCACCTCCGGTTCAAATAGCCGGCCGCCGCATCTGCCTCTCTTCTTTGGGAAGGGCATTTGGGTGAGGACAACTGCACGCGATGACGCGGGGCAGAAGCAGCACTTCAAAGCATGAGCGGGACGAGCGCGAGCGCCCAGAGCGCGAACGGCACGAGGCGTAGAACAGCAGGGCTTTCGCCCTGCCCCACGCTGCGGGACAAGAAGACGAGCGTCATCCCGGCAAGCCCGCCCAGGATCAAGAGCCCGGACCAGAACCCGCATAGGCCATCGCCGCACCCGCGGTTGAAATGATCGAGCAGCCTCATCGCCGGCAGCGGCAGCAGCGCCAGGCCAATTGCGATCATCGCATTGAAGGGACGTGATGACATGGAGCGCCTGTCTAACGCACCTCGGTATGGCCGTCTGGGCAACGGACTAATCAGCGATCCCCGAAGATTTCCTTCTCGTGGCGCTTGCGTTTTTCCTCACTGAGACGTCTCTCGCGCTCGGAGTGCTCGAGGGTCTCTTGGATACGGCGCTCATGCTCTTCGCCGATCCTCTGGCTCCGCGACTGAGTGCGCGTGTCTCTCAGGCCGAATACGGGACCGAAAATGAAAAGCAATGCCGCAATGACGAGCACGTAGGCCAGTATGCTCCGCACCTATCCGACTGCTCCCTGATCCGATTGCGTATCGTGTGGCTTGCGTCGTCCCGCTCGGCCTTGTGGCTCCTGCCCCAAAGAGGCCACCGCCCGCCTCACACCCGCATCGGCATGAGCACGTAGAGCGCGGTGTCATCGCCGGCGTCGCGCACCATGGTGGGTGAGGCGGGATCGGCCAGCATGAAGCTCGCCTCGTCGCCTTCGAGCTGCCCGGCGATGTCGAGCAGGTAGCGCGCGTTGAAGCCGATCTCCAGCGGCTTGGCGCCATAGCCGACGCCGATCTCCTCCGTCGCACTGCCGCCGTCGGGGTTGTTGACCGACAGCACCAGCTTGTCGGGCGCGATGTTGAGCTTGACCGCCCGGCCGCGCTCGGACGCGATGGTAGAGACGCGGTCCACCGCGCTCATGAACGGCCCGTTGGCAACCGTCATCACCTTGTCGTTGCCCTGCGGAATGACGCGCTCGTAGTCGGGGAATGTGCCGTCGATCAGCTTGGAGGTGAGCGTCACGGTGCCGATCTCGAAGCGGATCTTCGCCGGGCTAACGCCCACGCGCACGCTGTCGCCACTCGATTCGATCAGGCGGTGCAGCTCGTGCACGGTCTTGCGCGGCACGATCACGCCGGGCATTCCCGAGGCGCCCTTGGGCAGCGGAAGCTCGACTTGCGCAAGGCGATGGCCGTCGGTCGCCACAGCGCGCAGCGTCTCCTTGCCCTCGCGCTTGGCGGTGTGCAGGTAGATGCCGTTGAGATAGTAGCGCGTCTCCTCGGTCGAGATCGCAAACCGTGTCTTCTCGATGAGGCGCTTCAGGTCCGCCGCCGTCACCTCGAAGCCGTGCGTGAGATCGCCAGCCGAAACGTCGGGGAAATCGTCAGGCGCCAGCGTCTGCAGCGCAAAGCGCGCCTGACCGGCCGCGATGGTGAGGCGTTCCTTCTCACCGTCGAGCTTCATCTCGACCTCGGAGCCGTCGGGCAGCTTGCGCACGATATCGTGCAGGATGTGGGCGGGCACTGTCACCGCGCCGGCGGTGGCGACATCGGCCTTGACGCCTTCGACCACCTCACGCTCCAGGTCGGTCGCCTTGAACGACAGCGTGTCGTCCTTGGCCCTCAGCAGCACGTTTGACAGGATCGGTATCGTCGTCCGCCGCTCGACGACGCTTGTGACATGCCCGAGCGCCCGGAGAAGTTCGCCACGTTCGATGATAAGCCGCATGATCGGTCCTTCGGTCTTGTTCCGGTGCTAGGGATGGCCGCCGGGGATCGCGGAGAACGGGATCGCGCACCGGCCGGGCCGGCAGCACACCCCCACCCGCGAGAAAGCACGCAAGGCACGCTACATCGGCTGTACTTCGGCCATGCTACGGCACCGCGTCGGCCGGAACCCGTGCCCGTCGGGGCCGTGATCCCGGAGGAATCGAGGGACCGCAAATTGACCCCAGTTGCGCCTGCTTTTCAAGGCCCGAAGGGGTCCGCGGAGCGCGAATGAGCGGTTCATCACAGTTCGTGACCGGCTGTTACAGGAAAGATGGGTCCTGACGCCCAAAGACTACCTGGCACCAAAGACAAGGAGAGCGGCATGTCTCCACGCCGCTCTCCCGCCCCCACTGCCCCCCACCGGCCAAAGCCCTCTGCCGATGGGGGAATATGTGAACCGCCGCCAGCGGCAAGCTCGCGAAGCCAAGCCTCAATGGCTCAGCAGCTTCTTGAGTTCGTCGATCTCGTCGCGCAGGCGGGTGTTGCCGTTGACTTCCTTCTCGATCTTGCGGATCGCGTGCAGCACGGTGGTGTGATCGCGATTGCCGAACCGGCGGCCAATCTCCGGCAGCGAACGCTGCGTGAGCTGCTTGGCCAGATACATGCCGATCTGGCGGGGCCAGACGACCGAACGGTGCCGCCGCTGCGACAGCAGATCGGCCTTCGACACGCCGAAGTGACGCGAGACGATGCGCAGGATGTCCTCGATCTTGATGCGCCGCGGCTCAAGTCCCTGCAGCAGGTCGCGTACAACCGTTTCGGCGATGTCGAGCGTGATAGGTGCCTTCATGTACTGCCAGTTGGCGAACAGCCGCGTGATGGCACCCTCGAGTTCCCGCCCGTTTTCCGTGAGGCGATCGGCGAGCAGCGCGATCACCTCCGGCGACAGGTTGAACGTGCGGTCCAGCGCCACCTTCTCGGCGATACGCTTCTCGAGAACCTGCACGCGCAGCTCGTGGTCGAGCTGCCCAAGCTCGGTGACGAGGCCACGCTGCAGGCGAGAGCGCATACGCTCATTGAGCCGGTCGATATGGTTGGGCGCACGTGCCGAGGCCACCACGACCTGCCGGCCGCCGTCGAGCAGCGCATTGATGATGTGGTCGAACTCCTGCTCCGTCTTCTCCCCCTGCATGAATTCGAGATCATCGATCAGCAGCAGATGGATGGAGCGGAACTTCTCCTTGAACGACAGCGGATCGGAGCTGCGCAGAGCCTCGACGAATTGGTAGCGGAAACGCTCGGCCGTCAGGTACAGCACCTGGACGTCCGGGTTGAGCCGCTTCACCTCCCAGGCGATGGCGTGCAGCAGGTGCGTCTTGCCCAGACCCACCGACGAGTGAATGTAGAGAGGGTTGTAGGCCGCGCCACCACCGACGACCGTTTCGGCCACCTTCATCGCGCCGGCATGCGCCATGCGATTGGCCGCGCCCACCACGAAGCTGTCGAACGTGTAACGGGGATCGAGCGGCGAGCCCTCGAAACCGCCGACGTGCGTGCGGCCGTGCGGCGGGGCGGACAGCATCGGAACGCCGACCGAAACGCCCGAGCGGACCGCTTCGCCCGCAACAGGAGAGGCCACTGCCGACAGCTCAGCGCGCGGCGCCGTATCCGCACCCGTCTGCGGCTGCCGCTGCGCGTAGCTGCCCGGCTGGCGCAGCACCACATCGACCTTCTGCGCGCCTTGGAACTCGGCGCGACAGCAATCGAGAAGCTGATCCTCGTAGTTGGACTGGATCCACTTGCAGAGGAACTTCACCGGTACCGAAACCTGCACTGTCGTGCCGTCGAACCAATCGAACTCGAGCGCATTGAACCAGCTCGAGTAGGTGACCTCTCCGAGCCGCGCCTTGAGCAGCGCGCGCACTTTGTGGCCCATGCCGTCGGCCGGCTTGCGCGTGCGTACCGGCGTCTCGGCGACGTGGTCCGCCTCCACGGGCTCGGCAACCCGCACCGCGCCTTGCTGCACCTTGGCGACAATCGCCGCTCCCGTTTTCTCAATGGTCTGCATGTCTTCGCCCCCTAAGCGACATGAACCCCCGACCGCATAGCCCCGGACACGCCCCCGCCTTCGCGCCCGAACCTCTCGGGCGGCGCCACGACGTGTCGATCTCACCTGCGATCGGGTGCGTTAGCCTTGCACCCAGGGCAGTCCCGCGACCTTCCAGCCGCTACGGATACCCCTGTGACGGGCGCCATCGAGGGGTCCCTCGAAGCCTTCCGCCACGTTCCGGCAGCACGCATACCCCGCTTCTGCCATCACCTGCGCAGCCATCCGGCTGCGTCCTCCAGACCGGCAAATGAAGAACAGTTCCGCACCCTTCTCCACGCCGGCACTTTCGAGCAGCATCGTGAGTGACCCGACGAAGTCCGGGTTGATCCGGTTATCGGGAAACGTCTGCCACTCGACCGCGACCACCTGCTTGCCGATCCCGCTGAGATCCGGCAGCCCGACGAAAGCCCATTCCGACCGTGTCCGCACATCGATCAGAACCGACTTGGCGTCGCTCACGAGGCGCGACCAGACCTCCGTCACGGTCACGTCCTCGATCTGGGTGGCGCGCTTGGCCTCCACCTCGAACTCCTCTTCACGAACTCTACTTGAGCCTGTCGCCAGCGAATGCCGGACGACACCTGACTGAACCTTGCTGGACTGAACCTTGCTGGAGCAGCGAACGGCAGGCGCCGGCTCATAGCCGACCGCCGTACACAGACGCCCGCCGCCGGCCCGAGAGGACCGAACCACGAGACGCACAGCAAGGTACTGAACACAACCGCTAGACGAGAGACGCAACTCGGACGGGTTCGACCGCCGAAACACCACGCGCACCCGGATGCGTCCCCAAAGGGACGCTCCACGCCGGTCCGAGCAACGAAGGGAGGCGGTATCGACCGCTTCTCAACAGGGCCGGCGTCAGGGAGATTAATAACCGGTTAAGGCCGATCGGCGCAAGCGGCTGCGTGATGCCAATTTTCCTAGTGATATCAAGGTGCAGATTCGTCCAAAAATTGGAATAAATGTCCACAGAACTGTGGAGAAACGCCTTGAGTCTTCTGGAAAAACAGGAGGCGTCCGACCGCCAAAAAGAGAGCGGCGCCACCGCTGTCCGCGGGACGCCGCCGCATCGCTTTTTTTAACGCTCAGCGCTGCCGACCACTCCGGCCGCGCCACTTGCCCGCCTCTGCCGTCCGCCGAGCCGCCCGGAAATACGCGGCTTAGACTTGTTCAGTGATATCTCGGCGGAGCCAGTCGCGGAGTATTGGCCGTTGCGAACAGAACACAGACCCAACATGGAGTCGGTGCCTAGGCGAAAAGCCGAGTGACTCAGTTGCCCATGCCGGAAATGCGCGCGGTGAGGCGCGAAATCTTGCGGCTGGCGGTCCGCTTATGCAGCACGCCCTTCTGCGCGGTGCGCGCAAGCAGGGGCTCGGCGACCTTGAGGGCTGCGACGGCAGCATCCTTGTTGCCGGAGGCAATCGCCTCTTCGACCTTGCGCACCTCGGTGCGCATCGTCGAACGGCGGGACTTGTTGACCGCCGTGCGCGCAGTGATCTTGCGAACGGCCTTCTTTGCCGACTTGGTGTTGGCCATGCGTGGCTCCTCGAGTGATGAAAAGCGATCTGAACCCGGCTTTTGGCGCGACGCCGGGTGGCTGCAAGGCCACGGGCCGGGGGGATCGCACAAACGCGGTTGCCGCCCGGGATGGATATCCCGAGCGGCTGGGTGGCAGTCCTATAGCGGGGCCGCCAGCACCGGTCAACGCCGGCTTCGCCGCAGCCTACGCCGCGCGTTGGCAATGCGCTCTGGTGCAAGCTTTGCGGATTCCGTAGGGCCTTCGATTCACGTAGGTTCGCCCGGGGTCGGCGTCAGGGCGGTGTTCTGTCGTCCGGACCGAAGGATGAGGTCCGTCCCGGAACCCAAACGAGGAGACTACGCATGAAGGCGTCGCTGCTGATCTGGTTCGCACTCATTACGGTGAGTTTGTGCGCGATGATCGTCGCGATCGGCGCGGGCGCGCCCATGATCCACCTCGTCCTGACGGGTCTGTTGAGCGTCGGCATCGCGCTGATCGCGATCGTGGAGAACGGAAAGCTGCGCGCCGCTGGAGCATCCAAGGGCGAGATTGCGGCCTCGACGGCGCGCAACATGGGGTTCGTCTACGTATGGGGGGCGGTCGCGATCGCGGTCACCTACCTGTTCCTGCTGCGCTGGCACGAGTGGTGGCACTTCTTCGCGGCTTTCGCGGTGGCCGGCGCCCTCTGCCTGTTCTTCGCCAACACGCTGTTGCGTGATGCGGAGAGCGGCCGTATCGATCCGACCATGATGAAGATCGGCCAGGCGCTGGCCTGGGTTCAGCTTGTGGGCATGGTGGTCGCGATGATCGGTATGATCATCGACGGCAAGCTCTCCCGCCATCTCAACCCGCGCCACCTCGACTGGGCGGCGCAGCACGTGTTCTTCTGTGGTGCGCTGGCGCTGGCGCTAATCTCCGCCTATGCGCTGTGGGCCGCCCGCAACGATGCGCCAGTGAGTGCGGCGTGACACCCGCAGTCGTCATCGCGGCCGTCTCAGTAGCGAGCGCCGCCGTCATGACCTGGTCGGCACACGCGCAGTTGCGGTCAGTTTCCCTGATCGCTGCGTTGGCCGCCGGCACCACCATTGCCATTTCAGCCTGGCACAACAATCGCGGCTGGCTTTCGGCGGCCGCGGCCGATCAGCGTCCGGTGGCCCGTGCCGGCGCTGGCAACGCAGGCCTGCTCGCCGCCGCTTATGCGTGGGGCGCCCTCGCCATGCTCGCTGTCTACATGCTGTCGGGGCTGAAATGGCAGCACGGCTGGCAATACGGCAGCGGCATGGCGATGATTGCTGCCGGACTGATGCTCTACAGCCGTGCCGTGCTCACCCCTGGCAGCAGGTTTGCCCGACCGCGCTGGCTCGATACTGTCGCCACGCTCTCGCTCGTCCACGGCATCGGAGTGATCGCGGGCCTCGGCTTCCTCGTATCGTCGGGTAAACTCGGTGGCCCCAAAGCGGACTGGGCCGCCAATCACGTCTTTGTCGTGGGTGCGTTGACCATTCTGGTCGTCACCGCCCTGTCGCTCATCACTCACGTCCGGCTGCGGCGGGAGGGGTGACCGGCCCTCCCGCCGGCCGACACGGCCCGGCTGTTCGGATCAGCTGTTCTTGAAATCCGGCTTCCGCTTCTCTGCAAACGCCGCCATGCCTTCCTTCTGATCGTCGGTGGCGAACATGGCGTGGAACACACGCCGCTCGAACCGCACACCTTCCGACAGCGTGGTCTCGTAGGCGCGGTTGATCGTCTCTTTGGTCATCATGACGGCGGGCAGCGACATCGCGGCAATCTTGCCCGCTGCCTTCAGCGCCTCGTCGAGCAGCGCATCGGCGGCGACGACGCGCGAAACAAGCCCTGCCCGCTCGGCCTCCGCAGCATCCATCATACGCCCGGTCAGGCACATCTCCATGGCCTTGGACTTGCCTACGAAGCGCGTCAGCCGCTGCGTACCGCCTGCACCGGGCATGATGCCCAGCGTGATCTCCGGCTGGCCGAACTTGGCCGTGTCGGCAGCAATGATGAAGTCGCACATCATGGCAAGCTCGCATCCCCCGCCCAGAGCAAAGCCCGCGACCGCAGCAACCACCGGCTTTCGGCAACGCGTGATCCGTTCCCAGCTGGAGATGAAGTCCTCTGCGTAGACCTGCTGGTAGGTCTTGGCCTGCATCTCCTTGATGTCGGCGCCAGCGGCGAATGCCTTTTCCGAGCCGGTGATGACGATGGCGCCGACGCCGGCATCCGCCTCGAAGGTGTCGAGCGCGCTATTGAGTTCGCCGATGAGTTGGTTGTTGAGCGCATTGAGCGCCTTGGGTCGGTTAAGCGTGATCAAGCCCACCCGCCCGCGCGTCTCGACAACGATGCATTCAAAGGCCATTCTCGTTTCTCCGGTTGATCTGTCGTCCTGCTGAACCCTCCGCCTTGGAGGGATTGAGGAGGGCGCCCGCGAGGAGGCCCCCAATGTTCCGCCGCCTGTTCTACATGCTGCTGCTGGTCGCCTTTCTCGCCGCCGGCGCGCTCAGCGCTTACCTTCTCTGGGGCCATTACCTCGCCTGGCTCGGCTGCACCGACGCCTATGGGCGCTGCTTCGACGCCTCCGGCGCACAGAACCTGCCGGCAACCGGCATTCCCATGGCTTATGCCGCCATCACCTTCGTGCTCTCGCTCCTGACGTTGTGGGCTCTGGTGGGCGTACTGCGGCCACGCCGCCCGCGGCCGGCCTGATCCCTAGACCCGATCGGCACGAGGCGGCCTCAGCGCTGACAGTGCGTACAGTGGAATGTCGACCGTCCCGCGTGGATGCTGCGGCGCACAGTGCCCGCACATCCTGGCCGCGCGCAACCCTCTCCCGCGCGGCCGTAGACCAAAAACCTATGCTGGAAATAGCCGAGCCCGCCGTCCGCCGCCCGGTAATCCCTGAGCGTCGAGCCACCCGCCGCGATCGCATCGGTGAGAACCGCACGCACCGCCTGCACGACGCGATCGGCCCGAGCGGTCGGTCTGCCGTGGCGGTCCGCCAGCGAGGCCGCGGCGCGATTTGGTGACAGGCCGGCACGGAACAGCGCCTCGGCGACGTAGATGTTGCCCAGACCCGCGACGTTGCGCTGGTCCATCAGGAAGGCCTTGAGGTCGGTCTTGCGCCCGACGGCCCGCGCCGCCAAGCACGCCGCGGTGAACCCATCCCCCAACGGCTCGGGCCCCAACCCCCTGATCAGCGGATGCTCGGCGAGTTCTGATTCCGGCACCAGCAGCATGAAGCCAAAACGGCGCGGATCGTTGTAGGTGATGGCCGGGCCACCGGCCATTTGCAGCACGACGTGGTCGTGGCGCGGATCGGCGCCTGTTTCATGCTCAAAGTCACCCGGACGCTGCGCGCCGACGGTGAACCGCCCGCTCATGCCCAGGTGCATGATCAGCGTCTCGCCGGACGACAGGCGCGCGATGAGATACTTCGATCGACGGTCGAGCCCCCGGACGGTCTTGCCCTGCAGCCGCTCGGTCATGCGCTCGGGAAACGGGAACCGCAAGTCGGGCCGCCGGACCTCCACTTTGCGGATGCGCTGGCCGACCATCGCGGGCTCGAGCCCGCGCCGCACCGTCTCGACCTCGGGCAGCTCAGGCATGGGTGCGATACCGCCACCAGCCAGGGGCAGCGCGCTCCGCACCGTTGACGACGATGTGTCTTGTCATTTCGGCCCGTCCATCCGAAGGCGCCTGCCATCCCCTGTGCAAGGAAAGCCAGCACCACTTTTCTCCGGAGCACATGAAGTTGCAGGCACGCGCCTGCGCCAACGGCTCAGGTCTGCGCGACAAGGCCGGCCGCGGCAATGCCGGCGCAACAGGCCGCTTCGTCGTTGTCAGAGGTATCGCCGGAGATGCCAATGGCTCCGAGCAGCGTGCCGTCGGCGGCGCGGATCAGTACCCCGCCCGGCACCGGCACCAGCCGGCCGTGCGCCAGATGCGTCACTGCGGAGATGAAGTAGGCCTGTTGGTCGGCGCGCTCGCCGAGCTTGCGCGACGAGATGCCCATCGCGATGGCCCCGTAGGCCTTCCCGGCGGCGACGTCACTGCGATGCAGGCTGGTGCCGTCCTCGTTCAACAGGCAGCGGACCGCACCACGGGCATCGAGCACCGCGATCGCGAGCGGCTTGAGGTTGGCTGACCGGGCGTGCCGGCGCGCCGCCTGCGCAATCGTCTCGGCCTGTTCCAGTTTCATGTCCGTCCGTTCTCCCGTGTGCGGCCAGCCCGAGCCCTTGTCAGCGTCCAGCGCCTGATCATCTGCCATAGCAAGGCCTGAACGCCGAGGCTATTGTGCCGCGCAAAGCAAACCCCTGCCCAAGATGGGAAGGCCGCGATGACAGAGACCGAACGCCACGACACCACGACCTTCGGCTTCCGCGAGGTCAAGCAGGAGGAGCGGCAGGGCCTTGTCAACGAGGTGTTCTCAAAGGTTGCCGAACGCTACGACCTGATGAACGACCTCATGTCGGGCGGCCTGCACCGTCTGTGGAAGCGTGACCTCATTGCGTGGCTCGCGCCGCCACGCCAGGGACGCGCCTACCGCCTGCTGGATGTCGCCGGCGGCACGGGCGACGTCGCCATCCGCTACGCCGAGGCGACCGGACCGGAAGCATCAGCCGTCATCTGCGATATCAGTCCTCAGATGCTCGAAGTTGGCCGCCGCAAGGTGGCCGACGCCGGACTATCGGGACGCATCGACGCTGTGGAGGGCAACGCCGAAGCACTTCCATTCCCCGACCGCTCGTTCGACGCGTACACGATCGCGTTCGGCATCCGCAATGTCACGCACATCGACAGGGCGCTCAGCGAGGCGCACCGCGTCCTGAAGACCGGCGGACGGTTCCTGTGCCTGGAGTTCTCGGAGGTGCAGGTGCCGATCCTCGACAAGCTCTATGATTTTCATTCCTTCGAGGTGATTCCCCGCCTGGGGCAGCTCGCTGCCGGCGACGGCCAGCCCTACCAGTACCTCGTCGAGTCGATCCGCAAGTTCCCCAAGCAGGAAGCCTTCGCTCAGATGATCCGGGCGGCAGGCTTCGAGCGCGTCACCTACCGCAACCTCACCGGCGGTATCGCCGCCATGCATTCGGGCTGGAAGATCTGAAAAGATCAGGCGGCCGTTGTGCAACGGCCGCCTGGTAAGAGGCCCGGCGGCTGCCATCGCCGGGCCTTGCACCATGAGGCGCGTGACGGCCTCAGTGCGTGAGGTGCACCGGTGAGAGCTTGAGCGCGATGTCGCGGAAGGCTTGACGCAGCTGCTCGGAGCTCTGGGCGATGTAGGCGTGCTGCTTGGAGCTGGCGCACTTGCCCATCGTCTCGACAGCCTGCGCTTCGGTCAACGCGAACCCCACGGTGTAGACCTCGATACCTGAAGCCTTCATGCCCTCACCCAGCTTGCGGGCCTGCGCATCGGATGCTCCATTCATCGGCGCCGCGCCGGTGTCGCGTGTGGAAATGCCCGCCGCGTCGTACTGCGTGTTGTACTCACCGTCCGTCATCAGCACGGCCACCTTGCGCACGCTGTCGTCGCTGTAGGCCGCCGGCCGGCTCTCACCGGGCAGAACGCCGGCCCACTCGGGCGACAGCATGTACCAGGACCAGGCCGTGCCCAGCTGCCCCGCGGTCCAGCCGTTGGCTGCGAGCGTCGAGATGGCGCCCTTCAACGCATCCTTGTTGTTGGTGAGCGGCATGATCGGTGTGGAAGGATTGCACGTCGCATTGCGCGTGTAGACCGGATTGAGCTTGGCCGCATCGATCGGCGCGGCATCTGTGTGGGCCGGTCCACCGCCGCGCTCCGACACGCATTCGGTTCTCTTAAAGGTCTGCCAGCGCCCGCTGGAGTCGCGCACCGTGCGCGACGAGGGCGAGTCCGCGCGTACCGCCTGCAAGAGTGCACCTGGCTTCACCGAGTCCGAGAAGGGAACGAGAGCCACCTTCGACGTGCTGCTCGTCTGGTTCTCCCAGACGACGATCTCGACGAGATCGGTGGCCGCCTCTTTGAGCGCCTCGATCTTCTCACCCGCCATCGATCCGGTGACGTCGAGCATCACGGAGACCTCTAGACTGCGGCGCGCGAACCGGCCTTGCATGGCCATGGCTTCGGAGTACTCGCCGCCCGACAGCTGCATCAGTGGCAGCCTTTCCACACTGGCCAGGGCCAGGAACGGGGTGCGGATGAAGGCCGATCCCCTGCCGCGCACACTTGCACCATCGCTGCCGATCTCGAACGAGATCGTGTCGTCCTCGACGGCGAGCCGCTCGTTTGTGTTGGCCCTGTACATCGCGTCGGCGGCGGCCAGCGCGGCTGCCGGGTCCTGGTTGTCGATCTGAAGCTGACGCGCGGCGGCAAGCACGCCGGCATCGACAGCCGACATCGTCACGTTACGCGCCTGTTGCCAGCGGCTGATGTCGACAGCGGCCCCAACGAGTCCGGTGAGCGTCACCGCCATCAAGCCAAACGCGATGGCGACTCCGCCGGCTTCATCCTTGCGCAGGCGAGGCAGCAGCCCCGGAGCGGAACAGGGAGCAGCAGAAACTTCATGATTGCCGCAGGCATTGTTGCCAAGGACACGCCGGAACATCGCGGTTTCTCCAGTAAATGAAAACTGAAAATCAACCTAGCGACGAATGCTCGACAACAGAAACTTAAACTCAAGAAACAGTTCTCCGACCGTCAATTTCGGACGCAAAATTATGAGAAAATTGCACGACCGAACAGGCAAAGACGGACCGCGCCAATGCGAAGTTGTTCAATATTTGCAGGGCATTTTCTCGCATCTTGAGACGGATGCTCTGTCCAGCAGCTCAATAGGTCACGAAGCCTGCTGCGCGTCCCAAATCGGGATTGATGCTCAGATACCGGAATCAGGAGAAAAGGATGCCGCCTCCGGCTGAACCGCCAATCAATAAAATTGAAACAGTTCTATATGCGACCTGCAATTGGCGCAGCCACATCGCAATCGGTTGCGGCGGGGCGCAAAGGATAAAAGTCGAGCCTTTGGATTTACGACTTGCAAACTATTGGCAGCCGCGGCACCGCTGCCGGCGGGACCCGGCGTCCGCGCGGTCACGTCACCGCCCCTTTGCACGAAGGACTGCCGCTCAGTCTTCCGGCTTCCGGCGCACGGCGATCACCGTGGCGTTGTCCTGGAACGGCTCGCGCATCGCGTCCACGGCGCGGATGAGCGCGGCCGCGACAGCTTCGGCACCATCGTCGCCGTAGGCGGCCACAATCCGCGCGATCTCGCCGTTATCCAGCGTATGCACGCCATCGCTTGCCAGGATCACGTAGTCGCCAGGCTCAAGCTGGAGTGGCTTCACCGAAACATCGACGAGTTCGATGTCGTCGCCGGTGACGGCAGAACGGAGCATGTGCCGGCGCGGATCACGCTGCGCCTCCTCGGTCGTCAGGTGCCCCGATTCCACCAGCCTATCGAGTTCGGGCGCCAGCGAATGATCCTCGTTGAGAAGCGCAACCTCGCCGCGGCGGAAGAGCAGCAATGGACTGTCGCCGACGCTCACCCATTCGACGCCGTCGCTCGAGAAGTGCGTGCCGACCAGTGTCGATCCCATCCCGCTCAGCATGGGATTGTCGAACACCTTGTCCGCGACCGCCGCATTGGCCGCTTCGAGTGCACCGATCAGGCGCTCGGCCACCGGCCCGTTGCGATGGATGCAGGCATCCATGAAGTTGTCGCAGACGGTGCGGCTGGCGAGCGCCCCGCCGGCATGGCCACCCATGCCGTCGGCGAGAACGGCGATCAGGCTTGGCGCCTCCTCGCCGTCGTTGCGCTCGCCCACAGGTATCGGCGACCGGGTGTCACCACCCGGCCAGACCGCCGCGGAATCTTCCTGGTAGTGGCGCGCACCCTGGGTGGCGCGCTGAGCGAATTCGAACAGAGTCATCAATCCTTGACGTCGGCAAGCTCCGCCCAGTCGAAATCGGAGCCGCAGAAAGGCACGAACACGAGCTGGGTCCGGCCCATAGTTATCACATCCATGTGCGCAAGTTCGACCGCGCTCGTCGGCTTCTTCTCGTTTATCCGGACGACATTCGTCTTAGCGAGGTTGGGCACGAACAGAAAGCTGCGGTCGGAGGAATCGTAGCGGATGTAGGCCTGTTCCTCCGATGAGATCGCCTCGTCCCCGAAGTCGATGGGAATGCGCTGGTTTTCCGAGCGCCCGATGGTGTTGTTGCCCTCGAACACGGGGCGGAAGGCGCCAAGACCGGGTCCACCCACGACAACCAGCCAGCCGACCACCGGGTCCTGCTGGAAATCGTTACGGACGAGCTTCTGACGCCCGCGGACAAGCTGCGTGCGCGCCGGTTCGCTGGCGGCCGGTGCAGACGTGGCTTTCGCCTTTTCAGCGCGCACGACCCGAGTCGTCGGCGGCAGCTCGGCCTCGACGCGACGGTCCGGCGCTGCCTCGGCGGCCGGGCGCAGCGTCACCGATCCGCGCACCTCGCGAGCAGCCGCCTCGGCGGCGGGCAGCGGAGCGGACGACGGCGCGGGCTTCTCGGCGGCCTGGGCCACGGGCTCACGGGCCGTGCCGTGTGCCGCGGCCTCCGCTGCGGAGGCTGCGCCGGCAGGTACAGGCGGCGGCAGCGCGACAACCTCGGCGCGACGATCGCCTGAAGGCCGCGGCGTCGCTGCGGCCTTGTCGCGCGGACGGGCGACCTCCTCGCGGCTCGCTGCGGCCAGAGCATCCTTGAGCGAGCCAAGGAAACCGGATGCGCGTTGTTGAGCCTCGTTCGGCTTTGCGTTGTCAGTCATTGCCTCTCTCCTGTGACTGTATGAATCAGTTCCCGGTGCCGCCGGCGAGGCACTCAGTGCCGCCGACATGCATCTCGCTCGGTGTCGCGACGAATCTGAACTCGTTCTCGCCGAGCGAGATCGAATCACCCGCGCGCAGGCGCTGCCGCGAGACGGCCTTGCCGTTGACGCGCACGCGGCCGCTGCCGGGCTTCGTCAGATCGACGAGGTAGTGGTCGAGCTCGCGTGTGCGCTCGATAGCCGCGTGGTAGCGCTCGGCACCGCGACCCTGCAGCCGGATGTCGTTGTCTTCAGCGTTGCCGATGCGGGTAAGCCCGCGCCGGATCGGATGGCGGATACCGCCTTGATCGCCAACTGCCTCGATCCACGCGTCGCGCGGACGGGCAAAGCCTGTACGCTCTTCCGACGCGGCGGCTTCGAGCGACGGCGCCTGACGGTCAGCCGCTTCCGAATCGCTACTTTCGGGAACGCCAGCCCGCGCAACGCGACGTGACAGCCAGCGGCCCGCCAGGCCGAACGTCGCGAGAGGAAGGGCCAGCGCAAGAACGGCAAGCGCGACACCCAACGCCGGTGCAGATGAGAAGGCGGCGACCACCGCAGCAACGAGACTATCCAGTGACAGCGTTGGAGCAAATGGCGCCGCGCCTGCGAGCCGTTCCGATGAAGCGAAGTCCTCGCCATGCACAGCGGCAATCGCAGCAGCGTGCGGACCGGTCGACAAGAACGCAGCGAGCAATCCCGCCCAACAGCCGACGAGCTTCAGATACGGCAAGCGAGTTGCGGCGACCTCAGACGCTCCGAGGGCAACGCAATCGTTGGCACGGCAACCGATGGCGTAAGCGGCCGCGCCGCGCGCGCACCCCGAGCCGTTCGAACCGGCGTTCGCCATCTCTCCCCCGCCGTCTGCATCGCCAAATGCTTCGCGACTGTGCGGGCGTTTGGCGGCGAGACCGTGGCAACGGTCGGGCGGACTGAAGATTTGTTCATCTGGGGTTCATCGGCTGCGGGAGCGCCACATTCCTGCGGCACAGGTGTCCGAACCGGGCACGATTCTGAGGCCGTCCGGCGGCCTGGTCGGCCCCGCCTGAGCACAGCGGATGCCGCAGAGCATCGGACATTGGGGGCCATGACCAACCTGATCGCGCTACCGAGCGGAACAGAGCTCGCCGGCGATTATCGAATCGAGCGTATTCTCGGCGCGGGAGGTTTCGGTATCACCTACCTCGCCGACGAGATCGCGCTCGATCGCGCGGTCACGATCAAGGAATACTTCCCCAGCGACTTCGCCGCGCGCAGCCCGTCCAACCAGGCCGTGCCGCGCTCCCAGGACTGCTCGAGCGACTACACGTGGGGCCTCGACCGCTTCATTGAGGAAGCGCAGACGCTGGCGCGGTTCGACCATCCCAACATCGTGCGCGTCTATCGCTACTTCCGCGCCAACAATACCGCCTACATGGTGCTGCATTTCGAGGAGGGTCAGCACCTCAAGGGCTGGCTCAAGAGCCTCGGCCGCGCGCCGCGCCAGAAGGAACTCGACGCCATCCTCGCTCCACTGCTCGACGCGCTCGAGCTGATCCATGCCGCCGATTACCTGCATCGCGACATCGCGCCCGACAACATCATGGTGCGCAAGAACGGGCAGCCCGTTCTCATCGATTTCGGCTCAGCGCGTGGCGAGATCGCTCAACATTCGAAAACGGTCTCGGCGCTCGTCAAGCCCGGCTACAGCCCCTACGAGCAATATGCTGAGACGAGCCGCCGTCAGGGCCCGTGGACCGACATCTACGCATTAGGCGCGACGCTGTATCACGCGGTTACGGGCAAGCGCCCGCCCGACGCACCTTCGCGCATGGTGCACGACGAAATCGTACCAGCGCGCGAGGCGGCGCTCAGTTCCTACCGGCCGAGCTTCCTCAAGGCGATTGACCGGGCCTTGTCGCTGGAGATCGGCGACCGGCCGCAATCGATCCAGATCTGGCGCGGCGAACTGCTGGCGCCCGAGCCGCCCCGCCAGGGCTGGCTCACGCGGGCTCTTGAGCGCAAGGCGCAAGAGGAGCAGGAGGCCCTTTCGCGCTCGCCGCTGGCGGAAGCGCTGGACGGAGGCGCGCATCCCCCGCCACCCGATTCACCTGGTCCGCAGGGCGGTCTGCTCGATTTCGTCGACAATCTCAAAGGCGGGGCTCCGGCTCCGGCGGCCAGCCCCGCTCCCGCCGACAAGCCCGAGAAGGTCGCCAGCGGTCAGCAAGCGCCTCTGCGCGCGCGACTCAATCCATTCTCGCGTGAGAAGCCCGAAGCTCCGGCCGCGGGCAGCGAGCAGGCAGCAGGTGGCGCCCGCAAATCCGCGGAAGCCGCGCAACCGCAGGCGCGTGCACGCTCGACACCCGAAAAGTCAAAGTCAAACGCGGACGCCGCTGCCGCCAAGCCGAGTGCCGAACTCGTCGCCGTGCCAGCCAAGCGCGCACCGGCAAAGCGCGCGCGCGACCCCAAACCGCGTCCGATCCGGACCGGCAACGGGATCCGTCTCAGGCCCATCCTCGTGAAACTCACGATCGGCGCGGTCGTGGCGGGCGCCGCCGTGCTCGTGCAGAACCGCCTGCCACAGCTGGCCATCGAAACGCGCGGCCTCCCATCTTCGGCCGAGAGGCCCGCGCGATCGCCGCAGGTGGCGATGATCACCGCGCATTCGGGAGGCGTCCGGCGCATCCTCTACGATGCAAGGGGGGAGCGGATCGTCAGTATTGGTGCGGACAACACACTCAAGGTCTGGCGTACGTCGAATGCCGCACTCGTGCGCACCATCCCGCTCGACGCCGAGGCCACGAGCATTGCTGTCAGCGGCGACGAGGCCATCACTGGCTTTGCCAACGGTCGTATCGACCTGTGGGACCTCTCGACCGGACGACGCCGGGCGACGTTCCAGCGCAACGAGGCCGACATCTGGTCGCTGGCGTTCACGGACGGCGGGGGCCGATTCGCTGCCGCCACGCACGACTGGAAAATCGCCCTGTGGGATACGAAGACCCAAACCCAGCCCATGCACATTCTGGAGGGCCACGGCAATTCCGTGCAGGCCCTCTCCTACTCCGCTGAAGGGTCGCTGCTGGCCTCCGGCGGCGCCGACAAGACGGTGCGGCTGTGGAACATCTCGACGCTCGATCTGGTGCGCACGTACCGCGGCGGCAACGACTTCGTGAGCGACGTGACGGTGTCGCCCGACGGCAAACATCTCGCGGCGGCAAGCCTGGACGGGTCAATCCGGGTCTGGAGCACCGGTTCCTCGCGGCTCAAGCGGCGTTACTCGGGCCATCGCGGAGCGGTGAGCGGGTTGGCGTTCGCGCCCGACGGCCAACGCCTGGCATCGGCAGGCAATGATGGAACCGTGCGTCTGTGGGATCTGGGCAAGCGACGTTCGGTGCGTGCCTTTGCGGGTCATCGCAGCAAAGTCGATGCGGTCACCTTCTCTCCGGATGGCCACCATGTCGCGTCGGCGGGCGATGACGGAACAATCCGCATCTGGGCGCTCGACGCCCAGCAGGTCGCTGCCGGTCGCTGAGACCGTGAACGCGCTCCAGTCAGAAAATCAGCCGCTCGACCGCTCGTAGCGTGCGATCTCACGGGCAAGCTCACCATAGGCAGCGCAGTTGGCGCCGCAGCGGCGTGCGATCTCTGAAAGCTGGACACGCGCCGCGCCGGGTTCGCCCAGCGCCAGATGCGCCTCGCCCAGATAGGCACGCGCGACGACGTTTTCGGCGTCGAGCGCCAGCGCCTTGTGGTAGTGCGGCAGCGCGCCCGCGACATCGCCCGACTTCCGCTTGGCGAAACCGAGATACGTCTCGATCCGCGAATCGGGATGCTGTGCCTGTGAAAGGGAGGCCACCGCCTCCGCGTAATGCCCGGCTCGCGCCAGCCAGTACCCCGCATAGAAGATCGTCTCGTTCGACAGCCCGACGGCCGAGCGCGTGAGGCACGCGGTCCAGGCCGCGCCGCCCGTCTCCAGACCATCGCAGGTGCCCTGGGGAGCGACATCCTTGGCGGCAAAAGCGGGATGAGAGGCACCCAGAGAGCCGACCGCAAGGAGAGCGCACAGTGCGGCCACCGTGGCCGCTCCGCTGCCGTTGCCGAGATACATCCGAGCCATGAGAACCTCCGGTCAATCGGCCTGCCGCCGTCACTTTTCTGTTGGCCGGCCAGCGGCATCGCTGGCGGCGGCGCGGACGCTAGCACACAATACGGCAACTTGGGATGCACGCAGCGACTTGCATGCATGCCGGGCGCAAGGCTAACACGCCATCGGTCCACGACCGCGCCACGTTTGCTGCCAATTCTCAGGGGCGGTTCGACCAGGACACAGGCGCTGCTCCGATCAAAGCCGCAGACGGCCCCGAATGCCGTGGCACGTGCCGCGATCGACAGGCGATCTGCCGGACGACCATGACGACGATGCAAACAACATAAGAGGGATGTTGGGATGCTGCGTTGGCGAAAGAGGCGGGATGGGTTCGAGTGGCACGACTACGTGCGCACGACCATCCTCATGCGCCGCGCGCGCCGCCGCAAACGGCTCGACGATGCGCGCGAAGCCGCGGTCGAAGGACTGAAGGTCGCTGGCGCGGCAGCCGCCCAAGGCGCAAGCCGCGCGGGAAGCGTCGCCGCCGAAGGCTTAAAGCGAGCCGGCCATAAGGGCGCCCAGGCAGGGTCCGCCGGTGCCGCCGCGGCTGCCCGCGGTTCGGCCCATCTGGCGCGCAAAGGGTTTAGCGCCGCGCGCCAGGGCGCGTACGTCGCGGCAGCGGCTCCCGCTGCGCTCTGGAATCGTGCCTCGCCCGGGCTGAAGTCGCTGGGAAACACGTCGGCGGAACTCTTGGCACCTCTCGCACTTGCTACCTCACGGCCGCGCGCAAACCTCGCTTTGGGGGCGCTCGCCACGGCTGCCGCGGTCGCAGCCTTGGCAAGGCTTTGGTGGGTCGGCGCGGATCAGGTCTTCGTCGTTGCTCTCCTGCTCGCCCTCATCGCGACCGGCGGAGTCCTGCTGCCCCGGTTCGTTGCAGCCGCTTCCGACAGTGACTATCCGAGCGCAAACCTTCACGAGCCGCGCCCTCGGCGCGCGGCCGCCGTTCCGTCCGCGGAGCCCTTGCGCCTGCTGCGCATGGCGGCGGTCGGGATTGCAGCCGCGGTCGCCGTGCTGGGCATCGGCCGGCTCCTCGACCCGGCCATGCCGACCCAGCCGCAGCGTTCGGCACGTGCGGCCGAAGGATCGGTCCGCACCGGTTCGATCGCTCCTGCCCCCGCCCGTCCTGATGACTCGAGCGGCACGCTGCGCGGTACTGCCATCGCGCTAAGCGGGGACATCTTGCGCATCGGCCGACGTCGGGTCCGCCTGGGCGCCATCGAGGCGCCTGAACGCGGGCAGGTGTGCAAGGCCGAGTCGGGACGCACCTGGAGGTGCGGTGCCGCATCCGCCAACGCCCTGTCCAAGATCGTGCGGCGGAAGGACGTCGTCTGCGAAATCGAAAGCGCCGAGACGGACAAGCTGCCGGTCGCCTCCTGTCGCGTGGGCGACGAGGACGTCGCCGAGCGCCTCGTGCGCGAAGGCCATGCGTTCGCCGAAACCGGATTCTTCTCGCGATACTCGAATGCCGAGAGCGAGGCCCGGCAGGCAAGGCGCGGCTTGTGGAAGGGTGAGGCCGAGCGCCCGGAGGACTACCGTGCAGCCCGTTGGGAGGCGGCACGCAAAGCGGCACCGGACGGTTGTCCGATCAAGGGGCGAGTCTCCGGCCGCAGCCGCACCTATGTGCTTCCGTGGTCGATAGATTACGACCGCGTCGAGGTGCGCGAGTCCCGTGGCGGGCGCTGGTTCTGCAGCGAGGCGGAAGCGCTCAGCGCCGGCTGGAAGCCGTCAGGGGCCTCCTGACACTCACAGACCGCAGGGTGGATGCGTGTCCGGAAAATGCGAGACCCGCGGCGCGAGGGGGGATCGGCCGCGGGTCTGAAGGTCGCGAGCGGTTGGGGGGGGGAGGACGGCTTCGCGACTGAGGATCAGTCTACGCCCTCCCAAGCCTTTTGCAAATTTTCCGCTTAGCACCATTTCCAAAACGTGAATGATGGCGCCAATCCCGGGCATTTCACAGCGCTCGGCATCGAAGCAGTCCGATGGGCGCGGCTCTCATCAGTTGTCTTCGCGCCAGGACATCTCAAGAGGCGACAGACGCAGCAGCCCGTGCTCGGAATCCGGGGCGCCACGTCCGGTGCCAGCGAAGCTCGCGCGTGCCATGACGCCGGCAATCGTTGTCGCCGCGCTGTCGCGCAGGCTCATACGATCCTCCTCGACGACCAGCTGGCCGTTGAACCAGACCTTCAGCACACCATCCTTGCTGTCCGGCGCGTTGAGCCGCACCTCCTGTTCGATGGTCGCCCAGCGCCCGCGTTTAAATGCGAGCTTGCGGTATCCGAACAGGCGATCGCGGGCTTCTTTGAGCATCGGCGTATCGGCGATCACCTCACCATGGGCATCGCGGCTCCAGTGCGGGCGGA
The DNA here is from genome assembly GCA_050250815.1 of Hyphomicrobiaceae bacterium. GTDB lineage: Bacteria > Pseudomonadota > Alphaproteobacteria > Rhizobiales > Hyphomicrobiaceae > JAEUMD01. Next base: position 77,062 of record JBFWNY010000010.1, read on the forward strand.
TTGCGAAGCCTTCGGTAGCGGTTTCTCCCTCGGCCGGAGGCTGTCCCCCGCCGAACAGGCCCGGCAGACTGCCCCCTGAGCCAAAGTCGAAATCATCGGGCAGGAACACGCTGTAGCGCAGGCACGCGGCAGAAGCCGCGCGCAGGCCCACCGGCCGCCAGGCGAAATCCACACCCAGGGCGGACGAAGGGTCGGTCGCGTCGGCACGGCCGAGCTTGACCTCCAGCGCGGACGTCGCGGCTATGCCGTCGGCTTCGACGATCCGCGTGTTCTCCATCAGACCGCGCTCGTCGGCACCCGCCTGCGCCTGCACTTCGATGGCCGACAGCAGACGGCCATCGTTCGCGCGGTAGCCGAACGTCGCGCCGCGCGTATAGCTCGCGATGCAGCCTTCGGGCTCGGCACTGCTGAAGTAGTAGGTCCCCGCGCCATAGGCGACGAGCAGCAGTATCGCGCCGCCGCCGACGACGTTCATGATCGTATTGACCGAAGTCTTGCTGGACATATGCCCCTCTCAGCGAACGGTTCAGCCCCGGAAGGCTCGATTGATGTTGCGCATCAGCGGATCGACGAGCTGATCGAGCAGCGTGCGTTGGCCGGTCATCAGCAGCACCTCGCTTCGCATGCCTGGTTGCAGCTGGACGCGCTTCTCGATCTCGGCGCGACTGTCGGCAAGCTCGACGCGCGCGGTGAAGTACGGCACGCCGCTGCGCCGGTCCTCGACGCTGTCGGCGGAAACCCAGGCAAGCGTGGCCGCCAGCGGCCGCTGCTCGCGCCAGCTCAGTGCGGTGAGCCAAACCTTGGCAGGCATACCTGGACGGACGTTTTCGATCTGGTTTGGCGCCAGCCGTCCTTCGATCACGAGGCGGTCGTCGTCCGGCACGATCTCGGCAATGGTCGAGCCAGCCTCGATCACGCCGCCCGGCCCCTTCACCGCAAGCGTCAGCACGCGTCCGGCGACCGGCGTGCGGACCTGCGCTCGCTCAAGTTCGCGCTCGGCGACCGCCAAACGCGCTGCGATACCAGCCGCTTCCTTCTCGATCTCTGCCACCTGCCGCTGCAGGGACAGCACGCGCGACCGCGCCGCGAGTTTGCGTTCGAGCAGGTCGGCCATCGTTTCGGCCTCGCTGCGCGCCAGCGAAAGCTGCCGCGCCACTGCACCGGCCTGGATGCGTAGCGCCGTCGTCTGCTCCTCGAGTGCCCGCGTGTCGAGGGTGACGATGAGGTCGCCCTCCTTGACGCGCGCGCCTTCGGCGACGTGGATGGCGCCGACCGTGCCGCCGCGCTCGTGCTGAACCGGTTTGACCCGGCTCTCGACGATGATCGTGCCGGGCATGCCGACACCCTTGTCGATGGGAGCAACGGCCGCGACACCCACTCCGAACCCGAAGAAGGCGACAACGACAAGTGCTCCGGCAATCACGGGACCACGGATATCGAGCGCCGGAACCGTCCGCTCCTCCGGGTGGTTGGATACACGCAAGCTCATGCGGCCCCCACGATCGTGCGCTGGGTGGACGTCACCTTGTCCGCGGCGGTGATGCGATTTGCGTCGACGTCGATTGCCTGGGTCGGCCTCAAGACCTCCTCGGGACGGCCAACGCGCAGCACGCTGCCGTGGGCCATGACCAAGACCTTGTCGGTGAGCTTGAGCAGTCTGGCGTCGTGCGTGGAAACGATCAGGCTGCAGCCCGATGCCTTGAAATCGCGCAGCGCCGCATGCAGCGCGCGGAACGACGGCCCATCGAGGCCGAGCTCGGGCTCGTCGAGCACGATGATGCGGGGCGCGCCGTGCAGAGCTCGGGCAAGCGCAACCGCCCGGCGCATGTTGGCCGAGAGGCCGGCGCCTCCTGGACCGATGCTCGTCTCGTAGCCGTCGGGCAGCAGTTGCAGACGCTCGTGGACGCCAGCGGCAATCGCCGCCGCGGCCGCCGACATGAGGCTGGCATCCGAAAAGCGGACGATGTTTTCGTGCACGGTTCCTTCGACGAGTTGCGGGTCGTCGGGCAGGTAGCCGATCGGCGGCTGCCCGCCGGAACGCTGCCAGCGCACGATGGGCAGGCCATCGAGGTCCGCATTTCCAGCGGTCGGCGCGAGAACGCCGGCAAGTATCGCCATAAGGCTCGATTTGCCCGAGCCGTTGGGCCCGACGATGCCCACGCATTCGCCCGGCGCGATCGCGAGGGAGACCGAGCGCAAGGAAGCGCTCTTGCGGCCGGCCGGAAACAGCGTGACATCGCTCAGAAGAATACGTCCCTCTGGTGCCACCGCAGCATCGCTCAAGATGGCCTGCGGTGTTTCCGGCGGCAGCGCCCTGAGGCGGCGGTAGGCGCGCCAGGCGGCACTCGCCGGCTTGATTGCGGCCGCCAGCTGCTCGATCGGCGCCAATGCCCGCGCGAGAAGGATCGCCGAGGCAACCAGCGCTCCAGGCGTGATCTCGTTGTGGACGACGAGCCAGGCTCCAAGTCCGTAGAGAGCGATCTGCGATCCGATGCGGATTGAGCGGCCTAGCGCCTTGAGAAAACTCGCGCGCTTGCCAGCCGAGTAGGAGCCGGCGATGTGCGCACGGTTCGCTCTCTCCCACTTGTCGGCGACGCCACGCGTCAGGCCCAGGGCCCCCGCCACGGGCGCGTTCGACACCATCAGGCCGAACCAGGAATATGTTCTCTCGCGCAACTCCGCATTCTCGGCCTGCAGCCGGTCGGTCAACACGAGTTGCAGCGCCGCCGTCAGCGCCAGCAGCAAGGCCGAGACCGCCGCCATCGCACCGACAAGGGGATGCAGCACGGTGAGTGCGACGAGGAAAATGGGCACCCAAGGCCCATCAATCATCGGTGCCACCGCACCGCCGGACAGGAAGCCGCGCAGCGTCTCGAGAGCGCGCGAATCGCGCTTCATCTCAAGAGCAGGGACTCCAGCCTTCAGGCCGTTCTCGAGCATGACGACGCCAAGCGTATGGTCGAGCCACAGCCCGGCGCGCAGCAGAATTGTATCGCGAACGATTTCGAGCAGCGCCAGAGCAATGATCGCGGCGCCGGTGATGACGGTCAGGATGACCAGCGTCTCAATGCTTCCGAGCGGCACCACCGTCTCGAACACCTGCAGCGTATAGAGCGGCGTGGCGAGCATCAGGACGTTGATGAAGCCGCCAAACAGGAATGCCGTCAGCAGGGCCGTGCGCACCTGTTTCAGCAATCGTCTGGGCGTACGCATCGAACATTCCTACCCACACCACGGACCGGCATGGCGCCGTTCCGGCCGTGCGACGCAAACCAATGCCGGGGGCGACACGGCACGCCACCAACTCAGCAGGGTTACCAAATCAGGCTGAAGGAAGCGCTAATGCGCCACGCTGTCGCCGGCCGTGCGCCATAGCCCAACGCGGGCGCTCGCCTTCCCGAAACGGCAACGAGCGGAAGCGCAAGCGCGCTCCCGCTCGTCATGAGCCTTGGGAAAGTTCCGGAGGCCGCTTCGTCAGACGACGATCTGCCCGGTGGCGAGCATGTCGTGCAGGTCCAGGCCATGGACGCCTTCGAGCATGACGACTTCGACGAAGCCGGCGGACGTGCCCAGATCGACGGAGACGATCGTGCCTTCGACCGTATCGGTAAGACGGATATAGTCTGCCGCATGCCCCTCACGGCTGGAAGGAACGAGATCGTCGAAGTCGAGCCGGTCACCGCTGCCGAAGTCCGTTACAAGATCGACACCATAGTGGGTGCGGCCCGAAACGAGATCGTTGCGGTCGAAGCGATAGGTGTCGTCGCCCTCTCCGCCCGTCAGCGTGTCGACGCCACGGCCACCCTGCAGCGTGTCGTCGCCAGCGCCGCCAATCAGCTCATCGGCGCCCGACGATCCCGACAGATCGTCGGCGAATTGCGAGCCGACGACGCTTTCGAAATTGTAAACACGGTCGTGGCCACTGCCGCCGCGCACCTGCCCGGAGCCGAGATCGACGGAGATCGAACCCGCAACTTCCGAGAAGTCGATGCGATCGAACCCGGAGCCGCCATTGTAGAGATCCGACGACGTGTCGGCGCCAGCCACGACGACATCGTCGCCGGAGCCGCCATAGACGTTGTCGGCGCCCGAACCGTCGTAGATCAGGTCGTTGCCGGCACCGCCGTCCACCACATCGCCACCCGCTCCGGCCATGATGATGTTGTCGCCCGAATCGCCGGTGATCACATCGCCATTGCTCGATCCGATCACGCCTTCCATGCCACTGAAGGTGTCGAGGCCCTGACCGGATGCGAAACCCAAGGCCATGTTGACTGAAACGCCGAACTGCGCGCTGCTGTAGTCGAGCAGATCGATGCCGATACCGCCATAGATGCGATCGTTGCCCTCGCCGCCTGCGACCACGTCGGGCGCATCGAGACCATCGAAGCCTACCGTTATCGTGGCTGCCGTGGTGGCGCTGTCCCCGCTCGCTTCCGTCGCGATGGCGCGGAGATCGAGCGTGACCTCCTGCGGATGCGACATATCGAGCGTCAATCCGTCCAGCTCGGCCGCCGAGAGCTGCCACAGGCCGTTGCCCATGTCCTGACCGGCGGAAAGGCTTGCGCCTTCGGGAAGACCCGAAATCTCAATCGTCAGCGTTTCCGATCCGTCGGTGTCGCCGAGCGCCGCGGTGATGTCGAGCGCCACCGAGAAGGTCTCGCTTGAGCCCATGCCGTCGACATAGATCACGTCATTGCCGGCACCCGCATCGATGATATCGCCGCCCACCGTGCCGACGATCACCTCACTGGCACCGGTCCCGGTGATCGTGCTCGCCAGCGCGGCCTGGGAAGCGGCCGAGACCGTCAGTGTGGGTGCGTCGGCGACGCCTGCAACGGCAACGTCGACGCGCTGCGTCGAGGTCGCACCGTTGGCGTCGCGCACCTCGACGGTGAACGAATCCGAGCCGGAGAAGTTCTCATCAGGCGTGTAGGTGAAGGCTCCGCCCTGTGCGTCGAGCACGACCGAGCCGTGGACGGGACCGGCCGAAACGCTCATCGACATCGCATCGCCGTCGGGATCGGTGGCGTCCACGATTCCGCTCACCGCGCGATCCTCATCGGTCGAGAGCGTCTGGACCGGGGCAACCTCAGGAGTGGCGTTGAGCAGATCGGCGATCGAGACGACGTTACCATCGAGCACGATATTGATGCCCTCGATCGAGGACAGGGTCAGACCGTTGGACTCGAAGGTGAATGCGGGGCCGCTTGTGGCGGCCGCATGCGCGGCCTCGCCGCCGGCGGATGCGATCTGCTCGTCCATCCATGCGCCGAAGCGCACGATATCATCGCGCAGAAGCGCCAGGTCTTCGCTCGACAGGACCAGTTCGACCGTATCGACACCCGAGTTGCCGACGATCTGATCCGTTCCCTCGCCGACGTGATAGACGAGAACGTCGTTGCCCGAACCGCCATCGAGCATGTCGTCGCCCGCCCCACCGTCGAGACGATCGTTGCCTGATCCGCCGTTGAGCCGGTCGTTGCCCTCGCCGCCGACGATCACGTCGTTTCCGCCGTCACCATTGAGATTGTCCGCGCCTGCGCCGCCATCGATATAGTCGTCGTTGCCGCCGCCGAACATGCCGTCGTCGCCATCCTCGCCGTAGAGGATGTCGTTGCCGTGGTCGCCGACCACGACGTCGTTGCCAGTACCACCGTAGAGAATGTCGTTGTCGCGTCCGCCGTAGACGTAGTCGTTGTCGGCACCGCCGTAGATGATGTCGTCACCGCCGCGGCCGTCGATGCGATCGCGCCCGGCGCCTGCGTCGATCACCTCCGCCTCGTCGGTCGCGACGATATTGTCGGCTCCCGCGGTCCCGAAAATCTGCGGCATGACGGCATCGCTCCGTGACTAGGCCGGACACCCGGCGTCGAAACAACTTGATCGAGCTTGCACACCCAAGCTCATTGTCGTCTGACGTTTATAGCTGTTCGGCGTTAAGCCCTTACCGAAACCGAACGGCACAATTTTAATTATCCGACGCCGTCTTTGCGGTAGAGAATTTGGGGGCCGGCCCTGCTGCATCGACCGACCCCCACTCTCTCCACCCTCGTTCAATAGAGCAGCATGCCCTCGAGCCCACCCTCAGATTGGGAGGCAAGGAAGCCGTCCAGACGCACCACGTCCTGGAACTGGCCGTCGATGAGGACGGAAACCACGGTATCGCCGCCCGTCTCGGTCAGCTGCACGACGGTTTCGATGCCCTCTTGGTAGTTCTTGGTGATGTCCGAGACATCGATGACGTCGCCCTGCTCGAAGTCGAGGATCACGTCGACGCCCTGGTGCACACCATCCTGCATCACGTCCTTGAGCAGGAAGCGGAACATGTCATTGCCCGCGCCGCCTTCGTACGTATCGACGCCGCTACGGCCGCGGAAGTAGTCGTTGCCGGCGCCGCCGATGAACAGGTTGTCTTCGGAGGTGCCTTCGAAGCGGTCGTTACCGGCGCTGCCGATGTAGCGCTCGAAGCCTGAGAAGGTATCGATGTCGCTACCCGAAATGGCCTGATGGGTATTGAGGTCGATGGACACTCCCAGCGTCTGAATGCCGGAGAAGTCGAGCGTGTCGTAGCCTGAGCCGCCGACCAAGGTATCGCTGCCAACGCCGTTGCGGACGATGTCATTGCCGCTGCCCGCATCGACGGTGTCGTCACCCGCATCATCGTAGATCAGGTCGTTGCCGCTACCGCCGTAAATCTGGTCGTTGCCGGCACCGCCTGAAATATCGTCGCGATCACTGCCACCGAAGATGATGTCGTCGCCCGCCTCACCGCTTATGGAGTCGTTTCCGCGATCACCTTCAATCACGTCATTGCCGTCGCCGCCGCGCAGGATGTCTGCGTCGTCGTTACCCGCGATCTGGTCGTCTCCTGCCCCGCCAAACACCACGTCAGTACCACGGCCGCCGGAGATGACGTCATTGCCGTCCTCGCCGTAGATGCGGTCGGAACCATCGTTGCCGAAGATGACGTCGTTGCCGAGCCCACCGTAGAGGTAGTCGTTGCCAGCGCCGCCGTGGAGCTCGTCCGCGCCATCCTCGCCATAGACGTCGTCGTTGCCCGCTCCGGCGCGGACAAGATCGTCACCGGCACCGGCGCGGATGCGGTCGTCCCCGCCAAGGCCCACGAATTTTTCCTGAAGCGTCGAGCCCGTCATCGTGTCCGATACCTCGGTGCCCTGCCGCAGTTCCATCGCCATTTCGTCCATCCTGCCAAAGACGCCCGAAGCCGGCGCCTCGCCCGAATTCATCCGAAAGATTGCGCAGTCTTCGCTGCGCTTTATCATCGATTTCCACCTCGTCGATTATCACGCTAGCAACCCCGCATGAATGGTCTTTTCAATACTGAGAGAAAACTAGAAGCGAATTTGTTTCTATTTTTAGAGACCAGCAGCTCCTCGAATAACGCCATCACAACCAGGCGCAATATCGTCGATGCCGGCACAGGATTCGCGTCGAAACCAAGCAAAATCGCGGAAAACCGTCACGCCGAAATACTTCCGAAAGGTTGAAATCCAATTCACCAATCGGCAAATGAATTTAAGAACCTCGAAAAGCCGAAGGGGGCGATGCCATTCGGCTCCGCCCCCTTCAGACTGGAATATGGACCGGCGTATCAGGCCAGGATCGCCCCGCTCGCAAGCAGATCATCGGCCGAATAGTTCTGGACGGTGACCACATCGACGAAGGTATCGCCCACCAGAACGGACACCGTTGCTCCGCCTGCTCCATCGCTCACCCGAACGACGTCATCCAGTGAGTCATGCTCGATGCCCTTCACGATGCTGTGCAGATCGATCACGTCGCCGACCTGAAGATCGGTGATGACGTCGATACCCAGATGCTCGCCACTGGCCTCGTCGATGACATCCTTGAGCAACCAGCGGAACGTGTCGTTTCCGGCGCCGCCTTCCAACACATCGGAGCCGCCCAGACCGCGCAGCACGTCGTCGCCATCACCGCCTACCAGCACGTTGTCGCGCTTGTCGCCCTTCATGACGTCGTCGAACGACGAGCCGATAACGCTCTCGATGCTGGTGAGCGTATCGTTACCCATACCGGTCGCCGTATGCTTCGACAAGTCGAGCGTAATGCCGCGGCGTGCACCGGAGAAGTCCAGCGTATCGAAGCCGCTGCCGCCAACATAGGTGTCGTTGCCCGCACCCGCGAACATAACGTCGTCGCCAGAACCAGCATCCACGGTATCGTTACCCGCTCCGTCGGAGATCGTATCATTGCCCGAGTTGCCCTCGATATGATCGTCGCCTGCGCCACCGCGGATGACGTCGTCGCCCGAGTTGCCGGCAATCTCGTCGTTGCCTTTGCCGCCACCGATCACGTCGTCACCCGAGCCGCCGGAGATCTGATCGTCACCGTCACCGCCCACGAGGCGATCGTTGCCCGAGTTGCCCCAGATCTGGTCGTTGCCGTCCTCGCCGCGAATTACGTCGTCGCCCGCCATGCCGAACAGTTTGTCGTCACCGTCGCCGCCCAGGATGACGTCGTTGTCGCTCTGCGCCGAGTTACCCGAGCTCTCGCGCGGCAACAGCGCCGCATTCGTCACTCCGATGTCGATCTGCAGAATGCTGTCGTCGAAGTCGTTGTCACCACCGTTCCAGAGGTCCTCGAAGCCGAGCGTCACGCGCCCGGTCGCGACGTCGACTTCGCCGCGGACATGGGAGATGCCGTCACTATTGAGAGCGTCGATCGAATGGAACACCTCCGTGCCGTAGGCCGAGCGGATGTCGGTCTCGCGGCCGTTACGGGCGACGTGGACCAGATGCAGCGGCCCGTCGTTGACGTTGCCCGCCTCTCCGTTCGCATTCTCGAAGTGGAACGAACCGCGCGTGTCATCGAGCAGGTGCCGCATAGCAGGCTGGGAGTAGGCATCCGGAACGATGAAGAAGCCGATACGCTCACCGGCTGCCAGATCAAGCGACTCCGAGCTGACGCCCGCGCGCAGGTCGCCACCCGATCCCTGCAGCGATGCATTCGAGAAGATGATCTCGACGTCGTAGATCGTGCCGTCGGCCGCGATCTTGTACATGCCGACGGCGTTGCGGTATCCGGCTGTCTCGCCCATGAACGTCACGGTCGCCGTGGTAGCCTCCGCAATCCGGAAGCGGTCGAACTCCACGGCGCCGCCCGAACTCGACGCGCCGAAGATGGTATCGTTCCCGGCCTCGCCCAACAGGCGATCGTTTCCACCGCCGCCGACGATCAGGTCGTCGCCGTCACCCGCGCGAACGACGTCGGCCCCGCCGCCAGCGAACACCTGATCGCTGGCCGACGTACCTACCAGGCGATCGTTCGACCCGCCACCCGTAATCGCGCTCATTTCAATTACTCGCTCGCCAAGGTCCAATCACATCGGACGCGGTATCCACACACAGGCGGGCCGCAATTCCGCTTTTCCATTTCGACATTAGTGCGAACGTTCCAAGCAAGGGTGCAAAACGCCAATCGAATTTCGTTAAAGTTTTATCGATCGCAAAGCCGGGCGCCCGAAAAGGGAAAGGCGCGACCGGTTGCCACCAGCCGCGCCTTGAAATCAGCTGAAAATGCGAATTTCGCCAGTCTTACCAGGCAATTCCTTGGTACGTTGCATCTTCCGGGATGGCCTTATGGAGGCGCGCGAGATCGAGAACGCTGATACCCGGAGCCCGCGCCTGGATGGCGGCGCGAAACTCGTCGGTGGCGTGGCTCACGACGACGATATCGGAAGTTGAAACGAGGGTTTCCGCATCCTTGACGGCGATGGACTGCAGTTCGTCCATCAGGCGGGCCTGCTTGGGCTCCGCGTGACGGACATACTCGATCTGCCCCTGCAGCAGCGGACCGAACGCGATGTTGGGATCGAAGGCGCGGATCGTCGCGCCCTGCTCGAGCATCTGCGCCATGAGCGCCAGCGTGGGGCTCTCGCGCAAATCGTCGGTGCCCGGCTTGAAGGTGATGCCGAGGAAGCCGATCGTCTTGCCGCGGTAGGGAGCCAGCATGCGCACGGCCTCGGCGATGTGGCTGCGGTTCGACGGCATCAGGCTCTTGACCAGCGGCATGTCGACGCCCAGGTCGTCCGCCAGGTGGCCGACAGCGCGGACCTCCTTGGGCAGGCACGAGCCCCCGAAAGCAAAGCCGGGCTTCAGGTAGTAGGGCGACAGGTTGAGCTTGGTGTCGCGCACGAAGATGTTCATCACCTCGTGGCTGTCGATGCCCAAAGCCTTGCACAGGCGACCGATCTCGTTGCCAAAGGCGACCTTGGCCGCGTGCCAGACGTTATCGGCGTACTTCACCATCTCTGCCGCCTCGATCGAGCAGAACACAACGTTCTCGTCGATCGCGGAGTAGATGCCGGTCACCGTTGCCGCCGCACGCGCGTCGGACGCGCCGACCACGGTCTTGGGCGGCGCGAAGAAATCGGCCACCGCAACGCCTTCGCGCAGGAACTCGGGATTGAAGCAGATGCCGAAGTCCGGTCCGAGGCGCTTACCCGAAGCTTTCTCGACCTCGAGGGCGACGACATCCAGCGTCGTGCCCGGCGGCACGGAGCAACGAAGCACGACCACATGGTAGCTCGACTTCATGCCGATCGCCTGACCGATGGCGCGGCTCGCCTGACGCACGTAGGTTAGATCGCAGCTGCCGTCTTCCGACGTCGGCGTGCCGACCGACAGGAATGTCACGTCGGTTTCCAGCACAGCGGCGACGAGGTTCTGCGTCGCATCGATAAGCCCGCTCTCGACACCCAATTGAAGCAGTTCGGGCAGGCGCGCCTCCACGATCGGCGAGCGGCCGGCGCGAATCGCTTCGACCTTCTCGCGAGAAACGTCGACACCGACCATGCGGAAGCCCAGATCAGCCAGACAGGCCATCGACACAGCGCCGACGTAACCCAGCCCAACGACGCTCACCGATGGCCGCTCGGCGGCGCGGCGCTGCTTGACCGCCGACGCATGTTGCTCGATCTCGGCCGCGACACGCGCCTGCAATGCATGAACTTCCATTGACCCGACACTCCCCTGGCAGGTCGCATGCCTGCCTTAGATCTCGAAGCATCGCGGATCGGTTGAGCCCACCTGCTCAGCCACGGACCGATCGTCGACACCGGGGGGAAGCATTCCAAAAATGCGTGAAATTCGGCTGAAATGAACATCTAAAATTCGAGCAATTGGCCAAACGCGGCATGCGACTTCCGCACAGCAAGGAGGAGGCTGCGGCGCTCAGGGAACCATGAGCGAGATCGCGTTCATGCTCGGGATCTCGAGTAACCCGGCGTAAAGCATGACGACGAGAAAGATGCTGCCAAACGAGAGCACGGTCAGATAGACGGCGGCGGCATCACGCGCCATCGCAACCGTCGAGCTGCCCTGGAAGCCCTGCTTCTGATTGCCTCGGTTCGTCCACTTCTGCTTGGCCATGCGCCAGAGCATGTAGACCTTCACCACCGCGTTGAGAAGCTGGTTGGCGTAGAGCGTCCATATGAAACTCAGATCGACTCGGCGCGAGTAGCCATAGAGCACGAGCGAGAGCAGGAACCTGGTTACCGCAATGTAAATGACGTAGGCCAGTAGCGCGCTCGGTCCGAACTTGATGGCTGCCGCAATAGCCAGCATCGGACTGAACAGCATTGTCCACATGGCGAGCCGCTGGTCGACGCAGCACCACCAGATGAAGAACGGCATGCGCAATGGTCCCAGGGCGATGGCGCGCTGACCGTTACGCAACATATTGCCGGACCAGCGCCGCAGGTTCTCCACCATGCGCGTAACGCCCGATCCCTCCACCACCTCGACGGTGGTGCCGGAAGCGTCCGGCACGTACGTCATTTTCACGCCTTTGCGCAGCAGGCAGTACCACGAGCTCTTGTCGTCGCCCGACAGGAACCGAAACGTGCCCCACAGCCAGTGATGCAGGAAATCTGCCTCTTGGAGGCGGATGAACTCCTCGGTCACGATGTGTGTGGCGCGGAAAACCGAGAAGCGGCCCGTCAGCGTGAGCACGCGGTTCGACAAGGCATGGCTTTGCATCGCGAGCCTGCGCTGTGCGAAACGCATGTCGAGCCACGACTGCATCCATTGCGGCCCGCGAACCAGCACGTGCTCGTCTGTCGTCAGCGCATGCAGCTCCGGGTCGAGTGCAAACAGTGGAAAGCAGCGGCGGATAGCGCCGGGATGCAGAACGAAGTCGCCGTCCATGAAGATGACGATATCGTCCTTGCCCAGGCCGGCCCGCGACATGGCACGCAGGATGAGCGCAATCGCGACGCGCTTTCCCGGCTGGTTCTGGCGAACGATCCGCAACGTGATGTCGCAATCGCTGCCGACGAGCTTCAAATGTCGCGCGATCTTCTGCTCGTCACTGGCCTCGCTCGAGCCCAGCCAAAGCGTTGCCGGAACACCGGCTTCGCGAATTTCGCCGACAAGCGCACGGATGACGGCTTCCGAAATCTCGCGATGCTCGCGGAACGTGGTCATCTGGATGTGGATGTGTCTGGGACGCCAACCCTGCCGCCAGATCGCAGCCGCCTTATCGCGCGTCCTGGGATAGACGACGTAGGCGAAGTACAGCGCACGCAGCCAATGCGTCATCCACCAGCTGTAACGCCAGATGCCGATGACACCCAGCGTCCAAATCAACTCCCTGTACATGGGATCCCAGATCGGGTTGGGAATGCGATCGAGCACGATGAAGCAAGTGACCGCCAACATCAGCAGCTTGAGCTGAACGAGCGGCGTCCACTTCTCGAAGAAGCCTAGCGGCTCGGAGGGATCTTCAAGGCGAAGCTGCTCGCGGAGCACGGCAAACTCCCTGGCTCTAGAGCAGCGATTTCAGGCGCTCGGCGAGGCCTTGGCTCGCCGGCTGCACCTTGCGGTCGAACAGGATGGTGACCGGCAGACCGGGGCGATAGCGCTCGCCGTTACCCAACACCTCCTCATCCTTGAAGCTCAGCACGACTTCGGCGGACCGGTCTTCGTGGCCACGCCATCGGTAGCCCGGCTTCTGCGCCTCGGCATGCTGTTCCAGGAAGCCAGCCGTACGGTCGATCCGCGTTACCTTCGCCTCGATCACCTCGCCAAGCGCGGGCACCCAGATCTGGGCGGTATCACCCAAGCCGATGCGCGCGACCTCGTCCTGATTGAGGAAAGCGAGAATATGCCGCTGCGACTGCTGCTCGATGACAGCGATCACCTCGCCGCGACGCACGGACGACTGGTCGGGCCGCGGCAGCTGCAGAACGCGGCCGACGAAGGGCGCGCGAACGGCTGACCGGTCGCGCATCTTGAGGTTCGCGATGTGACGCTGCTGGGCGAGCATGATCTCGCTTTCGGCGAGCTTCATCTGCGCATCGACATCCGCCTCCTGGCCGACGAGATCACGACCGTTGTAGAAGCGCTTGCCCAGGCCGTCCTCGGCGAGCGAGACACGCGTGGCCACCTCGATGCGCTTCATCTGCAGCGTCTTCTCGGCCTTGATGGCTTCGGCTTCTGCCTCCTCCATCCGCTGCTCGGTGGCGAAACCCTTATCGAACAGACTGCGCAGCCGTTCCGCCTGCCGCTTGGCCGCCTTCAGCCGTGCGGCGGCGGCTTCCATGTCGAGCTTCGACTGCTCGACATCGCGCATCTCCAGGCTCGAAAGGCTCTTCAAGCGGTCGAGTTCGTCAATGTAGCGGCGCTTGAGGAAACTCAGTTTCGCCTTGCGCTCGCGGATCGCGATGTCGGATAGCTCGATCTCGCGCTCCAGGTGGCTGTCGATAACCTCCAGGATGACGTCGCCCGTCCGCACGGTGTCGCCCGCCTTGATGCCGCTGAGGTTCACTCGGCCATCGGCTTGCGCCTTGACCGTTTCAATTGGCGCCGCGATCACCGCGGTGCGCACCTCGAGCTTGTAGACGTTGGAGTAGACAAGCAGGCTGGCGTAGCCGAGCAGCCCAAGGCCGACGACACCGTAAAAGACCGACATGACGAGCGTCTTGACCGGCACGCGGCGCACGGGCGCGCCGGCGATCGGTGAAGCCGGCGCCGCCTTGGTCGGCTCGAGCGAAGCCGGCGTCACGGGCACGTCGATGCGCTGGATCGTATCGTCGACCTCGACCATGGAGCCGCGCACCAGCTCCTCGAGGAAATGTGCCATCAGTTCGCGCTCACGCTCGCCCAGCTCCGTGAACTGCAGCGCGAACATGCCCGCTTCCGGATCCGCGCGTACGACGCGGCCCTTGGCGCCGAACGACACGTCGAAGCCCTGGAACGGCAGCATGAGTTGTAGGTCGACGATCTCGCCCGGACGGGGCACGACCTCGGGAAAGCCCTCGACCTTGAGGCCGCCTAGGGACCAGTCCGCAGCGCGCACGGTATGGCCGCCCACGCCCACGAAAAGCGGCGCGGTGACGCGGTGATGCCGGCGCTGATCTGGCCGCTCGCGCTTTACCTTTACGCCCATGCCACAACTCTACGGGGTGCGCAGTGGCTCCCGTTACGCTTCGATCCAACGCTTGGTATATGGTGCTCGGCGTTAAGGAAGCTTTGGCCCGGACCAAAAGCGCCGCGACCGGGGCGCTCGCGCGGTCTCCCCACACCCGGAAAGTTAAGATTGCGTTGACAACGACTGGACGCCGAAACACGCCCCTCACACGATCTTGCCGGGATTGAGGATGTTGTCGGGATCGAGCGCGGCCTTGATCGATCGCATCAGATCGACCCCTTCCTCACCAAGCTCCCGTTTCAAGTATTTCCGCTTACCCTGGCCGACGCCGTGCTCGCCTGTGCACGTGCCGTCCATGGCGATGGCGCGTTCGGCGAGCCGGTCGAGAAATTCCTCGACTGCCGCTCGTTCGGCCGGGTTGGCCGGATCGACGACGGGCGTGGCGTGGAAGTTGCCATCGCCCACGTGCCCGACAATGGGAGACGTGAGCCCAAGCCGGGCAATGTCGGCTTCCGTCTCGGCGACACATTCGGCCAGGCGCGAGATCGGCACGCAGACGTCGGTCGCCAGCGTCAGCCGGCCTGGCCACGCGGCGCGCGTTGCCCAATAGGCATCATGGCGAGCCTTCCAGAGCCGGCGCCGCTCGTCCTCCCCCACTGCCGTCTCGAAGCCAAGAGCGCCATTGTCCATGGCCAGTTCCTGGAACGCCTCGGCCGCCGATGCGACCGCCGGTCCGCTGCCGTGAAATTCCACAAACAGGGTCGGCCGTTCCGCGAGCGTGAGTCCCGCATGCCGGTTGACGGCGCTGATCTGAAGGGGATCGAGCAGTTCGACACGAGCCACGGCGAGGCCGAACTGAATTGCCGTCATTGTCGCCTGCGCCGCGCCAGCGAGCGTGGCAAACGGTGCTACAGCCGCAATCACGCACTCGGGGATGCCGTGCAGGCGGACGGTAAGCTCGGTGATGATTCCCAGAGTGCCCTCCGACCCCACCAGCAGCCGCGTGAGGTCGTATCCTGCCGCCGACTTGCGCGCACGCCGGCTGGTGCGCACGATGCGTCCGTCGGCAAGAACGGCCCGCACGGATACGACGTTCTCCCGCATCGTGCCGTAGCGCACGGCATTGGTGCCCGATGCCCGCGTGGCCGCCATGCCGCCGAGCGTCGCGTGCTCGGCGCCCGGATCCACCGCGAAGAACAGCCCCTGATCGCGCAGATGGCTGTTGAGACCGACGCGCGTCACGCCGGCCTCGACGGTGGCGTCCAGATCTCCTGCATTGACCTCAATGATGCGGTCCATGCGCGCCAGATCGAGCGAGATGCCGCCAAGGGGAGCGTTGACGTGACCTTCGAGCGAGCTGCCGGCGCCGAACGCCACGACGGGAACGCGATGGGCGGCCGCAATACGCACGACGTCGGCCACGTCATCCGTCGATTGGGCGAACACAACGACATCGGGAGGCTGGCTTTCGTGCCAGCTCATGGTGTTGGCATGCTGGCGCCGCATTTCAGCGCCAGTGTCAACGAGAGGACCGAACCGCTGACGCAGGATGCCGACGACCGCATCGATCGAAGTGCTACCCATGCCGTTCCCACCGCCACCGTGGCAAACACCGTTCTCCAATTGCCCCGAACCTTCACGCTTGTTGCCGAATTGCATCAGCCACTCGACCTTCGCCAGCGACCGTCCGGGCCCGCTTCGCGACGATATCTGACTTGTTCTAAAAGGAAAGGGCCCCGGCGATCGCGCTGCCAGGCGACACGGCTGTCGAGCTGACGTTCGAGCCGACCATGCCTAGCGCGAAAATGTTTCAGCCGCATCGTCAGGCGGGAGGGTTTCCGGTGGGGTTCCAATCAGGACGCTCGCTCGCTCAGCGCCCGTCGCGTGCATTAGCCCACGCGCGGCGCTGCAACGCATCTTGGAGGGACGCTATATGAAGCTACGCACTCTCGCATCCGCGGTCTTCGCGGCCGCGATGCTGACAGTGGGCCTTGTCACGGCTGCACTGACCACGCCGGCAATGGCGCAACGCGGCAATCTCGTGCGCATGGGCGAGATCGAGGTCGATCTCAAGTCGGGAACTGCGACCATCGACGTCTCGAAGGCCCGCGGCTCCTACGGCGAATTGAGAGTCTATAACCGCGGCACTCCGATCGTGCTCGAAACGGTGCGCGTGAAGTACAGTGACGGCAGCGTACACGAGGAGCGCCGCCGGATCGACCTGCGCCGCGGTGAGCGCACGCGCGCCATCGACCCGGGCCGCGCCAACAAGTTCGTCGACGAGTTGAAGTTCTCCTTCAAGACGGGTTCGGCCCGCCGCCCGGCAAAGCTGGTGGTGTATGGCGTGCAGGATCGCGAAGGCGAGAGAGCCGAGCGGCCCAAGGGCCCCAAGGTCGCCTTCCCATCACGCACCGATGACCGCCCGTCCAAGAGCGAGGACCGGAAGCCACCCGTCCCTCCGCCGGCCGCTGCGCCGGCCAAGCCCGCAGCCGCGCCGGCTGCCGCAGCTCCCGCATCTGCACCCAAGATCCAGATTCAGACCGCAAAGGCGAAGGACGGCCGCTGCGTGGGTGAGGGCAATCTGCTCATCGCGCGCGGCAGCGTCGGGTTTGGCGAGGACCGCGACCGCCTGAAGGTCGGCGGCCAATTCGGCAAGTTCGACCGCATCCGTCTTTGCGTCCGCGACAACGACATCGAGCTGCTGGACCTCACGGTCAACTTCGCCAACGGCTCACCTCTCGATCTCAATTACGCCGGCCCGATCAAGTCTGGTTCGGTGACCCAGGCCATGAGCCTCAAGGGCGACCGATTCATCGACAACATCGAGATCGTCTATAAGAAGCGCGAGAACTTCTCGGGACGCGCCACCGTCGAGGTTTGGGGCGAGGTCGCTGAGAAGTGGATCGACGAGGAGGCCGAGCTGTTCAATGACGGCTGGGTCAAGCTGACCAACGGCGACGCCGTCGGCTTCGTCGGCTTCGAACTCGACAAGAGCGCGGTCCGCACGCACCGCAAGGGCTTCCGCCAGGTCCGCGTGGTGACGCGCAACCGCGACATCACGCTCGACTACATCGAGTTGATCTTCGCCGACGGCAAGTCGCAGAAGATCGATGCCGGCCGCAAGAAGGTGGAGCCCAACGTCGGCTACGGCCCTGTCGCCATCGAAGGCGGCCCGCGTGTCATCAAGGAGGTGGAGAGCCGCTATCGCTCGCGCTTCTTCGATAAGGAAGCAAAGGGCAATGATCGCGCCGTCGTGGAAATCTGGGCCAAGCGCTGAGCGTGACACGCGCAACTGTCGAAATTGCAGAGGGCGGCACTCGAGTGCCGCCCTCTGTCATGTGTGCTGCACTGCGGCGACATCGGCCGCTTTCAATTCGGTGCGCGCCGAACATCCTCTGACTCAACAGGAATTCGAACTTCTCCTGCCGCGAAAGCGTCTTTTTTCCGTCGCCGCGGGTGACTATCGTACGAACCCGTCGTATCAGGCTCCGGTGCGACGACCGCGCGTGCGTTTTGCGCGGCCATCAGCACTTAGCGGGGCAAGGTTCCAAGCCCATGACCTAGGGAGGCACAGTCGTGTTCGGGTTCTTCAAGTTTTTGGCCGTGGCGCTCATCGCCGCGGCATCGATCATGCCGGCAGAGGCGCGCGGCCCGCGCGGCGACTGGACGCTCCTGGGCGAGCAGACGGTCGGCTTCCGCGTCGATCGCGACATCATCACCGTGCCTGATCAGGGCCAGAAATTCTCGCAGCTGCGCATCGACGTGGAACGCAACGACGTCCACCTGATGTCGCTCGCACTGGTCTACCAGAACGGCTACCGCGAGGAGCTGCGTGTCGATCGTCTGGTCAAGCCGAACGACGAGCCGGTCGGCCTCGACCTCAAAGGCGCGCGCGGCTACCTCAAGCAGATCGAGCTGGTCTACCGCGCCCGTCCGAGCTTCGAAGGCCGCGCAGTCGTGAAGGTCTATGGCGAGCTCGAAGCGCGCTGGCGACCCGAACCGCAGACCGCACGAGGCTTCGACGTCATCGGTACGGAGGACGTCAGCCGCGGTGAGCGCCGCGTCACGTTCGACGTCGGTCGTCGCGAGGGCCGCTTCGCAGCAATCCGCTTCAGGGCCGAGGACGGCGATATCCGCCTTCGCGGCCTGAAGATCGTCTTCGGAAACGGGCAGACGCAGGACGTCGACGTCGAGGATCGGCTCGACGAGGGGCAGATGTCGCGCGTCATCGATCTGGAAGGCGACCGCCGGTTCATTCGCCAGGTCATCGTCGAGGCCCGTCCAGGCCGTGGAGAGCGCCGCGGCAAGCTGACCCTGCTCGGCCGCGAGGACGAGCGCCGTCCCGAGCCGCCGCGCGAGCGCGGCTTCGACGTCATCGGCACGGAAGACGTCAGCCGCGGTGACCGCACTGTGGAGTTCGATGTCGGCCGCCGCCAGGGGCGCTTCGCCGCCATCCGGTTCCGCGCCGACGGCGGTGACATCCGCATTCGCGGCGTGCGTATCACTTTCGCCAACGGCGAGCGGCAGGATGTCGACGTCGGCGACCGCCTGCGCGAAGGCGAGATGACGAAAGTCATCGACCTGGAAGGTGACCGCCGGGCCATTCACGACGTGCGCGTCGAAGCGCGGCCCGGCTTCCGCGACCGCGGAGCCAAGCTCACGCTGCTCGGCCGCGAGGACGACCGTGGTGGCGGACACCGCCCGGCACCTCCCGTCCATGACGAATGGGTGACGCTCGGCCGCGCCGGCGCCGCCATGTTCAAGGCGGACACCGACACGTTCAGGGTGGGCCGCGACGCAGGCACCTTCCGTGCCATCCGCGTGGTCGTCAATGGCTCGCCGGTGCGCTTCTACGGTCTATCGATCAAGTACGGAAACGGCGAGGTGGAAACTGTGCCGCTGTCGGGCAGCGTTGGACCGGGGCAGGCATCGCAGGCCTTCGATCTCAAGGGCCGTGAGCGCTTCATTGAAACGATCACGTTCCGCTACCGCAGCGGACTAACGCTCTCCGGCCCGGCCGCCGTCGAAATACAGGGCCTGAAGCACGGGCCCTACCGCGGCCGCTGATCGAACCGCTGAGTTCACGAGCAAGGTAAGGGCGCCCAATGCGGCGCCCTTACCTTTTGGCGGTTCGAGAACCGCCGCCATGCGAAGGGTTATCAAATCTCCGGCAGGCGGTATGATGTGGCCGGCCGCGCACGCGGTGACGCCGGAGGGGGGCGTGTCCGATGAAACAGGCTCCGAAGTTCACGTCCGCCGACACGCGCGATCTGCAACGGCGTTGGGACGCCGTCGTGATCGGCTCGGGCGCGGCCGGCGGCATGGCTGCCAACGTGCTTGCCCATCGCGGCCTCGACGTCCTGATGCTCGAGGCCGGCGCACAGGTCGACACCACCGAAACGCTCAAGAGCATGGCGTGGCCCTATGAGCATGCGCGGCACGGCAAGCTTGGCCCTGAGACCTACGTGCTCGACGAGGGTGACTACCGGAAATACAAGCCGCCCTACGGTCGGCACTTCGGCCGCTACACGAACGTCGTCAACTGGCAGCAGCTGGGCGAGGGGCCCGACTACACCAAGGATCTGTTCGTCAACGAGAAGGATCACCCCTACACCGGAACACAGTTCTCCTGGGTGCGGGCGCGGGCACTCGGCGGCAAGACCAATGTGTGGGGCCGGCTTGCGCTCCGCCTGTCGGACTACGACTTCAAGGCGGCCAGCCGCGACGGGTACGGCGTCGACTGGCCGATCGCCACCGCGGACGTCGCGCCCTACTATGACAAGGTGGATCGCTACCTGGGCATCTCCGGCGTGCGCGAGAACCTGCCGTGGCTTCCCGATTCCATCTACCAGCGGCCCATGCGCCTCAATGAGCCAGAGGTCGCTATCCGCGAGAAGCTCGCGCCATCCGGCCGCATCCTCACGCCGTTCCGTCTGGGCGTCACCACAGACGGGCTCGCCCACAATCCCTATCGCCACCGCTGCATGGGCCGTGGTGCCTGCCAGCGTCGTGTCGGTGGCTGCGACATCCACGCCGCCTTCGACAGCCCCACCGGGCTCATCTATCCGGCCTACGAGACGGGCCACCTCACCGTGCGCACCAATGCGGTCGTCTACGAGGTGACGCTCGATACGGCGACGGGATTGGCCCGCGGGGTGTCATTCATAGACACGAGTTCCGGCAGCTCCTACGAGGTCAAGGCCCGCGTCGTCGTGCTTGGAGCATCGACGCTGGAGTCGACACGCATCATGCTCAACTCGCGCTCTCGACAGTACCCGGCCGGCATCGCGAATTCGTCCGGCCACCTGGGGCACAATCTGGCCGAACACGTCATGGGCCCGCGCGTCGAGGGGATTTACAAGCAGCGCGTCGGCGGCGAGCGCCGCAACGAGGATGGCCGGCCCGGCGGCTTCTACATTCCGCGCTTCCAGAACCTCGACGCCGCGACAAAGTCCGACAAGTTCATTCGTGGCTACGGCCTGGAAGGAGCTGGCGGACAGGAGATGTTCCCAGAGCAGGCGATCCTCATGGAAGGGTTCGGGCAGGAGTACAAGCGCAAGGTGCGCGAGCACGCGGGCGCGTTCGTCTACATGTACGGGTTGGGCGAGGTACTGCCACGCTTCGAAAACCACGTGAGCCTCGATTCGCAGGTGAAGGACAAGCACGGCATCCCAGTGCTGCGCTTTGCTTACGCGCACGGCGACAACGAGAAGAAGATGTGTGCCGACATGACCCAGCGCATGCAGGAGATCTTCAGCGACTGCGGGCTCGAGATCACCAAGGTGTCGGGCGATCGCTTGACCGAGGGCTCTTCCGTCCACGAGGTCGGGACCGCGCGCATGGGCACCGATCCCAAAACGAGCGTTCTCAACAGCTACTGCCAGTCGCACGACGTGAAGAACCTGTTTGTCGTCGACGGCTCGTCCTTCGTCTCGGCCGGGAACCAGAACCCGACATGGACGATCCTTGCACTCGCTTGGCGCGCATCCGACTATCTGGCCGACGCGCTGGCCAAGGGAGAGCTCGGATGAGCCGCAACGACGATGCACCTGTCCAGGTTTCCCGCCGCTACGTCATAACAAGCGCGGCGGCAGCCGCCGCGCTCCTCGGCCTGCCGCCGCTAGGCTACACGCAGGTCGCAACCAGGATCGCAGACGCCGTACCACCGCCCCTGCGCAATCCCCGTCCGCGCCTGAAGTTCTTCTCGGCCTCGGAGTTCGCACTGCTCGACGAGTTCGCGGAAACGCTGATTCCGGCGGATGAGAAATCGGGCGGCGCGCGGGCCGCCAACGTCGCCTGGTTCCTCGACGAGCGCCTAGCCGAGAGCCGCGATCTAATCTGGCGGCAGAGCTGGCACGACGATCTTGCGGAGATCGACCGTCTCTCCCGCGTATCGTACGGCCGCCGCTTCGTCGATGCACGCGCCGAGCAGCGGGCGGAACTCATGCGGCGAATCTCGCGCAACGAGAAGAACCCGAAGCTTCCGGGCGAATACGCGTTCGGCACGATCAAGTGGTCGGTTGCCGACGTCTACTACCGTACGCGCATCGGCATCCACGACGAACTCGAGTACCAGGGCAATGTGTTGCAGGATGAATTCGCGGGCACGGACGTGTCGCGGGGCGGCTAGTCGAACGCACGGTATCGCCGTCACCGTCGGACTTGCCGCAGCTGTCATCACTCTGCTCGGCGGTTCCGCTCCAGACGCCCAAGCAGGCGAACTTCGCGCGCGCGGATTGCTGGCCGGGGCGCGAACGTGGGGCTACCAGCTGCAGAACATCGACGCCGCGCGACTTGCCCGCACCGACTACGACCTGCTGGTACTCGATGCCGGTAGTGGCGACGGAAGCTGGGGCCTCAAGCAAAGCGAGATCGCAAGGCTGAAAAGAAAGCCCGGTGGCGGCAGCCGCCTCGTCGTCGCGTACATGAACATCGGCGAGGCGGAAGACTACCGCTACTATTGGCAGCCACGCTGGAAGCGCAAGCCGCCTGCCTGGATGGGCTCCGCCAATTGCCGCTGGAAGGGCGACCATCGTGTCCAGCACTGGTCGCCCGAGTGGCAGTCCATCATCTTTGGAAGCCCGAAGTCCTATCTGGGACTGCTCATCGCGCTCGGTTACGATGGCGTCTATCTCGACCGCATCGACATCTTCTACCATTGGCGCCGCGGACGCTGGCAGGCAGCCGCCGACATGGTGGAATTCGTGGCGCGCCTGTCCGCCTGGGCCAAGAGCGTACGTCCCGGCTTCCTCGTGATCGCGCAGAATGGCGAGGAACTTGCGTCCGATCCGCGCTTTCTCGCCGCCATCGACGGCTACGGCAAAGAGGACATGCTCTACGGAGATCGCGGCAACGATGCTGAAAACGCGCCAGAGCGCGTCGCGCGCGCCGAGCGCAACTTCGCCCCAGTGAAAGCGGCGGGATTGCCGATCTTCGCTATCGAGTACATGCGCGATGAAGGGGCACAGACGAGCGCGCGCCGGCGCCTGGACGAACTCGGATTCCGGCACTATTTCGGTCCGCGCTCGCTCGCCTACATCGGACACGAGGGAGCGCCTCATGCCGAAGATCGCGACACCGAGAGCGTGTCCGGCGAAGCCGGAGCGGAGGGCTGCGAATAGCCCTCTGCAACAGGTTCGGAAGAGGCGATCAGGCTCTATCCGAACGCGCCGAAGTGGTGCGTGATGCCCGTGCCGATCTCGCGGATCAGCTCGTAGGCCTTCTCCATCGGATCGAGAATTTCGGTCTCCAGCCGGCCGTAATCGTCGATCCCGTGGGGACGGTAGCTCGCCTTCTCCTCGAATGGCGATTCGTCCTTCTGCGAGCTCACGCGGAACGGGAAGGCTTCGCGCATGAAGGCCACGACGTCGGGAATATCCAGAGCCAGCGCCAAGTTCAGAATCTGGCTGTGCGACGTGTCGTTCTGCTGGGCGAAGCGCGGCAGCTGCGCGGACAGGATGAAGACCCGCATGATGAGCGCAAGCCGAACGGCCTGAAGGAGGTCGAGCCCCAGACGGTGGTCGTCGGGGATCTTGCCACCCTCGATGCCCAGACGCTCGAGAATCTGGTGCAGATCGATCGCATCGAGACGCAGGTGATGCGCAAAGCCGTTGATCGCGGGGGATCGCGTGTCGGTGAGCAGAAACGTCGAGAGATTTCGCAGCGCTGGATCGATTGCCGCCTCGCGACCCCATGAGGCCCGCAGGGCCCAGAAGCCGGCATCGAAGACCGAAGCGTTGGCCGCAAGCGCGTTGAGACTGGAGAGGCGCTTCGAATGAGCAATCATGCTCAGCAAGTCCCTCAACCTCGGTGAACGCTCCGCAAGAGCGATAAACCGCTCTCGATCGGTGCCGACCGCTGTTCCCAATCCGGCGATCACATTCGCGGTGTAGCCGAACTGTTGCAGGATTGCGTTGTTGGGAATGGCGCGCATGCGCGCGGGGTCGCCGCGATCGGCAACCGTGGCGTGATCGTGCTGCCGCTTGGTGGCGCGGCTGCCCGTCTTGAACAGCAGGTTGGTGCCGAAGGCGCCCAGAACCGCTCGATAACCCGGATGGGCGAACAGGCTCTGCTGGTAGGACTTGAGCCGCAGGAAGAAATCGAGCGCGAGACTGTCGCTTTCGTAGAGCGCATCCTCCCCTTCCGCCGGCTGCGCGCCATCCATGATGACGGTCGCCAGCACGCGCGTGGCAAGTCCACGGTTGGCGAACCACATATAGCCGTCGCCGCCCTGGAAACTCGTCTCGTGCTTGAGCGCCAGATCGTTGCGCGCGAACC
>JBFWNY010000011.1:0-96348 GCA_050250815.1 Hyphomicrobiaceae bacterium
GCTTTACAACCCTAAGGCCTTCGTCACTCACGCGGCATGGCTGGATCAGGCTTGCGCCCATTGTCCAATATTCCCCACTGCTGCCTCCCGTAGGAGTCTGGGCCGTGTCTCAGTCCCAGTGTGGCTGGTCATTCTCTCAAACCAGCTACGGATCGTCGCCTTGGTGAGCCGTTACCTCACCAACTAGCTAATCCGACGCGGGCCCATCCAAAGGCGATAAATCTTTCCCCTTTCGGGCGTATGCGGTATTACTCCAAGTTTCCCTGGGCTATTCCGCACCTCTAGGTAGGTTCCCACGTGTTACTCACCCGTCTGCCACTCCCCTTGCGGGGCGTTCGACTTGCATGTGTTAGGCCTGCCGCCAGCGTTCGTTCTGAGCCAGGATCAAACTCTCAAGTTGAAGAGTTGTGATCTGGCATGGCTTGGAGGTTAATCCAAGGATTACTGCGTAACGGGCACCTTCACACTTCGATCTCCGACATCGAGCAAGCCCGACATCGAACATCGTGGTGATGGCTGAAACGCAGTTATCGCCAGAGACTGTTTTAGATCACGAGACCCATATTGCAGGGACCTCGGGATCCGCCAGGACTCCGCCGTCTGCGTTTCCCTTTCTTCAAAACCACTTGTCAAAGAGCAAACCGCGACAGACAACCCATGCCAGCCTTTGAAGACTGGCCCCGAGACAACGAGGCCCCGACCTGGGTGTCCCAGGCTGGAACCACATTTTATCGAGAGAGCATAGCCCGTCGAGGGCGGCGAAGCACTGTGCGCCTCGCAACGAGGATCGAATTAATACCAACGTTCGCCGGTTGTCAACGGTTCCTTTCAAAAAAATTGCTGCCCTCGCTCAGAGGCCACCTAACTTACTGAAATTGCATAGTTATTTCTGGGCCGCCCCGTGGGGGTAAAGTGTCCTTGGGCCCGTGAGGCACCCTTCCGGGAGGTATCCAGCACTGCTGCGTGCTGCACTGCAATAGGCGGCACGGTCGCCAAAGGCCGGTCAAGCGGCGCGGCACAGCACGGCCTGTGGACGTGCCAGCGCAACTGCCATCAGGGCGCCGCTTTCCAACGCAATTCACCCTGTTAGTGCACCGTTTGGATCCGGCTGCGACGTGGCCAAGCGCGAGATCCGCTCGCTGCTGGCAATGCAAGGCCGGAGAGCTATTCTGGGGGCTGGCGGACGCACTGGAGCAGGGGGCGCCGTTTGGGCGATCGTCGACGACAATTCAGTGAGACTGGCCGCGCGCAGCTGCTCGGACGATCGACAGCGGCTGGGCTCCCGCACGTCGCGCGTGGACGTGGTCGCCACTCGATCCGCAACATCTACGACGCCGACCATGGCGCCGACATGCCAGGCGGCCGTTTCCGCTGGCTGATCTCGACGATGCTTGCGGCCACCGTCGGTGCGGTCGCCATTGTCGTGGTGGTCTACGGCGCCGCCGATCCCAAGGAGAAATCCGAAAGCCTGTTCCCGGCCTTGCGACAGATCGGTTCGGGGCACTTGCCCGAAGCGGTGAAGCCTCGCCTGCGCCGCAACGCAGGACTGAACTGGTTCACGCCGAAGTCCGATCGCATGGAGATGACCAGCGGCGCTTCCTCGACACGCTTCATCATCCACGAGACGATGAAGCAGCGGCGCAATGGGCGGGAGTACATTCACGCCAAGCCGTATATGCGCGTGCTGTCGCGGCTCGCCGCTCCTCCCGAAGATGCCAGCGACGAGATCCCCGCGTTCAACCCGTTCAGGCTCTACGCAAATTCGAATCCCGTCACGGGCGTGGACGAGGACCAATCGGAGAGCGGCAGCAATGCCGATGTGACGATACGAGTCCTCGAGCTGTTGGGCGGCATCCTGCCGATCGAGGACAAACAGCAGCTCGAGACGTCCGAGGTCGCGGAGATCGTCGCCCGCACCGAGGAAGCCTTACGCGCGCCGCTCAGCGAAGGCGTGGCGGTAGCGCCGAGCGACAAGCCTAAGCTCAAGGGCGACGATCCTGGGGAGCACTCTCCCAACACCACGGTGCTGGCAAAGACGGGTAGCGACACCGCGGAGAGCACGTCCGACATCGACGACGGCGAGCTTGTCGTGGTCAAGCCGGCAAAGGGCGATACGCTCAGTCAGGTGCTGACGCGCGCCGGTGCCGACAAGTGGCAGGCCAAGGCCATGGTCGAGGCGGCACGCGCCATCTTCCGTGATCGCGATCTGGAGCCTGGACAGGAGGTGCACCTCACCCTCGTCGCCTCGCTGACGGACGCCAAGAAGAAGGAGCCCGCGCAGTTCAGCGTCTTTGGCGACGGCCACATCCACAAGGTTTCGGTGACACGTGGAGCGTCCGGTGAGTTCGAAGCAAGCCGGGAGCCCATCGGGGCCGAAGCGGCCATGCGCGCGCTGCTCGGCGACAGCGACACGGTTCGCAAATCGAACCTCTATTCCAGCCTCTACTACGCCGGCCTGCAACAGACCCTGTCGGCCGACCTCATCATGAAAATGCTGAGGATTCACGCCTATGACACCGACTACAGGCGACGGCTGAGGGTCGGCGATCAGATGGAGTTGTTCTTCGACGTTCGCGAGGAATCGGCAGGCGAGCTGCAGCTCGGCGAGCTGCTCTACACGGCGATAACCGCCAGCGGACAGACATCCCGATTCTACCGCTTCCGATCGCCCGACGGCATCGTCGACTACTACGACGACGAGGGCAACAACTCGAAGCGGTTCCTCATGCGGCGACCCGTCCGTGGCGGTGACGTGCGCTTGACGTCGGGTTTCGGCTTCCGCTTCCACCCACTGCTCAACGAGCGCAAGATGCACACTGGCGTCGATTGGTCGGCACCCTCAGGTACGCCGATCCTCGCTGCAGGCAATGGCATGATCGAGCAGGCCGGCCGCAAGGGCCAGTACGGCAACTACGTCCGTATCCGCCACGCCAACGGCTACCAGACGGCCTACGCGCACATGTCGCGCATCGGCGCCGGCGTGCAGGAAGGCATAAAGGTCCGGCAGGGCCAAGTGATCGGCTATGTCGGCTCGACCGGTCTGTCATCGGGCCCCCACCTTCACTTCGAGGTGCTGGTCAACTCGCAGTTCGTCAATCCCATGTCGATCCAGGTACCGCGCGAGCGGCAGCTCGACGGCAAGCAGCTCATCGAGTTCCAGAAGGAGCGCGCTCGCATCGACGATCTTATGCGTCGCGCGCCGGTGATGACCGCAAGCAAATGACCTTGCCTTACCCAATCCCGAGCAAAGCCAGGCATCGGATATGCGGCCTCATGTGCCCGGATTGGCAAGGAAATTGAGTTCCGGAGCATCGTCGTAAAGGGGGCGATCGAAGGCGATGCCGGCGTTGCCCGCCCCGGCCCAGGCCACGCATCCGCCCATGTGAATCGTTTCATCGACGATGACGACAATGGTCTCCCCGGCCGACAAACCGAGGGGGTCTGAAATGCCCAGGCCTCCGCCGGAGATATTGCGCACGCGGATCTCGCAGCGATGGCCACGCGCAATCAGTACTGCTGAACCTGAAATATCCATGCGGCGGGACCGGCGCAGGTCGGCGCCCGCATCGTCCGACGGCTCCACGGCCAGCGGACTGGTGCCGCCCGCGATCGCGTGCTCGAGCGCCGCACTCGGCGGCGAGGCCTCCGAGCCCGCGTAGACGAGCCCGAAGCCGGACAGGGCCTCGGCGGTTCGGTCGGAGAGACGCTGCGCGTTCGAACAAACCGCGCGCCAGCGACGGGCCAGTTCGGCGGTTCTATGAGAGGCGGCGGGCTCGCTCCGCTCCTGTGCGCAAGCGACCGTCGCGTTCATTGCCTGCGCCAGGGCGTCGTGCATGGCGCTCAGGGCCTGCGCGACAGCGCCTGCTTCTCCATCGATGCGCCTCAGCCGGGTACCCGCGAGTGTCAAACGCGATGAAAGCTGCGGAAGACCGCGGATCAGTGTGCGCAACTGCGCGCCGGGGGCGCCAGCCGAGATGGCGTTGGCGATGCAGCAGCACGAAGCGAGCACCATCGAAGTGCTCAGCAGCTCGCTCTGCAGTGCGAGAAGCAAGGCGAACCGTCTCGGTCGCAACGCCTGGTCGCGATGTGCCTCACGGCAATCGTACTCCAGGCGGGCCAGCGTGAGCGCCGCCAGATAATCCTCGTTGGCCCTGGACTGCACGGGCCGGACTGCGGCCTTTTGCTGTCCTTCACCATCGTCCGGATCGAGCGCAATCGGCATTGAGGTCCGCGCGGGTTCTTTTGGTCCGAGCCGAGAACGTTAGCTGTCAAAGGTGATCGGAGTCTTAACGCATGTCGCACGACGTGACGTTTAGCGCGACGCATTGCCGGCGCAAAAGGCGGCGCCGTGCGGTATGGCACGGCGCCGCCTGCTGCCCGTATTCTCTCCAGATCAGGCCGCCGCCTTCACCGGCCAGTCGTTGATGGTGATCGCGCCGTCACGCACGGAGACGCGCACCGTGTCACCATCCTTGACACCGCCCGCCAGGATCTGCTCGGCAAGCGGATCCTGCACGTTCTTCTGGATTACGCGCTTCAAGGGGCGTGCGCCGTAAGCGGGGTCGTAACCGCGGTTGGCGAGCCACGTGCGCGCGGCCTCGTCGATGCTGATCGTGATCTTGCGATCGACAAGAAGCTTCTGCAGACGCGCCATCTGGATGTCGACGATCGCGCCCATCTCCTGCCGACGCAGGCGATGAAACAGGATGATCTCATCGAGCCGATTGAGGAACTCGGGACGGAACCGGGCTTTGACCTCGCCCATCACGATGTCTCGCACCGCCTCGACGTCCTCGCCCTCCTTCTGGTTGACGAGGAACTCCGCGCCGATATTGGACGTGAGAATGATCAACGTGTTCTTGAAATCGACGGTGCGGCCCTGACCATCGGTCAGGCGACCGTCGTCGAGCACCTGAAGCAGCACGTTGAATACGTCGGGATGCGCCTTCTCGATCTCGTCGAACAGAACGACCTGATAGGGCCGCCGGCGCACCGCCTCGGTCAGCGAACCACCTTCCTCGTAGCCGACGTAACCCGGAGGCGCGCCGATCAGGCGAGCGACCGAATGCTTCTCCATGTACTCGCTCATGTCGATGCGCACCAACGCCTGCTCGTCGTCGAACAGGAACGACGCCAGCGCCTTGGTAAGCTCCGTCTTGCCGACGCCCGTGGGCCCGAGGAACATGAACGAGCCGATCGGACGGTTCGGATCCTGCAAGCCGGCCCGCGCGCGACGGACGGCGGTGGAGACGGCGGCAACCGCTTCCTCCTGACCGACGACCCGCTTTGCGAGCGCCGCCTCCATCTTCAGCAGCTTGTCGCGCTCGCCTTCGAGCATCTTGTCGACCGGCACGCCGGTCCAGCGCGAGACGACGCCGGCGATGTGATCGGGAGTGACGGCCTCCTCGACCATGACGCTGCCGGGCGTATCGTCCGCGTTCTCCGCAGCCTTGATGCGCTTCTCCAGATCGGGGATCAGCCCATAGGTAAGCTCGCCAGCGCGGGCAAGATCACCCTTGCGCTGCACGCGCTCGAGTTCATTGCGGCGCTGGTCCAGCTCCTCCTTCAGCTTTTGCACGCTCCCCAGCTTGTCCTTCTCGGCCTCCCAGCGGCTGGTCAACTCGCGGCTCTGCTCCTCGAGGCTTGCGATGTCCTTGTCGAGCCGGCCCAACCGGTCCTTGGACGCCTCGTCGGTCTCCTTTCGCAACGCCTCGCGCTCGATCTTCATCTGCATGAGATCGCGGTCTATGGCGTCGAGTTCCTCGGGCTTGCTGTCGATCTCCATCTTGAGGCGCGAGGCTGCCTCGTCGACGAGGTCGATGGCCTTGTCGGGCAGGAAGCGGTCGGTGATGTAGCGATTGGAGAGCGTTGCTGCGGAGACCAGCGCGCTGTCGGTAATGCGCACGCCGTGGTGCAGCTCATATTTCTCCTTGAGCCCGCGCAGGATCGAGATGGTGTCCTGCACCGTCGGCTCGGTGATGAACACGGGCTGGAAGCGCCGCGCCAGCGCCGCATCCTTCTCGATGTGCTTGCGGTACTCGTCGAGCGTCGTCGCTCCGACGCAGTGCAGCTCGCCACGCGCGAGCGCCGGCTTCAGCAAATTCGATGCATCCATCGCACCGTCCGCCTTGCCCGCACCGACGATGGTGTGAAGCTCGTCGATGAACAGGATGACGCGGCCTTCCTCGGCCGTCACCTCCTGCAGCACGGACTTCAGACGCTCCTCGAACTCGCCGCGGTACTTCGCACCGGCGATCAGCGCGCCCATGTCGAGCGCCAGCAGTTTCTTGTCCCTGAGGCTATCGGGCACATCGCCCTTGACGATGCGCAGCGCCAAGCCCTCGGCAATGGCTGTCTTGCCGACACCGGGCTCGCCGATCAGGACCGGATTGTTCTTGGTCCGCCGCGACAGCACCTGGATGGTGCGGCGGATCTCCTCGTCCCGGCCGATCACCGGATCGAGCTTGCCGGAGGCCGCTGCCTCGGTCAGGTCGCGCGCGTAGCGCTTCAACGCATCATAGGCCTGTTCGGCCGACGCACTGTCGGCTGTGCGGCCCTTGCGGATGTCGTTGATGGCGGTATTCAGGCCCTGCGGGGTGACGCCTGCCTGCTCCAGCGCCTTGGCGGCCTCGGTGCCCTTCTCGAGTGCCAGCGCCAGCAACAGCCGCTCTGCCGTGACGAACTTGTCGCCCGCCTTGTTGGCGACCTCCTCGGCCTTCGCGAAGACGCGGGCCAGCTCCTGCGACAGATAGACCTGCCCGGCGCCACTGCCTGAGACGCGCGGAATGCGGGCGAGGCCCTGCTCGGCAGCCTCGAGAGCCTGTTTGTGGCGACCGCCCGCCTTGCCGATCAGACCGGCGGCAAGGCCTTCGCTGTCATCAAGCAGCACTTTGAGCAGGTGCAGAGGCTGGAACTGCTGGTGCCCCTCGCGCAGCGCGAGGCTCTGGGCGGACTGGATAAAGCCTTTGGAACGGTCGGTGTAGTTCTCAAAATTCATGGCAATTCCCCTTACGGCGCGACATTCGGGAGCCCTCGCGGCACCCCCGGTCACCCATTGGATCGAGCTTCTGTAGCACCCGCCCACGGACCCTGTCGGCACCCGCAGGAAGGCGTCTCCCCGCAGATATGGGATGCCTGCGGCGCCTGAAAAGTGGGCGCGACACCATCACCGGCCCGGCTCGGGGCATCCTGGGCGCAACGGCGCGTTAACCCAAGCCCAAGACCAAATCCTAACGGCTCGCAGACTATGCTTGCCGGTGTTCGCAGGGAGACCGGTATGGATAGCGCCCAAGTTGCACAAGCACAGGTCCCGCAGGTGGATGTTGCGGCCTTCACCATGCCGCCCGAGATCTCGCTGTGGAGCGTGATCCTCGACCCGGCGTTCCTGGTCCTGATCCTTAGCTTTGCCGTCGTATTCGGCCTGAGCTTCTTCCACCCGTCCGGGCGCCGGTACGTCAAGAAGCAGACCGACTACCTCGACCACCAGCAGGCCGTGAACGAGAAGGCGCTTCGGCAGAACGAGGCGATGGAGGAACTGATCGCGAAGCAGTACGCCGAGACCAACGCCCGCTCGGACATGGCACTGGCGCAGGCTCAGGAATCGCTGCGGCTGCACGCAGAGGCGCTCGAACAGCTCAAGGGCATGAACTCTGCGATGGTGCGCCTGACCGTACTCATCGAGCAGGAGCGTGGCGGCACGGCCTGAAAGTCCCGCACGCGGTTCGCGCGCCCCATAAGCGATGCGACAACGTACCTGGACAAGCCCGCCGATCGATGCACACATCCTCTCTCGACATCCGCATGCAGTCGAGCGAGCGAGGGCGACGGCCATGTTTTCCATCTTCAAGCGCCGAGACGCCGCCGTCTATCCATCCGACGAGATCGGCGATGCGCTCTACAAGCACTGCTCCGACCCCACCAGTCTCCCCGATCGCGTTTCGCTTTGGTATGACGCTTACTTCGATACGGAAGCCGACGCCGACAGCTTCTCCAAGTACCTGCACGACCGGCGCATCGAGGTGGTCCGCGACTACGACGAGGAACCCGACGAGGGATACGGACGCTGGAACGTCGACTGGGAGTTTCCCGTTCGCGCGCGACACCTCGACATGAAGATGGCGCACGAGGACATGCTCAGAGCTATCGCCAGCGACCACGGCAAGCTCGGCTCGTGGCTGCTGTTGGGCTGGGACGACGACGACGCGGATTGATGCAAACGCACCGGGCGCTCGCACACGTCGAAGAGCCTTGTAAGCCAACCCCTCACCTCACCCGAAGAGCGGCCTCGCCTCCATGTCCAATGCCACTAGGCCCCATGTCACCGCGCTCTACCGCTACCCGGTCAAGGGCCTCTCGCCGGAGCGGCTCGACGAGGTCGTTCTGGCAGAAGGCGAAACGGTCCCGGGCGACCGCATTTATGCCATCGAGAATGGCCCGGGCCGCTTCAACCCCGACGATCCCAAGCATCTGCCCAAGATCAACTTCCTCATGCTGATGCGCAACGAGAGGCTGGCCACGCTCGGCACCCGCTTCGACGACGAAACCCAGACGTTGACGATCCTACGCGACGGCCGCCAGGTGACGCGGGGGCAGCTCTCGTCCAAGCTCGGCCGGTCGATGATCGAGCAATTCCTCGCCGCCTACATGAAGGCGGATCTGCGTGGGGCGCCGCACATCGTCTCGGCCCCCGGGCACAGCTTCTCCGACGTCGCCCGCAAGTGCGTGCACATCGTCAACCTCGCCAGTGTGCGCGATCTGGAACGGATCGGCGGCCGCAGGATCGACCCGCTGCGATTCCGCCCCAACATCATCGTCGACGGACTGCCCGCCTGGAGCGAGCTCACCCTGGTTGACAAGGAGATCGCCGTCGGGCCTGCGCGGCTCAGCGTCTTCACGCGCACTGAGCGCTGCGACGCGACCAATGTGGACCCCGACAATGGCGCGCGCGACATGGCAATCCCGGCGCTGCTGCGGCGCACGTTCGGGCACTCCGATTTCGGCATCTACGCCGTGGTGACGGAAGGCGGCACGATCCGCACTGGCGATGCCATCGCTGGCGCCGCAAGCAGCCCCGCCACGCAGCTCTGATCCTGCCAGCTATTCGACAGAGTCGTCAGCGTTGGCCGGCGCGGGCGCGGGCTCGCTGTCCTGGCCTTCCTCGCGCCGCGTGCGGCGTATGGGTCTGCGCAGGAACTCCGGCTGCTCGTCACCGCCGCTGTACTGCTCACGGCGGCGCATCCCGCCCTCACGCCGGGGGTGCTGCTGACCACCTTCGCCGCCGCCACGCTGCTGGCCACCGCGATGGGAGCCGTTGTGCGCCTCCTGCTGGTCGTCGGCGCGCTGCGGCTGACCGCCAGCACCCTGTCCGCCGCCCGGGGGCCGATCGCGATGCTGTCTGGGCTGGAAGTCGCCCCTGCCACCGCGCCGGTCGTCGCGCCGGTCGTGGCGCCGGTCGCGCGAACCGCCCCCCTCGCCTCGACCGCCATCGTGCGGACGGTTTTGGCCCTGGCCGCCCTGGGCAGCATGGCCATTGTCGAAGTTGCGGATGGTCGGCTGCGGCTCGTTGAGCCCCATCACCTGGGGCTGCCCCGCATCCATCGCGGTATCATCGCCCTCGTCATCGCCGAACTCGTCGGAATCGATGAAGTCGCCGCCGGCCTGCGGACGCCGCACCATGCCGCTCTGAGCGTCACCGCCCTGCTGCATGTGCTGTTCGCGGAATGCCATGATGATGCGGTTATAGTGCTCGGCATGCTGGAGATAATTCTCCGCAAGGACCGGATCTCCCGACGACAGGGCATCGCGCGCCAGAGAAATGTACTTCTCGGCGATATGTGCAGGCGTGCCGCGGATTTTCACGTCCGGCCCGTTGCTCTCGAAGCTGCGGGTGAGCGGATTCTGGCTCTTGCGATTACGCCCGCGGCCACGGCGGTTCTGCTGTCCCTGCCTCATGGGCTCCCGTTCTCGGTCTTCGAAACACCGGGAAACGTCCGGTCAGGCAAACGCCCTTCCGGATCGGCTCCCGAAGGCACTCCCACGCCGGGAGGCCTCGCATTCTCTCGATGCTTTTTTCAGCGTTCGCTCGGCGACGTTCCCAGCATCCGCAAATTCGCGACCGGGCCCACTGGGCACGCGGTAGCCTGTTGTTTTCCCGTCTCGCTCAGCCGGCAGCAAACTTCCCGATCGGAGAGCGGCATGTGACGCATGCGCCAAATCTGACGAACGCCAATTTTGACGAACGGTTGGCGCCAAGTCGCGCAACGTCGGCCAATGGCCTTCGGCGCAGCTTCCTGCGGTCCTCGTAGCGATCCCGGGGATGGCACATTTCGTACAGCGCCGTCGACCTCGAGACCGTGCGAACTGTCTCGCCTGCCTTCAGATTAGCCGCTCGCGCCTGGATTTCCAAGCCCTAATACGACGTCGCTCACAAGTGTGTCCTGACCGCAACGGCCCTCGTGTGGCCACCCAGGTCTGTCGCCTTGCGCAGTTCGGAAGCGGATAGTGCACTGGCGAGCATATCAGCCACAGCGTCCGCCTGACCGGCTCCAACCTCGAGCACCATCCAGCCCCCGTGCACGAGTAAGTCGCGACGGCCCGCCAGGGCCCAGTAGAAGTCCAGGCCATCACGGCCGCCGTCCAGCGCGCCCCTGGGATCGTGCTCGCGCACCTCAGGTTCGAGGCGAGCGATGTCGCCGGAAGGGATGTAGGGAGGATTCGAGACGACCAGATCGAACGGTGGCGCCGAAAACGCTGCCATGTCGGCCTGGATGAAGCCGGCCCTCCGGGCGACCCCCAAAGCCTGGGCATTGGCGCCAGCCGCGCGCAGGGCGTCCTCATTGGTATCGATGCCGATGCCCGAGGCGTTCGGCAGCTCGGCCAGCAGCGTCAGCAGGATTGCGCCCGAGCCCACGCCCGCATCCAGGATGCGCAGCGGTCTTTCTCCGGCCGTCTGGCGGACGACATCGAGCGCCAGCATGACGACAGTCTCGGTATCCGACCGCGGATCCAGCGTACCCGCGTTGAGTTGGAATGGCCGGCCGTAGAACTCCCGGACACCCTCGATGCGCGAGACTGGCATGCGCCGGTCGATACGACGCAAGAGCATGTCGTCGAGAGTCCCGAGCTGCTCCTTGGTCAGTTCTCGTCCGGCGGCAGTGATGACGTCGATCGGGGCGAGACCGGCCGCCAGCGCCACCAGCCGGCGCGCATCACGGGCCGCGTCTTCGATACCGCCTGCCCTGAGGCGCTCGGTCGCTCCACGTACCACCGCGCCGACGGTGGCGGCTCCATTCGCCGCTGCCGTATCGCGAAACGTCATCACTGAGCCGCCTGCCGTTCCATGTCGGCGAGCAGCGCGGCCTGGTGGTCGGTAACCAGCGCATCGACGATCTCGTCGAGTGCCGTGCCCTCCATAACCTGATCGAGCTTGTGCAGGGTCAGGTTGATGCGATGGTCGGTCACGCGCCCCTGCGGAAAGTTGTATGTGCGGATGCGCTGCGAGCGATCGCCCGAGCCGACCTGCGTGCGGCGAGCCTCGGAGCGTTCGCTGTCGGCGCGCTCGCGCTCCATCTCGTAGAGGCGCGATCGCAGCACCTGCATGGCAAGCTTGCGGTTCTGATGCTGCGACTTCTCGGCCGAGACGACCACGATGCCGGACGGCAGGTGCGTTATTCGCACGGCCGAATCCGTCTTGTTGACGTGCTGGCCGCCCGCACCGCTCGCCCGCATGGTGTCGATGCGGATATCCTCGGGGCGGATGTCGATGTCCACCTCTTCCGCCTCCGGCAGCACCGCAACCGTCGCCGCCGACGTATGGATGCGGCCAGAAGCCTCCGTCTCGGGAACGCGCTGCACACGGTGAACCCCGGACTCGAACTTGAGGCGGGCGAATACGCCTGCGCCAGTGATCGACGCGATGATCTCGCGATAGCCGCCCAGGTCGTTCTCCGACATCGAGACGACCTCTGTGCGCCAGCCCTTGATGTCGGCGTAGCGCGAATACATTCGGAACAGATCCGCGGCAAACAGCGCCGCCTCGTCGCCACCGGTTCCGGCGCGCACCTCGACGATCACGCTGCGCTCGTCAGCCGCGTCCTTGGGCAGCAGCATGAGCCGCAGACGGTCCTCGATCTCCGACAGGCGCGGACGCAGTTCCTCCAGTTCGTCTTCTGCCAGGGCCACCATGTCCTTGTCGGCCGCCGCATCTGCGCACATGGCGTCGAGGTCGGCGATCTCCCGCCGAGTAGAGCGCATCTCACGCACCACGGCGACGATCGGATCGATTTCGGCGAACTCGCGCGTCAGGCGCGCATACGTCGCCTGATTGGGGCCGGCGTTCAATTCGCGCTGTATCGCCTCCCAGCGATCGACAACGTGGTCGAGCTTCTCTTCGGGAATTCTGCTCATCGACTTTGCGTTATGCGGAGTTGTTCTGGCGGACCGGCCGGAGGCGGCGGAAGCAGGTACTCACAGCTCGGTCAGCTTGATCGCCGGCAACCTCGGAGGGGGCTTGAAGCATGCCGCGAACGGCACTTCGGACCTGCCCAGCCGCCTGACGGCTGCGCATCTAATCGGATTGGACGGCCGCCTGCA
Organism: Hyphomicrobiaceae bacterium; assembly: GCA_050250815.1. Lineage (GTDB taxonomy): Bacteria > Pseudomonadota > Alphaproteobacteria > Rhizobiales > Hyphomicrobiaceae > JAEUMD01. Next base: position 12,592 of record JBFWNY010000011.1, read on the forward strand.
ATTTGTCGGTGCGACGGGTGCGCGGATTGGCAACGTCGATCCAGCGGTGTCCGGCATGGGTGGGCGCAAAAGTGATCGCGAGGTAGTCGCTGACCCTCTGGACGATACCGCGAGCGGGCGGGGTCTCGCCGACGGCGCCCGCCACCACGAGCGTTTCGCGGCCGATGCCCCAGGCTGCAACCAGGAGGACGAGCCCCCCAATCGCCCAGCGCGCCGGACGCGACGGCATGCGGCGGTTCGCAAGCGCGACGGCCATCCGCGATGCCGGCCGCCGTCTCTCGACCGGGGTAACATCCGCCATGGCACCGGCATCAGTGGCGGCCGCGCGGGTCCGGCCGCCATGTGCCGAAACCGCAGCCTTCAACTCGGAAAGGCTCGGAGCCGGATCGAGCCCGGCGAGGCCGAGCCAGCGGCGCACGGTGCGCTCGGTCTCGGGCCAGGGCGGCAGCACCGCCAAAGAACCGCTTTCAAGGGCTCGCACCGTGTCGAGCGGCACCTCGAGGAACCAAGCCAGCGCCACCTCGTCGAGGCGCTCGCCTTCGCGCACGCGCCGCAGAAGCAGACAAACGTCGGCAAGCCCAGCGCCAGTCTGCTGGACCGGTTGGGCACGGACCACCGCAAGCTGGCGGGCGGGAAACTGTCCCCGGACCTGACGGACTCCGGCGCTGACACGCTGCGCAACCGCAAGCGCTGGTGCTACCGCCGATGATGTCCGCCCCTTACCCACGCGGGAGACCCTTGGCCGTTCTGTTCGAAGTCGGCCGACTCTCCTGGCCCGGCGGTCGCTTGTCAAAGCCCCGGCAAGCGATCTCTCTCGCAGTGTGGCGAATCGGCCATCAGGCAAAAAGGCAACCGCAGAAGATTAGGGGCAACCGGGTGCCCACGCGGTCAGATATCCACACCCGAGGTGCGGGCGAAGCGGGTCAGTGCTTCGCGGATGTCCCGATCGCCGCGCTTGATGAGGCGGTCCAATTCGGCAGCAACGCGCTGAGCGTCCATCGACATGATCATGGACTTCACCGGCCCAACGGAGGCGGGCGCCATCGACAACGAGTGGATACCGCAGGCGATGAGCGCCATGGCCTCGATGGGGCGGCCGGCCATCTCGCCGCACACTGTGATCGGCACCTTGTGACGCCGCGCAGCATCCGCAAGCTGCTTGAAGACGCGCAGGGGCGCAGGCGACAGTGCGTCGAAGCGGGTCGCGACCCGCGTATTGGTCCGGTCGGCGGCAAACAGGAACTGCAGCAGATCGTTACTGCCCACCGAAACGAAATCGACGTTCTGCATCAGCCCATCGAGCTCGAACAGCAGGCTCGGCACCTCGACCATCGCGCCCAGGCGCACGCGCTCGGGTGAGGGCAGGCCCTTGCGCCGCACCACGCCCAGCTCGCGGTCGAAAATCGCCTTGACCTCCACCATCTCGGCGACCGTCGAGACCATCGGGATCATCAACCGCAATTCGCCTCCCGCGGTGGCCCGCAGCAGCGCGCGGATCTGCGTCCGAAGCAGACCCGGACGATCGAGCGACATGCGGATCGCCCGCCAGCCGATCGCGGGGTTCTCCTCCTTCACCGAATGCAGGTAGGGCAGCACCTTGTCGCCGCCGATGTCGAGCGCGCGAAACACCACCGGGCGCCCCTTGGCCGCCTCGAGCACCTGCCGGTAACTCTCCGCCTGCCGGTCGAGCCGCGGGAACGTCCTCGACAGCATGAACTGCAGCTCGGTGCGGAACAGCCCTATGCCGTCCGCGCCCGACTCTTCCAGATGCGGCAGGTCATAGAGCAGGCCGGCATTGATGTTGAGCTCGACGCGCTTGCCATCCCGCGTCACGGCCGGACGGTCGCGCAGCGCCTCGTACTTGCGCTGACGGCGGGCACGGAACCGCACCTTGTCGGAAAACGCGGAAACGACGTCCGGCAGCGGGCGCAGGTGCACCTCGCCAGCCTCAGCGTCGATGATGGCCGCGTCGCCCGGCGTGACATGTTCGACAATGCGGTGCGCGCCGCCGATCGCTGGAATGCCCAGCGCTTTGGCAACGATGGCGACATGGCTCTGCGGGCTGCCATCCTCGACGATGAGGCCGCGCAGCTTGTTGTGATCGTAGTCGAGCAGCTCGCCCGGTCCCATCGTGCGGGCCACGAGGATCGTGTCAGAGGGCATTTCGACGGGCAGGCCCGACGTCGGCGATCGACCGGAAAGGATGCGCAGCAGCCGGTCCGACAGGTCGTCGAAATCGCGCTGGCGTTCCCGCCAGTAGGGATCGGCGTCGCGCGGAATGCGCAGCCGCGTGCTGTTCTGGACGCGCTCGACGGCGGCCTCGGCTGTAAGGCCGCTCTGCAGCGCCTCGCGCATGCGCCGCTCCCAGCCACGATCGTGTGCGAACATGCGGTAGGCCTCGAGCACGTCGCGATGATCACCGTCGCCGGCCAGCTGCTCCTGCTCCAGCGTTTCGTCCAGGCTCGACCGCAGGTCGGCAAGCGCCGCTTCCAGCCGCTTCAGCTCCGCTACGGGGTCGTCGGCGGCGAGCTTGGTGACGCCGATACGCGGTTCATGCAGCACGACGTGGCCGAGCGCGATCCCATCCGACAGGACCGTTCCCCTGACCACCGCGACGAGCGACCGCGATATCTCGACATCGCTTTCCGCGTTGGCGACGGCACCGGAAACCAAATGCTCGGCGACCACCATGGCGGTCGCCTGCAACGTCTCGACATCGTCGTCCGAGTATTCCTTGTAGGCGTGGTTCTGGACGACGAGCACGCCGAGCGTCTGCCCGACTCGCACGATCGGCACTGCGAGCAGCGAGTGGTAGGGATCCTCGCCCGTCTCCGGCCGGTAGGAGAACGCCGGATGGTTCTGCGCATCGGGCTCGTTGACCGGCACGCCCAGCTCCGCACAGCGCCCGACCAGACCCTCGCCGCGCTTGAGGCGCGTGGTGTGGACGGCCGTTGCCGTCAGCCCTTCGGTGGCAAACAGTTCCAGCGAGCCGTCGCGGCGCTTGAGGTAGATGGAACAGACCTCGGCCACCATGACACCGGCCACGTGGCGCACGATCTTATCGAGACGCGACTGTCCGTCGCCGGGCTCGCTCATGATCGCGCGCAGCCTGCGCATGATCACTTTGAGCGCGTTCTCCGACGTCGCGGCCTCGGTTTCCTCGTTGCGTCTGGCCTGCATCCTGGTGCTGTCGCCCACCTCGACGGGCCGCCCGGCAGACCGTGATCTGCCCTCGTGACGGCCGGTTCATGCCCGTGACGCACACTCTCGTGCCCGCGCGGGACGCTGCAAAAATCGTTCCCACCGCCTCAAGCTGCGGCGATGGGCCTGCTCATGTCCGATTCCATCCGCCACGACGGCGGCCGAAAGAACGCTCTCAGGCGGCGTCAAGTCCGTAGACGGAATGCAGCGTGCGAACCGCGAGTTCGGCATATGCCGAGTCGATCAACACACTGATTTTTATCTCGGAAGTCGAGATTGCGAGAATGTTGATGCCGCGCTCGGCAAGTGACTTGAACATCTGCGCCGCGACACCGGCGTGACTGCGCATGCCGATGCCGATAACCGAGATCTTGGCGACGTCGGCGGAGCTGCGCACCTCGAACCGTCCGATGTCCTTCTCTGCCGCCCTGAGCACCTCCAGAGTGCGCGGCAATTCGGCAGCCTGCACGGTAAATGTCATGTCCGTGCTCTTTCCATCGGCGGCCACGTTCTGGACGATCATGTCGACGTTGATGTTGGCGTCCGCCAGCGGCCCGAAGATGCGCGCGGCCACGCCCGGCTTGTCCTCGACGTTGAGGATGGTCACCTTTGCCTCGTCCTTTGCGTAGGCGATCCCGCTGACGACCTGCTGCTCCACGATCTCATCCTCGTCGGTCACGATTGTCCCGATATCTCCGAGCGTTTCGAGGCGCACGGGCGACATCTGATCCGGGGGTACGAAGCTCGACAGCACGCGAACGCGAACGCGGTGCACCATGGCCAGCTCCACCGACCGTGTCTGCAGAACCTTGGAGCCGAGCGAGGCCATCTCCAGCATCTCCTCGTAGGAGATCTTGGGCAGGCGACGCGCCTTGGGCACGATCCTGGGGTCGGTTGTATAGACGCCATCGACGTCCGTGTAGATGTCGCAAACGTCAGCTCTAAGCGCGACGGCCATGGCCACGGCGCTGGTATCGGAGCCGCCCCGCCCGAGCGTCGCCAGGCGGCGCGCCTTGGGCTCGATACCCTGGAAGCCCGTGATGACGGCTACCTCGCCATCGTCCAGACGAGCGCGGATGGCAGCGCCGTCGATATTCTCGATACGGGCGGCACCGTGCGCGCTGCTGGTCTCGATCGGCACCTGCCAGCCCTGCCAGGAGCGGGCTCTGATGCCCATCGCCTGCAGCGCGATCGCGAGAAGACCGGCCGTGATCTGCTCGCCTGAAGCGACGACGGCATCGTATTCTCGCGCATCGTGCAGCGGCGAGGCGTCCCGCACCCAGGCGACCAGCTGATTGGTGGTCCCGGCCATCGCCGACACGACCACCGCGACCTTGTTGCCGGCATCCGTTTCGCGCTTGACGTGGCGCGCCACGTTGCGAATGCGCTCGACGTCGGCGACGGAGGTGCCGCCAAATTTCATCACGACAACGGCCATGTCTTCACCTGATGCGGGGAGGGGAGCACCATCCGGGGACCGCGCTCAACACACGCGCGTGCCGGTGGCGCGCGGTCCGAGCCGTCCTGCGCCGCGGCAGGTCCGCCTCGCCCGGCTCTTCGAATGCCGCCCCGTATTTGCGGCGGCACTCATAGCGGCATCGCGCGGCAGCCGCAATGGGATTGGGGGAGCGCGCCTTGACACTGTCTGCGGCGGCTGGCGTAAGTCGCGGAATGACGACCGAAAGACGAATTGAGGCAGACCTTGAGGGCTCCGCCGCGAGCGGGCGGCAACACGCGGGCCGATTGCCGGAAAACGCCGATCCGGAAGAGGTCGCCCGCTTCGCCGCCCTCGCCAAGTCCTGGTGGGATCCGGATGGAGCGCTTCGGCCGCTGCATCGCATCGGTCCGGCCCGGCTGTCGTTTGTCCGCGATGTGCTGACGGACACGTTCGGCCGGGACGGCCGCGCGCTACGTCCACTCTCCGGCCTGCGCATATTGGACGTCGGCTGCGGCGGCGGCCTTATTGCCGAACCCATGGCTAGACTGGGCGCGACGGTTACGGGCATCGACCTTGCCGGCGACAGCATCGCCGCAGCGCGTGCACATGCCGCCTCGTCTGGCCTTACCATCGACTACAAGGTCGAGAGCCTGGAGAGGATGGCCGAAGACGGGGCGCGCTTCGATGCCGTGCTCTGTCTTGAGGTCATCGAGCATGTCCCCGAGCCGGGACGCATGATCGCAACGATTTCCCGCGTCGTGGAGCCGGGTGGGCTGGCCATCCTGTCGACGATCAACCGCACGTCACGGTCCTACGCGCTCGCCATCGTCGCCGCTGAATACGTGCTCCGCTGGCTGCCACGCGGCACGCATGACTGGAACCGGTTCGTGACGCCGCAGGAACTGGAAGGCTTCGTGGCGGCAGCCGGCCTGGAGACGCTGAGGCACGAGGGCCTCGTCTATGACCCGCTGACCGACGCGTGGTCGCGGCGGCCGGACACCGCCGTCAACTACATCACTGCGACCCGCAAGCCGGCTCCGACAGCCGGCTAGGAGTGCTCGGGTCTCAAGAGGCGACTTCGACGGGCTCGGGCGGGTCCATCATGCCGGCGACGGATTCCAATGCCATCACGATCTGCCGCTGATCGTTGAGCGACAGAGTTCTGAATTTCGCGATGAAGGCCTCGCGCAGGAGCGAGGGTGCCTTGGCCAGCGCCTGATCGCCCTTTTCAGTTAGCTTGGCATGCACGATCCGCCGATCGCGCTTGCTGCGGTAGCGCTCGATCAGACCGTGGTTTTCCAGTCGGTCGAGAATGATCGAAACGGTGCCCTGGCTGAGGCTCGCCTCGTTGGCGACGCGGCCCGCGGTGACTTCACCCAGATCCTTGATCGTCGACAGGACGATGAACTGCGGCGTGGTCAGCCCGGTGCTGCGTACCAGATGCTTCGAATGCAGATCCGCGACGTGGTTTATGCGACGGAGCAGCTTGACGACGTTGGCTATTCGATCCTTCTCGCCGGGCTGGACACCGTCGTTGACGACGGCCAGCACGGGCGAATTCGTGGTGTCGGCAGGTTCGTGGACCATCATGTCATGACCTTCGAATCGTAGCCGGATTTCCTGCCCGGTGCGAATAAGCACCTAACCCCTTGGGAGGGGCCGCAGGCCGTCTGCTCGTTCGATCCGATAGGGGGACTAGGCGCGTTCTCGCCGTCGTTTGGGGAGCAGCAGAGCCGCTACTTGAGCGCTCGCTGCTGATGCAGAACGAGCGCAGCTTTCGCGCAGACGCCTTCCCGAATTACCGGACCGACCTCACCGCCGCGGGCTACGCGTTTTTCTCCATCAGAAGTGCGCGCCGGGTGACTGTTAAAGTCACTTCCGGCCAATGCGGGCTTTGCGCTTGCAGGCAAAAATCAAACCGCAGAGTGCTATGTTTCTACCTCACACAGTGTGTGGCAGACAAGATCCCACTCGTCGCATCCCAGATACAGGTCCAATCGCTGACGTCGAATGTGACACATGTTCAAATTTGAGCATTAGTTGGCAACGCCTTGTATTCGAAGAAAAACCGTGGCTTCATAAGTGAGTGACGACCGGCCGTCGGGCCGGCACTCCGCAGCCTGCTCCGGTCGTGCCCGAGGATGCATTATCACCTCTACGAGTTCGCCCACGCCGCCGTCGCCCCTTGGCGACTCGCGACCCGGTGGCTCAAATCCCAGCTCGACTTTCCCTTGAACCCCTTTGGGGCCCTGCCGGCCGCGCGAGCGATGTCGGCCGCTTGTACCGTTTTCGAGGGGCTGACCCGCCGCTACGGCAAACCGGAGTTTGCTATCGAGAGTGTCCGGGTCGACGGACAGGCCGTCGGCATCAGCGAGCGGGCCGTTGTCAGCAAAACCTTCTGCACGCTGGTCCACTTCCAGAAGACCGCCGATACGGCAGGCCGGCCCGCGAGCCGCCCCCTGCCGCGCGTGCTCATCGTGGCGCCGATGTCGGGGCATTTCGCGGCCCTCCTGCGCGGCACCGTCGTGGCGATGCTGCCAGGACACGACGTCTACATCACCGACTGGACCGACGCGCGGGATGTAGCCCTGAGCCAGGGAGATTTCGGCCTCGACGACTACATCGATTATGTCCTGGAGTTCATGCGCCTGCTCGGGCCCGACCTGCACGTCATTGCGGTGTGCCAGCCTTCGGTTCCTGTGCTGGCGGCAACCGCGCTGCTGGCCCAGGACGGTGAGGTTTGCCAGCCGACCTCACTCACCCTGATCGGCGGGCCGATCGACACGCGACGCAACCCGACAGCCGTCAACCGCCTCGCCGAACAGCGCTCACTCGACTGGTTTGCACGGAACATCATCGCGCAGGTGCCCTTCCCCAATGCCGGCTACGGCCGCAACGTCTATCCCGGGTTCCTGCAGCTGACCGGCTTCATGACCATGAACCTGGAGCGTCACGCGCAGGCACAGATCGACCTGTTTCACCACCTGATCCGCGGGGATCACGACTCGGCGCGCCAGCACGCCCGGTTCTACGAGGACTATCTGGCGGTCATGGATCTGCCCGCGAAGTTCTACCTCGACACGGTTGATCGCGTGTTCAAGCGGCATGCGATTGCCCGCGGCATCTTCCGGCATCGCGACCGGCTGGTCGATTGCGGTGCCATCCGGCGCACGGCACTGATCACCGTGGAGGGTGAGCGCGACGACATCTGCGGCCCCGGACAAACGGCTGCCGCCCACGATCTGTGCCAGAATCTGCCCCCCGCCATGCATTACCGCTACGTCCAGAAGGGCGTCGGCCACTTCGGCGTGTTCAATGGGACGCGATGGCGGACGGAGGTGCAGCCCCGCATCGCCGAGAAAATCCGTGAAGCGGAAGTCAAAGCACGCCGCCGCGAGCTTCAGACCGTATCCAGTGAGCCCATAGGACCGCCGCCCTAGAGGCAGTCCGCCCAGAGATCATCTGACATCAGCTCAACATCCTTTTTGGGTGACGTCACGCACTCGTGCGGTATCGGTTCAGGTACACTGGCTCGAATTGTGCGATCCTGGGGCCGATCCTGTGCGACGGAAAGCGCGCCCCTGCGTCGTTCTGGATCGGGACCACTAATCCGAAAGCCGCACCTCCGGCCCTGAGCAAGCCGCCGGACAACCCGAAAACCGGAGCCTGAACGAGATGCGGAGCCTGCGGGCAACCACCATCCTGGCGGTCTCGGCCTACCTCGTCGCGCTTGTGCCGTCACCCGTAGTGCCATCGGCGGCATTCGCGCAGACCGCGCAAAAGATACCCGTCGTGGTCATGGCGGCCGAGACGACCATGTTCCGAGACCGTGTCGAGGCTCTGGGAACGCTACGCGCCAACGAGAGCGTCGCCATTACCGCCGTCGTCGCCGACACGGTCAGCGCGATCAAGTTCGAGGACGGTGACCGGGTCAAGAAGGGCCAGGTGCTCGCCGAAATGGCGACCGCCGAAGAAAAGGCGCTGCTCGATGAGGCCCGCTCGACGCTGGAGGAGGCCAAGTCCCAGTTCGACCGCGCCAAGAGCCTCACCGACCGGCGCCTGACCGCCGAGAGCGTGATGGACCAGCGGCGCCGCGACTTGGAAACGGCGCGCGCCCGCGTCTCCGCAATGGAGGCACGGCTGGCGGACCGGGTGCTGACTGCCCCGTTCGATGGCCGTCTCGGATTACGAACCGTCAGCCCTGGGGCCCTGGTTTCCCCCGGCGACGTCATCGCGCGCATCGAGGATGACAGCGTGATGAAGCTCGATTTCTCGGTGCCCTCCACCTTCATCTCCGCGCTGCGGCCCGGCCTCGACATCATTGCCAAGGCGAGAGGCTTCGACGACGAGACATTCGAAGGCAAGGTCGCCAGCATCGACAACCGCATCGACGAAAACACGCGGACGGTGCGCGTGCGGGCCGTAATTCCCAATCCGAACCGCCGCCTGGTGCCCGGGCTCCTGATGAGCATCAACTTGTACAAGGCGCCCCGCATGTCAGTGGCGGTGCGCGAGGAAACCCTCGTACCGATCGGTCGTGACACGTATGTCTTCATCGTCGACGAGAAGGCCGGCACGGTCGAGCGGCGGCGAATTGAAACGGGTGCGCGCCGGCCGGGCGTTGTCGAGGTGACATCAGGTTTGGAAGCTGGCGTGCTGGTCGTCAGTGACGGAACGATTGCGCTGCGTCCTGGAGCTGCCGTCAACATCGTCCGCCGCGACAAGCTCGAGGAGCGGCGCATCGAGGCGCCGGGCGACAGAACGGGCGCAGCGCCGCGCACCGAGAAGCCGGCGGGCCGCTCGTGAAGCTGTCCGACGTCTCCATTACCCGCCCCGTATTCGCCAGTGTGCTGGCGCTCATCCTGATCGTCTTCGGCACCGTCTCATTCCTGCGGCTGCCGCTGCGCCAGTACCCCGACATCGACCCGCCGGTCGTCTCGATCGATACGGCCTACCGTGGCGCGTCCGCCAACGTGGTCGAGAACCGCATCACCGAGCTGATCGAGGAGCGTATCGCCGGCGTCGAAGGCATCCGCTTCATTTCTTCATCCAGTGAGGACGGCCGCTCGCGCGTCGACATCGAGTTCAAGGTCGGCCGCGACGTGGATGCCGCGGCCAACGACATTCGCGATCGCGTCTCGACGATCCTTGACGACCTGCCGGTGGAAGCCGACCCGCCCGAAATCCAGAAGGTGGATTCCAACGACGACGTCATCATGTGGCTCAACCTGCAGAGCGACAGGATGTCGGTGCCCGAGCTGACCGATTATGCCGAGCGCTATCTCGTCGACCGCTTCTCGGTGCTCGACGGCGTGGCACGGGTACGCATCGGCGGCGGCCAGCAGTTCGCCATGCGCATCTGGCTCGACCGGCAGGCACTCGCCGCACGCGATCTAACCGTTGCAGATGTCGAGCGAGCGCTGCGCAGTGAAAACGTAGAGCTGCCGGCCGGCAGTATCGAGTCTCTCAAGCGGCAGTTCACCGTCCGGCTCGACCGCAACTTCAAGTCCGCAGCCGACTTCGCCAATCTTGTGCTGAAGCGCGGCGAGAACGGCTACCTGGTACGGCTCGGCGACGTCGCGCGCGTCCTCAAGGATTCCATCGAGACGCGCACGTTCTTCCGCGGCAACGGCGCGGCGATGGTCGGGCTGGGCATCATCAAGCAGTCTACTGCTAATACGATCGCGGTGGCGCGAGCTGCCAAGGCGGAGCGTGACCGCCTGGCGCCAAATCTGCCCGACGGCATGAAGATCGCCGACAGCTACGACACGTCCGTGTTCATCGAAGGCGCAATCCACGAAGTCTACAAGACGCTGGGCATCGCCATCGGCCTCGTGATTTTCGTCATCCTCCTGTTCCTTGGCAGCTGGCGCGCAATGATCGTGCCCGCGGTCACGGTGCCCATCTCGATCATCGCGACGTTCATAGTGCTGTTCATTCTGGGCTACAGCGTCAATCTGCTGACGCTTCTGGCCCTCGTGCTCGCCATCGGCATGGTGGTGGACGACGCCATCGTCGTCCTGGAGAACATCTATCGGCGCATGGACGACCTGGGCGAGACACCGTTGGTCGCGGCCTATCTGGGCACGCGGCAAGTCGGCTTTGCCGTCGTCGCCACCACACTTGTCCTCGTCGCCGTGTTCGTTCCCATCGCCTTCCTGGAAGGAGACATCGGCCGGCTGTTCTCCGAATTCGCCATGACCATGTCGGCCGCGGTCGCGTTCTCGAGCGTCGTCGCGCTCAGTCTGTCGCCGATGGTCGCCTCGCGGCTGCTGAAACCCTCGTCAGGTCGCGGCATCGTCAACCGTGCCATCGATGCGACATTCCGAGCCATCTCGCGCGGCTACATGGCCCTGCTTGTCTGGCTGCTGCGCTTCTATCCGATCACGATTGTCGCCTTCCTGGCGGTTTGCTCGGGCATCTACTGGCTGATCGAACGCGTGCCGTCGGAGTACGCACCCAAAGAGGATCGTGGCGCGTTCTTCGTGCTCGTCAACGGTCCGGAAGGTGCCACCTACGACTACATGGAAACCTACATGAACGAGATCGAGCGTCGCATGATGCCCTACATCGAAAAGGGCGAGGCGACGCGGCTTCTGGTGCGAGCGCCGCGCTCGTTCGGCACGATCTCCGAGTTCAACTCCGGCATCGCCGTGTTCGTGCTCGACGATTGGGCCAGGCGCCGTTCCGCGTTCCTGATCATGAACGAGATCCGCGGCAAGCTCGCCGATCTTCCCGGCGTGAGGGCCTTCCCGGTCATGCGCCAGGGTTTCGGCCGGGCAGTGCAGAAGCCTGTTCAGTTCGTGGTCGGCGGCGGTACTTACGAGGAGCTGGCGCGCTGGCGCGACATCCTCAACGAAAAGATCGCTCAGTCCAATCCCGGACTGGAAGGCGTCGATTGGGACTACAAGGAAACGAAGCCCCAGATCGACGTGCGCATCGATTACGACCGCGCCGCCGAGCTCGGCGTTTCCGTGGTCGAAGTCGGACGCACGCTCGAAACGATGCTCGGGTCGCGCAAGATCACGACCTACATCGAGGCGGGCAAGGAGTACAACGTGATCGTGGAGGGCGAGCGCGACACGCAACGCACGCCCACCGACCTCGAAAACATCTATGTGCGGTCATCGCGCTCCAACCAGCTTATTCCGCTCTCCAACCTCGTGCGCCTTTCCGAGAAGGCTGATTCAGGCAAGCTCAACCGCTTCAACCGCGTCCGCGCCATCACGCTGGAAGCCAACCTCGACGACAAGCTGGCGCTCGGCGACGCGCTGGCGTACCTGGAGCGTCTGGTGAAGGAGAACCTGCCGGAAACCGCGATCGTCGACTACAAGGGGCAGTCGCGCGACTTCAAGTCGTCGACCACCTCGATCATGTTCGCCTTCTTCCTTGGCGTGCTCATCGTGTTCCTGGTGCTGGCCGCCCAATTCGAGAGCTGGATCCACCCGTTCGTCATCATGCTCACGGTGCCGCTCGCGATCGCAGGTGGACTGCTGGGCCTTTATCTCTCGGGCACGACCCTCAATATCTACAGTCAGGTGGGCCTCATCGCGCTCGTCGGCCTCGCCGCCAAGAACGGCATCCTGATCGTTGAGTTCGCCAACCAGCTGCGCGACGAGGGGCGTCCGTTCGACGATGCGCTGCTTGAGGCTTCCGCCATCCGCCTGCGTCCGATTCTCATGACCGGCATCACGACGGTGGCCGGCGCCGTACCCCTGATGCTGTCGTTCGGTGCCGGTGCCGAATCGCGCGTCGTCATCGGCGTCGTGATCCTGGCGGGCGTCTCGGTCGCGACGGTGATGACGCTGTTCGTCGTTCCCGTAGCCTACAGCCTACTCGCCCGGCGCACCGGCTCGCCCGGTGATGTCCGCCGCCGGCTCGACAACGAGCTTGCAGAGCGGGGCGATGCCCCTTCCGCGGCGCCGGCCGAATAGCGGCTCCCTCAAGGGCTCGCCTGATCGCCGAATACTGCTATCCTTGGCCCGGCCGGCCAACGGAGCGGAGCCAATGCGCAAATCGTCGAAGCGGACTCCCGCTGAGATCCAAGACCGCATGATCGCCGACGCCTTGCGAGAGGCGCGCCGGCCAGTGAGCGCGTATGAGCTGATCGACACGCTGCGCGAGGAAGCCGTGCTCGCACCCCAGACGGTCTACCGCGCGCTCGGCCGGCTGATCGCCGGCGGCCAGGCCCACCGGCTCGAGTCGCTCAACGCCTTCGTCGCCTGCCGGCACGAGCGGCACGAGACCGGCACCGCCATTTTCGCCATCTGCGATACGTGCGGCTCGGTGTCGGAGTTTTCCTGCGAGGAGGCTGTCGCCGCGCTCGGCGCCCGTGCCAGGAACCAACGGTTCGACGTGACCGGCATGACGCTGGAGTTGCGCGGCAGATGCAGCGCCTGCACGGCGTCGGCGGGGTGAAAACGAAAGCGGCACCCGATCAGGGTGCCGCACGTTGAGATCAAGTTCGAAACTTGTCTTACGCCGCCAGAGCGTAGACCTCGGCCGTCGCCTGGACGGGGCGCGAGCGAACCGGCTGACCGGCAGAGAGCGCCAACAGGAACCGCTGCGGGTTGAAGCCCCAGTCGATGTTGAGGCGCATGGAGGCAGCCACCGCTACGGCGTCCTTGACGAGCGCGAAGCCGCGGTCGAGGAGCAGAGCGTGCATGCGGCGGGACTGGAACACGTCGATCATGCTCCACAGCCGGACCAGGGTGGCGACGCCGACCTCGGTCTCGCCGTCGAAGGCCTGCCAGAAGCTGGCCTCGAGCTGGGCGCGGTCGTCGGCAGAAGCGCCGCGCGACACGATGAGCCCCTTGCCATCTTCGACCAGGAGCCGCATCGCCAGCGCCAGGGCGGACTGGGGAACCTGCGGAAGGTCGGTAAGATCGAAAGCCGTGGTCATGATACGTGTCTCCCGGAGCGAGTTGTGTGGATCAGGCGGTGCCGAACACCGCGAAGGGCGAGCCCTTGAGGACGATGATCTCGCGCGGGCGGCTGGCCTCGGCGATGAAGTCAACCGACGCACCCACGAGGTCGGGGCGGACGTTGACGATGTCGGAGGGGGTGAAGCGGTACTTGCGGCCGTTCTCGGCGCGGATGACACCGACGCCGATGTCGGCGCGGAACTTGGTGATTTCGCCTTGGATCTGCATCGGTCTAGTCCTTGTTCCTGAGGGCACCGCCCTCTCGCGATCAACTGAAGCCAAGATGCTGGAATCGCCCGGGAGGCGCTGTTCCTGATGAAACAGTCGCGACGTTTCCGATTGCGGTTCGGAGAGATCGGTCAAAAAATGGGCGCAACGGCCGGCAAGAAGCGACAAGTCCTTCTCTACCGTCGCGGTTCGGTCATTCCCGGCTGATGGCCTTCACCTGCCGGCGCCCCTGGGCCGATCATGACCGGCGAGATTTCCGCCGGTCCGCCCTCGTCATGGTTAAGACCGTGACAAATATGCGCCGTCACGAATATCCGCACCGCTCCAACGCGAGGCTTCTGCTCCCATGACTGCCATGTCCAAGCCATTCCACGTGCGCCTGCTCCGCACCCTGCTCGCACTCCTGGCGATCGCGCTCGCCGTGCCGGCCATGCTGGCTCTGGATGCGGGCATCGTCCGGGCGGAAAAGACCGCTTTCGCCCACAAGGGCCTCGCCAAGGACGCCGAGCGTTACGAGACCTACCTGCGCTCTCACTGGCGGCCGGGACGCAAGCGCGCGGCAGAGTTCGTGAGCCTCGGGCAGCGGGGTCTGACGAAGGATGCACGCGCGGCGTCCGGCAACTTCGCGCTCGCCGTCGTCGCCGAGCCAGACCTCGCACCGGCATGGATGGGGCTGGCGCAGGCCCTGCTCGCTATCGCGCCCGATCCCAACAAGGGAAGCGAGCGCTACGACCTGCCGGTCAATGCCTCGGCAGCCGCCTACATCGCCTACCAGCGCGCGCGCGACGACACGACGAGGGCGGCGGCGCTCTCCATCCTGGGTGACGCACTCAAGCGGCGGGCCTTCTGGCGCCCGGCAATCGAGTCGCTGAAGGCAAGCGTTGCCCTTGTCGCCGACTCCGGCGTGCAAGCGCGCCTCGACGCACTGGGCGCCGAGCACGGCTTCCGCATGGTCGACTACCGCACCGACGCAGAGGCGCAGAGCCCGCGCATCTGCCTCCAGTTCTCGGAGGCCCTGGCCCGCGGTCAGGTCGACTTCGCCAAGTTCGTCACCGTCGGCGGCAACGATCCCACGGCCGTCTCGCCGGAGAACAAGCAGCTCTGTATCGAGGGCCTGAAGCACGGCGAGCGCTACGAGATCGGGCTCAAGGCCGGTCTGCCCTCCGACATCGGCGAGGTGCTGAGCAAGAACGTCGCGATTGCCGTCTACGTGCCCGATCGCAAGCCGTCGGTGCGCTTCACCGGCCGAGCCTATGTGCTGCCCAGCCGCGGCCAGCAGGGCATCCCGCTGGTTTCGCTCAACACCAGCGAGATCGCTGTCAGCATCTACCGCATCGGCGACCGCAGTCTCGCCGCGACACTGCAGAACGGCGATGTCGACCGCCAGCTGTCGACCTGGGATGTCGAGACGATCCAGCAACGCAGCGGCGAGAAGATCTATTCGGGCACGCTGCCCGTCAGCGACAAGCTCAACGCCGAGGTGACGACCGCCGTGCCGGTCGGCGATGCCGTCGGAACACTGAAGCCTGGCGTCTACGTCATGGTGGCCAAGCCCGCGCGCAACGCCGATCCAAACGCGTACACGGTCGCCACCCAGTGGTTCGTCGTCTCCGACCTCGGACTGACGGCATTCACGGGCGCCGACGGCATCCACGTTTTCGTCCGCTCGCTGGCGACCACCGCACCCGTCGCGGGTGCCAGCATCCGCCTCGTCGCACGCAACAACGAGGTGCTGGCAACCGCAAACAGTGACGACAAGGGTCACGTCGGCTTCGCCGCGGCGCTCGCCAAGGGCGAGGGTGGCCTTCAGCCTGCAATCCTCGTCGCCGAGAAGGACGCTGGCGCCGAATACGCTTTCCTCGATCTGACGACGGCGGCATTCGATCTCACCGACCGCGGCGTCAAAGGCCGCGAGGCACCGGGCCCGATCGACGGCTACCTCTACGCGGAACGCGGTGTCTACCGGCCGGGCGAGACGGTCCACCTGACGGGTCTGGCCCGCGATGCATCGGCCAAAGCCGATGCGACGCCGCTCACCCTTATCGTCTCGCGCCCCGATGGTGTCGAGCATCGGCGCCTGCTGCTGCCCGACCAGGGACTGGGTGGCCGCTCCTATTCAATGGCGCTGTCCAGCGCCGCGATGACGGGCACCTGGCGTGCGCGGCTGCACGCCGATCCCTCCTCGCCCGCCATTGCCCAGACCGCGTTCCTGGTCGAGGACTTCATGCCCGAACGGCTGGACATGACGCTGTCGCCTCCGCCCGGCGCGCTTTCGACGCAAGAGGCGAAATCCGTTCGCGTCGCTGGCCGCTATCTCTACGGCCCGCCCGCCGCGAACCTGGCGCTCGAAGGCGACATCGTCGTCAAGACCGCCCCCGGCGGCCTCGCCGCCTTCCCCGGCTACAGCTTCGGCCTCGCCGAAGAGGTCGTGAACTCGGTCCGCGCGCCACTCTCCAACCTCGTCAACACAAGTGCTGACGGCACCGCCGACGTATCCGTGGCGCTTCCCCCGATCCCAGACACCGCCAAACCGCTGGAGGCCGAGGTGCTGCTGCGCCTGCGCGAGCCGGGCGGCCGTGCCATCGAGCGAAGCCTCAAGCTGCCGGTGGCCGCAACCCGCAACCGCATCGGCATCAAGCCGCTGTTCAAGGCGGACCAGCTCGGTGACGAAAAGACCGCCGCAACGTTCGATGTCATTCACATCGACGCCGATGGCACGCCGGTCGAGGCCAAGGGCGCGAACTGGCAGCTGCTGAGGCTCGAAACCTCGTGGCAGTGGTACAGCCGGGACGGGTCATGGTCCTACGAGGCAGTGACGTTCACTCGCAAGATCGCCAGCGGCACGGTGGATATTCCAGTGGCCGCCCCTGCCCGCATCGAGGCGAGCGTGGGCTATGGCCGCTACCGGCTCGAGGTCACCACATCGGGAACGCAGAGCGCGGCGTCCAGCGTCGCCTTCAACGCCGGCTGGTACGCGAGCGCCGACAACCCCGACTCGCCCGAAGCTCTTGACGTTGCCCTGGACAAGGCAAGCTACAGCGCCGGCGAAACCGCCAAGCTGCGCATCGCCACCAAGTATGCCGGCAAGGCCCTCGTCGCCGTGCTGGGCAGCGGCCTTCACACGATGCAGGAGATCGATGTGCCCAAGGGCGGCACGGAGGTGTCGATCCCCGTGGCGGCCGACTGGGGCGCGGGTGCTTACGTCACGGCACTGATGTACCGGCCAATGGACGAACAGCTCAAGCGGATGCCGGGCCGTTCGCTTGGCATCGCCTGGCTGGGGCTCGACCAGAAGAGCCGCACGCTCACCGTTTCGCTCGACGCGCCGCAGAAGGTGCGCTCCGGCGAGACCCTCACGGTTCCCGTTACGCTCGGTGGCCTTGCGGCTGGCGAGCAGGCGCGGCTGACGCTGGCGGCCGTCGATGTCGGCGTGCTCAACGTCACGCGCTACAAGTCGCCCGCACCCGAAACGTGGTTCTACGCGCAGCGGCGCCTGGGCACGGAGATCCGCGACTTCTACGGCCGGCTGATCGACGGCATGCGCGCCGAGCGCGGTACATTGCGCTCGGGCGGCGACGGCGAAGGTGGCGTTGAGATGCAGGGCGCGCCGCCGGTCGAGGAAATCGTCTCGCTCTACTCGGGCATCGTCACCGTGGGTGCCGATGGCCGCGCCAGCGTGTCGTTCGATCTGCCGCAGTTCAACGGCGCCGTGCGTCTCATGGCGGTCGCATGGAGCGGCGACAAGCTCGGCTCGGCAGCCAAGGACGTCATCGTGCGCGACGAGATCGCGCTGACGCTGACCTCGCCGCGCTTCATGACTCTGGGTGACGAGGCCCGCCTGAGCTTGGACCTGCACAACGTCGAGGGCCCTGCCGCGCTCTACCAGCTCACCGTCGAGCGCTCACCCGCCGATGCGGAAGCTCCGACGCGCGAGCGCGTAGCCGACAAGGCCGTCGATCTAGCGAAGGAACAGCGGCGCGTGGAGCGCCTCGTCCTGAAGCCGTATGCCGTCGGCCTGTTCGCCTATGACGTGCGCGTCGCAGGCCCTGGCGGCATCGACGTGAAGCGCCGGCTTACGATCGACGTGAAGCCGCCGGCCGGCGACGTCCGCCGCACGACGGTGGCGAGCCTCGCGCCCCATGGCGGCAGCCTCAAACTGTCACGCGACCTGCTGACCGACCTGATCGAGAGCCGCACGCGCATCAACCTGTCGGTCGGTCCCGACGCGCGCCTCGATGTGCCCGGTCTGCTGACGCAGCTCGACCGCTATCCCTATGGCTGTGCCGAACAGACCGTCTCACGCGCCTTGCCGCTCGTCTACGCCAACGCCGTCGCACAACGGCTCGGCATCGGCACGGACAAGGAACTCAAGGCCCGCATCGAGAAGGCCATCGAGCACGTGTTCGGCATGCAGGACAGCTCGGGTGCGTTCGGCATCTGGGGTCCGCAGACCGCCGATCTGTGGCTGACCGCCTACGTGTCCGACTTCCTGACGCGCGCCAAGGAGCAGGGCTATGCGCTGCGAACCGAACGGTTCGGTGCCGCCCTCGACCGCCTGCAGAACTTCGTCGCCTACGCGCAGGACTTCGAGAAGGGCGGCGAGGATCGCGCCTACGCGCTCTACGTGCTCGCACGCAACGGCCGCGCGCCGATCGGAGAGCTGCGCTATCTCGCCGACACGCGGCTCGACCGGCTGTCGAGCCCGCTTGCCAAAGCGCAGGTCGGCGCCGCGCTGGCCATGATGGGAGACAAGGAGCGCGCCGAGCGCGCCTTCACCTCCGCGATCGCAGCGCTCGACCGGGCGGAGCCCGACGCAAACCTCGCAACGGCGCGCGGCGACTACGGATCGCACCTGCGTGATGGCGCCGCACTCGTCACGCTGGCATCGGAGACGGGCACGGCCAAGTCGGCCGCCCCGCGCCTGCTCGACGTCATCGCGCGGGCTCAGGCGCAGCGCAGCTACACGTCCACGCAGGAGCAGGCGTGGCTGCTGCTAGCCGCCAACGCCGTCGCCAAGGAAGCGAGCGAGGCACGCGTCACGCTCGGCGGTGCGCCAGTAACCGCACCGCTGCTGCGGCCCTTGACGCCTGCTGAAATCAGCCGCGACGGCGGCCTCAGCGTCGTCAACGAGGGTAGTGCCGCCATCGACGTCGTCGTCTCCGTCATCGGCGCCGCGCTGACGCCCGAGCCCGCGATCTCGAAAGGCTTCGTCATCGAGCGCAGCTACTACACGCTCGACGGCAAGGAAGTGCCGCTTGCAAGTGCCACCGGCGGGAGCGCGACGCTCGCGCAGAACGACCGGCTCGTCGTGGTGGTGAAGGTGACGACCAAGGAAGCGGGCGGTCGCGTTCTTCTGGTTGACCGGCTGCCTGCGGGCCTCGAGATCGAGAACCCGCGGCTCGTTCAGTCTGGTGACCTCAAGTCGCTGCCGTGGCTCGCCGGCACGTTGAGCCCCGAGCACGCGGAGTTCCGCGACGACCGCTTCGTCGCCGCCTTCAACCTGTTCCCCAAGCGCAACGGGGAGAATGGCGAAGACAACGGTGCCGCCCCAACGTCGGCCGACGGTCAGAACGCGGCCGAGCGCATCGGGACGGCCGCCTACATCGTTCGCGCCGTGACGCCGGGCACGTTCGTGCATCCCGCGGCAACGGTGGAAGACATGTACCGGCCCGAGCGCCACGCGCGTTCCGCCGCCGGCACGCTGACGATCACGGGCAAGGAGTAGATCGCAGCATGCCGGCTTGCAGTAACGAGACAGCGGCCGGCGCCGACAAGACCGAGGCGCCGGCGACCTCTCCGGCGGTGATGCCCCCCGTCGCCGCGGAGCCTGCGGCGCGCCGCGCGATGCTTCGTCCTCTGCTCGTGCGGCGCGCCGTCCTCAGCTTCGCCCTCACGCTATCGGCAACGCTCGCCGGCGTTGGCATCGTCCTCCACGAGGCCGAGCAGCGCATGGGGCCGCCGCCACTCGCCGCCGCCGACGATCTTTCCACCATCGTCGTCGATCGCGACGGCCGCCTGCTGCGCGCCTTCACGACGGAAAGCGACCGCTGGCGGCTGCCCGCCACACGAGCCGACGTCGATTCCCGATACCTCACGCTGCTGGTCACCTACGAGGATCGCAACTTCGCGACGCATGGCGGTATCGACTACGCTGCGCTCTTACGCGCCAGCTGGCAGCTCGTCCGCAACGGCCGCATTGTTTCTGGCGCGTCCACGCTCACCATGCAGGTCGCGCGTCTCCTGGAAGGGAGGCACGAGCGCTCGGCAATGGGCAAGCTGAAGCAGATCGTGCGTGCCCGGCAGCTCGAGCGAGCACTGTCAAAGGATGAGATCCTCGATCTCTATCTGCGTCTGGCGCCGTTCGGCGGCAACCTCGAGGGCGTGAGAGCCGCCTCGCTCGCCTACTTCGGCAAGGAGCCACGGCGGCTTTCGCTGGGCGAGGCCGCTCTGCTCGTCGCACTTCCGCAATCGCCCGAGGCACGACGCCCCGATCGCTTTCCAGGACGCGCGCGGCTGGCACGCAAGCGCGTGCTGGAGCGGGCACTTGAAGCGGGGCTCATCAAGCCTGCCGAAGCGCGTCGCGCCAACGACGAACCGGTGCCGACGGTACGCCGCGCTTTTCCGATGCTCGCGCCGCACCTGGCGGAAGCCGAGGTCGCACGCGACAAGTCGCAGCGCATCCACGCGCTGACGCTCGACCGCACATTGCAGCGCAGCCTGGAGACGCTCGCCCGCGACGGCGCACAGGCCGCCGGCCAGCGGCTGTCCACCGCGATCCTCGTTGCCGATCACACCAGCGGAGAGATACTCGCCCACGTCGGCGCTGCCGACTATCTCGACGGCCAACGCTTCGGCGCTATCGACATGGTCGAGGCCGTGCGCTCACCCGGGTCAACGCTGAAGCCCTTCATCTACGGCCTCGCCTTCGAGCAGGGTCTCGCCCATCCCGAAACGCTGATCGAGGACCGCGCGACGCGCTTCGGCAGCTACAGCCCCAAGAACTTCGACGAGGAATTCCGCGGCACCGTCACCATCCGCCACGCGCTCGCTCATTCCCTCAACATCCCAGCGGTGAAGGTGCTCGACCGGGTCGGACCGGGCCGCCTCTATGCGCGTTTCTCAAGGGCCGGCTACCGACCCGAGCTGCCCGAGGCGAGCGAGCCGGCCCTGCCGATGGCGCTCGGTGGCGTCGGGCTGACCATGCGCAGTCTGACAGGGCTTTATGCTGCTCTCGCGCGCGGCGGCGATCCCATCATGTTGCGTCACCGGAAGAGCGACATCGCCGCCGAAGCGACCGCGTTGAGGCGCGGACGGCCCGAGCCCCGCTCGCGCCGCCTGCTGTCGCCGGTCGCCGCCTGGTACGTGACCGACATCCTGAAGGACGCACCGCCGCCAGCGAGCGCGCGCGGCGGCCGCATCGCCTACAAGACCGGCACCTCGTACGGCTACAGGGATGCCTGGGCGATCGGCTACGATGGCCGTTACGTGGTCGCGGTCTGGGTCGGCCGGCCCGACAACGCGGCAACCCCCGGATTGATGGGCCATGCCGCGGCCGCGCCCATTCTGTTCGACGCGTTCGCGCGCGTCGCCCAGACGCGGGAACCCCTGCTGTCTACGCCGCCCGGTGCCATGCGCGTCGCGGGCTCGGACCTGCCGCCGCCGCTGAAACGCTTCCCCGAGCCGGGCGCGGAGCGCGCCACCGGCCCGTTCGCGGAGGCGCCGCTGCTCATCGCCTTCCCCCCCGACCGCTCCGAGGTGGCTGTTGCCGAAGCCGAGGCAGGTATCAGCCCGCCTGCGGCCAGCGCGCAGCCTGTGGTCGAGGCCGAGGCCTCCCCACTGCTCGAGCCGGTCATGCTCAAGGCCGAAGGCGGTACGCTGCCGCTGACGTGGCTCGCCGATGGCGCCCCGATCGGAACCGAGCCCCACAAACGCCACCTCGTCTGGCAGCCCCCCGGCAAGGGC
Source organism: Hyphomicrobiaceae bacterium (assembly GCA_050250815.1). Classification (GTDB taxonomy): domain Bacteria; phylum Pseudomonadota; class Alphaproteobacteria; order Rhizobiales; family Hyphomicrobiaceae; genus JAEUMD01. The sequence goes on from JBFWNY010000011.1 coordinate 34,345, forward strand.
TTCTTCAAACTGTCCGTCATTGACGCGAAAGGCCGCGTCGACCGCGTCACCGTCCGACTGCGCTGAAAGGGAAGGCCCCTCGCGGCGAGGTGTCGCGGAGGTTCCCCCCGGCGAGGCTTCCGAGTAAGTTTCCGGCGCGTGGCGCTTTGGCCAGGTCAGGAATGCGGATGATGCAGGCAAGGGACAGGTCGAACACGCGCGGGGCGACCGTCCTGGTCTGCAGCTTGCTGTCCGCGCTCGTCGGCCTCGCAGCCTGCCGTCCGCAGCCGGTACCCAAGCTTGCTTCGCTCGGCGCCAAGATCGACGAGACCTCGGTCTCGGGCATTTCATCTGGCGCCTACATGGCGGGGCAGTTCCAGCTCGCGCACGGCGAGCTCGTTTCCGGTGCGGCCATAATCGCCGGCGGTCCCTACGGCTGCGCGGAAAGCCTGTTCGCCGATCTGATGCCGGGACCGGGCACCGCGTTCCTCAACCTCACCAAGGCGATCAATGGCTGCATGCTCAACGCCATGGCGCTGTGGGGCGTGCCCAACCCGCCGATGTTGGCCGAGAAGGCGCAACGGCTTGCCAGCGAAGGGCGCATCGCGCCGCTGCCACTGACCGCCAGCGACCGCGTCTATCTGTTCACCGGCCGGGAGGACCACACCGTCGTTCCGCCCATCGTGCAGGCGGCGGCCGCGTTCTACGCCGCCATCGGCGTGCCGGCCGACCGCATCCGCCTCGTTGCCAATCTCGCCGCCGGTCATGCCTTCGTAACCGAGACCGAGGGCCTCAGCTGCGATGCCACCGGCAAGCCCTACATCGTCGATTGCGACTACGATCAGGCGGGCGATCTTCTTACCTTCATCTACGGTCCGCTCGTGCCGCGAGCCGAACGCGCGACCGGGCGCTACGCGCTTTTCGATCAGACACCCTTCACCGATGGTCTGCCCCAGCACGGCATGGCGGATGAAGGCGTCGTCTACATCCCTAGAACGTGCGAAGGCGGCGGGGAGCCCGCCAACACCCCGGGCGGCGCTCCGACAGGCTCGACGGGCTGCCGTGTTCACATCGCCTTCCACGGCTGCGCGCAGAACCGGATGCTGATCGGCGACGCCTTCATCGAGAAGACCGGCTTCGCCCGCTGGGCCGACACGAACCGCCTGATCGTGCTGTTTCCGCAAACGAGCACCAGCCCATTCAACCCGCAGGGCTGCTGGGACTGGTGGGGCTACACGGGCCGAGAGTACCTGACGCGCGAGGCACCGCAGATCGTGGCGGTGCGCCGGATGCTCGAAAGGCTTTCGCTTGTCCAGCGCCCGTCGTAAGGGCCGTCGGGTAGACTGCGTCACGCTGATCCTGTAGCCCAGCTGTGGCATTTGAAGTGAAGCTGCTCCAAGCCCGAGACGCGGGGCGATCATCCGGGGGGATGGAGACCGATGCACCAGAACCAGATGTCATCCTCATCCGCTGTGCGGCACACCGTACGCGATGCCCAACGCTCGCGATGGCTCGCGGACGTTGCCATGGGCGTGGCGGCAATGATCGCCATCGTCGCAGCAAGCATTCTCGACCCGATGGCACAGACGCATGACATCGATGCTCCCGACAAATCAGCTACCGGCGCGGGTGCTCCATCGACCTCCCGCTTCCTCGACCGCGAGAAAGTTGCGAGCTTCTACGTCGCGCAGCCCTGGTACTATCCCAGCAACGTCAAGCTCGAGCGCAACGACGGCACGAACCTGCTGCTCAAGCGCATGGGCTTCGACGGCGACATGCTGATGCCGCCGATTGACGGCGGCGTGCGCTACATCGACTGGTTTGGACCGGCCGGCTTCATGGTCGACTTTCTGCACAACAAGGCGGTCGCGCGTCTGGGCAAGGGGGCGCACGGGCGCAAGATTTCGAGCCCCGTCATCGAGACGGTGGAGACCGAAGGCACGCTGAAGGGTGGACCGGCACCCGACAAGCTGAAGCTCACCGAGCTGTTCGACCGGTTCGAGTTCACGCACGGACAGAACATGCTGCTGTTCGGCGGCGTCATACGCTTCGGCGGGCTTTCGCCGCGCATCCGCCCCTACATCGGCGGCGGCGCGGGCGTGGCGGTGCCGCACGTCGAGGTCTGGTTCAAGGGCGAGAAACTCGAAAACCGAACCAACGAATACCAGTACACCGGCCCCGCCGCGAGCGCGATCGCGGGGCTGGAATTGCGCGTCGGCCGCATGTCGTACTTTCTGGAATACAAGCTATCGTGGGCCTCGATCTCGGGCGCGCTCACCGGCAACGAGAGCTGGAAGAACTTCAATCTGCCGGGCGATTTGTGGCGCCAATTCTCAGGCTGGTGGAGCGGCGAGAAGCCGGCCTACGGCACGTTCCACACGTCCTTCACGGCGCATCAGGCGGTCGGCGGCTTCGGCTATCGCATCACACCGGCACCGGCCGCGCCGGTGCCATAGCTCCCCATCAATCGAAGGAGGTGCGGCCGAGTTCGATACAGGGCCTTGTATCGCCATACGCGGCGAGTGCTTTAGCGCCCGTGCTCGGGCCGGGGTGGGCGGCCTCCAGCATGCTTGCGATGAAGCAGTAGTATCTTGACTTGTACCGCATCAGGTCCCCAGCCGATCGGAAGCGCGCGCGCTTCAACCTATCCTCAAGCTCGGCGAGTGAAGCGCGCGCAGCAGGCAGAAGGCGCTGACGGAGAGCATGATGCGGACCGGACGCATCCGCACCGGCCGGAGCCTCGCCAGGACCGTGAAGAAGTGCCAACGTCGCCTCATTCAACGCGACGAGCCGGTGGCACGATCTGTCCAATAGCGACGCGCGCGCACTGAGCGGCGCTTCGCCCTTGATGCGGCGCTGCTCTGCGAGCACCGCCGCGGCCAGGGTTCGAGGCGAAGCCTCCAGCGGCACCGAAGCAACCGCCGCAGCAAGGCGGGTCTTGTAGTCCGCACCAACGCGTCCTTCCGTCAGGTCCGACAGGACAAGCACATCGCAGCTATCCGCACTGGAGAGATTTTCGGCTTCTTCGGCTCGACCCGGGCCGACGGGGGAAGCAAGGGCGCTTGTCAGTAATCCAAGTGCGACACGAAAGGGCATGTGCTGCCTTGTCGCCCGCGCGGAGGATGCAGGCAATCCTTTGCCTCCAGGGTCGGTTTCGGGTCTCGTCAACATCCTTCCCGTACTCACTGCATCTTGAGGATGGTGGAGATGACCGACGGCTGGTCCGCCGATCGCGAGACGGCGGCGACCTCGGGGCCGAGCAGACCGGCGCGGAACAGCGGCAGGAACGCCTGGATCCGCTGGATCTGCCCGGTGCTGAACTGATTCATGCAGGCATCGTCGGTGTAATCCATGAAGTTCGTGATGGGGTCTGCACCCGCGCCCGAGCAAGAATCCTGACCGGTTGGGCAGCCATACGTCTCCGAGGCTTCGGCCGGCGTGTCGGTCACGACGTCACCCGGCTCATTGCAGCCGCCCTGGAACGTATGCAGCAGGCCCAGCCAATGGCCGATCTCGTGCACGGCAGTGTCGCCGAGGTTCCACGGCGCAGCACTGCCGCCGGGCAGCGATTGGTTCTGCACCACCACGCCGTCCATCGCCGGCTGAAGCGCGTTCTCCCACGGGAACGTCGCCCAGCCGAGCAGACCGCCACCTTCGGCGACGTAGAGATTGAGCGATGTCGTCGTCTCCATGCCGAGCGCCGTCTTGGCGGCAACCTCCTCCTCGGTCTGGATGCGCATGCGATACCACTCGGGCTTGTCGTGCCAGGCAATGCTGGCCTTCGTGAAGCCGATCCGCAACGGCGTGTAGGCCGCGTTCAGAACATCGATCTGACTTTCGATCCACGCCTCGGGAATCTTGCCCTCGTTGCCGGCATGGATGACGTGGACGTGCATGCGAATGACGAGCGGCTGTGTGACGCTGACGCCGGCGGTGCGGGCGGCGGTCGCCTGACGGCTGGTGCGCAGGCGTACGATGAGACTTGGGTCGGGCGTGCCGCAGCGCAGGCCCTGTGATCCGAATGCCTGGCGGCTTGCAAAACTGCGACCACCAACCGTGACACCGCCATCCTGGGCAGTTGCAGTTCGCGAAATAAGAAGTGCGCTCGAACAACCGCAGCCGATGAGGAATTCCCTGCGACGCATTGCAAAACTCCTTGGAATAAACTTGGTTAATATGGCGAAGGCTAGTACCGGCCCATCATGTGGTCAACGAGCGCTCACGCGGAGCATGACCTGCACGCATCGGGGCAAAACTCGCGCAGGACCGACATCTCTGCCGTTGCCATCAATCTGCAATTTTTCTTGCAAAATATTGGATCGCAGCCATGCCCCATATGAGATTGGACATTCGAGACGGCCCAATCGACAACCTCGCAGCGAAATAATGCTGCCTGCCGTACTCACCGATGCATTGCTCGCGCGGGCACGGCTCGTCAGAACTGCCGGAGCAAACGCTCAATGTAGTCGAGTTCGTCCTGCGGTCTCGTCTGCTGACCGATGCGCCGCCGCAGTTCCTCGAGGATTTCCCGCGCGCGCTGGCGATCGATCTCGTCGGGCACCTTCACCGAGGTCCCGAGGTCGGGCCCCTGCGAGCGCTGCGGACGGCCGAGCGGATCGCGCGGCGTATCGCCGTTCTGACCGTAGCGCTGCGGCATGTTCTGCAGCATCTCCTTGGCCATCTGCTGTGCACCCTGGCGCAACTGGTCGAGCGCGCGTGACTGCTCGTCCGTGGCGCCGTCGAGATCACCCTGCTTCAGGGCGTCCTCAGCCGATTCCATCGCCTCGCGCGCGGCGTCGAGCTGATCGGAGCGGCCAAGTCCTAGGCCCTCCATGTCGCGCTGCAGCCGCCCCAGTTCGTCGCGCAACGCACGCTGGCGCTCACCCAGCCCCGCCTGGTTGGGCGGGCCCTGGCCACGCTCACCCTGCTGGCCCTGGCCCTCCTGACCGTCCTGACCTTGCTGGCCCTGTTGACCCTGACCCTGCTGGCGTTGCTGACCCTGACCGCGCTGACCGCGCTGGCCCTGGCGCTGCCCACGCGGCTGCTGCCCGCGATCGCCACGCTGGCCTCGATCGCCTTCGCGCTTCATCTGGCCGAACGTGTCGTCCATCAGCTCCTGCTGCTTGCCGACCAGACCGCCAAGCTCGTCCATCTTCTCCATCATCTCGCGGTTGCGTTGCGCCTGCGCCTCCGACTGCTTGGACGACTGCAACCGATCGAGCAGATCGCGCAGCTCGCTCAGCATCTGCTGGGCCTGCTCGCGCGCACCGCTCTTGGCCATTTCCTCGATGTTCTTCATCATCTGCTCGAGGTCGCGTGGGCTCAGCATCTGCTGGTCCTTGTCGAGACCGTCCGCGAACTCGCCCTGGCGCTGCTGGCTCTGCTCGGCAAGCTCCCGCATGTAGTCGTTGAGCGCGTCGCGCAGCTCCTTCATCGCTTCGGCGATCTCCTGCTCGGAGGCGCCCTGCTCAAGCAGCTTTGACAGCTTCTCCTGCGCCTCGCGCATGCGCCGCTCGGCTTCCGACAGGTCGCCGTCCTCGAGCCGCACGGCAACATCCCACAGCTGCTCGATGACGTTGTTGCGGCCTTCGCGCGTGCTGTCGCGCTTCAAGCGGTGATAGGCCATGCGCAGGCCGACGAACGCGGGTACGTCGTCGATGAAGCCTTCGGGCTCCAGCGTCAATGCTTCGAGCGCGGCCAGGATATCGTCGCGCTGGCGCGGGTCCTCGACCAGTTTGAGACGCTGCTCGATCAAGGCGCGCGCGACAGGATTGTCGAAGCGCCGTTGCGGCAAGTCGATGACCATCGGCGCGCTGAGACCCGTCTGGCCGGCGACGTCCTTTGCCTCCAGCGTCATCTCAACGCGCATTCCCGCCCAAGGATGCGAGCCCAACTCCAGATGCGTGAACGTCTCGCCTTCGGTGATACCGGCGCGCGGCAGCTTCAGCGTGAGCAGGGGCGGTCGCTCGTAGGGCGGACGCGGTCCCGCCAATGGCTTCTTGGCCGCCCAGGGAAGGCCGCGAGCAGGCGACGTGTCAGCCTCGCCCTGCTCCGGTTCGATACGCCTGATGCGGGCAATGGCGGAGGCGACGCCGTAGTCGTCCGAAACCTTGTAGGTCAGCTTCATCGCGCCGCGCGGCGAGCGTTCGACCGGCTTTGTCAGCGCGATCTCGGGAAGCCGGTCGGGCGTCACATCGAATGTCCACGATGCCATCTCGGAGCCGAGCGCGAGCACGCGGATCCGCGCCGGTGTCTTCAACTCGTATCGCAACTCGACGACGCCCACGGCCGGACCGCCAGCCGGCTCGATACGCTCGACCTGATCCTTGCCCAGCGTCTGTACCTCGAGCACGGGAGCAAGCGTTGCCGCACCACTCGAGCGCACGACGAGCTGGCTCTTGGCGGGCACCTGCAGGGCGCCCTTCGCGGCGGGCAGAGGCTCGGCCGCGGCATTGCGCGCGCCGTCGGCCAGCATGATCGGTGCCTTGCCGGTATATCCCGGCGGCGTCACCCAGGCATCCAGCCGCGCAGCGGCCAGGATGCGATCGTCGGTAAATCGCAGCGCCTCGCGGAGCTGACCGATCAGACCGTGACCGAGCAGTGCGATCGCAGCGACCGCGCCGAGCACAAGCAACGAGCGCAACGCGAGAGGATCATGACGGTGCGTGCCGGGCGCCGGTGGTCCCACGCGCAGCGCCCCCATGAGGGCCGCGAGCCGGCGGCGATGAGCCTGCCACAAAGAGCGTGTTGCCGGATCGGCATGCCCCTGACTGAGCGTGTCCTCATAGGAGGATGCCGGGCGGTGCTGAACACCGCTGAACCGCTCCATGCGACGTATCGCTTCATCGCGATCCGGCAAGCGAACGCGCACGAGATTAATGACGCTCGCCAGGAAAGCGGCGCCGAACACTCCCAGAAGCACCCAATGCGCCGTATCCGACAAGGCCGGCCACAGGCCCGCCGCGCTCACCAGCATGAACAGGCCGAACACGGCCGCGACAAGCCACAGTCTCGGCCACAGTCTTTCGAACAGCATGGTCCAGCGGCTGCGCCGAACCTTGCGCTCGAATGCGCGCTCGTGACGCGCGCGGGAAAGGTCGTCCGAGGGGGTCGCTTCGTTCATGGGCCGAGCCTAACACGGAGCCGAAGGCGGGCACGGGGCAAATCTCGCACCTGCGTTCACGTTGTGTTGCATCCGGCGTGGCCGCCGTCGAATGACAAAGAAGTAATGATCGATCCCGTCCGCAGATCGCGGGGGATTGCCGCAAAGCCGGCGCCCAGGTGTCCTGCTCAGGCCGTGCCGAGCCACGGCGGAAGCCGGTCGAGCCCGATGAGATCGTCGTAGCTTGGCCGCGGGCGCACGACGGCGAACTCCCCGCCGTTCACCAGCACCTCGGGCACGAGTCGCCGCGTGTTGTAGGTCGACGACATCACCGCGCCGTAGGCACCCGCCGTCATCACCGCAAGAAGGTCGCCGGGTTCGAACGGTGGCAGGTTGCGCTCGAGGGCCAGATAATCACCGGTCTCGCACACAGGCCCGACGACATCCTGCGCCACAGGCGGACGGTTCGCGATCTCCTCGACCACCGGCCAGATCTCGTGATGGGCCTCGTACAGTGTTGGCCGGATGAGATCGTTCATCGCACCATCGACAATCGTGAACGTGCGGTCGGCACCTTCCTTGACGAAGATGACGCGCGCAACGAGCACGCCGGCGTTGCCGACGATCATGCGACCCGGCTCCAGGATCAATTCGAGACCCAGGTCGCCCAGCGCCTCGCCGACGACGCGTGCGTATTCGTCGGGGTGCGGCGGCACGTCGTTGATGCCCCGGTAGGGCACACCCAGCCCACCACCAAGATCGAGATGCTCCAGCGCATGTCCGCGTGCACGCAACTCGAGCGCCAGCTCACGCATCAGCTGGAAGGCGTCACGGAACGGCGACAGATCGGTGATCTGGCTGCCGATGTGCATGTGGATACCCGCGGTGGCAATCCCCGTGAGCGTGCGCGCCTTGTCGTAGATCTCGACAGCATCGGCGAATGGGATTCCGAACTTGTTTTCCGCCTTGCCCGTCGAGATCTTGGCGTGCGTGCGCGCATCGACGTCGGGATTGACCCGCAGTGCCACCCGCGCCGACGTGCCAAGCTCCGCGGCAACGCTGCTCAGCGCTTCAAGCTCCGGCTCGCTCTCGACATTGAAACCGCGGATGCCTTGGGCGAGCGCATAGGCCATCTCCTCTCGCGTCTTGCCGACGCCCGCAAAGATGATGCGATCGGCCGGCACTCCGGCGGCTCGAGCCCGGCGCAGCTCTCCCTCCGACACGACGTCCATGCCAGCGCCCAGCCGCGCCATTGTTGCAAGCACGGCCTGGTTGGAGTTGGCCTTGACCGCAAAGCAGATCAGGTGGCGCTGGCCTGCGAACGCATCCGTGAGGACCTGGTAATGACGTTCCAGCGTTGCCGTCGAATAGCAGTAGAACGGCGTGCCCACTGCAGCGGCGATGCGACTGAGCGGCACGCCTTCCGCATGAAGCTCGCCGTCGCGATAGTGGAAGTGATGCATGGGGATTCCGGCCGGAGGGTCGTCGTTACAGGACGCCTGCCTTACCGCAAATCGCAGCCGCGCGCGAGGGGCGCGGAAGCCGGCAGATCACCCTTTGCGAAGATGAAGGGATCGGCGGGAAGAGACTGAGGGCTAACGGATCAGGCCGTCGAGAACGAAGTCGCGATGCGGCTTCTGGCCGGCAGACGACTTGGGGCCCGCATCGGCCGCCTCAGGAGAGGTTGCCGTGCCCCCGGCCTTGGCCTTGACAGGCGCCTCCAGAGAGCCGCGCACGCCACAGCCACTCAGCGCCAGAGCAACCGGCACGAGTGCGAGAAGGGCGAGCCTTGTCGGCGCACGCATCATGAGGCGTCGAATTCCCCCAGTTTCAAGGCCCGAGCAAGGCAGTAGGAGCGCCCGCAGCCAAATCCTGCTTAGACCGTCTTGCGGGCCTTTTCCAATCGCTTGAGCCAGGACTTGGCCATTTTGGCGACATTCTGTGGCGCCGTTCCACCATAGCTTTGGCGGCTGCGCACCGAGCTTTCCACGCTGAGAACCCCGAAAACATCGGCCGTAATACGCTTCTCCACCTCTTGCATGGCCGAAAGAGGCAGCGCGGCGAGGTCTACCCCCCGCTTCTCGGCAATCCTGACGATGGTGCCTGTGACGTGATGGGCTTCCCGGAATGGCATCTTCAGCGTGCGCACGAGCCAGTCCGCCAGGTCGGTGGCGGTCGAGAACCCACTGCCGGCCGCCGCCGCCATGCGTTCGGGAACTGGTTCCATGTCGCCGACCATGCCGGTCATGGCGGCCACGGCGAGCGCATAGTTGGACAGCGCGTCGAAGGTCGTCTCCTTGTCCTCCTGCATGTCCTTGGAATAGGTCAGCGGCAGGCCCTTCATCACCAGCACGAGCCCTTGGAAGGCCCCGGCAATGCGGCCGACCTTGGCGCGGCACAGCTCGGCGGCGTCCGGATTGCGCTTCTGGGGCATGATCGACGAGCCGGTCGTCCACTTGTCGGACAGCCGGACGAAGCCGAACTGCGGCGTCATCCAGATCACGATTTCTTCGGACAAGCGCGACAGGTGCATGGCCGAGATCGTGGCGGCCGCTAGCGTCTCGAGCGCAAAATCGCGGTCGGCGACGCTGTCCAGCGAGTTGGCGGTCGGCCGGTCGAAGCCCAGCGCCGCGGCCGTCATGTGCCGGTCGATGGAGAACGACGTTCCGGCGAGCGCCGCCGCGCCCAGCGGACACTCGTTGAGCCGGCGGCGCGCGTCGGCGAAGCGCCCTCGATCCCGCCCCAGCATCTCGACATAGGCGAGCAGATGGTGGCCGAAAGTGACAGGCTGCGCCGGTTGCAGGTGGGTGAAGCCCGGCATGACGACGGCGGAATGAGCGAGCGCCTTCTCCGCCAGAACCCGCTGCAAGCCGGCCAGCGCGACATCGAAGGCGTCGAGCGCATCACGCACGTACATGCGGAAATCGAGCGCAACCTGATCGTTACGCGATCGGGCCGTGTGCAGCCGCCCCGCCGCCGGGCCGGCAATCTCCTTGAGACGGCCTTCGACGTTCATGTGTATGTCTTCCAGCGCCTCGGAGAACGCGAGCTTGCCGGTGGCGATCTCTTCGGCAACCTGATCGAGCCCCTTGGCGATCTCGCGGGCGTCGGCCTTGGTGATGATGCCGGTCTCCGCAAGCATTGCCGCGTGCGCCTTGGAGCCGCGGATGTCCTGGGGCGCCAATGCCTTGTCGAAGCCGATCGAGGCATTTATTCGCACCATCAGCTCGTCGGGTGACATCTCGAAGCGGCCACCCCACATCTTGTTGGACGGTTTGTCGGACACGGGTGGCGCTCTCCTGTAGGGCGGTTCGGGCGGAATACGGGAACGGGATGCGATGCGCGCAGGACTGATAGGAGCGGGATTGCTGGCGGTTGCCGGTGTTGCGGCGGTATACGTCAGTGTGCGCGCGCCTGACAACGGCGCGCCCGCGGGCCTGCAAGGGGCTGGGACCGCCACCACGGCGAGCGGTCCCCGGCTGAATACCGGCAAGATGGCCGCCTTCGTCTACAAGAGCGACCCGCCGCCGGTGCCGTCCTTCCCCTTCTTCGACGCAAGCCAGCAGACGCGGACGATCGGGTCCTTCAAAGGCAAGGTCGTTCTCATGAACCTGTGGGCGACATGGTGCGGCCCGTGCCGCGAGGAAATGCCCGCGCTCGACCGACTTCAGAAGCAGATGGGCTCGGACAAGTTCGAGGTCGTGGCTGTGAGCGTCGACAAGAACGGTTTCGACAAGGCGCGCAAATTCCTTCAGGGGATCGACGTTTCGTCACTCGCCTTCTACGCGGACCCAAGCGCGCGCGCGGCCTCCGAGGTCAAGGCAATCGGCATGCCGGCGACTCTGCTGATCGATGCCGAGGGCCGCGAAGTCGGCCGGCTCTTGGGCCCAGCGGAGTGGGACTCGGCCGAGGCCAAACGTCTTATCGAGGCGGCACTCAAGTAGCGCTCTGCTGCATCGCAGAATTCTTGACGCACGAATTTGCTGCGTCGCAGCACCAGCTTCGCCTCAATAGTTTCCAAGTCTGTGCGACCTGCCTGGATGCCGGAAAAGGCATGAAATAGTGAAGACGAAGAACAACTTTAGTCTAGTTTCACGGCGCCCTGGACGCGCCTCCGAAGTAGATGACAATCGCTTTTGCGAATTTGAACCGCATAGCAAATTAGTTACGGGAAATTTCTACCGATCGGGCGAATATTTCGGACTAATGTGCGTCAACATGTCGCACATTAGTCCGTCGAAATAATTCGCATCGCAAGAACTCAACTTGACCGCATAGCATCCCCCGCCGTCGGCCGCTTCTGCGCACTCAGCGCATGCATCTGCGCGCCGACTGATCAGCATTGTGCAGTTGCTCAGGTGGGGGACACGGGCGAGTCCATGGAAGAGATCGCTTCGCTGCTGCACGGGTTCTCCGTCGCATTAACTCCCTTCAACCTGTCGCTGATGGCCGTCGGAATCATCCTGGGCGTGATCATCGGCGTGCTGCCTGGGCTGGGCGGCGCCAATGGCGTGGCCATTCTGCTGCCGCTGACGTTCTCGATGCCGCCGACCTCGGCCATCATCATGCTCTCTTGCATCTACTGGGGAGCGTTGTTCGGCGGCGCCATCACCTCGATCCTGTTCAACATCCCCGGCGAGCCCTGGTCGGTTGCAACGACGTTCGACGGGCACCCCATGGCCCGTCAGGGCCGAGCCGACGAGGCGCTAACCGCCGCCTTCACCTCCTCCTTCGTCGGCGCCTTCTTCGCTGTCGTCATGATCACGTTCCTGGCGCCCCTGGTTGCCAAGTTCGCGCTCAAGTTCGGCCCGGCCGAATTCTTCGCCGTCTTCTTCCTCACATTTGCGAGCTTTGTGGGCATGGGCCGCGGTTCGCCCATGAAGGTGGTGGCGGCGATGTGCCTGGGCTTCGCGCTCGGTGCCGTCGGCCTCGACAAGATGACAGGTACGCTCCGCTTCACTTTCGGACACGAGGAGCTGCTGTCGGGCTTCGACTTCCTGATCGCTGTGATCGGCCTGTTCGGCATCGGCGAGATCCTGTCCTCGGTCGAGGACGGCCTGAAGTTCCAGGGCGCGCACGCCTCCCTGCGCCTCAGCGCCGTGTTCACCACCTGGAAAAAGCTGCTCGCCTACTGGGCGACGTCGCTGCGCAGTTGCATCGTCGGCTGCTGGATGGGCGTGACGCCGGGCGGCGCGACACCCGCCTCGTTCATGAGCTATGGGCTGGCCAAGCGCTTTTCGCCAAATGGCGCCAATTTCGGCCGCGGCGAGATCGAAGGCGTGGTGGCGCCCGAGACGGCAGCACACGCCGCAGGCACAAGCGCGCTGCTGCCCATGATCACGCTGGGTATCCCGGGCTCCCCCACCGCGGCCGTGCTGCTCGGCGGTTTGATGATCTGGGGTCTGCAGCCCGGACCGATGCTGTTCGTCGAGCAGAAGGAGTTCGTCTGGGGTCTCATCGCATCGATGTACCTGGGCAACTTCGCCGGTCTCGTCATCGTGCTGACGTGCGTGCCGCTGTTCGCAGCGATCCTGCGAATCCCGTTCTCTATCGTCGCACCGGTGATCCTCGTGGTTTGCGCGATCGGCGCCTACACCGTGCACAACTCGATGTTCGACGTCTGGATGATGCTGGTGTTCGGCCTCATCGGCTACGCGTTCAATAAACTCGGCTACCCGCTGGCGCCGCTCGTGCTCGCCATCGTGCTCGGCGACAAGGCCGAGGAAGGCTTCCGCCAGGCACTGCTTGGCAGCCAGGGCGGGCTCTCCGTCTTCTTCTCCAACTGGCTGGTCGGCTCGATCATGGGGCTGGGGATCATACTTCTGCTCTGGCCCGCCGTAGGCTGGATCAAGTCGAAGCTTCGTCGCGCCGATGGAGCGGCGGCCTGACCGACAAACCGCGCGGGAAGAGCTGCGGCGCCAGCGCGGGCCAACCAAACGAGCCGCGGAAACGAACAAGTCCAGCGTCCTGGAGGGAATAACCCATGGAACCAACCGTAAAGCTATCGCACATGCTCGCTGCGAGCGCCGTGGCCGTTGTCACCGCCCTTTCGGCGGGACCGGCGCAAGCGTGGGAGCCGACCAAGCCCGTTACATTCGTCGTGCCGGCAGGAACCGGCGGCGGCGCCGATCAGATGGCTCGCTTCATCCAGGGCGTCGTTGCCAAGAACAACCTGATGAGCCAGCCGCTCGTGGTGGTGAACAAGGGCGGCGGCGCGGGCGCCGAGGGCTTCCTCGAGGTCAAGAAGGCCAAGGGCGACCCGCACACCATCATCATCACGCTTTCCAACCTGTTCACGACGCCGCTGGCGACCGGCGTGCCGTTCAAATGGTCGGAGTTGACGCCGGTCTCGATGCTGGCGCTCGATCAGTTCATCCTCTGGGTCAATAACGACAACGCGGCCAAGAGTGCGGCCGACTATATCGCCGCGGTCAAGTCTGGCGACGACAAGTCGTTCAAGATGGGCGGCACGGGCTCCAAGCAGGAAGACCAGATCATCACGGCCGCGCTCGAGCGCGTCACGGCGCCCAAGAAGTTCACCTACATCCCCTACAAGGGCGGTGGCGAGGTGGCGACGCAGCTTGTCGGCGGCCATGTGACGTCGACCGTCAACAACCCGATCGAAGCTGTCTCTCACTGGAAATCGGGAGCACTGCGGCCGCTGTGCATCTTCGACGCCAAGCGCTCCACCTACACGGAGAAGGTGACAGCCGACAAAGCCTGGTCCGACATCCCGACCTGCAAGGAGGCGGGCGTCGACGTCGAGTACCAGATGCTGCGCGGCATCTTCATGCCCGCGGGCGTGAAGGCAGAGGAAGTCGCCTATTACGTCGACCTTATCAAAAAGATCGCCGCGACCGACGACTGGAAGGAGTTCATGCAGAAGGGCGCATTCAACCAGACCATGATGTCGGGTGACGCGTTCAAGGACTGGGTGGCCAAGGCCGACCAGATCCATCATGCTCTGATGAAGGAGGCGGGCTTCCTGGCCGCCGGCAACTGACACCGCAACACCAAAGCCCGCGGGAGGCGCACCTCGGACGGCGCCTCTCGCAACCGGAACGACGCAAAAGAATGCGGCACGCGGCCGTGGAGCGAGCAATGCAGGACAATCATCCCCACGAAACAGCGCTGCTGGTCTCGATGCGAACGATGGACATCGTCGTCGCGCTGATGCTGCTGGGCCTTGCTGCGATCGGCATCTACGAGAGCATGCGCATCGGCTACGGCTGGGAGGAAGGCGTTGGACCGGCGGCCGGCTTCTTCCCATTCATCGTGTGTGTGCTGCTGGCGATTGCCAGTGTCTACAATCTGCTGATCGCTATCCTGAAGAAGAACGAGGACTGGGACGAGGACTTCGTCACCATCGCTGGCTTCCGCCGCATCCTCTTTGTCATCCTGCCGCTCGTTCTGTTCATTGCGGCCATCCACTACGTCGGCATTTACGTTGCCTCCGCCGCGTTCATCGCCGGCTTCATGATCGCCTTCGGCGGCAGCGGCGTTCTGAAGGCCGCGGCCGTCGGTATCGGAGTACCGCTGATGCTGTTCTTCATGTTCGAGCGCTGGTTCCTCGTGCCGCTGCCCAAGGGGCCGCTCGAGGCGATGCTCGGCTACTGAAGCGGCTCCCCCCATCCAGCACTGAAACCGGTACCGCGACGATGCTCGAGATCCTCGCCGCCGACCCGACGGGTCTGCTCCATAGCGTCCTGACGGAGATTGTCCACGCCTTCGAAGCCGACTGGTGGCGCCACAACTTCGACGAGCTGGTCAAGGTATTCATCATCGACATCACGCTCGCTGGCGACAACGCCATCGTTGTGGGCATGGCGGCCTCGCAGGTGCCGGTCCAGCAGCGCGCCAAGGTCATTTTCTGGGGCATCCTGGCCGCCGTCGTGCTGCGCATCCTGTTCGCGGCGATCACCCAGAAACTGCTGTTGATATTCGGCCTGACGCTGGCCGGCGGCCTGCTGTTGTTGTGGGTCTGCTGGAAGATGTACCGCGGCATCGTCGATGGGGCCGAGCACGACCTCGACGCGGTGGAGGCAGGAGAAAACGGAGCCGACGGCCGCAGCTTCTGGTCGGCGGTCAGCCAGATCATCGTCGCCGATGTCTCGATGTCGCTCGACAACGTGCTGGCGGTTGCCGGTGCGGCCGGTCAGAGCCAGCTCGTGCTCGTCTTCGGCCTCGCGCTTTCGATCGGACTGCTGGCGCTCGCCTCGCACTTCATCGCTCGGCTGCTGGTGCGCTATCCCTGGATCTCGTGGATCGGTCTGGCGATCATCGTCTGGGTCGCGCTCGACATGGTCTACCGCGGGTCGCACGAGGTGACCTGCCAGGCCATCGGTATCGGCTGCTCTGAGGACCTCTACCACGCGATCCTGCACCGCCTCGGGCTTGGAGCGCGAGGCCCGTGACCGAGCGGCGGTAGGGCGACGGCAAAAGGCAGAAAGCGCCAGCGACGATGCTCGCCGCCAGCGCGAATATTTCCCTCGCACGTGAGGCCGTGGTTGCTATTTCTTCTTCTTCGCTGGCGCCTTCTTGGCGGGCGGAGCGGAAGCCTTGGCCTTGGTCTTCTGCGTCAGGGCGGAGGCCGCGACCGTCTTCTCGGCCGCCGATGCGTTCTTGTCACGCATCACCTTGCTCGCCTTGCTCGCCACCGCGGCGCTTGTGACCTCGTTGGAGCCCTTCTGCGTCAGGGCGGAGGCCGCGGCCGACCTTGCCTCCTTCGAGGCCTTGGGGTCCTTCATGACCTTGGACGCCGCCGAGGCGACCTTGGAGCTGGTGGATTCGCTTGCCGGTTTCTTGGCCATGGCCGGGATCTCGCTCGAGTAACCGCACCCTTTGTGCGGCCAAGCGAAGCTATCGAGATTCGCGGCGGATGGAATCGAGATTATGTGGCTGGTCAATCCTTGGCCGAAAGTTCCGTGCATGCGCGGCTTGGAAGCATCAGGCCCAGCCCAACCTCCAACACGCCCTGCGGCCGATCCTTGCCCTTGGCGTTGACACTCCACCCGTGCGCGCGCCACAACGCTTGCCGACTAATCGAAAAGCCCGCGATTGCATGGAGCCGCCGGAAATGCCGCACGACGACCTGAAGTCCGCAATCGAAGCCGCCTGGGAGGCCCGCGATACCATCAGCCCGGCGACGAAGGGGACGGTGCGCGATGCGGTCGGCGATGCGCTCGACCTGCTCGACAGCGGTCGCGCCCGCGTTGCCGAGCGCTCCGCCGAGGGCTGGACTGTCAACCAGTGGCTCAAGAAGGCGGTGCTTCTGTCGTTCCGCCTCGCCGACAACGAAATCATCCCGTTTCAGAAGAGCGGCACGTATGCCAGCCGCGTGCACGGCTGGGACAAGGTGCCGCTGAAGTTCGGTGATTGGAGCGCCCAGCAGTTCGCGGATGCAGGCTTCCGTGCCGTACCCGGCTCGATCGTCCGTAGGTCGGCCTATATCGCACCGGGCGTTATCCTGATGCCGTCGTTCGTGAACCTCGGAGCCTACGTCGACAGCGGCACCATGGTCGACACCTGGGCGACCGTCGGCAGCTGCGCCCAGATCGGCAAGAACGTGCATCTTTCGGGCGGCGTCGGCATCGGCGGCGTGCTGGAGCCGATGCAGGCCGGGCCGACGATCATCGAGGACAACTGCTTCATCGGCGCCCGGTCCGAGGTGGTCGAGGGCGTGGTCGTGGGCGAGGGTTCGGTGATCTCCATGGGCGTGTTCATTGGCGCCTCGACGACCATCATCGACCGCGCCACCGGCGAACGGTTCGTCGGCCGCGTTCCCCCCTATTCGGTGGTGGTCTCGGGCTCGTTGCCCGGCAAGCCGCTGCCAGACGGCTCGCCCGGTCCCAACCTCTACTGCGCCGTTATCGTCAAGCGCGTGGACGAGAAGACCCGCTCCAAGACCAGCATCAACGAGCTGCTGCGGGACTGACCCGCGGCCGGTAGCGGCGCGGCGATTGCGCGGCGATTGGCACTGTGACCGCTCAGGCCGCGCGCGCCGGCTCCTGGTCCTCACGAGAGGCGGACTGTCCGCCTGCAACGTCGCACTGGATCAGGCCAATCCGGTGCGGGGACCGCTCGACGAGCGCCGCGGAATGCGCGAGGATTGGCGCATTCTGTCGAACGGATGCGCTCCAGATGGCACCCAATGAGCCCGCAACATGGATAGTGCGCTCCGGCCGGGCCGCGAAAGTCCGACGGGCCGCGGTCGCGATGACCCTTGCCATGGGCGTACTAGCGGCTGGCTCGGAGCGGGCGCACGCCTTCTTCTGCTTCTCGTTCTCGTTCGGCGGCGGACCTCGGATTTCCTATTTCGCACCGGGAGACCCGACCGGACCGTGGCATGGCCCGTTCTTAACCCCACCCTATCCGAACGCCGCTCCATGGGCGGCGTCCGCACCACCCTGGGGACCCCCGCCGTGGCATCGACCGCCGCCGATGGGTATGAGCATGCCCGGCCCACCATGGCACCACTACCAGCCCGGCATGGTGCCCGGCTGGCGCTGATTTGCGCCGCATCGGTACGACCGGCAAACGGCCATTGACGATGTGAGCGGGAAACGCACGGCCTCGCGACGGCCTGCTGCATCGAGCAGAGATTGCGTTGTCGAGTAGCGTCTTATGCTCCGCCGCATGGACCCGCGGCAGGAGCAGCCATGCCATTCCACAACCTTTCAGAAGCATTGGCCTGCAGGGCAGCTTCGCTCATCCGCGCGGATGAGCGGGGCACCATCGCCATCATGTTCGCTCTGCTGCTCGTGCCGCTCGTCACCGTTACGGTCGGCGCGCTCGACTGGGGCCGTGCCGAGACGGCCCGCCGGCAGCTGACTGCCGCGCTAGAATCGGGGCTCAGCTTCGCCGCAGCCGAGAACCACGACGACGACATCGCGATGGAGGCCGCCTTCCGCCGCGCCTTCATGGCGAGCCTGCCCGACGAACTCAAGGAGGCTCCCGTCACCCTGCGGCGCGACCGTGAGGGCCATCGTCTTCTGGCGGACACCGAGGCTCGAGTGCCGGCCCATCTACTTGGCCTTGGCCAGGGGGCCAAGATCGACATTGCAGCGGAGGCCGAGCGCCGCCTGGAGATCCACACACCCCCATCACCGGCCATTGCAGAAGCCTTACCGCCCGGCGCGGCGCGAGACCTGGGTGAGATTGAACATCGCCTGCGTCAGGCGATCATGGGGCGCGGCGGACAGGCCGGGTTTGCGGGCGACATCGATCCGCGCGCGCTGGAACTCATCCGCGATGCGATCCGCGCCGCCCATTGAAAGTCCGGCAATCAGGTCCGCCGGCCGGAGCCGACCAGCCACTTGGGATCGAACCAGCGGTCGGCCGGCCCGTCGTAGGGCAGGCGCGTGATATCCCAGTGCCGGATGAAGGGCGCGTAGACGTCCCATACCGGCGGTCCGCCCCCGACGAACACCCGGCGGCCGCGATATCGCGCCAGGACATCCTCCGGCTTTTCGTGTGAGCGAATGACCGCGATGGTGCGATCCTCGTGCGCCCATTTGGGCACCGCGCCGATGGTCTTGGGTCCCGCGATCAGCACGTGCCCCTTGGTTTCATAGAAAAAGCGCTCGACGTCGGCGCGGAACTCGGGCCGCGCATCGCCCTCCCAAGGCAGGACGCCGTCGAGACCTAGCTGCCCGCTGAGACCGATTGCGCACATGGACCGGACGTCGGGCATGTCTTCTCCTTGCTTGCAGCTGGCTGGTCTTGCGGCTGGATTATTGCCTCGCCGTGCGATCACTCGAATACGGAAAAGGCGCGGGCGAAGGCGACTTTGCCCGTCTTGCGCGGCAGGCCTTCCTCGCGCATCGCCATGACCATGAGATAGGGCCCCCGGTAAGGCGAGTTGAAGCCTGCGGCCAGCTCGGCATCGAAGCCGAACCTTGTGTAGTACGCCGGATCGCCGACGACGAAGATTGCCCTCCAGGACCCTTGGCGCATCAGGTCGACCGCCTCGGCCACCAGCCGCCGCCCGATACCCTGGTTGCGGTGGTCGGGATGCACGCTGACAGGCGCAAGGCCGAGCGCAGGGAACGGCGCCCGCATGGGCGACAGCATGAGATGGCCGACGAGCTTGTCTCCGATCAGGGCGACAAGGGCCAGCGCGACATCCTTGTCCGTGCGCAGGCGTTCCACAGCGTCGGCTTCCGACGGCAGCGGAAAGGCCGACAACAGCAGTTCGCGGACCGCGGCGTGGTCGGCCTCCATTTCGTGCCGGATCGTCACGCCGCTCGTATCTGGAACCTCAGATTTGACCAACGCCTTCCGAACGGCCCTCACTCGTCTGATCATGGCCGCCAAGGCGCCCTGACCGCCGGATCGTCCTCGTCCTCCTTGCGTTCCGCGCGGCCGATTTCGCGCGACATCGCGAACAGGGCGGCGTCGAGACCCTCACGCGAAACGGCCGACAGCAGCAGCGGCTTCTTGCGCGCCGCCTTCTGCAGTGCGGCCGAGCGTTCTTCCCGGGTAGCGGCGTCCAGAGAATCGATCTTGGACAGCGCCACGATCTCCTTCTTGTTCTCCAGGCCGTGGCCGTAGGCCTTCAGCTCGCGCCGCACGGTGCGATAGTCGGACGCGACATCCTCGCTGGTGCCGTCGACGAGGTGCAGAAGCACACGGCAGCGCTCCACATGGCCGAGAAAGCGCGTACCGAGCCCAGCGCCCTCGTGCGCGCCTTCGATCAGGCCCGGGATGTCGGCAAGAACGAAATCGACGTCGCCAGCACGGACTACGCCGAGGTTGGGGTGCAGCGTTGTGAAGGGATAGTCGGCGATCTTTGGCTTGGCCGCCGATACCGCGGCGAGGAACGTTGACTTGCCGGCGTTGGGCAGACCCACGAGGCCGGCATCGGCGATCATCTTCAGGCGCAGCCAGATCGTCAGCTCCTCGCCTGCGAGCCCTGGATTGGCGTGCCGTGGCGCCTGGTTGGTCGAGGACTTGAAGTGCGCGTTGCCGAAGCCGCCGTTGCCGCCTTTGGCAATAACCACGCGGTCGCCCACCTCCTTCAGGTCGGCGATCAGCGTCTCGTTGTCCTCAGCGTAGATCTCGGTCCCAGGCGGGACCTTGAGAACAACGTCGGCGCCGTTGGGTCCGGCACGATTGCGGCCCATGCCGGGCGTGCCGCCTTTGGCCTTGAAGTGCTGCTGATAGCGGTAGTCGATGAGCGTGTTGAGGTTGCCCACACACTCGGCCACGACATCGCCACCCCGGCCTCCGTCGCCACCGTCTGGCCCGCCGAACTCGATGAACTTCTCACGGCGGAAACCGACGCAGCCCGCCCCGCCGTCACCGGCCTTCACATAGATTTTTGCCTGATCGAGAAACTTCACGGCCGAGCCTTCGCAGTACCGAAGCGCGCCTCGAATTCGGAGCGCCTCAGTAGAGTTTGCATGCCGGGCAGTTCCACGCCACGGGCATTGTTGAAAAGCATGCAGGAGGCAACCGCGATGAAACCGAGCTTCTCCTGCACGCGCCACGAAGCCGGGTTTTCGACAAGATAGGACGAATACACCGTCTCGTCGCGCGAGGTGGTGTCAAAAAATGCGCCGACATAGGCGGCAGCGGCCTCCGTCATCAACCCATTACCCCAATGGCGTTTTCCGATCCAGAAACCCAGGTTCGGCGCAGCGTCGCGGCGGGCAATGCCGACGGCGCCGATGACCTCGCCACCCGATTCGATCACGTGGCCGATGGCGTTGGCCACGAACTCGTCAGCCAGGGCGCGCGGATAAGGCCACGGCGGCCGCGCGATCATGCTGACCACGTCCCAGTCGTTGATGTTGGCGTAGATGTCTGCCGCGTCGGCGGCACGGGGGGCCCGCAGCACGAGCCGCGGCGTCACGATCTCGTCGGGCAGACCATTGTGCATCGGTTCGCGTCCGCAGGCTCGAAACGTCAGGCGGCGCCGCGCCGCAGCCACGAGAATAGCACCGGGCGCTTCAGCTCATAGTGCTCGGATGGCGCGTCGAGGCGACGGGCATCGGACCAGGCCTTGCACGAGCGGGTGCGCACGAAGCCCATCTTCTCGATGACGCGCGCCGAAGCCGGATTGTCCGCGAAATGGCAGCAGACGAGCGTGCCGATCCTGCGATCACGGAAGGCGAGATCGATGAGCGCGCGTGCCGCTTCCGTGGCGAAGCCGCGGCCCCAGAACGGCTTGCCGATCCAGTAGCCGATCTCCGCCGACGTGCCGTCGTCCGATGGAACGTAGCCGGTCGCGCCGACGAGTTGCCCGGCATGCTCGACCACGAGCACCACCTCGCCGGGCGCCAGACCTGCCAGCCAGCGGCGGGCGTCCTCGACCGTGTAGGGATAGGGGATGCGCGCCGTCATCGACGCCACCTCCCAATCGCCGGCCAACCGCGCGATCTCCGGCACGTCCCGCGCTTCGGGTGAGCGCAGCAGCAGGCGCTGGGTTCGCACCGGAGTGCGAACGCCACTACGCGACAGCAAGCGCGAGATCAGCCGCGAACTGTTCATGAGCGGCAGGCTCCACACACAAAAAGGGGAGACGTCGCGCGCCTCCCCCTCGTTCCCTACGGCCGCAAGGACCGGCCGTTACTCGGCAGCGTCCGCGCGGTCGGGGCGAACCGACACGTACGTGCGTCCGTTGCTCTTGGTCTTGAACTCGACCGCGCCCTCGGTCTTGGCGAAGAGGGTGTGGTCGGTGCCGATGCCGACGTTGTCACCGGGATGCAGCTTCGTGCCGCGCTGGCGGACGAGGATGTTGCCGGGGATGACGTGCTCGCCACCATAGCGCTTGACGCCCAGCATTTTGGGCTTGCTGTCGCGGCCGTTCTTGGACGAGCCGCCGGCTTTTTTCTGTGCCATCGATCAGATCCTTAGCTTTCAGCGTTCTGCCGGGCGCGTCAGGCGCCGATGATGGAGGTGATGCGGACCTTGGTTAGATCCTGGCGGTGGCCGCGCTTGCGGCGCGAGTTCTTGCGGCGGCGCTTCTTGAAGGCGACGACCTTGGGGCCGCGGGTCTGCTCGACGAGCTCCGCCACGACCTTCGCGCCCGACACGAGCGGCGCGCCGACCTTCACGCCGGCGCCATCGCCGACCATCAGAACTTCGGTGAATTCGAGATTGGCGCCGGCGTCACCCGCCAGGCGCTCGATCGTAATGACATCGTCCTTGGCGACACGGTACTGCTTGCCGCCTGTCTTGATGACAGCGTACATGGCTCGAGGGCCCTTTCTGTTGACCGCGCCCTGTGGCGCCCGGCGGCCCGGCCCTGGCGGGCTCAGGTTGTCGCTGGGACTTGAAGACCAAGCACGATCTCAAGGATCGGGGTCGGGCCTCGGGCAGCGCATTTAGCGCGCTCGGCAGGCCGCCGAACGCGTTGGCCAGGGTTATGTTCGCACAGGGCCGCAATGTCAATCGCGTGATACACCTGTGCGACAGCGGAACGGCCGACTTGGCGGTTCCGACCTTCCAGGAGGCAAAGGGCCCATGCAAGACGCGGCGCCCCGATCGGGCCCGGCCATCGACGACAGCCTGCCGGCGATCCCGCTGATCGACGTCGGCCCGGATTTCGCCGTCGAAACGCTGGAGAGGGACCGCGAGCGGGCCCAAAGGCTGCTCGACTCGGCGACCCAGCACGCGCCGACCCGGGCGCTCTCCGCGCTCGACACCGTATCGCGCAGATGGCTCGCCCGGTGGAATAACGCCCACCTCGACGAGATCGACCGCGTGGCCGGACTGCTGCAGCGGCCAGGCGCCTACTTCCTGTCGGTCAACTACGAATGGGGTTGCACCTGCCGCGTGGGCCCGTCGCCCGACGGCACGAGCGCGCGCCTGGTCCGCGTGCTCGATTGGCGGACGGAGGGCCTCGGACGGCATCTGATGGCGGCGCGGGTCGCCGGCAAGTCCGGTGCGTTCGTCACGCTCACGTGGCCGGGTTACACCGGCGTACTGCAGGCGGTGGCCCGCGGCCGGTTCGCGGCGGCCCTCAATCAGGCCCCCATGCGCAAGGCACTTGGCTACTACTACCTGGACTGGGCAGCAAACCGCCGCCGCATCTGGGCCATGCCGCACGATACGCCTTCGCACGTGCTTCGCCACGCCTTCGAGGCCGCATCAAGCTACGCCGAGGCCAAGCGCATCCTGACCGAAACGCCCGTCAGCTCGCCTGCGATCTACTCGCTCGCCGGTCTTGCGCCAGGCGACACCTGCACCATCGAGCGCCGCGAAACGGAAGCCCGCGTCCACGAGGGCGCTCAGGTCGCCGCCAACCACTGGCAGGCGTTCGGCTGGCACGGCCATCCGCGCGGCATCGACAGCGCCGGACGCGCCTGCCGAATGGCGGGCGTATCCAATGATTTCGACACCACCTTCGGCTGGCTGGCGCCGCCCATCCTCAACGACCTCACGCGGATCGTCATGATCGCGGACGCGAGTAGCGGGCGCTTCATCGCACGCGGACACGAATCCTCGGGTCCCGCAACGCAGGTGCTGGAGGCCGTCGCTTGATTGAAATGCGAAAGGCTTCATGCGTCGGAGCGTCGCGCCTCAATCCCGATGAGCAACGTGAACTGCATCCGCATGGCGCATCGATGCGCCCAAGCCGGTGATTTCTCGGCGATAGTACTCGTTCCTCCACGTTCCCGAGAGCAGAATAGAATGATTTTAAAGTGTTTTCGGGCTGCTCTGCCGAGTTGACATGCCGCCGTGGTCCGATGTTGATGGCGGTGCGGTTCCAATCGGACACCGTGCCGGCGCAGCGTCGGCCTGATCCTAGTCGAGGCCTTGAACCTCGGTTGTGGAGGACACGATGACAGACTTCCGCGCGTGCGGGCGCCGCACGCCTGCCGTTCTACGTTCCACCCTCACAGCAGCGTTCACGGTCGCCGCTCTCGCCGCGGCCCAGCATGGCGCGCTCGCATCCAATCCCGTCGAGAAGTCGAAGGCCGCCGCAGAGCCGGCGCTGGATCGTTCCGCGGGGGGCGAGGTCAACATCTATTCGTACCGCGAACCGGGTCTCATCAAGCCGCTGCTCGATGCCTTCACCGCCAAGACCGGCATCAGGACCAACGTGATCTTCGCCAAGGACGGCCTCACCGAGCGTGTAAAGGCGGAGGGGCCCAACAGTCCCGCTGACGTGCTGCTGACCGTCGACATCGGCCGCCTCACCGAAGCCAAGGAGCAGGGCATCACCCAGAAGATTTCCTCTGGGGAAGTGGACGAGGAGATCCCGGCGGCCTACCGCGACGCTGAAGGCCAGTGGGTCGGGCTGTCGCAGCGCGCACGTGTGGTGTTCGCATCGCGAGAGCGCGTGAAGGACGACACCATCACATATGCCGACCTCGCCGATCCCAAGTGGAAGGGCAGGATCTGCTCGCGCTCGGGCCAGCACACCTACAACATCGGCCTGCTCGCTTCGATCATCGCGCACGACGGACCGGAGAAGGCAGAGAAGTGGGCCGCGGGAGTCCGCGACAACCTCGCCCGCAAGCCGGCGGGCGGCGACCGTGATCAGGTGAAATCGATCTACGCGGGCGAATGCGACATCGCAATCGGCAACACCTATTACATGGCCGCCATGGAGACGAGCGACAAGCCCGAGCAGCAGGAGTGGGCCAAATCCGTCAAGCTGCTGTTCCCCGACGCTGCCGGCCGCGGGACGCACGTCAACATCTCCGGCGTAATCCTTGCCAAGAACGCGCCGCACAAGGATGCGGCGCTGAAGCTGATCGATTTCCTCGCCTCGCACGAGGGCCAGCAGATCTATGCCGAGCAGGTCAACGAATATCCGCTCGACCCGGATGTTCCCGTTTCCGACCGCGTCAAGGCGTGGGGCACGCTCAAGCCCGACACTCTGCCGCTGACCGAGGTCGCCAAGTACCGGAAGAAGGCATCGGAGATCATGGACAAGGTCGGCTTCGATCAGGGCCCTGGCGCCTGAGCGCCGTCCCTGAGAGAAGCAAATGTAAAGCACGGGCTCGGCGTTCTGCCGGGCCCGTTTTCGTTGCCCGCGGCCCTGCTATAAGGTCCGCCATACGGTGGACAGCAGAAGCCAGAGGGAGTGGGCACGATGAAACTCGTCAGGTTTGGAGATCCCGGCAAGGAAAAGCCCGGCCTGATCGACGCGACGGGCCGCATTCGCGACCTCTCGGCCCATGTTCCGGACATCGACGGGCGCGCGCTTGGCCGCGACACGCTCGCGCGTCTTGCAGCACTCGACACCAGCGCGCTGCCACTCATCCCCGAAGGCGTTCGTTTGGGAGCCCCTGTCGGCGACGTGCGCAACTTCATCGGCATTGGCCTCAACTACGCCGATCATGCTGCCGAGGCAGGCCTGCGAATTCCGCGCGAACCGGTCATCTTCAACAAGATCGGCAACTGTATCGTCGGACCCAACGACGACATCATGATGCCGCGCGACGCCCAGAAGCTCGACTGGGAGGTGGAGATCGCATTCGTGATCTCGGAGCGTGCGCGCTACGTCGACGAGAAGGATGCGGGCCGGCACATTGCCGGATACCTGTGCTGCAACGACGTTTCGGAACGTCATTTCCAGACCGAACGGTCCGGCCAGTGGGTGAAGGGCAAGTGCTGCGAGACATTTGGGCCGCTGGGACCGTGGCTCGTAACGCCGGACGATGCGGGCGACGTCGACAACCTGGGCCTTTGGCTGGACGTCAACGGCGTGCGCCGCCAGACCGGCAACACGTCGACCATGATCTTCAAGATCCCATATATCCTGTCCTACGTGAGCCAGTTCATGGTGCTCGAACCCGGCGATGTGATCACGACGGGCACGCCGCCCGGCGTGGCGCTCGGCATGAAGGAACCCGAGTGGCTGAAGGCCGGCGATGAAATACGGCTGGGCATCGACGGTCTGGGCGAACAGCGCTCCAAGGTCGTGCCATTCCGACTTTGAGCGACACGCAAGAAGACCAGACTTTCGTCCGGCCTTCCTTACCTTGACCCGCTGCAAGCGAGTGCTGCACCTCAGTACGTCTGCTGCACCTTCGACTTGTGCTCGATCGCGCGCATCGATTTGCGCGTCTTATCCCAGCGGTCAGCGTCGAGGTTGCTCGCTGCCTTGCGCTGCTCTTCTTCCAGCGCATTGAGTGCGCCGACACTGGCGGGCGGCGCGGCGCCGACACCAATGCCGTAGCGCTCACGCGCGCTCTTCAGATAAGCGGCGTTGCCTTCCAGCAGCTTGCGCGCGCCGGTGACATCGCCCTTGTCGCGCAGCTCGACGGCCTGCTCGCTCGTCTCGGTCGCAACCTGCGCGGCCACCTGGCTCATGACGGTCTTGTTGACGCTCGCCTCAGCCTCCTGGCGCGAGGCCGTGAAGCGGCCGCGTGCCTTGGCTTCGGTGCTCGAACGGCGACCGCTCTCCAGATCGAGATATTCGACCTTCACCGCCGCGATTTCCGCCTCGCCCGGCGTGCGCGTCTCCGGCGCATCGAGCTCCACGACGAAGTAGCGCTCGTTGGCGCCCTGCAGCTGGTTGAGCTTGAGGCGGATCTGGTTGCCCTCGATACGCGCCTCGCGGCCCAGGACTCGCACCGGCTTGAAGCCGATGCGGCACTCGATGATGATTTCGATGTCCTGCGCGGTGATCGACAGCGCATCGCCGAACTCGGAGTTGAAGATGCCGGCGAGATCTTCCGCGTCCTCGACGAAGGCGTGGTTGCCATCGCTGGCGGCGGCAAGCCGCTGCATCAGATCCTCGTTGTAGTCGAGGCCGAGGCCGATGGTGGTGACAGAGATGCCCTTGGCACCCAGCTCGCGGCCCAGATCAGCCAACTGCTTGGGCGAGGACGGGCCGACGTTGGCCAGACCGTCCGACAACAGGATCACACGATTGACGCGCGTCGGCGACAGGAAGCGCTTCACCTGCTCGGCGCCGCTGACAACGCCGGCGTGAAGCGCCGTGCGGCCGTCAGCCTCCAACTTGTCGATCTTGGCGGCGAGCGCGTGATCGGAGCCCAGAGGGGCGGCCGGCTGCAGCACGTCAACGCCGTGGTTGTAGGCCACGAGCGAGACGATGTCGTCGGCGCCAAGCCGCTCGAGCGCCAAGCGCGCAGCCTCCTTCGCACCAGCGATGCGCGGGCCCTTCATCGAGCCAGAACGGTCGATGACCAGCGCGACGTTGACCGGTGTGCGCCGCTCCTTGCGCGGGGTCGCCGTGCCCTTCAGACTGAGGCGCAGATAGACCTTGCCGGTGCTGCCTGTCGGGATCGCGGATTGGCCCAGATCGGCCTCGACGGTGATGGGCGCCGCGCTGGCTGCGCCGGGAATGGCAAGGGTCGACGCTGCTGACAGCGCAGCGGCTATCGCAGTGCGGATAGCGCCGCCGAATGGGGCGCGAGTGGTGCGGTATCCACGCATGGCAAAAACACTCCTTTCGCAAATCAGATGGAAAGGTAGGTGCTGCTTCGGGCAGAACGGGGCTCGGCACGTGGCGAAAATGTGGAATGGCGGTGGCCTGTCCGAGCAGACCGCTCGGCTCAAACCCACTTGTCCGCGCGATCGGCATCGGCGCGACGCCGTCGAGGCGGTGCGGGCTTTGCCGTCGGCGTCGTCACGTCCAGCGCGTGACCCTTCTCCAGCCCGCGCAAGGCTCTCACGACGTTGCCGCGAACCTCGGTCTCACTGTGCTGCGCCAGCGCCTTGCGGTCGGCGAACGCATCCAACGGCACCGGAGGTCCGACTATGACGCGCACGTCGAGCGGACCTGCATTCAGCAGCTCCATGGCGTGGGACTGCAATTCCATATCGCCGAACCAGCCCACGAGCGGACGCCGCTGGCGGTCCAGCGGCACGCCGTGCAGCCCCGTGTAGACGATTGCCACGGTCTGCACCACGGCCCCCGGAACAGCCTGGGCGACCGAAGGCGGCGGCTTCACTGCAGCGAACAGCGAGGTGCGGAACGGAAGCACGCGGTTCCCGTCGCTCGACGTCCCTTCGGCAAACAGCACGATGGCGTCGCCGGTCCCAAGACGAGAAATGATTTCGTTAGCCGTTTCGCCCACCGACGTCCGCCGCTCCCGATCGACGAATACGGTGCGCTGCAGACGAGCCAACGTGCGCACGCCGGGCCACGTGCCGACCTCGCTCTTGGCGACGAATGATACCGGCGCCACCGCCGACAGAACGGTGATGTCGAGCCAAGATGTATGATTGGCCACCAGCAGCACCGGCCGGTCACGAACGACCTCGCCCTCGATGTGCAGCCGCAATCCGAACAGACGGCAGACCTTGCGGTGGTACCAGTGCGGGAAAAGGCGTGCCGCACGCGGCCAGCTGCGCAGCAGCAGCGCCTGCACAGGAAGGAGCGGCACCGTCAAAGCTGCGAAGCCTGCAAGAATCGAAGCGGCGCGCATTCGGCTCACCCGCCAACTCCGCTGCTCTCTATGGGCTTCGGATCATGTGTCCAGGCTGAGAGCCAGGACGAGCGCGTCGGCCGGCTTCTGGCCGGGACGCTCGTAATAGCCTTTGCGCAGGTTGACCGCGGTGAAGCCAAGACCGCGATAGAGCTCGAAGGCCGCGTTGTTGTCGGACGCGACCTCGAGAAACAGCCGGCGCGCCTCGGCACGGGCAACGGCGCGTGCGAGACCCTCGACGAGGAGCTTGCCGACACCGCGGCGCTGCCATCGCGGCAGCACACCGAGCGTCAGGATCTCGGCTTCGTCGCCGGCCAGCCTGCCGACAATGAAGCCCGCCGGCTCCGGCAGCGCTCCGACGCCGTCGCGAACGCGCGCAAG
The DNA here is from genome assembly GCA_050250815.1 of Hyphomicrobiaceae bacterium. Taxonomy (GTDB): domain Bacteria; phylum Pseudomonadota; class Alphaproteobacteria; order Rhizobiales; family Hyphomicrobiaceae; genus JAEUMD01. The sequence goes on from JBFWNY010000011.1 coordinate 63,163, forward strand.
GAATGCGGTCGAACCGGGATGCGACAGCGTGTCGAGCAAGCCTGCCTCGGTCCAAGCCGGACTGAACAGATGCGCGTGCATTTCGGCGAATTCCCCGGCCCGGTCGGGGCCCGCCCACACGAGGCTCACCAACCTCGGGTCCAGGCGCTGCTTGTCCGCGATCGTCATGATGGTGCCCTCTCGATCGATTTGCCCATCTGCGGCTTGGCATCCGCCGGACGCAGATAGAGTGGCGTGAGCGCCCGCTCGCTCGGAGCGGTTCGCGCCGCCAGCCACAGTAGGTCCCCCGCGTCGGGCAGCAGCCCCGGCAGCCGGGCTATCGCATCGCGACCTGCCCGGCGCGCCTCCGCCGCCACCATCTCCGCGCCCGAGCCGACAACCACGAGGGGCCGCTGGCCTCCCAGTGTCGCAGCGCCGACAAAGGTCAGCGCCGCCGGCGGGCCCTCGGGCTGGCCGCCGTCATCTCCGAAAAGCTGAGCGTAAACCTCCCCACGCCTCGCATCCACGGCAACGATCAGCGCCCGGCCCTCGCGCTCCTCGGCAAGCGAGAACGCAGCATGCTCGGCCATCACCGCCAAGCTCGACGCTCCCACAGTCGATGCGCCCGAGGACAGGGCCAGTGCGCGCGCTGCCGCAATGCCGATGCGGGCACCGGTAAATGTTCCGGGCCCAACCGTTACTGCAATCCTGTCGAGTTGCCTGGCCGTGAGCCGCGCTGCCGCCAGCGCTTCGGCGATCATCGGCAGCAGGCGCTCGGCGTGCCCCCGCTCCATCGGCTCGAAGTAATCGTCCGTCTCCGCCCGCTCGGTTCCGATGCCGCGTCCAACCGCGACCGAGCACGCCGCAAAACACGTATCGAACGCCAGGATGTTCATCGCGCGGCACGCTACACGCACGCCCCCCGGTTTGCACCATCAGAATCGGCTGCGCGGACGCTCAATCCACCGCCGTCACCCGGGCGTCACACGATGCTCGCCATCTCGTCGAACGCAAAGCGCGGACTGCGCGGAAAAAGTGCAGACGGGTCACCGTAGCCGAGGTTGCAAAGGAAGTTGGACCGCACCTTGGTGCCCTTGAAAAATGCGTTGTCCACACCCTTGGGGTCGAAGCCCGACATCGGCCCGCAGTCGAGCCCCAGGGCGCGCGCGGCCAGGATCAGATAGGCGCCCTGCAGCGTCGAATTCCTGAATGCCGTTTCCTCGATCTTGGCCGGATCGCCAGCGAACCAGCTGCGTGCATCGGCGTGCGGAAACAGCTTGGGTAACTGCTCGTAGAACTCCATGTCCTGGCCAATTATTGCGCACACCGGAGCGAACATGGTCTTGTCGGCGTTGTTGCCCGACAGGTGGGGCTTGAGCCGCAGCTTCGCATCCTTCGACTTCACGAACACGATGCGGGCCGGGGAGCAGTTGGCGCTGGTCGGGCCCATTTTCAGGATGTCGACGAGCTGGCGGAGCATGTCGTCGGAGACGTCGCGGTCCTGCCAGGCGTTGTGCGTGCGCGCGGTCAGGAAGAGCGTTTCAAGAGCTGACGTGTCGAGCGGCTTCGTCATGTCGGACTGTTTCCTCACGGGGGGCAGAAATGGCGAACCCCGCGGACTGCGCGGGGTTCGGTAAAGCTCCAGGCAATGACCAAGATCAGGCCGCCTTGACCTCGACCACCTCGGGGCAGAAGTGCTTGAGCAGATTTTCGATGCCGTGGCGCAGCGTCGCCGTCGAACTCGGGCAACCGGCGCAAGCGCCACGCATGTGCAGATAGACGACGCCGTCGCGGAACCCTGCGAATGTGATGTCGCCGCCATCCTGGGCCACGGCCGGACGAACGCGGGTCTCCAGCAGTTCCTTGATGGTCGACACTGTCGCCTCATCCTCGGGCGCGTAGTTGAGCCCGGCGCCGTCGTTCCCGGCCTGGCCGTTCACGACCGGTGTGCCCGAGATGTAATGCTCCATAATGGCGCCGAGGATCATCGGCTTCAGATGCTGCCATTCCGCCGAAGACTTGGTGATCGAGATGAAATCGGATCCCAGGAACACGCCCGATATGCCGTCGATCTCGAACAGGCGCTGCGCGAGCGGCGAGTTTCGGGCATCGGACGCAGACCGGTAGTCGGCGGTTCCGGCATTGAGCACCGTCTTGCCAGGTATGAACTTCAGGGTTGCAGGATTTGGGGTGGCCTCGGTCTGGATGAACATCTCGCCCTCACTTGGAGCTGTCCGGATACGGCAGATCACGACAGCGTCAAATTACCAGCGGACACGGCAGATCCGCCGCATCGCCTCTCTTTAGAATCTTTCCAAGATGATATAGGAGATCGCACGCCCCAAGTCGAGCCCGCAGATCGGCTTTAGGCGCCCACGGTCAACCGTCAGGCCAGCGCCTTGATGTCGTCCAGTGTCAGGTTGCCAGGGACAATGGTGATCGGGATGGGAAAGCTGCCGGCTCGGGAGCCGGCGGCGAGGGAAGCGACGAGCGGGCCCGGGCCCTTGGCGTCGGTCGAAGCGCCCAGCACGAGAAGCGCTACATCCTCGTCTTCGTCGATCAGGCTGGAGATTTCCTCCGCCTTGTTGCCTTCGCGGATCACCTCCTCCGTCGCCACATTCTCGAAGCCCGCGATATTGAGCTTGCGGCGGAACATGCGGAACAGCGCGCGCGCCGTGTTCGTCTCCTCCTCAAGCTGTACTTGCCGAACGCCCATCCAGTGCTGAAAGGCCTGCGGCTGGATGACGTACAGCATGACAATGAGACCGCCGCTGTGGGCAATGCGGCTCGCGGCGAAATGCAGCGCGCTTTCGACCTCGACGCTGTCGTCAACGACGAGGAGGAATTTGCGGCGGTGACCAGATTCGAAGCTGCGACGTTTCTTCATGGGTTCATGCTGCCATTTGCGCCCGGGAGCGACAACCGGTTTTGCCGGTGGTGCGCCGCCTTATCCTGCGGCAAAAAATGCTCTTGCCGCCTGCCCACACAGCCAGCGAGACGCCGCTTTCTCAGCCATCGCGGTCACGACCGGAGAAATCCCATGACGTCCTTGACCTCGGCCATGATCGGCGCGGCAATGGCACGCGCCCGCTCGGCGCCGTCCGCCAGGATTGCGTCGATACCGGCGGGATCATGCATCATGCGCTGCACCTCATCGGCGATCGGGCCGAGGCGCGCGACCGCTGCATCTGCCAGTGCCTTCTTGAAGGTCGAGAACGGCGAGCCGCCGTACTCCGCCAAAACGCCGTCCACGTCCTTGCCAACGAGGGCAGCAAAGATTCCAACGAGATTTTCAGCTTCCGGCCGCCCGCCTAGACCCGCAGCCTCCGAAGGCAGAGGCTCGGGATCGGTCTTGGCCTTCTGAACCTTACGCGCCACCGTATCGGCATCGTCGGTGAGATTGATCCGGCTCAGGTCGGACGGGTCCGACTTCGACATCTTCTTGGTGCCGTCGCGCAGGCTCATGACGCGCGTCGCCGGCCCGGTGATGACCGGCTCCGGCAGCGGGAAGAACATGCCGTCGTCGTGACCCATCTGACTGATGCGCGCGCGGAAATCGTTGTTGAACTTCTGCGCGATGTCGCGAGCCAGTTCCAGGTGCTGCTTCTGATCGTCGCCGACCGGCACATGCGTCGCCCGGTAGGCCAGAATATCGGCGGCCATCAGATTGGGATAGGCATAGAGTCCGACCGAAGCATTCTCGCGGTCCTTGCCGGCCTTCTCCTTGAACTGCGTCATGCGATTGAGCCAGCCCAGGCGCGCCACGCAGTTGAAGATCCAGGCGAGCTCGGCATGCGCTGCCACCTGACTTTGATTGAACACGATCGAGCGCTTCGCATCGAGACCGGCAGCGATGTAGGTCGCTGTGACCTGCCGGGTCGAGCGGGTCAGCTCCTCTGGATCCTGCCACACGGTGACGGCATGCAGGTCGACGACGCAGTAGATGCATTCATGCGTCTTCTGCAGTTCGATCCACTGCAGCATCGCACCCAGGTAATTGCCCAGATGAAGGCTGCCGGTCGGCTGCATGCCAGAGAAGACGCGCTCTTTGAATTTCATGTCTCAATCCCTTTGGAGCCGCTTCGGATCACGTCGAACCTCTTCCGGCCGGCTCCAAGTACTGCTTGCGAGTCTGACTTCATGGCGAACGCTCGAGCGCTTCCGTCTCAGACGACCAGGCTCTACGGACGCGGCCTTATCGCGCGCTGATCTATGGCTTGCAAGGGTTAGATACGCCGTTCAGCCGCTCGTACCGGCCCGATCGCGCCTGCTGAAGCGCTTCATCTGGGACGGGCTGAGGATGCCAGTAAGAACGACGAGGCCCCCGTACACGAGAGCCCCCAGCAGCACCACTCCGGCAAGAGCGCCCAGGCGGGGCAACGACGCCGCGGATGGCTGGAAATAGGGGGCCGCGAGCACGAGGCTCGCATAGACTACGATCCCCATCGCGACGCTCGCAAATACGATGAGCGGCACGTTGCGTTTCAACCGCCGGTCAGCGTCGAAGTCTCCATGTTTCAGCAAAGCCATGAGCAGGAGTGCGGCATTGACCCATCCCGCAAGCGATGTCGCCAGCGCGATGCCCACGTGCGGCATCAGGCCCAGGTGCTGGAACAGAAAAAACAGACCGATCGACCCGACGACGTTGACCGCCATGTTGACGGCGGCGAAGTACATCGGCGTGCGCGTATCCTCGCGCGCGAAGAACGCTGGCTGGAATACCTTGATGAGAACAAATGCCGGCAGCCCGAGCGCGAAGGCGGTGAGCGCGGCCGCCGTGCGCGGCGTGTCCGCCGGGGTGAAGGCACCACGCTCGAACAGCACACGAATGATCGGCTCGGCGGCGACCGACAACGCGACCGCTGCGGGCACAGTCAGCATGAGTGCGAACTCAAGGCTGCGGTTCTGGCTGTCCATTGCCGCAGCGCGATTGCCCGCGCGCAGGTGCCGCGCCAAGTCCGGCAGCAGCACGACACCGACCGCGACGCCCACGATTCCGAGCGGAAGCTGATAGAGGCGATCGGCATAATACAGGTAGGACACGGCACCCGCCTGCAGCGAAGCGATGATGGTGCCAACGACGATATTGATCTGCGTGATGCCGCCCGATACGAGCCCCGGCACGCCGAGCGCTACAAGGCGCTTCATGCCATCGCTCCAGCGCGGACGCACCAGTGCCATGCCAAGACCCGCGTTCTTGACGGCGACCCAAAGCATGGCGAGCTGCGCCAACCCAGCAATGAGCACGCCGAAGGCCAGCACATAGCCCGCCTCCGGCCGCTGTGCGTAGCCAAGCGCTATGGCCAGCGCGATCGAGCCGATGAGAACAACATTGAGCAGTATCGGGGCCGCAGCGGCTGCCCAGAAGCGGTGCAGGGAATTGAGCACACCCGACAGCAGCGCCACGAGCGACATGCACGTCAGGTAAGGAAATGCGATCTGCGTCAAGCGCACCGCCAGGTCGTACTTCTCCGGATCGGCGATGAAGCCCGGCGCCAGAATAGCCATCAGCCATGGCATGCCCAGCATGGCCACCGCCGACACCACCACCAGAACGAGCAGCAGACCGGCCATGGCCTCCTGAGCGAACGAGCGCGCGGCTTCGCGCCCATCGCCCTCAAGGCGCTTGGCGAACAGTGGAACGAAGGCTGCGTTGAACGCGCCTTCACCGAACAGGCGCCGGAACAGATTGGGAAATCGGAAGGCGACGAAGAACGCGTCCGCGACCGCGCCCGAGCCCAGTGCGGCCGCTATCAGAATGTCGCGCACGAAGCCGAGCAGGCGGCTCACCATGGTGAGCCCGCCGACGGTGGCGAACGCTTTATAGAGCTTCATGGCGTTAGCGGCGTCCGAGAGTTGATGGGCCCAACAGCGCGACCCGACCGCCGCACATAGCACGACTGACCACAGCCGAGTGTTGCCAATTCCGCTACTTCATGCCGGCTCCGCGCTCAAATCCACCCAACACCGCCGGTTGCATGCGCCATGCGAAGCTGGCGCTTTAGCGGGCGACGCAACGGCCATGATCAGGCCGATTCGGCGCCCGCGTCCTCGCCGCCGAGCACCGTGGTCAGCCGCGCCTCCACCGACTGCTGCCGCGCCTCGCTGGCGATCTTCTTCGACGTCAGGTCGGTCACGTAGAACACATCGACGGCCTTCTCGCCGAACGTGGTGATATGCGCGGAAGAAATGTCGAGGTTCAGATCCGAAAGGGAACTCGTCAGATCGTAGAGCAACCCGGGGCGATCACGGCCGGCAACCTCAATGACCGTGAACTGGTCCGACAGTGCGTTGTCGATGATGACCTCGGGCGGCACGGTGAAGGCTTCAAAGCGCCGCTCGGCAGGGCGTCGCGTCTCGAGCAGCGAGCGAAGACGGACCTCGCCCTTCAACAGGCGCTCGATGGTCTGGCCGATACGTTTGGCCCGCCGCGCTTCATCGTCGTCGCGCTCGAACTCACGTTGCAGAAGGAACGTATCAAGCGCGAAGCCGTCGCGCGTGGTGCTGATGTGCGCACCCACGATATTGGCGCCGCCCGCCGCGCAGGCACCGGCAAACAGCGCCAGCAGACGCGGATGGTTGGGGGCGTAGATCGTGAGCTCCGTGATCGAGGTGAACGCATCCGACGTGAAATCGACCGCGAGCTTCAGGTCCTGGGCGCGCGCACGTGCCATGAGCCGGGCATGCTCGATGTGCTGGCGCGTATCGAACCGCAGCCAGTAGTCGGTGTAGAACCGCTCGACGTGCTGATCGACCTCGGCCCGGGTCCAATCCGAAAGACCCGCGCGCAGCGCCTCCTGCGCCTCGGCCGCCTTCGACGTTTCGCGTGTCTTGCCCTGGTTGCCCAGCAGCACCGCCTCGGTCTCGTAATAGAGCGATCGGAGAAGCTGACCTTTCCAGCCGTTCCAGGTGCCCGGCCCGACGGCGCGAATGTCTGCCGCCGTCAACAGCAGCAGCAGCTTCAGGCGCTCCATCGTCTGCACGGTGCTGGCGAAGTCGCGAATTGTCTTTGGATCTGTAATATCGCGCGTCTGCGCGACATTGCTCATCGTCAGGTGTTCCTCGATGAGCCAGGAAATCGTCTCGGTCTCGGCGGCGGAAAGGCCCAGACGCGGGCAGACCTCGCGCGCGATGCGCGCACCCACGATCGAGTGGTCCTCTGTCCGCCCCTTGCCGATGTCATGCAGAAAGGCAGCAACAAAGAGCGCACGGCGGTTCTTGATCGTCTTGATGATCTCTGTCGAGAGCGGCAGCTCGCCCGATGCGCCGCCGCGCTCGATGTCGGTCAGCATGCCGACCGTGCGGATAAGGTGCTCGTCCACCGTGTAGTGGTGATACATGTTGAATTGCATCATGCCAACGACGCGACGGAACGCGGGGACGAATCGCGCCAGCACGCCGGCCTCTGTCATCCGGCGCAATGTGGCCTCTGGATTTACGCGGCCCGTCAGTAGCTCGACGAAGATGCGGTTGGCCTCAGGGTCGGCGCGCAACGAGTGATCGACACGCGACAGCGAGCGGCGAATGAGGCGCAACGCGTCGGGATGAAGGTAGGCGTCGGCATGCTCGGCCTGCGCGAAAAAGCGGATCAGGTTGACTGGGTCGCGCTTGAACACGTCGCGGTCGGCGACATTGATGCGGTCATTGTCGATGCGGAAATCGGTCCGCTGCCGGACCTCTCGACGCATGCGCCACGATAGGGGATTGAGCAGCCGGTTGAGGCCGGGCGATGTCTTGAGCTGCTGCATCTCGAGCGTGTTGCACAGGATCGTCGTCAGGTCGCCGACATCCTTGGCGATGAGGAAGTAGTGCTTCATGAAGCGCTCTACGGCGCGCAACCCGCCGTGGCGCTTATAGCCGAGACGCTCCGCCATCGGCACCTGGATGTCGAACGTCAGCCGCTCCTCGGGCCGCCCGGTCATGAAATGCAGATAGCAGCGCACGGTCCACAGGAAGTCCTCGCACCGCTCGAAGGTACGCACCTCTTCCTTGGTGAAGATGCCTGCGTCCACCGCGGGCTGCCCGACGCCCTCGCCGAACAGATACATCGACAGCCAGTGCAATGTATGCAGATCGCGCAGTCCGCCCTTGCCATCCTTGATATTGGGCTCGACGCGGTAGCGGGACTCGCCTGAACGTTTGTGCCGCTCGTCGCGCTCCTGCATCTTGGCATCGATGAAGGCGCGGGCGGAGCTCTTCGTCACGTCGTCGCGGAAGCGCTGGCGCAGGCTCTCGAACAGCTCGGTGTCACCCAGGATGAGGCGGCTGTCGATCAAGGCCGTGCGGATCGTCGTGTCGCTGCCCGCGAGTTTGATGCACTGGTCGATGTTGCGCGTCGCGTGCCCGACCTTGAAGCCCAGGTCCCACAGCATATAGAGGATGTACTCGACGACGCTCTCGCCCCACGGCGTCTGCTTGTAGGGCAGCAGGAACAGCAGATCGACGTCCGAGCCCGGGGCCATCAGCGCGCGGCCGTAGCCGCCGGTGGCGACGATCGCCATGCGCTCCGCATCCGACGGGTTTGTGGCGCGGTAGACGTGCGCGGTCGTGTAGTCGAAAATCAGCCCGATCAACTCATCCTGGAACCGCGAGAGACCGGCCGCGCAGCGCCGCCCATTGCCGTCGGCGTCAAGGCCCATTTCGGCGGACTGACGCGCATGGCGAACGAGCCCCTTCAGGCGCTCCAGCACGAGTGAGCGCGCCTCCGACCCGCGCGCGCAGCGCTGGAAGGTGGCCGTCAGCTCGTGGCGAAGCTCGACGGGATCGAAATAGGGCGGGCTCGTCTCGACAGGCTTTTCCATGGCCTCCACAATAAGATGTAGCGCGCGTCTTGTAATGCATCCGCGGTCGCGATGCGACCCCGCGGCAGCGATGTCCCGGCCTCAGCTCTTCGGGCGTATCAGGCGTTTGAGCTCGTAGAGCGCCTCGAGTGCCGCCCGCGGCGTCAGATCATCGGGATTGATCTCGGAAAGCCGTTGCTCGACCGGGGAAGGCTGTGCAGGGCGGCCGGCGGAGCTTGCCGGACGCTTTGCCGCAAACAGCGGCAGGTCGTCGAGCGCCGCCTGCCCGCCTTTGGCGCCATCGGCCGTCTCGAGCCGGCGCAGCACCTCGCCGGCACGTTCCACGACCGAAACCGGCAATCCCGCGAGCTTGGCAACCTGAATACCGTAGGAGCGGTCGGCCGCACCGGTGCGCACCTTGTGCAGAAACACGATCTCTTCGTGCCACTCCTTGACGTCCACGGTGACGTTGGCGACCGCGTCGAGCCTGCGCTCCAGTGCCGTCAGCTCGTGATAGTGCGTAGCGAACAGCGCCCGGCTGCGGCTTACATCGTGAAGATGTTCCACCGTCGCCCAGGCGATCGATAGCCCGTCGAACGTCGCCGTGCCGCGGCCGATCTCGTCGAGGATGACGAGCGAGCGCGGCGTCGCCTGGTTGAGGATGGCCGCCGTCTCGACCATTTCGACCATGAAGGTCGAGCGGCCGCGCGCGATGTCGTCGGACGCGCCGACCCGGCTGAAAAGACGATCGACGATGCCCACGTGAGCCGACCGGGCCGGAACGTAGGAGCCCACTTGTGCCAGCACCGCGATAAGAGCGTTCTGCCGCAGGAAAGTGGACTTGCCCGCCATGTTGGGCCCGGTCACCAGCCAGATGCGCGCGTGACGGCCCTCATCGAAGCCGTCGAGCGGCACAGGCGGGCGCCCAAGATGGCAATCGTTATCAATGAAGGGGCCGTTGCGTGCCTTGGCGAGCGCCTGCTCGACAACCGGATGCCGGCCACCACGGATGTCGAAGACCTCGCTGCCGTCGACCTCCGGCCGCACATAGCCCTCGGCGTGGGCAAGTTCGGCAAGTGCCGCCGTCACATCGAGGTCTGCCAGCGCCTGCGCAATCTCGCCCAGCATCGCCTCGCTCTCGCGCACGCGGCTCTCCAACTCGGCGAAAATCTCCAGCTCCAAGGCCAGCGAGCGTTCGGCAGCCGATGCGATGCGACCCTCCGTCTCCACCAGCTCGGCGGTCGTGAAGCGCATGGCGTTCGACATCGTCTGACGATGACGGAAGGTGTCGGACAGCGGCGGCTCGCACAACGGCTTGGCGTTCTGCTGCGTCACTTCGATGAAGTAGCCCAGAACATTGTTGTGGCGCACCTTGAGCGATCGCACGCCCGTCTCGGCGGCATAGCGCGCCTCCAGAGAGGCCATCACGTCGCGCCCCGCATCCTTCAGCCTACGCGCCTCGTCGAGATCGGGCGAATACCCTGCACGCACGAACCCGCCGTCGCGCTTCAGGTGCGGCGCGTCGTCGATGAGCGCTCGCTGCAGTTCTTGAGCAAGCTGGCCCGAAGCCGGGCCGAGGCGCGCCGCGACGGCATCGAGATCGCGCGGCAACCCCATCGCCCCGGAGCGCGCAGCGAGCAGCACCGTGCAGGCCTCAGCGGCGGCGAGCGCGTCGCGTACCGCGCTCAAGTCACGCGGGCCGCCGCGCCCGAAGGCCAGACGCGAGATAGCGCGAGCAACGTCGGGCGCGCCCTTCAGCGCCGCGCGCAGATCGTCCCTCAGACGTTCCTCCTCGACCAGATAGCCGACCGCGTCGAGACGAGCGGCTATCTGTGTGGCATCGGTGAGCGGTGCACCTAGTCGCGCTGCAAGCTCACGCGCACCAGGCCCCGTCACCGTGCGGTCGATTGCGGCCAGCAGGCTGCCCTGCCTCTCGCCCGAGGACGAACGCGTCAGCTCGAGACTCGCGCGGCTCGCCGCGTCGATAATGAGCGCCGCGTCCCCGCCCGAACGCCGCGGCGGCCGCAGCACCGGCTGCTTGCCGATCTGTGTGAGGTCGACATATTTGAGCAGTGCGCCGACGGCGGCCAGCTCGCTGCGCGAAAAGCCACCGAATGCGCCCAGTTCGGCGACTCCCAACCGCTGCTTCAGGTTGCGCTCGCCGGCGAGGCTGTCGAAGTAGGCGGCGGGCACCGGCGTCGGCACGGCGCCGGCGATGTCCAGCCACTGCTTGAGATCGGGCTCGGCGAGCACGGAGTCAGTCGCCAGGACTTCTCCGGGCGACAGACGCACGAGTTCGCCCGGTAGATCAGCTCCGGTGATTTCGCCGATCTCGCAATCGCCCGTCGAAATATCGACCGACGCGAGCGCGACGAGACGACGTGAGCCGACGAGGCTGCCGTGTCCGCCGTCGTCGGGGGCGACGTGAAGCGCGGTGAGATAGTTGCGCGCACCGGCTTCGAGCAGCGTCTCCTCGGTCAGCGTACCGGGTGTTACCAGCCGCACGACGTCGCGTTTGACTACGGCTTTCGCGCCGCGCTTGCGCGCCTCGGCCGGATCCTCCAGCTGCTCGCAGACGGCGACGCGGAAGCCCTGGCGGATCAGGCGCTGCAGATACTCGTCGGCACGATGGATGGGCACGCCGCACATCGGGATGTCTTCGCCCAGATGCTTGCCGCGTTTGGTGAGTACGATGCTGAGCGCCGCCGAGGCCGCCACCGCGTCCTCGAAGAACAGCTCGTAGAAGTCACCCATGCGATACCACAGAAGACTGTCGGGATTGGCGGCCTTGATCTCCAGGTACTGCGCCATCGACGGCGTAGCATCGGCAAGACCTGCCGGCGGAGCAGGGTTGGACAAACGCCCGTCCTCCATTTGGGACGACCGCGGAGGAGCCGCCGCGGCTTCGCCGCCTGCGTCCGTCGCCTCATGCTCGCGCTTTGCGCTCTGCCGCCCCACCGTCCGCGAACCCTTCTGTTTCATCCGCTCTGGCACGCCTAACGTCCGGACACGCATAGCGCGGCACGGCGCGCGAGGAAATGCCGGTAACGGCGCCGAGCCCGTCGAACCCACAGCGATGGCGCCAAGTCATTGGCTGGACCGGCCGAAAAGTATGACGCCGACTTCCCGATTAGTACGCTAGGGGCGGTTGTGCGCACCCGCGCGCCAACATATCGTGCGCGCCTGCCGCGTCGGGGTCTGCCCCGGCGCCCGGCCCCACAACTTCCCTCTGGATCAGTTCCCACATGGCCACACGGTTTGCAGAAGCGCGCTTCAGCCCGCAGGAAGCGCTTCAGTTCCACGCCCAGGGCAAGCCCGGCAAGCTCGAGATCACTCCGACCAAGCCGCTAACGACGCAACGCGATCTGTCGCTCGCTTATTCGCCCGGTGTCGCCGTGCCCGTGCGCGCCATCGCCGACGACCCGGCATCCGCCTACGACTATACGAACAAGGGTAACCTCGTCGCCGTCGTCTCCAACGGCACCGCGATCCTCGGGCTGGGCAATCTGGGGGCACTTGCCGCCAAGCCGGTGATGGAAGGCAAGGGTGCGCTGTTCAAGCGCTTCGCCGACATCGATGCCATCGACCTGCTCGTCGATACGGAGGATGTCGACGCCTTCGTCAACGCCGTGCGCTACCTCGGTCCGTCCTTCGGCGGCATTAACCTTGAAGACATCAAGGCGCCCGACTGTTTCGTCATCGAGGAGCGGCTCAAGGCCCTGCTCGATATCCCGGTGTTCCACGACGACCAGCACGGCACCGCCATCGTCGTGGGCGCAGCGATCCTCAATGGCCTGGAGGTCGCCGGCAAGCGAATCGAGGACGTGAAGCTCGCGTGCTCGGGCGCCGGTGCAGCCGCGCTCGCCTGCCTCAACCTGCTCGTCAGCCTGGGGATGAAGCGCGAGAACATCTTCGTCTCAGACATTGCCGGCGTCGTCTACAAGGGCCGCCGCGAGCTGATGGACCAGTGGAAGGAGCCGTTCGCGCAGAAGACGAAAGCGCGCACGCTTGCCGAAATCATCAAGGGCGCCGACATTTTTCTCGGACTCTCGGCCGGCGGCATCGTCAGCCGCGAGATGGTCGCCAGCATGGCCGACAGCCCGATCATCTTCGCCATGGCCAATCCGGAACCCGAAATCGCGCCTGAAGATGTTCAGGCCGCGCGCGACGACGCCATCATGGCGACCGGCCGGTCGGACTACCCCAACCAGGTCAACAACGTCCTGTGCTTCCCCTTCATCTTTCGCGGCGCCCTCGACGTTCAGGCGTCCACGATCAACGAGACGATGAAGGTCGCAGCAGCTCGCGCACTGGCAGACCTGGCGCGCGCCGCCGTTCCCGATCAAGTCGCCTCCTCGTTCCACGGCCGCCGCCCTTCGTTCGGCCGCGACTACATCATCCCGGCGCCGTTCGACCCCCGCATCATCTGGCACATCGCTCCGGCGGTAGCGCGCGCGGCGATGGATTCGGGCGTCGCGAAGCGGCCGATAATCGACATGGACGGCTATGTCGCGCGCCTTCAGGGCCGACTCGATCCCCTCGTCGGCTGGCTGCAGTCGACCTTCGAGAAGGTCAAGTCGGAGCCCAAGCGCGTCATCTTCGCCGAAGGCGAGGACTTGGCCGTCATCCGCGCCGCCAACAGCTTCCTGGCGCAAGGGTTCGGACAGCCGCTGCTCGTGGGGTCCGAGACCCGCGTTCGCGACAACTTCAAGGACATCGGCATCGCGTTGCGGCCGGACGTGGAACTCTACGATACGCGCAAGTCGCCCTACGCGGAAGAATTCACCGAATACCTCTACAAGCGCCTGCAGCGGCGCGGCTATCTGAAACGCGACTGCCAACGGCTCGTGGCCAACGAGCGCAACATATTCGCGGCGCTCATGGTGGCACACGGCCATGCCGACGCCATGGTCTCGGGCGTCACGCGCAACTGGACGAGCGTCTACCGTGACGTGCTCCGCGTCATCGATCCGGCACCCGGCCGCCACGTCATCGGCATCACGCTCGCCTTGTGCCGCGGCCGCGCGGTGCTCATTGCCGACACTTCGATCCACAACATCCCGACCACCGAGCAGCTTGTCTACATCGCGGAGGAAGCAGCGCGCGCGGCCCGCAACTTCGGCTTCGAGCCACGGGTTGCCTTTCTCACCTACTCCACCTTCGGGCAGCCGCGCGGCGAGCGCTCCGACGAGGTGCGCGAGGCGATCGAGATCCTGGACGGCAAGGGCGTCGATTTCGAGTACGACGGCGACATGGCCGCCGACGTCGCGCTCAACCGCGATCTTATGAAGCTCTATCCGTTCTGCCGCCTGTCGGACACGGCCAACGTGCTCATCATGCCCGCCTTCCACGCCGCATCGATCTCGACGAAGATGCTGCGCGAACTGGGCGGCGGCACGATCATCGGCCCCGTGCTCGTCGGGCTGTCCCATTCGGTGCAGATCTGCTCTCTGGGCGCGCGCGACACCGACATCGTCAACATGGCGGCACTCGCCGCCTATGATGTGAGCCGCTGAACGGGCAGGATTCTCCATCGGCCGAAGACGTTGAACGCTGTGAACCTCAGGTGAACGCCCGGTTCAAGCTCGCTTCAGTGCGGCTGCTCCATTGTGGCGTTGTATCGGCTCGCAACGCCCATTCGGAGAAACGACAGATGTCCCATGCCGCAACCATGACGCTCCCGCGTCAGAGCTTTCTCGCCCTCGTCCTCGTGCCCTTCATGGCGATCGCCGCCTTCTTCGCTGCGACACCGGCCAGCGCCAAGCAGGTGATCGCAACGGGCGGCTACGAGCAGGGCTACCAGCAGGGTCTCAAGACCGGCCATAACCACGGCTACACCGACGGCTTCAAGAACGCCTATAAGGCCTCCTACGTGGATGAGCTTCTGAGGGGCGGCAACAAGCGCAGCTTCGCAGGCCGCTCGGCCACCTCGGACGCGGCGTTCGTCGCCGGTTACAAGGCCGGCTACAAGGCCGGATATGCAAAGGGCTGGACAGCAGGCCGCAAGGATGGCCGCTATGCCGGCCGCGAAGACGCCCGCGACTGGAAGCAGGCCCTGCGCGACAAGATGCGCGAGTGCATGCGCCGTGGCTGGGGCTGCTGATAGCACTCAGCCTCAAGCTACCGCTCCAAACACAAGCGGCCGCCGGGAGACCGGCGGCCGTTTTGTATTTCCAAAGCTCAGAGCCGCGTCAGGCGAGCAGCAGACCCTCGCCGAGCAGATCAGCGGCGGTTGCCTCGTGCACGCCCGACAGCATCGCCACCTCGACGAAGCCGTCGCCGATCTTGACCGACAACAGCGTACCGCTCTCTCCATCTGTAAGCTGAACGACCTCGTCGAGGCTACCGTAATGGAGCGACTTCAGCGCATCCGAGAGGTCGATCCGGTCGCTGCCAACCTCGAAATCCGTGATGACGTCGTAGGAGCCAGCGGCGAGGTCCTTCTTGAGATAGGCGAACGTATCGGCGCCCTCGCCGCCCGTCAGCGTATCGCTGCCCCCCTTGCCGCGCACAAAGTCGTCGCCCGCGCCTGCCTCGATGGTCTCGCTGCGGTTGCTGCCCAGGACGGTGTCGGCGAAGGCGCTCGCGATCAGCCGCTCGAAGCCGCTGAAGGTATCGCTGCCATAGCCTGTCGCGGTGCCTTTGGACATATCAACGTCAAGGGCCCCGGTCGCTGCGGAGAAATCGATCGTATCGAAGCCCGAGCCGCCGACGTAGCGGTCGTCGCCTGCGTCGCCCACGACCGTGTCGTCGCCGCTGCCGGCATTCACCTGATCGTTGCCGTCGCCTCCCGTCAGCCAGTCGTTGCCGCTTCCGCCGTTCAGCACATCGTCGCCCGACCCGCCGTCGAGCCGATCATCATCGGCATCGCCAGACAGGGTGTCGTTGCCGGCCTCGCCGAACAGAACGTCGGCGCCACTGTTCCCGGAAAGCCGGTCGTCCATCGTACCGCCGCGCAGGGTGTCATTACCCTTGCCGCCGCCAAGATCGTCGTTGCCGCCGTCGCCCCACAGCTGATCGTCGCCGTCGTTGCCACGGATCGTGTCGTTGCCGCCGCCGCCGAACGCACTGTCGTTGCCGGTGTTTAGCGAGATCGTATCGTCGCCCGCCTCGCCGACGGCCAGGTCATTGCCCGCCCCGCCGCTGATGACGTCGTTGCCGTTACCGCCGTAGATGCGGTCGTCACCGGCATTGCCGAAGATACGGTCGTTGCCGTTGTCGCCCTGGATTCGGTCGCGTCCCACGCCGCCACGGATATCGTCGTCGCCATCACCGCCGGTGATCGTATCGTCGCCGGCCCGGCCCAGAATGCGCTCTTGCAGAGTCGTGCCTGTCAGGACGTCGGCCGCCGACGTGCCATTGATGCTCTGCATGCTGGACGGCATTCGATCCCCCGCGCGACACAACCGACAGCGGCGAACCACAAGCGCACGCCGTCACAACCCAAGTCCTAGCGCGAAGACGTGAAGGGATTTGGCAATGTGCTCCCTAAAATGCCGAGCATTTTTCAGAAGCGTTCGAGCGGCACCTCGAACAAGGGAGGCGACGGGCGCGGGAGCCCCCCCTTGATGCTTTTGCTCTGAGTACTGCCTCGCGGAGACACCAACCCACGACCCCGCTACCCGCGGAAGAGCGGATGAATGACTTTCAATCGCCCATCCTGGCGAAATGTTTTGTCTCTTCGGAACGGCTGTCATCGCTGGCATCTATGACCTTTTGCAGCAGGACGAGAAGCATTTCCCGCTCGTTGGGCGAAAGCGACGACAGCAGGACGTCATCAGCAGCCTGCGCTGCCGCTGCCGCGACCTCGCGTTCCTCCTCCCCCTTTGCGGTCAGAGCCAACTGATAAGCCCTGGCATCTTGCTCCGTGCGCCGACGGTGGACTAAACCACGTTGAACAAGGCGCTTGACGATGTCAGCGAGTGTGGAACGGTCGACCCCCGTGAGCGCGACCAGATCGGTTTGGCTTGGGAGATTGCTGCCGGCAATCGCATCCAGCACCGTCCACTGACGCGGCGTCAGCTCCTTGTGGTCGCACTTGATCGTGAAGATCTCTTCGGCGCGTTGGCTCGCGCGGTGCAGGAGGTGGACAGCATGTTTCATACTCGGCGTCTCTCCCATCTTACTCCTCACTGGCAAACTTTCGGCCACATGGCCTTTTGCGCGAACTGGCGCGTCCGGCCGCCGCGGCTTGGTTAACTGGCGCCAGATGGTAATTTTTAATTACCTGACGCTTTGACATGGAGTTGCTTCTCGGCGCCCAGTTGGGGAGCAAAGCTGTTCCTGCATCCGAACCCAGCCATGGCTAGAAAGTCCCGTTCCCTATAATCTTTCGCATCTTGCCGAGACTCAGTCGCCCTGTCGCAAAGCGGCCTCTGGCGCCCGACAAGCCATTCTCATTGGGCTTCCACCGCCCCACATGCGTTTCCCCGATCCACACATAGTAAGTGATAATTACCTTTTCTGTCAACTGATACTCAGTAATGTATCTCTTTCAACATTCAGTTTCAGGGGGCGGCTGATGGGCTTGGGCCAGAGGTTGCGTGAGCTGCGAGAGCAGGCGGGCCTATCGCAGACCGAATTGGCGAAGTCAGTAGGCGTCACGCGCAATGCGGTCTCTCAGTGGGAGTCCGACGTCAACCAGCCGACGACGCGCCGGCTCGGCGATATAGCGCGCGTGCTCCACGTGGCGGTCGATCGCATCATGGCGCCAAACTCACGCATGCGCGAAAATGTCATTGAGGCGGCGACCCGGCTATTCGACCGGGTTGGATTCGACGAAACATCGATCGAGGTTATCTGTGCCAGCTCCGACATCTCGACGCTGGACTTCAACGCGATGTTCGAGAACAAGCACGAGCTGCTTTACGAGGTACTGAAAGCCTATAATGATCGGACCTTTGCTGAGATGCGGCGCATCCCTCCCAGCTTTGGATCTCTCGACACCCGCCTGAAATACCTATTGCGTCTGTACTACGTCAACGACTTGGCCCACATCAAGCTCACGGCCGCATTGCTCGCCTATTCGTGGCAATGGGGCGCGGCACGAGAACGCGAAAATGCGCGGCAACTTTCTGATCACCACGAAATGGTGCTCGAAGTGCTTGAGAAAGCCGCTGAACAAGGGGAAGTCGCTCGGGGCAATTTCCGCGCGACCTCGGATCTGATCCTTTCAGCCTATACGATGTCGCTCCGGAAAGCCGTCTTCGAAGGTTACGACGCCGACAAATTGATCAATTTCATCCAGCCGCAACTGGAAATCATCTACCGAGGTTTGCGCGCCCCTTCAGGGTGAGCGGTGCCTGGAGTCGCCAAGGCACTCGACGCTCGGTTGCCTAAGCCCGGCGGCCTTCTGGTCTTGACACTCCACATGCAGGAAAGGCGATCGACAACTTTCCCGCTTGACGCCGGTCACGTTGCTCGTAGGATGGCAACCATCTTATCATATTGAAAACTGTCTAATCAGTGCAAACCGAGCATACCGTAGTCCTTGTCTCCTGCGACACCAAGCTGGTGAGCGCGGCCAAGAAGGCACTGAATGACGATCCCGACTACCGGCTGATCATCTGCGCGCGCGAGGTGGAGGCGAGGGCGCGCATCGATGAAGTCCACGCGCATCTCATCATCTGCGATTGCGACCTGATCGATACCGCAGACGACAATGTGCTGACGGGGGCCCGGATCACTCACCCGGGCGCCGCGCGCATCGTGATCGGTTCGCCGACCGAGCAGAAGAAGCTGGCCGACATTGCAAAACGGGCCGCTGTGTATCTTTACGCACTGAAGCCTATTCCGATTGACCTGATGCGCCTGATGACGAAGCGCTCGTTGGAGCTGGCGGAACTCTCCCGCCGCCACCGGCTCGTGTCGCGGGAGCTCAAGATCTCGATGGACGATGGGATCTTCGATGAGACCAAGGCGCTGTCCGTCAAGGGCGGCTGGTCGCAGTTCGAGCGCCTCGTCTATGTCAGCGCCAAGATGGACGAACTCTGCCGGGAAGCAAAGCAGGCGGCAAAGACTGAGCTGCCGGTGCTGATCGAAGGCGAGACGGGGACCGGAAAGGAGCTGCTGGCTCGCGCGATCCACTACAATTCAAGTCGCATGAACTCGCCCATGCACGTGCAGAACTGCGGCGGCATGCCCGACGAAACGCTTCACTCCGAGCTGTTCGGCCACAAGCGCGGCGCGTTCACCGGCGCCATCGCCAGCCGACTGGGGCTGTTTCGCGCTGCCGACGGCGGAACCGTGTTCCTCGATGAGATCTCTGACGTGTCGCCGAGCTTCCAGGTGAGCCTGCTCCGCTTTCTGCAGGAAGGCGAAGTCAAACCACTTGGTTCCGACCAAGTCGAACATGCCAACGTGCGAATTATTGCGGCCAGCAACAAGCCGCTGCAGGAGCTGGTGGCGAGCGGCAAGTTCCGGCGGGACCTCTACTATCGGTTGCGCGGCTTCGAACTCGCCATTCCGCCACTGAGGGAGCGGCCGGAGGACATTCCCCCCCTGGCCCAGTTCTTCATCGAGAAGCATGCTGGCGTTGTGGGGCGCCGAGTCGTCGGCATCACCCAGGATGCGATTGCCAAGCTTGAGGCGTATCATTTTCCGGGGAATGTTCGGGAGCTCGAGTCGGAGATCCGCCGGATGGTTGCCGTCGCCGAAACCGGCGGCTACGTCTCGGCACGCCATCTGTCACAGGTCTTCGATGAAGTCCGGCCCATCTCCAACGAGGTTTCGTCCTTCGCCAAACCGGGACAGAGCTTGAAGTCGATCGTCGAGGCCCTGGAGAAACAGGTTGTTCAGTCCGCGCTCCAGCGTCATCATTGGAACCAGAGCAAGGCTGCCCAGGAACTCGGACTCTCGCGCGTCGGCCTTGCCAACAAGATCAAGCGCTACGAGTTGAACGGGGCTTGATGGAAGTTCGGGGACCGCTGGATGCCCGAAGACGACGGCCGTATCATCAAGTTTCCCCAATCTCGGGTGCCCGGCGCAAACAAGACCCGGGCCATCAACGAACTTGGCATGACCGAGCGCGCTCGGGCCTTGGACCCGAGCGGACGTGGCTCGCATGGTCACTGGTGCAGCCGCTGCCGCGGCATCTGGTATGGCCGCCCCGGAGAGGTCGAATGCCCGGTTTGCGGCAACCGTCACGGCTGATCTTGTGCAAACTTAATTTGCGACCCAGCAAGTAAACTTTATTTGCATCGGGACCTGATTTTGCGCGACCATAAGACTTAGGCCATTGAAATATATAGCTTGTTTTCATTGCGCCAAATTGGCACATCAATTGCTCTCCTGTCCGTCCAAGTCGCGCATCAAGCCGCGATGGTGTTCGAGGCCTGCCGGCGGACGGCGGGCTCAACAGGGAGACGAAGGATGGCCAACCTGCTGTGGCTCCAGGGTGGAGCGTGTTCCGGCAATACGATGTCGTTCCTCAACGCCGAGGAGCCGAGTGCCTGCGATCTCGTTACCGACTTCGGCATAAACGTGCTGTGGCAGCCTTCGCTCGGTCTCGAACTCGGAGACAACGTCAAGGCTATCCTTGAGAAGTGCATTTCGGGGGAGATCCAGCTCGACATTTTCGTGTTCGAAGGCACCGTGATCAACGCGCCCAATGGCACCGGCGAATGGAACCGCTTCTGCGGCCGGCCGATGAAGCAGTGGGTGAAGGAGCTTTCAAAGGCCGCACAGTTCGTCGTCGCCCTGGGTGATTGCGCGACGTGGGGTGGCATCCCCGCGACCGCACCCAATCCGTCGGAGAGCGAAGGCCTGCAGTTCCTCAAGCGAGCCAAGGGCGGCACACTCGGCGCTGGCTTCGTCTCCAAGGCCGGGCTCCCTGTCATCAACATTCCCGGCTGTCCCGCACACCCCGACTGGGTCACGCAAATCCTGGTTGGCGTCGCATCGGGACGCGCCGGCGACATTTCGCTGGACGACTTCAATCGGCCAAAGACCTTCTTCTCGAGCTTCACGCAGACCGGTTGCACCCGGAACATGCACTTCGCCTACAAGGTTTCGACGACCGCATTCGGCCAGCGCAAGGGCTGCCTTTTCTATGACCTTGGCTGCCGCGGTCCGATGACCCACAGCCCGTGCAACCGGATCTTGTGGAACCGGCAATCCTCCAAGACGCGCGCCGGCATGCCGTGCCTGGGTTGCACCGAGCCCGAGTTCCCCTTCTTCGATCTCGCTCCGGGAACCGTCTTCAAGACCCAGACCGTCATGGGCGTTCCAAAGGACCTGCCGACGGGCGTCGACAAGACCGGTTACGTCAAGCTCACGGCCGCCGCCAAAGGCGCTGCACCGGCCTGGGCCGAAGAAGACATCTTCGTCGTCTGATCGACGAACACAAATTCCGGAGAAGAGAAAATGTCTGCAGTACAAACGCTCGATATTTCGCCTGTCGGCCGCGTCGAAGGCGATCTTGACGTCCGCGTCGACATCCAGGACGGCGTTGTCGTCAACGCCTGGACACACGCTGAGCTGTTCCGCGGCTTCGAAGTGATCCTGAAGGACAAGGACCCGCAAGCGGGACTTGTGGTAACGCCTCGTGCTTGCGGCATATGCGGCGCATCCCACCTCACGTGCGCGTCGTGGGCACTCGACACGGCATGGGGAACCACGGTTCCGCGCAACGCCATACTTGCGCGGAACCTCGGCCAGATCGTCGAGTCGATCCAGTCCCTGCCGCGGCACCACTACGGCCTGTTCATGATCGACTACACGAACAAGAACTACTCACGCAGCCAGTTCTTCGAAGAGGCCGTAAAGCGCTACTCGCCATTCACCGGCAGCTCCTACGAAGCCGGCGTCACGATCTCCGGTCGTCCGGTCGAGATCTATGCCCTTCTGGGTGGTCAGTGGCCGCACTCGTCCTACATGGTGCCGGGCGGCGTCATGTGCGCTCCGACCCTGACCGACGTGACCCGTGCCTGGTCGATCCTGGAGCATTTCCGGCGCAACTGGGTCGAGCCACTGTGGTTCGGTTGCTCGATGGAGCGCTACGAGCAGATCCGCTCCTACGACGACTTCATGGCGTGGCTGGACGAGAGGCCCGAACACGCCAACTCCGACCTCGGCCTGTACTGGCGCATGTCGAAGGATATCGGCCTCGACAAGTACGGCCGCGGTCACGCGAAGTTCGTGACCTGGGGCTATCTTCCCCACGAAGACAAGTACAACAAGCCGACGATCAACGGCCGCAACGCCGCGCTCATCATGAAATCGGGCGTCTATGACGGCGCTACCGATACCCACAAGACGATGGACCAGATGTACGCGCGCGAGGACACGGCGCATGCTTGGTATGATGAGCCGGGTGAAGCGCATCCGTTCGACCGCACCACGAAGCCCGTCAGCAAGAACCCAATCGACGTCAACGGCAAGTACTCGTGGGCGACGGCGGTTCGGCATGCCGAGAATGGACGTCTCGAGGCCGGTCCGCTTGCCCGCCAGCTCGTGGCCGGTGGCTCGCATGGCGAGGCGTGGCAACACACCGACCCGTTGATCCTCGATATGTACCGGAAGATGGGCGGCCCCTCGATCATGCTTCGCCACTTCGCCCGTATGCACGAGCTCTGCAAACTTTACCGGGAAGCCGAGCGCATTCTGAGGGAGTTCAAGCTGGCCGACGAATGGTACATCAAGCCGACCGAGCAGGACGGCCGCGGCTGGGGCGCAACCGAGGCAATCCGTGGCGCACTGTGCCACTGGATCGAGGTGAAAGGCGGAAAGATCAAGAACTACCAGATCATCGCGCCGACAACCTGGAACGTTGGGCCCCGCGCGACCAATGGCGAACGCGGCCCGATCGAGGAGGCTCTCATCGGCACGCCGATCAAGGATGCCTCCGACCCTGTCGAAGTCGGGCATGTGTGCCGGTCGTATGACTCCTGCCTGGTCTGTACAGTTCATGCACACGACGCAAAGTCGGGTGAGGAGCTCGCCAGGTTCCGAACCGCCTGATCGCAGCGAACACCTCATGGTCTGCCGGCAGTAATGTCGGCAGACCTCTCAAGAAAAAAACAGCACAACTGGGGAGGACGTCATGGCGACGGCACCTGATGACGGGGCGCTGTCCAGCATCCGACAGAAATTCGTCGATCGCTACGGCGTTCCGCCCTCCAAAGCCGACCACGCAACCCTTCTGAAGATGATCGAGGATCTGTTCAAAGAAGGACTTCAAACGCAGGTCGAACCATTTCCCGGCACGGACCGCGAATTCGCGACGATCCTTGATGAGTTGCGCCCGCTCAACGCGGACCAGTTGCGCGAAAAGCTCGTCGTCTCTGGCTGGCTGCTTGAGCCCTATGGCGAGGACAGGATGCGTTGCCAGGAGTGCATGTATTTCCTCGTGCACAAGCGATGGTGCGACTTGCCCGAGATTAGCTTGCCAGCCGAACCCGACTGGTGGTGTCGCCTGTGGAGGATTTGAGGACTTAGACAATGGCACAGCAAGCAAGCAGTGCGGAAGATGATGCCTTGCGAGCGAGGATCGCTGAAAAACTTGCCGGCGGCTTAAAGACCGAAGTGTTCCCAAGGGCCGAAACATCGGAAATGGTCAATGAGATCGTTGGCCGCTTAAGGCACGATGCCGCCGAAAGTCTCGACGGAAAGCTGTCCATCGGCGGCTTTACCGATCACACAATCTCGGCGGGCGGCCTGGAGCAGCCCTGCGAGACCTGCATGTACTATCTGATCCACCGCAAATTCTGCAACCTGCCCGAATTGATGCTTCCGGTGGAACCGGGATGGTCGTGTCGATTGTGGCGGATCTGATGCTTGCTGTCATTGGCTGCGGGAACCCGAACAGAACCGACGATGGTGTCGGACCGGAAGTGATTGCGCGGCTTCGACAACGGCCATTGCCCGAAGATGTCGCCGTGTACGACGCGGGAACCGACGGCATGGCCGTGCTCTACCGGGCTCGCGGTCTTTCAAAACTCATCCTTGTTGACGCCAAGTCGCCCGAAGACAGCCCAGGCGCCATCTTCGAAGTGCCCGGGGAGCTGCTGGAAGCCCCGCACACACCAAGCCTCAACCTTCACGACTTTCGCTGGGACAACGCGCTTCATGCCGCGCGGCAGATCTACGGCCAGGAATTTCCCGGCGACGTCGTCGTCCTGCTAATCGAAGCCCAATCGCTGGAACTCGGCCTGGGCTTGACGCCGCCTGTCGCCAAAGCGGCCGATACCGCCGCCCGTCGGATCGAACAATTGGCGATTGAGTTTGCGAAAAACACGGATGCGAAGCGATGAGCGAGTCGGTGTCGATCGCACGCGGCAGCGTTTACCTGACCGCCCATACGTACGCCAAATACTTTGCAGGCCTCGATGCCGTTGCGTTGCTGGTCCGCGACGACGAATTGCACGTCCTTCCGATCATGCACATGGCCGCCGGTGGTGCGCTCTTGAAAATCCGAAACTCCGCCGGCGATCGCGTCGTTTGCGCGCCCGATCTTTTCGCAATGCATGGGTTGGAAAACTGGAACGCAGAAAAGGTTCCGGCGCGGTGGTCGAGCGAGCATGCGGCCCTCATCGTGCCAATTTCCAAGCAAGCCTGAAATGCAAACTATCTTTGCATATTGAAATTTTAGTAGACAATTGCCCCGTTGGCTGTAACCTCCTGCCAACGACAAAAAATGACACAAGCGAGCAGCCTCGAAGCTGCGCTGCGAGGAACGCCTGATGGTTGGACAGAGTCGGTCGGAAGCTCAGCTTTCGGCAGCCTTGAAGGCTGTCGAATCCGAAGCTGCAAGCGTACTTGAGAAGGCTGAGATGCTCATGGAAATCGCCATGGGTCTCCAGCAGAAGCCCAAGGACGTCGGCGATCTGGATGCAGCCGTCACGCTCTACCGCAAGGCGCTCGACCTGACCGCCACTCAGTCGCCGCTGCTATCGGCGCGCATTACAGCGCGCATGGGAACAGCGCTGATGGCCACCCCTTCCAACTCTGCCGCACCGCTCGAACAGGCCAAGTCCGCATTCGAAGATGCGCTGCGCACGCTCAATGCCGACGGCACGCGCGAAGAGATCGCCGAAGCCGAAATGAATCTCGGTCTCGTCCTGCAATCGCTCGCCGGCGTTCACAAGGCCCGCATTCAGGACGCCATAGCGGCCTATCAGCGGGCGCTGAGGACATTCGACAAGCTCAAGCACCCGCAAGAGTTCGCAATCCTCCAGAACAACCTCGCCACCGCCTTTCTTTCGATCCCCTTCACCGACGAGCGCTCCGCGATGCGGGAAGCACTGGCGGTACAGGCGTTCCGTGAGGGCTTGTCGGTTGTCACGCTCGTCGACCACCCGACCGAATACGCGATGCTGCAAAACAACTTGGGCAATGCCCTGCAGTACGCTTCCTCGACTCATCCCGTTGAGAACGGCTTTCGGGCACTGGAGGCCTACGAAGAGGCGCTCAAGGTTCGCAACGCGCGCAACACACCGGCCGAGTTCGCCAACACCATCGCCAACATGGCGAACTGCCTTTCGAACCTGCCCGACGACCCGGCAAACCCCGACGCGGGCAACGCAGTCAATACCGCGCGCGCCCTCGCCCTCTACGAAGAGGCGCACGCTCTTTTCGAACGCCTGCAGGAGCACGAAAAGGCGACGCTCACAGCATCAGCGATCGATGATCTGCGCGGCGCGCTGGCACACCCGGCGCGGTCCGCATCAAGCATGCACTGATCCTTTGGAACACGACATCGAAGATGGACACGGAGAGAGACATGGACCCACTGATGCTGGCCCTTTCCTTGGTTGCGGGCCTTGCAACGTCGATCGGCTTTGGTGCCCTTGCGGGCCTGAAGGTTGGCGGAGAAGCCCTGGGCGCCGAATTGGCGACGTACATGGGCGGCCTCTACGGCGTCACGGCTGGAACGCTGACAACAATCGTCGGCATCGTCGTTCTGACATTGCTGCGCTGAGGGGAACGGCATGTTCGATTTGGTTTTGAGCTCGGCGAAGCTGTTCTTTGCGGGAAAGCTCTTTCAGGAACCGGGCAAGGCCCTTCGCCAGTTGGCAATCGGAGTCGGTGCTGGACTCATTGCGGTCGTGGCTGTCGGCCATTTCGCTCCGATGTGGGCGGCCACGGCTGCCGGCGGCGCAGTCACGGGTTTTCTCCAGCCCTACCTGTTCAAGAATCTCAAATACGCTTGAGCGTGACGCTGGCGTGTCGGGAACGATTCAGGATGTAGGTCGCGTGCAATCGATGGTCCAGGCAACGACGCAAGAGAACTCCAAACTCAAGCTGGATGAGCCGCGCGCTCTCGAGGCCATGCTGTCGGATATCACGTCCCTGCAGCAGCTCGCGGGAGACTGGCCGGACGAAATCCGAACCGCCGCCAATGCGCGCGCCGAAGCTGTCGATGCGTTGAACAGGGAGGCGCTTCGCCGCCTTATTCGCTTACTCAAGGACGTTCCGGGATTCGGCGCCGCCTTGAGGGAGGCCGCTGGTGACGAAGTCATCTACGCCGTACTGCGCCGCCACGGAATACTGAAGCCGTCGCTGCACGAGCGTGCTGAAGCGGCGCTCTCCTCAATCCGTCCCATGCTCGCGAGCCACGGCGGCGATGTGGAATTGGTGGCCGTGGAACCTCCACGTGTCGACGTTCGTTTCCTTGGTGCTTGCGACGGATGCCCGGCCTCCACGCTGACTTTCTATGCGGGAGTCAAGAAGGCTGTTCAGGACGCCATGCCAGAAATCAGGGAGGTGAAGCAGGTAAAGGGGCTCGGAAACGGCGCAGGTGACCAGGTTCACTTCGCTTCACCGTTCGCCAACTACAAATCGGATGGTTGGCAGTTTGCGCTCAAGCTGGTCGACCTACCCGACGGTACGACAACCTCGAAGGAGCTCGATGGTCACTCGGTTCTCCTCAGCCGCTTCGGCGACAAGCTGACCTGCTTTGCGAACCATTGCGCCCACATGGGAATGGCGTTGGATGGAGGAGAAATCGAGAACGGCGTCATCACCTGCCCCTATCACGGCTTTCAGTATGCGCTGGACAGCGGTGAATGCCTGACGGCGCCGGAGGTTCAGCTTCAGCCTCACGCCGTCCGGCTTGTCGGCGATCGCATCGAAGTCCGGTTGACGAGGTGATCGCCATGCTCAAGCAGGTCAAATCATCTTCGTTCCAGCCACTGAAAGCACCGGGCACGGCTTCGGCCGGCCGGCCGCTTCTATCACCACAAGGTCCGTTCGCAGTCCTTGGCTGGTCAGCTGACGAATTTGCCGCCTCGATATCACCGTCAGATCGAAGTCTTTTCGGCCCACGTGGCGTATGTCTTCATCCCGATGGCTCGTTGTGGGTTTCCGACACCGGACATCACCGCGTTCTCGGCTGGCGTTCGGTGCCGCAAAGCGACAACGTCCCGGCGGACGTCGTCATCGGCCAGAAGGACTTCGCGCACGAGGGCCGTAACGCCAAGGGTCAGGTTGGCCCTGCGACGCTCAACGTGCCGACGGGAATATGCGCATGGGGTGATGGTCTCGCTGTCGCGGACGCCTGGAACCACCGTGTCTTGCTGTGGCGCAAGACGCCACGCGCATCGAACGAACCAGCGCACATAATTCTCGGTCAGTCGGATGACACCGGCGCCCTGGCCAATCGTGGCGCCGACAAACCGACGTCCGCGACCCTCAACTGGCCATATGGCGTTGACGAAATCGACGGCAGCCTTTTTGTGACGGACACGGGCAACCGCCGCGTCCTGATGTGGCGCGATCCGCAGACGACAGGTCAGCGGGCGGATCTCGTTCTTGGGCAGTCCGGGTTCGAAACGCGCGACGAGAACGCCGGCTTCGATGTGAGTGCCAGCGGAATGCGCTGGCCGCACGGCGTCATGAAATGGGATGGCAAATTGGCCGTGACAGACGCGGGCAACAATCGCGTCATGATCTGGCAGGCGGTGCCGAAGTCCAACGGCGTCGCGTCGGATGCCGTGCTTGGCCAAAGACACTTTTCGGCATGCGATCACAACGGCGCTTCTTACTACCCGTCGTCGTCGACCTTCAACATGCCCTACGCGATCGCCGTTCATTCGAGCGCGCGGCATGGCGAAAGGCTGATCGTTGCCGACACAGCCAACTCCCGCCTGGTCGGCTTTGCGCAGAACGCATCAGAGATGGGGTCAAGCGCCGCGTTTCTCACAGGGCAGCCCGACTTCGCTTCCAAGGGCGACAACCGCTGGGGTTTCGCCGAGCGGGATACGCTGTGCTGGCCCTACGGACTCTCGGTATCCGGGGACGTCGTTGCGATCGCTGACAGCGGCAACAACCGCGTGTTGCTGTGGGAGGTCGCCACATGAGCGGCACGGCCCTCATCATTCGCGGGCAGGTCCAGGGGGTCGGCTTCCGTCCGACCGTCTGGAGGGTTGCCAACGAGATGGGGCTGACGGGAAACGTTCGCAACACGCACCAGGGCGTCGAGATCAGGGTGTGGGGCGGCGAGGTTGACGGCTTCCTCAATCGCCTGACGAGCGAGCTTCCCCAACTCGCGCGCATAGAACGGATCGACAGGATCTCCATTGCCGATCCGTCACCGGCAGGGTTTGAGATCGCCGCGAGCAACGACGGCCCGATGTCTACGTCGATTGCGGCAGATGCAGCCACGTGTGCTGAATGCCTCGCCGAAATCCGCGATCCATTCGCAAGGAGGTTCCGGTACCCCTTCACCAACTGCACGAACTGCGGACCTCGGTTTTCGATCATTCGCTCGTCACCCTATGACCGAGCGAAGACGACCATGCAGAATTTCTCGCTTTGTCCAGACTGCGGACAAGAGTTCGGCGATCCCGCCGACCGGCGCTTTCACGCACAGCCGGTCGCCTGCCATTCCTGCGGGCCGCGCGCATGGATCGAACGTCTGGGCAGCGGCGCAGTCAGTCACGAAGCATTCTCGATGCTCGACGATGTCGATGCCGTCGCCGGCATGCTGCTCAAGGGGTTCATCGTCGCCATCAAAGGCATTGGCGGATTCCACCTGGCGTGCGATGCGACCAATGAAGACGTCGTGAGCGAACTTCGCCGGCGCAAGCGCCGCCGCTCCAAGGCCTTTGCGCTGATGGTGCGCGACATCGACGTGGCGAAGCGTTACTGCCGGGTCAGCCAAGCCGAGGCAGACCTCTTGTCAGGCTCCCAAGCACCGATCGTCCTGCTGGAGGCATCCGGAGAGATATTGCCCGATACAGTGGCGCCGGGACTCGATCGGTTGGGCATCATGCTGCCCAACACGCCGATGCATCACCTGCTGATGCGCCGCATCGCCCGGCCGGTCGTCATGACCAGCGGTAATATATCCGGTCATCCGCAATGCACCTCCAATGAGGCAGCCAGACAAGAGCTGGCATCGGTCGCCGACTTCGCGCTGATGCATGACCGCGACATTGCCAATCGCATCGATGACAGCGTTGCGCGCGTCGATCTTGGCCGTCCAAGAATTGTGCGACGGGCCCGCGGATATGCTCCGGCACCGATTACGCTCCCCGACGGCTTCGATACGCGAACACCCCTGCTGGCCATGGGATCTGAACTCAAGAATGCGTTCTGCCTCGTCAAGAGCGGCCAGGCCATTCTCAGTCAGCACATGGGGGATCTGGAGAATGCGGCAACGTCCGATGACGTCACGCATAACCTTTCGCTCTACGAAAAGCTGTTCGACCACAAACCTGGTCTGATTGCCGTCGACCGGCATCCCGAATACCTCTCCACCAAGCGCGGCGAAGCATTGGCCGCCGAGCGTGGACTTCCTCTCATTGAAGTCCAGCATCACCACGCGCATGTCGCAGCGTGCATGGCGGAGAACGGATGGGCGCTCGATGCAGGCCCCGTTCTTGGCATTGCGATGGATGGGCTGGGGCTCGGATCAGACGGTACGATCTGGGGCGGCGAGTTTCTGTTGTGCGAATACGGCGGCTTCGAGCGACTGGCCTGTCTCAAGCCAGTCGCGCTGCCCGGTGGAGCGGCGGCGGTGCGCGAACCGTGGCGGAATGCCTACGCACACCTGATGGCCGAGATGGGCTGGACGGATTTCAAGATGAACTACGGCGAGCTGCCCCTCTTCGATCGCTTCTCGAGCATGCCGCGCCAAGTCCTCGATCAAATGATTTCAAGCGGCACCAATTCGCCGATGTCGACCTCTTGCGGCCGTCTCTTCGATGCCGCGGCCGCGCTGGCGGGGCTGGCATGGCAGCAGCAAGATTATGAAGGTCAAGCCGCCATGCTGTTCGAAGCGGCATTGGACCGTGCCGCACTCTCTGAACCTGATGACTTGATCTACCCATTCAACATTCCGACGCTTGCCGGGCAAGGCATCCCCTACATCGAGCCGCTCTGGGCATGGCGCGCTCTGCTGGGCGATCTCATCCTGAAAACGCCGGTCGGGACGATCTCGGCGCGCTTTCATCGCGGCCTGGCACACGCCATCGTTCGGCTAGCCGAACGGCTGGCGAAGAAGCGCGACGTTTCGACCATCGCGCTTACCGGGGGATGTTTTCAAAACGCGACGTTGTTCGAGCTGGTCCATCACGGGCTGGAACGAACCGGTCTCATCGTGATCTCACACTCGCAGGTGCCTGCAAACGATGGCGGGCTCGCACTGGGCCAGGCGGTCGTTGCACTGGCCATTCATCAGCAAGGAGGCTCCCATGTGTCTGGGGATACCAGGACAGATTGTCGAGATCAGCGACGCAACGCGGAAGCTCGCCATAGCTGACGTTTCAGGGGTGCGGCGGGAGGTCAATGTCGCCTGCATCATCGGCGACGATGCACCCGAAGATCTCGTCGGTGTTTGGACACTTATCCATGTCGGCTTTGCCATGAGCCGCATCAATGAGGCGGAAGCGGCGGAAACACTCAAGGTCCTCCAGCTTCTTGGTGAAGCGCAGGCCGAGATCGAGGCAATGCGCGCTTCGGCGGCGGAATAGGAGCTTCGGCGATGAAGTATGCTGACGAATTCCGCGACCCGGTAGCCGCAAAGGCGGTCCTCTCCGCGATCTCTCAGGTGCTCGCCGACATCGGCGCGACGGCTGACGACCCGGTCTCGATCATGGAAATCTGCGGCGGCCACACGCATACGATCTTTCGTTACGGGCTCGACAAACTGACGCCGCCGAGCCTCGAATTCATACACGGTCCTGGATGTCCGGTGTGCGTGCTGCCAATGAGCCGCGTCGATGAATGCGTTCAACTGGCCGAGCTGCCAAACGTGATCTTCACGACGTTTGGTGATGCCATGCGCGTTCCGGGCACGCGCAAGTCGCTCCTGCAGGCCAAAGCCGAAGGCGCGGACATCCGCATGGTCTACTCGCCACTTGATGCCTTGGCGTTGGCACGAAAGAACCCGGACCGCGAAGTGATCTTCTTCGGATTGGGCTTTGAGACCACGACGCCCTCGACAGCCTTGTCGATCCAGCAGGCAGCGGCCGACAACGTTTCCAACTTCTCGGTGTTCTGCAATCACATTACGGTACCGCCTCCCATCAAGGCGCTGCTGGATGACCCCTATGTGAAGATCGACGGCTTCGTTGGCCCCGGCCACGTCTCGATGGTGATCGGGATAGAGCCTTACCGCTTCATCGCGCAGGACTACGGTCGGCCGATTGTCGTCGCCGGGTTCGAGCCGGTCGATCTATTGCAGTCCGTTCTGATGGTTCTGAGGCAGATCAAGGATGGGCGCGCCAACGTTGAAAACCAGTACTCGCGCGTTGTTCCCGACGATGGCAACCCGGCGGCGATTGCCGCTTGCCAGGATGTCTACGAACTCCGAGAGCGCTTCGAGTGGCGCGGGCTCGGCGAAATCGACAGTTCGGGACTGAAGATTCGCAGCAAGTATGCGGCCTTCGACGCAGAGCAAAAGTTCAAGATTGGCTACGGCGCGGGGCCACGCAACGTTGCTGAACCCGAAGGATGCCGCTGCGGCGACGTCATGACCGGACGCATCAAGCCACCCGCCTGTCCGAAGTTCGGCGGTGAATGCAATCCCGAAACGCCACTCGGCGCTCTGATGGTCTCCTCGGAGGGCGCTTGCGCAGCGTACTACCAGTACGGCGGACATCGCGAGGCTGCAGCATGAACCTCCACGATCCATTATCGCGTCCGCGGCCGAGAATGACAGCGGAGCGGATCACTCTCGCACACGGCGGAGGCGGCAAGGCGATGCGCGATCTCATCGATGATGTTTTCGTTTCTGCGTTTGGCAACCAGCAGGCCTCCGAGCTTGAGGATCAGGCTCGTCTGACTTGTATGGCCCTCACAGAGCCCGGAACTCAGCTCGCCTTCACGACGGACAGCTTCGTCGTCGATCCTGTCGAGTTTCCGGGGGGAGACATTGGCAAGATCGCGGTGTGCGGGACCGTCAACGACCTCGCGGTCGGCGGCGCCCGTCCGCGCTGGTTGTCCGCTGCCTTCATCATCGAGGAAGGGACCGAAACGGCGCTCATCCGGCGGATCGTTGCCTCTATGAGACGGGCGGCGGACGAGGCTGGCGTGGCCATCGTCACCGGCGACACGAAAGTGGTGGGTGCGGGCTCGGCGGACAAGGTTTTCATAACGACGAGCGGCGTCGGTATCATTCCAGCCGGGCGCAATCTCGCGGCGGTGAACGTCCGCGCTGGCGACGTCGCCATCGTCAATGGAGTACTCGGTGACCATGGTGCAGCCATTCTCGCTGCTCGCGGTGACCTCGCACTTTCAACGGACATCCAGTCGGACTGCCAGTCTCTCAATGGACTGATGGAAGCCGTGATCGCCGCCGCCCCCGGAGTGCGCGCAGCACGCGACGCAACGCGCGGAGGACTGGCGTCCGCTCTCAATGAGATTGCCGCTGCCGCAAGCGTCGGCATCGAGATCGACGAGAGTGCGCTGCCGCTCCGCAAGGAAGTCAAAGGCGTATGCGAAATTCTGGGGCTGGACCCGCTTTATCTGGCCAACGAGGGAACGCTCGTTCTGTTCGTTGCACCCGAAGATGCTGACCGAGCACTCGCCGCGATGCGCAACCACCCGGCCGGCTCGGGTGCCGTGATCATCGGCCGGGCAAACGACAAGCGACCGGGAACGGTCGTGATGAATTCCGTATTCGGCGGCGGCCGGATCGTCGACATGCTGGTCGGCGAACAACTACCAAGGATCTGCTGAGGAACCACCGTCTTCAATCCAGGAGGAAAGAGATGTCTATCAAGCGCACACTACTAGCCATGGCGATAATCGCCGCCAGTGTCGGTCCAGCTTCGGCCCATCCGGGTCACAGCGAAGGAATGACCTTCGTTGCCGGTCTGAGCCATCCTGTAAGCGGACTTGATCACATCCTGGTCATGGTCGCCGTAGGCATATTCGCAGCCACTCTGGGTGGCCGAGCCCTGTGGCGGGTGCCTGCTGCGTTCGTCGCTGCGATGGTCGCCGGCGGCCTGCTTGGGTATTCCGGAGTAGCTGTGCCGCTCGT
>JBFWNY010000012.1:0-96238 GCA_050250815.1 Hyphomicrobiaceae bacterium
CCGACCTTGAACTTGTAGAACCCCTGCTGCGCAATCTCGGCGGCAGACTTGCTCTCCGCGAATACGACCCGGCGGTCGATACCCAGGACGGCCGCGGCCGCGGTCGCACCCTCTACGATCGTTCTGCGGCTGATGTCGTGCATCTCGGCGACTCCTGTGAAGATTGACGGGTCCAGGCCCGGCTGAGAAAGCCTGCGCCATCGTCTGCGCAGATCATGTCGAACGCAAGAAGCGCCATCGTGACGGCCTATGCTCAGGTCGATCTGATCTGCCCGTCCGGACGCGCTGCTTCCGCTTCGCTTCCACGACTCCTGCCGCCCTTGTACGCGGCCAGGATGCGCTCCGGCTTCGCACCCATGGCATGCAGCGCGAGGCAGTACTGGTTGCGCAGAACCCGCGCAGGATAACCGGCGGACTGGTAGCGTTCGGCACCTGTCACGGCCAAGGCGCGCAGCCGCGCGATGCGGCGGCGCCCCAGACGGCGGGCCAGCATGACGTCCTCCATGATGGGGACCGGGGCGTAGCCGCCAACGGCATCGTAGAGCCTGCGTGGAATGAGCAGCCCCTGGTCTCCATAGGGGAGGCCGGCCAGATTGCGCAGCGCCACCAGCCGCTCCAGCACGCGCGGCGCCGCACCCACATCGTCCAACGCAAATCGAAACGAGGCGGCCGACAACGACCGGCGGTCGCCATCTACGGCTTCCATGAAGCGGGCAACCTCTTCATCCCAGCCGTGCGAGAGCACCGTGTCGGCGTGCAGGAAAAGAAGCCAAGGCTGTTTGGCTTTCCGGGCGCCGAGGGCGAGCTGCCGGCCCCTGCCGGGCTCACTGGCGATGAGATCGGCGCCAGCAGCATCGACGATGTGCAGGGTACCGTCGGTCGAACCCCCGTCGACGACGACGACATCGCGCACCAAGCCCTCGACCGCGGCAGGAACAAGTGCCGTCAGGCACTGTGCCAGCCGCTCTCCGGCGTTGAGTGTGGGTATGACGACGCTAAGCATGGCCCTCTCTGGCACGCCAGCGAGCCCGCAACAACCTTGCGAGCAGCATCGCGGCCCGGTCGCACGCCGCCATGGTTGGTCATCTTGCATTGGGCAGCCAGACGCGACGAATGTTCTTTATTTGTTCTGCGCTTTCGCCTACTGTTGCGGCAGCACGCAGGTGACGCGAGCGGCGGTGAGAGAAATTGATGGCGTCGAGCACACGCGAAGACGACGAGACGAGGAGCGAAGGCATCGACGCCGAGCGGCGGCGGGGCCGCGGAGCGGTGTCGAACTCAAGCGGCCGCTACGAGGCCCGATCGGTCCAGAGCTTCGACGACGGCTGGGACAGTATGGGCTCACTCGCACCGTTCCGGACACATGTGCAGGAGGAGCCGGCGCGCTCCATCATCACCACCAACGACAGCCCGGACATCTCGTTCGACCAGTCGATCAACGCCTACCGCGGCTGCGAGCACGGTTGCATTTACTGCTATGCGCGCCCGACACACTGCTATCTTGGCCATTCGGCGGGTCTCGATTTCGAGACGCTGCTTTACGCCAAGACGAACGCTGCCGAACTGCTCGAACGCGAGCTCGCCAAGCCGCGCTACGTGCCCAAGACCATCGCGATCGGCACCAATACCGATCCCTACCAGCCCATCGAGCGGACGTACCGCATAACGCGCCAGATTCTAGAGGTCCTGAACCGCGCAAACCACCCTGTCGGGATCGTCACCAAATCGGCCCTGGTCACCCGCGACATCGACATCCTGTCGTCGATGGCCGAGCGCGGACTGGTCAAGGTTGCGTTGTCGGTCACGACTCTTGACCGCAAGCTTGCGCGTGTCATGGAGCCACGAGCGGCGACACCACCACTCAGGCTGGCGGCGCTGCAAGAGCTGGCGCGTGCGGGCATACCGACTGGGATCATGATGGCCCCGATCGTACCTGCCCTCAACGACGCCGAGATCGAGGCGGTGCTCGCCGCTGCCCGCGACGCTGGAGTGCGGGAGGCGGGCTACGTTTTGCTGCGCCTGCCGCTGGAGCTGAAGCAATTGTTCCGCGAGTGGCTGGAGGAGCACTTTCCTGACCGCGCCAAGCGCGTGGTCAACATCCTTCAGAGCATGCACGGCGGGCGAGACTACGTAGCCGAATTCGGGTTGCGGCAGCGAGGCAGCGGGCCCTATGCGGAGCAGATCGCCCAGCGCTTCCGCCTCGCACGCCGCCGGCTCGGCCTCGACGGCGAACGAGCCGTCCTCAGAACCGACCTGTTCCGGGCCCCGGTTGTCCACGGCGGACAGATGCCCCTGTTTTGACAGGGCCGGAGCGCTCGCTACGCTCCTCGCATGAGGATCAGCGATTCGCACATCGTGGCGACGTTCGAGCTGGAGACCGTGGAGCTCCAGCTTCGTGGCGGGCCCATCGCCGGTATCGACGAGGCTGGGCGTGGACCATGGGCCGGGCCGGTCGTGGCGGCCGCAGTCGTGCTGAACCCGAATGATCTGCCCCCTGGCATCGCCGACAGCAAGGCGCTCGACGCCGACGCCCGCGAGATCGTTTTCGCCCGCATCCTCGAGCGAGCCATCGCCATCGGCGTGGGTATCGCTGATCCAGAACGCATCGATCGCGAGAATATCCTCAACGCCACCATGTGGGCGATGGCGGAGGCCGTGAGGGCACTGAACGTAAGACCTCGGCTTGCGCTCGTCGATGGCAACCGCAAGCCGCAG
Organism: Hyphomicrobiaceae bacterium; assembly: GCA_050250815.1. GTDB lineage: Bacteria > Pseudomonadota > Alphaproteobacteria > Rhizobiales > Hyphomicrobiaceae > JAEUMD01. Next base: position 2,716 of record JBFWNY010000012.1, read on the forward strand.
CTCGATCTGGAATGCCGCACCATCGTGAAGGGCGATGCCAAGTGCCTGTCGATTGCTGCGGCGTCCATCGTCGCCAAGGTGACGCGCGACAGAATGATGGTCGCGCTGGCCGACGATCATCCGCACCACGGTTTCGAGCGGCACAAGGGCTACGGTACGCCGGAGCACAGGGAGGCGATCCGCCGCTTCGGCGTGACGCCGCATCACCGGCGCTCCTTCAAACCGGTGCAACTCGCCTTGTCACTGGTCTGACGCTTGCGCCGAGCGCGCCCACCTCTGCTTCTTAGTTCGCCAAAAAGCAAACGGCCCCGGACGAGCCGGGGCCGCGCGAAATCATTCACAGAGACGTTACGATCAACGGCGCTTGCGCACGTGCACGACGCGCGGTGCACGAACGTGGTGCACGACGACGCGGGGGGCGCGGACCAGCATCTTGGTCAGCGCGCAACCGGCGCGCGGTGCGCGCTTGTGATGGGCCTCGGAGGCCGACGGCATGGAGACGACGGCCACAGCCGCGGCGACCGCGGCGATCGTGATACGCTTGAACATCGGGTTTCCTCCGGTTGAGACAGCTCGCAGCTCCGAACCACTCCAGCAAGCTCAGTACTGCTTATCGCTCGACTTCAGCGCGTAAGTCTTGTGACGACGAAGACCTTGGTTAACTTGGAAATGCTGCAAGTCGGCTGACAATTCGGATTGTCCGAAACACGGCATTTGCCTGCGTTCAGGTCTTATTCACGTTCCCCGCCGCATTGTCGTCGCTATGGACCCGCCGCGACAGGACGAGGTGGAACCAGGTTCTCCTGTCGGCGTTGCCACCACCATGACACGATTTGCGGGTGCTAACTTTCTGACGCGCCCGACGAATGCTCGCCGGACCCCAGGGAATGCGAGACCGCGATCGGTCTCGCCTCAGATCGAGGAACTTGAGACATGATCTCCAAGACCATCATGGCCGCTGCGCTCGCCTGCAGCCTCGCGCTCGCCGGCGCGACGGGTGCTTCGGCCGCTGGAACCGGCGCTCTGGCCGGCCTCAAGGGCGCTGACACGCACAGCACGGTCATCGATGTCCGCGGCCGCGGTGCGCGCAATGTCGCCCTGGGTGTCCTGGGTGCGGCTGCCGCCGTTGCCATTATCTCGGGCGCCGCTCGCGCCGAGCGCCGCGGCTATCGCCACTCCGACCGCTGCGACTACTACGACTACAAGTGCTCGCAGGGCTACGGCTGGGCGTGCCGCAAGTTCGATAACCGTTGCGACTACTGAGCCGCGACGAACGTCGCTGCCACGACAAGCGCTCCGGTCTCGCACCGGAGCGCTTTTTTGTTTGCCTGCCAGAGTTGTAGCGCGGCCAATTGCCAAGACAGCAACAAACTCGTGTGCGAGGCTGCCGGACACGTGGAGATCCAGGCCCGCTTTAACCATTCGTTAGGAATGGCGCTTCATCATCCCTTAACCAAGGTGAAGCTGAAGTCGTGTCGGGTGTAGCTTGGACTTCTGTCTGGCGAAGTCTTGTTTGGTGAGTTGCGTTGCATGGGTGCGCGTCATCGTTCTGGCCCGGCTGGCGCCGAGGGCCGCGTTATTGTTCAGGATTGCCTCGATGCGCTTCGGCGATTGCCGGATGAAAGCGTCGACCTCGTTTTCGCTGATCCCCCGTATAATCTGCAACTCGAAGGCGAACTGCTCCGCCCCAACAATACGCGCGTCGATGGCGTCGACGACGATTGGGACAAGTTCGGCAGCTTCGAGGACTACGACCGCTTCTCGCGCGCCTGGCTTGGCGAGTGCCGCCGCGTACTCAAGCCCAATGGCGCTCTATGGGTCATCGGGTCCTACCACAACATATTCCGGCTCGGCGCCGCGCTACAGGACCAGGGCTACTGGATCCTCAACGACATCATTTGGCGCAAGGTCAACCCGATGCCCAACTTCCGGGGCCGGCGCTTCACCAACGCGCATGAAACGCTCATATGGGCGGCGCGCGAGCAACGCTCGCGCTACACATTCAACTACGACAGCCTGAAGGCGCTCAACGACGACGTACAGATGCGCTCCGACTGGCTGTTCCCGATCTGCTCGGGACCGGAACGCCTGAAGGACGTCGAGGGCCGCAAGGCGCATCCGACGCAGAAGCCCGAGGCGCTCATCGCCCGCGTCCTTCTCGCCTCCACCAATGCCGGTGACGTGGTGCTCGACCCGTTCCTGGGATCGGGCACGACCGCGGCCGTGGCGCGGCGGCTCGGACGCCGCTGGATCGGCATCGAGCGCGACCCGGCGTATGCCGCCTTCGCGCGGGCGCGCATCGAGGCGGTGACCCCACTTCCAGAGAGTGTCCTGGAGACGGCGCGATCAAAGCGCGCGGAGCCACGCGTGCCCTTCGGTACGCTTGTCGAATTGGGCATTGTGCAGGCGGGCAGCGCGCTGTTCGACGCCAAGGCCGAGATCCGAGCCGAGGTTAAGGCCGACGGCACACTGGCGCATGCGGGGCGGCAGGGTTCCATCCATCGGCTGGGCGCCGAGGTGCAGGGCAAAAGCGCCTGCAACGGCTGGACCTACTGGCACTTCCGCCAGCAGGGCCGTCTGCAGCCCATCGACATCCTGCGCGACCAGGCCAAGCGGCAATTGGGATTGTCGGCGGCAGGCGCCATGATCGCCGCCGAATAGCGGTGCCGCGTTGCACGCACGTCCCGCCCCTTACCCGCAGTGTTGCTGCCATGCCGCCGTCGCTGCGCTCACGTTGCTGCCGAGCCGCGGTGAATTGATAGCGCTGCCGCCAATTTGCTAGCTTTTCCTGGTACGCGTGCTGACACTGGGTGCGCGCGGCTTTCGCGCAGGTGTCAGACCGTGCGCCGACGAGGGGGAGTTTCGCGTGGCCGACAGACGCATGCCGGCGGATTTCCGCGCCGATGCCGCAAAGCTCGACGCTTGGGCCGCCGCACCGGCCGACAGCGCCGACGACGTCGCCCGCAATCTTACCGGGCTCTACCGCACGCTGCACGCGCTCAACATCAGCAACTACGACGTCGACGCGCTGGCCAAGGCCGCACCCGCGCTTGTGCATTCGCTGTTCGCATCGCGTATGCGCCTCAAGGACAGGGTCCGCGAGTGGGAGCAAAAGGGCCTACTCGACGCGCCGGTGCAGCGCGCACTGCGCGACGCGTTCCGCGTCATGCGCTACGGCGCCGACATGCTGGGCGAGCTGGCGATCGGCCACCGCCGGCTGCCGGAGGACGGCAAGACGCTGCGCGCGTATCGTGGCATCAATTCCAACACGCTCATCAATCCCAGCTTCGACATCGGCCGCGATCTGGAATTCAAGTCCGGCGATATCATCATCATGCGCGGACGCGCCGCCAACAGTGCCGCCATCGCCCGCATCGGCGACGTCGACAGCCAGTACAGCCACGCGGGGCTCGTCCACGTCGATCCGGCAGGACGCGCCTGGATGGTCGAGGTGCTGATCGAGAAGGGCGGCGTCATCGTGCCGCTCGCCGATGCGCTGGCGCACGATCTGGGACGGGCCATCGTGCTGCGCCATCCCGATGAGGCGCTTGCCCACCGCGCCGCGACCATCGCGTACGACAGGTTGAGCAAGGCGGTGAGCGTCAAGCCGATCCTCTACGACTTCACCATGGAACTTGACGGCTACAAGCGGCTCTACTGCTCGAAGCTCGTTCGCATGGCCTATCTGGAAGCGAGTGGCGGCGCCGTGCGGTTGCCGTCGTATCCCACCAGCCTCGACATGACCAACCGCGACTTCTTCGACCGCATCGGCGTGACGGCGAGGAGGACGTTCGCTCCCGGCGACCTGGAGATCGAGCCGTCGCTTGAGACGGTCGCCGAATGGCAGGATTATCGCGTCACCGCCGAGTTGCGGCTCGCCGACCTCGTCATGGACAAGCTGTTCGAATGGATGGAAACGGACGGCCTGCGGTTCGAGGAGGATTTTCTCGTCCGTCTCATCAGCCGCCTCGGACGCTTCGCCGCGGGTCTGTCGGGCGGAGTAAAATCGATGATCGACGAGGTCGTTCCGACCGCGCCGCCCCACATGCCGCGGCGCACGATCGCCGCCATCATCATGCTGCACAAGACGGCGCAGCCACTGGTGCAGGAGCTGCTCGAAACGGAGGCCGAGCGCAGCCGCGTCTTCGGATACGGCCTCCATCCCACCGAGGTTCTGGAGTTCCTGGAGCGGAAGCGCGAGCGGCTGGCCGGGCGCATCGGCTATCTGACGGGGCTGGCGCGACGCTCCTGAGCGGCTCAGAGGCTTTCGACAAGGTCCTTCGCTTCCTTGAGGCCGAGAGCCAAGCGTTCGCGCGCGACCTTGATCGCATCGATCTTGCGTCCGTCGCGCAGCAACTTCCTCAGCTCGGCCTCTAGCGCCGGGTCGCGTCGAACCGCAGCGCCCCCGACCGTGCCTTCGATACCGGCCCCGCCGCTCGGTCCCGCATAGCCCTGCGAATGGACGCCGTGGCGCAGCTCGGTGGACGCCGCGGGCGGTGACGCAGGCGACGACTGCCGCTGCTTGCGCCGCGCCGACCAGCGTCCGACGAAGAACGCAACCATCATCAAGAGAATGATTTTGATTCCGAGAGGAAGCTCGCCGACCAGCTCGTTCATCAAGCTCCTCCTCGCGCGTTGCGATGCTCAGGCTTGGGCACGCCCGCGCCGCTCACCCCGCGCTCCATTCAACGCGTGCGCCAGCAGCTTGCGCATGACGCTCGGCAGCGCCGCGTCGGGAAGCTCGCGGCGCGGCATCCACAGACACCGTTCCGCCTCGGCCCAGAATGTCAATTCCGCATCGACGGGCACGATCGCCCGATAGACCGCAAGGTCGAGGCGGAAGTGCGTGAAGGTGTGCGTGACGATGCCCGGCACTGGCCACCAGTCGGCGCGTACGGGCGCTGACTGCAGCAATCCGCTGCGCTCGGCCGGCAACTCGGACCACGGCGTGGACGGCACCTCCAGCATACCGCCCAGCAGACCGTTATCGGGGCGCCGGCGCAGCAGCACGGAACCGTCCTCGCGCAGCACGACGAACGCGACGCCCACTCGCACCGGCCGCTCGGCCTTGGCGGACTTCAGCGGGAGCGTCGCCTCGATGCCCTTGGCGCTCGCAGCACAATCGGGCTGTAGCGGGCAGACAAGGCACGACGGGCTCTTGGGTGTGCAGATGGTCGCGCCCAGGTCCATCATGGCTTGGGCAAAATCACCCGGACGCTTGGCCGGAGTGAGCGTCGCCGCGAGGCGCTTCAGCTCACCCTTGGCGGCCGGCAGGGGCTGCCGCACAGCGAAAAGCCGTGCCGTCACCCGCTCGACGTTGCCGTCGACCGGCGTCTCGGGCTCCCCGAAAGCGATGGCCGCGATGGCCGCGGCCGTATAGGGACCGATACCCGGCAGGCGCAGCAGCTCGGCCGCCGTGCCAGGGAACTTGCCGCCGTGCTCGTTGACGATGACGCCAGCGCATTCGTGCAGCTTGCGCGCCCTCGCGTAGTAACCAAGGCCCGCCCAGGCGGCGAGAATATCGTCACGCGGCGCGGCGGCCAGCGCCTCCACGTCGGGCCAGCGGGCGATAAAGCGTTGAAAATAGGGGATGACGGCCTTGACGGTCGTCTGCTGCAGCATGATCTCGCTGAGCCAGACCTTATACGGGTCGGAGCGCCGCCCGCGGCGCGCCCGCCAGGGCAGATCGCGGCGCTCGTTATCGTACCAGCGGAGCAATGCTGCGACCGTGTCGGGCCCGGCAGGCCGGAGTGGGAGTTGCTTTCGCGCCACATCTGTCACGAGTGCCCCCAGAAAAGCGCGGCCGGATCAGGCACGCGCCGGCTCACCTCGACGCCGAATCGACCTCAAGAATGGTAAGCAGCACAAGTCCACAAGGGAACGCGTGCATGACCTTGCCAACGGATAATTCTGAGGCCGGGAGCGCCACGACCCCGCCGCCGGCAGGGCGCGCGGCGCATGGCCCGAAGACCGTATCGGCGTTCGTGCCGCGCATAACTGAAAAGGCGTTCGCCAAGCACGGCTTCGCCGCAGCCACCCTCATAACCGACTGGCCCGTAATCGTCGGCGAGGAGTTCGCACGTACAACGCGTCCGGAGCGGCTCAAGTGGCCTCGTCCGCCCGGAGACGCGCTCGCCGCGAGCGAGGAGGGCCGCGGCCGGCCGGGAGCGACGCTGACGCTAGCAGTCGATGCGGCGGCTGCGCTCGACATCCAGTACCGGACCGATCAGATCATCGAACGCGTGAACGGCTACTTTGGCTATGCAGCCATCACCGGGGTGAAGCTGCGGCAGGTCGCCACCGGTTTCGACGAACCAGAGGCCCAGGCACGGCCCGCCCGAGATGAGCGAAAGGCCGCCGCCCCACCACCGGTTGCGTCGTCGGCAGCCGACGATGATCCGCTGCAAGATGCGTTGCTGCGGCTCGGGCGCAGCATCGCGTCCTCGACCGGCTGACGCCGGCCGGCACGGCTGCTCGCCGATCACTGCCTTTTGATGTCACAGCGAGCACACACCCGTTGCCCGGACCGCGCATTCATTTGGCATTCAAGCCGCTTTTGCCTTATTTGGCTCGGTCGCGCCGTGTTATCGGGCGCATCGCAATCGTCCGCGCCCGCTTCATGCCCGACGGCGAGCGGCGCCCCATCGGGAGACCTCGTGTGACCCAGCCTGCATCGCGCTCGCGCCTCCTCGCCGTCTCCCGCCGCGCTCTGATGTGTGGCACTGCAAGCCTGGCCGCTGTCGCCGCTATCGGATCATTCGTCCCGGCCGCGCATGCCGAGCGCGACGTACCCGTCGAAGACCTGATGAAGCCCGCCGAAGGCCTGGATGACGTGGCGCTCGGCCCGGTCGATGCCAAGGTCGTCATTGTCGAGTACGCCTCGCTGACCTGCGGCCACTGCGGCCGCTTCCACCGCGAGGTGTTCCCGGAACTCAAGAAGAAGTACATCGACACGGGCAAGATCCGCTTCATCATGCGCGAGTTCCCGCTCGACAATCTGGCCGCCGCCGCGGCCATGCTCGCACGCTGCGTCGACAAGTCGAAGACGTACGATCTGCTCGACGTGCTTTTCGAGAAGCAGGCCGACTGGGCTTATGCGCAGGGAAATCCGGTTCCGAAGCTTTTCGAGATCGCCAAGCAGGCCGGCTTCACGCAGGAGTCGTTCGAGAAGTGCCTGACCGACCAGCCGCTGCTCGACAAGATCAATGCGCAGCGTTCGCGCGGGTCCGAGCAGTTCGGCGTCAGCGCCACGCCGACATTCTTCATCAACGGCAAGCGTCTGACGGCGGGCCCCTCGATGGAAGCGTTCTCTGCCGCCATCGACCCGCAGTTGGGCGAGGACAAAAAGTAGCGCCCGGCGCGCAGCTTGCGAAGGAATGCTCGTGAAACAGCGCGGCAAGGCAGCTCGCGGTATCATTGCGGCCCTGCTCAGCGCGGGGCTCGCAGTAGGCTTGAGCGCGTGTGCCGGCGAGCAACTGCTGAGCGTGGGCAACGCGACACCCGAACCCGCGCAGGATAGCGCCGCGTCCTCGCCCTACGGTGCCTCTGCGACGACCACCGCGGCCTCCGGCCCGCTCGACGCCATGTCGCTGTCGGGGCAGGTCAGCGGTCGACCGCCCGGCGGGCGCGAGGTGATCGCCGCGCCGACCGAAGCGGAAATAACGAAGACGGGCACCCTGCCCGAGATGGCGTGGGGCCGGCAGGACGCGCCCGTCACCGTCGTCAAGTACATGTCGTTAACCTGCCCCTACTGCCGCAAATTCCATCTGGAGGTCTTCCCGGCCTTCAAGAAGAAGTACATCGATACGGGCAAAGTGCGCTTCATCATCCGCGAGTTCCCGATCGGGCGCTCGTCGGGCAACGCCACCATCGCGCTGCGTTGCGCCCCGCCCGAGAAGTACCTCGACCTCTACGGCCGCTTCCTGTCGCAACAGTCCTCCTGGGTGTCGCAGGAAGTTCGGCTCGACGCCATCTTCAAGGTTGCGCAGCAGGTGGGGATGACGCGGGCGCGCTTCGATGCCTGCCTTGTCGATCAGCCGATGATCGACGGGCTGCGCTGGGTCAAGGACCGTGGCCGGACGCTGGGCATCATCGGCACGCCCAACTTCTTCGTCGCCGGCAAGCTGGTGAAGCGCGTGCTGAGCCTCGACGACCTTTCAGGGCTGGTCGATGCGGCGCTGACCGGAAAGGGCGGCGGCGCCGCCGCGGCGACCGCGGCACGCTAGCGGCTGCTCGCCATCCGTTGCGTCTGCTTTGCGCCAGAACCACGGGTCCGTGGACGGCCGACAATCCACCGGAACCGCGCGCCGCGCACCTGACAGCGGCGGCGGAATCGCGCGATAATCGGCCGTTGCACGCAGGCCCCGCGCCCCACCGAGGACGACACCGCCACCCATGAAGATTTCCCGCCTCAGACTGCTCGGCTTCAAGTCGTTCGTCGAGCCCACCGAGCTCATCATCGAGCCGGGGCTCACGGGCGTCGTCGGCCCGAACGGCTGCGGCAAGTCGAACCTGCTCGAGGCGCTGCGCTGGGTCATGGGCGAGACCTCGCACAAGTCGATGCGCGCGGCCTCCATGGACGACGTCATCTTCTCGGGCACCACGTCGCGGCCACCGCGCATCGCCGCCGAAGTGACGATGTTCCTCGACAATTCCGAACGACAGGCGCCCGCCGAACTCAACGACCGCGATACGATCGAGATCACGCGGCGCATCGAGCGCGAGGCAGGCTCGGCCTACCGCATCAACGGCAAGGAGGCGCGTGCCCGCGATATCAAGATCCTGTTCGAGGATGCGGCCACCGGCGCGCGCTCGCCCGCGCTCGTCCGCCAGGGCCAGATCGGCGAGATCGTCAACGCCAAACCCGAGCAGCGGCGGCGAATCCTGGAAGACGCGGCCGGCGTCGCCGGGCTGCACTCGCGCCGCCACGAGGCGGAACTGCGCCTGAAGGCTGCCGAAGCGAACCTTGCGCGCATCACCGACGTGCTCGGCCAGCTCACCTCGCAGATCGACACGCTGAAGCGGCAGGCGCGGCAGGCACGACGCTACAAGGAGCTGTCGGAGGACATTCGCCGGCACGAAGCGCTCGTTCTGCATTTGAACTGGACGGAAGCGCAGCGGAGCGTGGATGCGGAGGAGACCGCGCTGAAGGACGTGCTGACGCGGCTCACCGATGCACTCGCTGCCGAAGCGCGCGCCATCAAGCTCGAAACAGAACGCTCAGAGGCGCTGCCCAGCCTGCGCGAGACCGAGGCACGCGCGGCCGCGGCCCTGCATCGCATCAAGGTCGAGAGCGAGAACTTCGAGCGCGAGGCCAAGCGTGCCGCCGACCGTCTGGCCGAGCTGGAGCGCACGCTTGAGCACCTGGAAGCCGACAAGACACGCGAAATCAAGCTGATCGCGGAAGCGCAGGATCTGCAGGTTCGGCTCGGCGACGAGATAGCCGCACTGTCGACCGCGGATGCGACCGCCGAGGCCGCCGAGAGTGATGCCGGCACGCGCAGCACCCAGGCGGCGGCGCATCTGGCCACCGCCGACGAGGCACTTTCGGAGCTCACACACAAGCTCGCCGATGCGCGTGCCCAGCAACGCAGCCTCAATGCCGCCGTGAGCGATCGCAGGCAGCGTCGTGAGAAGTCGGAACGGCAGCTTGCCGCGCTCGAAGCGCAGGAGCGGGAGGTAGCCGCCCGGGCGCCCGACGTCGAGAAGCTCAACGCCACGATGGCGCTCGGTCAGCAATTGGCGCAGGCGATCGTCGAGATCGAGGCTGCAACGCTGGCGGCCGAAGCACGCGCGGGCGAATTGCAGCAGGCGCTGGCGACACGCCGCGCCGACGCGGCGGATGCCCGCCTCGCCATGCGCGCGATTGCCACCGAACGCGAGACGCTGGCCCGGCTGCTCGTTCCTCAGCGTGACAGCGAGGTTCCGGCAATCGTCGATCAGTTGCGCGTCGCGCCGGGGTTCGAAACAGCGCTAGGCGCCGCCCTGGGCGACGATCTCGACGCGCCTGCAGGTGAGGATGCCGCGATCCACTGGCGGCTCGTCGATGCCGGCGGCGACGACCCGGCGCTGCCGGAGGGCGCCGGACCGCTGTTCGAGCACGTGCACGCACCGGCCGAGTTGCATCGCCGCCTGCGCCAGATCGGCATCGTTCGCGCCAAGGACGGCCCGCGTCTTCAGTCCAGGCTCGCGCCCGGGCAGCGGCTCGTCAGCCGCAACGGTGACTTGTGGCGCTGGGATGGCTTCGTCGCCGCGGCCGACGGAACGACGGCGGCCGCCCAGCGCCTCGCGCAAAAGAACCGGCTTGCCGCCATCGAATACGAGGAGGCTCAGGCGCGTGAGGCGGCAGAGCAGCTTTCAGCGGCCGAGCAGAGTGCCACGACCGCCCACACCGCAGCCTCCGACGAGGAGCGGACGCTGCGGCAATCCTGGCGCGCGACGCAGGCCCAGCTGGCGGAGACACGTGACGCTCTGACCAGGATCGAGCGCGCCGCGCGAGAGACGGAAGGGCGCCTCGCCTCGATCCGCGAGGCCAAGCAGCGCGCGGCCGACGATGTCGCCGAAGCCCGGACGCTTGAGGGTCAGTCTGTTGCCGCCCTCGCCGATCTTCCGGCCATCGACGAACTGGAGTTGCAGCACTCCGCCGCCCGGCAGGAGAGCGAGGCCCGCCGCGTCGCGGTCGCAGCGGCACTCGCCGAGGTCGCCGAGTTGACGCGCGCGCGTCGAGCACGAGCCGAGCGCCGCGAGGCCGCAGCGGCCGACGTGCGCCGTTGGCACGAGCGCCGGACGGCCGCTGAAGCCCAGGTCCGCACACTCGCGGAGCGGGCGGCCGCACTGACGAGCGAACGCGACACCTTGGCCGATCTGCCAGCCAAGATCGAAGCGAGCCGTCAGGCCCTGCTCGACAGGCTGTCCACTGCAGAAAGCGAACGCCGCACCGCCGCCGACGTGCTGGCGGCGGCCGAAGGCGGGCTGCGCCAGACCCAGCAGACGTTGAAGGCTGCGCAGGCATCGGTCGGCGACGAGCGCGAGGGGCGTGCGCGTATCGAGGCGCGCCTGGAAGCCGCCCGCCAGCGGCGGCAGGACGAGGCGCGCCGCATCCGCGAGACGCTGGGCGTCATTCCGGAGGGCTGCCTGCCGCTGGCCGGCTATGAGCCCGGCCAGCCGCTGCCATCGCTCGACGAGGCGGACCGGCAGCTTGCGAAGGTGAAATCCGACCGCGAACGGCTCGGCGGCGTCAATCTGGCCGCCGACGACGAACTCGTGTCGCTGGGTCAGCAGCACGAGACGCTGGAGACCGAGCGCGCCGACGTCGAGCAGGCGATCGCCAAGCTGCGCGGAGCCATTGGCGCCCTGAACCGTGAGGCCAAGAAGCGGCTCGACGACGCCTTCACCACGGTCAACGGACATTTCCAGCGCCTGTTCACGACCCTGTTCGGGGGCGGCGAGGCGCGGCTGGAGATGGTCGAGGGCGAAGATCCGCTCGAAGGCGGGCTCGAGATCATCGCCAAGCCGCCCGGCAAGAAGCCGGCGACCCTGTCGCTGCTCTCCGGCGGCGAGCAGACTCTGACAGCACTGTCGCTGATCTTCGCGGTCTTCCTGACCAACCCGTCGCCCATCTGCGTGCTCGACGAGGTGGACGCGCCGCTGGACGATTCCAACGTCGACCGTTTCTGCACCCTGATGGAGAAGATGGCCGAGGAGACGGCGACGCGCTTCCTGGTCATCACGCACCACCCCATGACGATGGCGCGCATGAACCGTCTGTTCGGCGTGACGATGGTCGAGAAGGGCATTTCACAGCTCGTTTCGGTCGATCTGGAGACCGCTCAGCGCTTCCTCGAGGCGAGCTGAGCCGCGGCCCGCCGCGGCAGCGGGGCACGAACCGTGAAGCGCCCAGGCAGGGCAGTTCGCACCGTCTCGCACGAAGGTCTAAACCGCTTCGCCAGAAGCCCGATTTCGGCCCGTGAATCCCGACGTTTGTCGGGTCCTGCGTTCCTTGACTCGGATATAGGCCGTCACTAAGGTGCGCCGCGTCTGGCCCACCCTGTGTGAGCCCGGCGCCCTGTTTCCAGGACCTGCCCAGATGTCGAGTTCCGAAAATGGACAGCCTGGAGGTGGGGGCTCGCTCAGCCCCGAGGAAAAAGCCCAGTTTCAGCGGCGCGTCTCCGAGCTCGACAAGAAGCTCGACAAGGTGCGCGCGGAACGAGCGGTCGAATCCAAAGCGGATGCGCGTGGGAGCTCGGCCCTGGGCGGCCGAGGTATGAGTTATGGTTTCAAGATTGGCTCCGAGTTCGTCGGGGCCATTCTTGTGGGCGCGGCGATCGGCTATGGCCTGGACTTGCTCCTGGGCACCAAGCCGTGGCTCTTGCTCGTGTTTTTTGTGTTGGGCTTCGCCGCCGGCGTGCTCAATGTGACGCGCGGATATGGCCGGCTGCAGTCGGACATCAACCGCGAGACCGGCGGCAATATCGGCCACTCCGTGCCGGACAACGACGACTGAACACCTTGGGGGTTCTCAAGTGGCTTCTGAATCTCATGGCGGCGGCGGCATGCCCGACCCCATCCACCAGTTCGAGATCAAGCGCCTGTTCTCCTTCGACCTGTTCGGGCTCGACGCGACATTCACCAACTCCTCGCTGTTCATGGTGATCGCCGTCGCCCTGATCGCCGGGTTTCTGATCTTCTCCATGCGCGGCCGCTCGCTGGTGCCGACCCGGCTGCAGTCGCTTGCCGAGATTCTCTATGAGTTCGTCGCCGGTATGGTCCGCGACACGATGGGCGGACACGATCACGGCCACGGACATGGCCACGGCGGCGGGGCAATGCGCTTCTTCCCGCTCGTGTTCACGATCTTCATCTTCATCCTGACGCTCAACATGCTGGGCATGATTCCGGGCTTCTTCACGGTGACAAGCCATCTGGCGGTCACCGCCGGCCTCGCCCTGCTCGTTTTCGTCATCGTGCTCGCGGTCGGCTTCGCCAAGAACGGGGTTGGCTTCCTCAAGCTGTTCGTGCCATCCGGCGTGCCGATCTACGTGCTTCCTCTGGTCGTGATGATCGAGATCATCTCGTTCCTGTCGCGGCCGATCAGCCACTCGGTACGTCTGTTCGCCAACATGCTGGCCGGACACATCACGCTCAAGGTATTCGCGGGCTTCATCATCATGCTGCTGGGGGCCGGCGGCGCCTACGGCATCCTCTCCATACTTCCTCTGACCATGGCGACGGCCCTGACGGCGCTCGAGTTCCTCGTGGCGTTCCTGCAGGCCTACGTGTTCGCCATGCTCACCTGCATGTATCTCAACGACGCGCTCCACCCCGGCCACTGAGCCGGGCGGAGCGCCGGCGTCCAACGGCAACCATCGAACCCATCCCATCTCAAGGAGAAGAAACATGGATCCAGCTTCCGCCAAGCTTATCGGTGCCGGTCTCGCCGCCATCGGCACGGGCGCCGCCGCGATCGGCGTCGGCAACCTGTTCGGCCAGTTCCTGCAGGGCGCGTTGCGTAACCCGTCGGCTGCCGACGGCCAGTTCGGCCGCCTGATCTTCGGCTTCGCCGTGACCGAAGCGCTCGGCATCTTCGCGCTGCTGATCGCCTTCCTGCTGCTGTTCACCTGATCGCGCGCGCCACGATGCGGCGCGGCTGGGACATGAGCGTCTGACCGTCTTCGAGATGGAAGCGATCCCGCTTCCATCTCAGACGTGAAGCAGACACTCATACGAGGCCCGCCGCGCCGATCGCATTTTTCCCGACAAGGCCAGAAACGGACCGAGGTCATGGCCCAGCCGCACACTACAGAAGTCGGGGTGCCGCACGACGCCGGGCACTCCAAGGCTTTCCCGCCGCTCGATCCCAACGTGTTCGTGCCACAGCTCGTCTGGCTCGCGATCACGTTCGCGATCCTCTACGCGCTGCTGTCGCGCATCGCGCTGCCGCGCATCGGCGAGGTGATCGAGGAGCGGCGCGACCGCATTCAGCGCGACCTCGATCATGCCGAGTCGCTGAAGGGCGAGACCGAGAAGGCGCTCAAGGACTATGAGCAGTCGTTCGCCGACGCGCGCGCCAAGGCCGGCGCCATTGCGCGTGAGACGCGCGACAAGCTGTCGGCGGATACCGACCGTGAGCGTAAGGCGATGGAGGACAAGGTCGCCGCTCAGATCGCCGACTCCGAAGCGCGCATCAAAGCCATGAAGGACAAGGCGCTGGCGAGCGTAAGCGACATCGCAGCAGATACTGCGAGCGCCATCGTGGGCAAGCTCATCGGCGAGGACGTGTCCGCCGCCGAGGCGAAGAAGGCCCTCTGACGGGCGGCTGGAGGAACAAGGACCATGGCACTTCTCGATCCGGGCGCCGCCGAGTTCTGGGTGCTCATCTCCTTCCTGCTGTTCTTCGGGATCGTCTTCTACATGAAGGTTCCCGCGATGCTGACAGGCGCGCTGGACGCGCGCGCTGACGCGATCCGCAAGGAGCTGGACGAGGCGCGCCGCCTGCGCGAGGAAGCGCAGGAGCTGCTGTCCGACTACCAGCGCAAGAAGCGCGAGGCGGAGGAGGAGGCGAAGGGCATCGTCGATCAGGCGCGCCGCGAGGCCGAGGCCATGGCTGTAGAGACGCGGCGTCAGCTCAACGAGGCCGTCGAGCGCCGCTCGCGCATGGCCGAAGAGAAGATCGCGCGCGCCGAAAATCAGGCACTCGCAGAGGTGAGATCATCGGCGGTCGATGCCGCGATCGCCGCGGCTGAGAAGATCCTGGCGTCCAAGGTGCAGGGCGCCAAGGCCGACCAGCTGATCGCCGACAGTCTTGCCGACATCAAGCGCAAACTGAACTGAGAGGCGCGCCTTTCCGCGCGCCACGTTAGAGAAAGAGCCCGGATGGCATCCCGCCTCCGGGCTCTTTCTATTGGCGGATGACGCTCTGATCAGTGACCCGCAAGCACGAGTTGCTTGACCGGCAGAAGGAGCGTCTGCAGGCGCAACAGCATGGCGTGAACGATGCCGACGGTATCGACGATATGCAGGTAAATCCATGTGCCAAAGCCGATGTCCGGGCTGGCCAGTCGGTCGTGGTTGTTCGAGTAGGCATTGGCAAAGCAGCTGCTGCCAGGGATTACGCCGTCAAGCGAGCCCTTGTACAAGGGCTCGAGAAAGACCGTGATCGTGCCCGGCGCCGACAATCGGCTGACATCGACGAGCTGGTCCGAAGCGCGGAATTGGCCTGAGGCGATGTAATCCTGGACGCGGGTTACGACCATCGGAATGATTGTCCACGGCTTCGAGGCGCAGCTCGCTTCGGCGATCATCCCGGCTTTCAGGACTTGCCCTTCGATCTGGCCGAAACCTGCCACAAGCACGCCACGTCCTGCCTCCTTCGGAACCAGCACTCCGGCAGGCCGCATGAACGGATTGACATAGTCGCCCTTGCGCATCGTGAACTGCTCGATCCGGCCGTCGACACCGGCACGAATCACCATCTTGTCGAGTTCGACCTGTGCCTGTTGCAAAGCTGCTTCCGCGCTCTGCTTCTCTGCAGGCAGAAGTGTCGAAACGCGCGTTATCGCAGCTTCCTTGGCGGCGGTTGCCGCAGCGAGCGCGCCCGTCTTTTCGGCGACCACCAGTTGCAGCCGCTCGAGCTCCCGCTGCGTAACGACGCTGGCGTTTCTCGCGCTGAGCTCCTGTTTCCGCGAGAGTTCGTCCCGTGCGTTATCGAGAGAGCTCTGGGCCTGCTGGATCTGTCCTTCAGCCTTGGCGATGTCCGACTTGGCGACGACGATGCCCGCTTCGACCTCAGCGATCCGTTTCTTCGCCACCTCGAGAGATGCTTCCTGGCGCGCGCTGTCGAGTTTGACGATCGGATCGCCTTGTTTCACGTCGCCGCTGATACCGACAAACACCTTTTCGACGCGGCCGTTGATCTCTGGAATGACCGGTATGGTCCTGAACACGGCGGTCACATTCGTCGACGTCGGATGGTGATAAAAGATGACCGTGATCAGCGCGACCGTCAGCATCAGGCAAGCGGTAATGCCATAGCGAAGCTCGTACCACACCGAATAGAGATTGATCTCGTGGCCGAGCCGCTTTCCCTCACGATAGTGACGATAGAGGTAATCCGGAACTATCGTGAACAGCGAACAGAGAAGCAGTTCGAGCATTGATCAGCTCCCCTTCGCAGCGGACTTCTCGCTCGCAGCCGCCGCTTCGTTAAGAGCGGCTGGTTGCGGGAACGCGATCGCCTGCGGCGCGTCACTTCGGTCAGCGATCGTCTTCAAGGACTTCGCGATGCTTCGCAGCGGGCCGAGGACGTTGAACTTGCTCACATCGGGAACGGTGATGAACGCGAGAAGAAGTGCCGCGATCCAGAAGCATGCACGTGAGTGAACAGGGAAATGAGGGCGAGTACGGCGACGAGATCGTATTGGAGCCTGTTGTGGACCAGTCGCTCGGGAAGCGAATGCAGCCAGAGAAAAAACACGCCGGCAGCAAGCACCGATGCGATGAGAATGACGGCTGAGACGACCATGAGGGCGTCTGTGCCGCCCGGCGCCGTTATGAATGCTGGCAGGTGGCCGGTTGCGGCCGGATGAATGCTGTCCATTCGAACTTGACCCCGTCTTGGACCACGGTGAGCAACAATCGCCCGCCTCATCGCTCACCGCGGGCTCATCGGCGGTGAGCGATTTGCCAGCTTGGCCAACAATTCGCAGGCGATCGTACTGTACGGGCGGAACGCTCGCATTTTCACTGCGCGCCGGCAAGGTTCCGGAGCCAGCATTTAGATTGACGGTAAGGCATTGTTCGTTGGCTTCTCCGGCGGGACCTGAGCGTCGCCATGACGTCCCGCAGCGAACCACGCACAGAGATGCCGCGCCTAGCCCGAGGGCGAAGCTGCGCCAAGCCGAGGTCCAGAGATGATGTGAAGCGGAAAAGCGGGCGGCGGTGCGCACCGGGGCGCTCCGCGCCCTCCTCAGCCGGCGCCCGGAGCGGCGGCGCGATCGAAGGAAACGTTCAGCTCGTATTCCCCGGGACGGGCACCTTCGGCAACCGGGATCGAGACTTCGCGAACTGCCGAGAAGTACCCGATCGGCTTATCGACCGCGACCGCGACCGGGATCTTCATGCTGTCACCCGCCACCGAGGCGCGCCGGGAGTCGGTGACAGCGATGCTGATCGGCAGCGTGACCGTGCCGGGGTTGCCGCGCGGCCCGAGCAGCACGCGACCCGAGAAGCCGTACTTCACCACGACACGGCCGTGCTCGACCCGGCACTCCCGCGCCGTCTTGGTGATCTCGCCGCGATGCATGACGGCGAGACTGTCTCCGGCGCGGCCGGGCTCGTAGATCGTCAGCGTGCCATCACGCGAGGAAACATTGAACTTGGGGCATCCGGGCAGGATACCGCCTGTCACCGTCGCGCCCGGGGCACCGCCATCCGCCTTGGCAGCGGAGAGAAGCTGTTCCTCGCTGACACCGCCCGAAGCATCGGCCACCGTGCCCTGGCTACCGCCAAAGACGCCGCCACCCAGACCCGAGGTGAGCGAAGACATACCGCAACCGCCAAGCGTGAGCGCCCCGGCCGCCACGGTTGCGAAGATGAGCGCGCGCGAACTGCGCGCGGCGAAGCATTGCGTCATGACGCCCCGATCCGCATAATCGCGCCGCACAACGACGGCACGATCTAGCCTAATCCCCCGAGCCCCGCCGGGCTCCCCTGTCGCATCCCGACTCAAATCTAGCACCCGTGCGAGGCCCCGGCCAAGTCGTACCGGCCGGCACCTGTTGAGAGACGAGCGCTGACCCGATGTCCCCTCCCGAAACTACGCCGAACGCCGACAAGCCCCCGCTGCGCATCCTTCTGGCTGCGCCGCGTGGATTTTGTGCCGGTGTTGACCGCGCGATCCAGATAGTCGAGCTGGCGCTCGCGAAGTTCGGCGCGCCCGTCTACGTCCGGCACGAGATCGTCCACAATCGCTACGTTGTCGACACGCTCAAGGCAAAAGGCGCCATTTTTGTGGAGGAGTTGGACGAGATCCCCGATACGGGCCAACCCGTGATCTTTTCGGCACACGGCGTGGCCAAGGCCGTTCCCGCCGCCGCCAGGGCGCGCGGTTTGTTCGTCCTCGACGCCACCTGCCCCCTGGTTTTCAAGGTGCATTTCGAGGCCGAGCGGCACCACCGCGATGGCCGGCAGGTGATCCTGATCGGCCACGCCGGGCACCCCGAGGTCGATGGCACGATGGGACAGCTCCCCCAGGACGCCGTGCGGCTCGTCGAGACGGTGGCCGACGTCGGCCGGCTGGAACCCGCCGACCCGCGGGGCATGGCCTATGTCACCCAAACGACCCTGTCGCTGGACGATACCGCTGAGATCGTCGCGGCCCTGAAGGCCCGCTTTCCTGGCATCGTCGGGCCGCATAAGGAGGACATCTGCTACGCAACGACCAACCGGCAGAATGCGGTGAAGTCGATTGCTCCACGGATCGGATGTCTGCTGGTGGTCGGCGCCCCCAACAGCTCCAACTCGCTGCGGCTCGTCGAGGTCGGTCAGCGCGCCGGCTGTCCCAAGGCGCGGCTCATCCAGCGCGCCGGAGACATCGTCTGGGCGGACTTCGA
Source organism: Hyphomicrobiaceae bacterium (assembly GCA_050250815.1). Taxonomy (GTDB): domain Bacteria; phylum Pseudomonadota; class Alphaproteobacteria; order Rhizobiales; family Hyphomicrobiaceae; genus JAEUMD01. Next base: position 21,324 of record JBFWNY010000012.1, read on the forward strand.
GGGAGCGGAGGCCATTGGCATTACGGCCGGCGCCTCGGCCCCCGAGGTGCTGGTGGACGAGGTGATCGCGGCCATCGCCGAGCGCTTCGACGTGACCGTCGAGGTGGTGAGCACAGCCGAGGAGCGGATCGCCTTCAACATCCCCCGCGAGCTGAGGCAGCCTGCGGCCTGATGCCTTCGCCCCTACAGAATTAGACCCTTCGGAACCGGCTGATGACGATCGCATGCGGCCGCTGATCCTCGACCGGCAGCCGCCAGGAGACCTCCCCGCACATGGCCGTCTATACCGAAGTGAGCGACGAGGAGCTGGCGGCTTTCATTTCGCGCTACCGCATCGGCGAGCTGCTTTCGTACAAAGGCATCGCCGAGGGCGTCGAGAACACCAACTATCTGGTTCATACGACCGCGGGCTCCTACATCCTGACGCTTTACGAGCGGCGCGTGGCGGTCGGCGATCTGCCCTTCTTTCTGGGTCTGCTCGAGCATCTGGCGGCACGCGGCGTGCGCTGTCCGACACCGCTGCGCAATGATGCGGGGCAGACGTTGGGGACGCTCGCCGGGCGGTCCGCCGCAATCGTAACGTTCCTGGAAGGCTTCTGGGTGCGGCGACCAAAGCCCGACCACTGCCAGCGCGTGGGCGAGGCCCTGGCGCGCCTGCACATCGCTGGCGAGGGCTTCGCGCTCCGGCGCGGGAATGCCTTGGGGCCTGCAGGCTGGGCTCCTCTTTTCTCTCGCTTCCACGCACGGGCCGACGAGATTGCACCAGGGCTGTCCGAGATGATCGAGCAGGAGCTTGCGCACCTGTCGTCGCGCTGGCCCGCAGACCTGCCTTCAGGTGTGATCCACGCCGACCTTTTCCCCGACAACGTGTTTTTCATCGGACAGGAGCTGTCCGGCCTCATCGACTTCTACTTCGCCTGCAACGACGCCTTCGCCTACGATCTGGCCATCTGCCTCAACGCTTGGTGCTTCGAGACCGACTACACCTTCAACATCACCAAGGGACAGGCTTTGATCCGCGGCTACGAGCGAGTGCGTGCACTCGATGCAGCAGAACGTAGGGCAATGCCCACGCTCGCCCGCGGCGCGGCGCTGCGCTTCCTTCTGACGCGATCACACGACTGGCTCGATACGCCGGAGGGCGCGCAGGTGAAGCCGCACGACCCCATCGACTACGTGCGCCGGTTGCGCTTCCACCAGTCTGTCGGCTCCTTCGCTGACTACGGTGGTGAGGCCGCGCGATGACGGCGGCGCGTGCAAAGCCGCACGTGGTGATCTACACAGACGGCGCATGCTCGGGAAACCCGGGCCCCGGCGGCTGGGGTGCGATTCTGATGTCGGGACCGCACCGCAAGGAGCTGAATGGCGGCGAGGCCGATACGACCAACAACCGAATGGAGCTGATGGCGGCGATTGCCGCGCTCGAGCAGCTGAAGCGCGCGAGCCAGGTCGAGCTGCACACCGACAGTGCCTATCTGAAAAACGGCATCACACAGTGGATCCACGGCTGGAAGCGCAACGGCTGGCGCACCGCCGACAAGAAGCCCGTTAAGAATGCCGATCTCTGGCAGCGCCTCGACGCCGCGCGGCAGCGCCACGAAATCGAATGGCATTGGGTCAAGGGCCACGCGGGACACCCTGAGAATGAGCGCGCCGACGAATTGGCTCGCGCCGGTCTTGCGCCATTCCAGACGCGTTAACGAATTGCGGCACACCGGGGCTTTGCCGTCTGCCCGTCGCAAACAGGTGTCAGTCTATTCGAACCGAAGAATGCTTCGCGGCCCGCTGTAACCACACGCTGACAGGTCCACGAAAACCGCCCGCTGCACCCTGGACTTTTTTGAACGCTGCTCTAGGCTTGGAAAAGGTTCGGATCAAGTTGCATCAATTCCGATCGTCGTGGCTGGCTCCAAGCGTTCGTGCTTCCATTTCAGACGATCAGGCCCAGGGGCCGCCACCGATCATCCCGATTGAAAAGATTTGGAGACGTCGATGTTGCGCCGCGCAATCCTTTCCATCGTACTCGCTCTGATCGCCGCACCACTGCCGGCTGCCGTTGCCATGGCCGACGACCTGTCGGGCTCCTGGTCGGGCGGCGGCTCGGTGCCGGGTCTTCTCACGAACGACCGCACAGTTCTAAGCCGCGCCGTGATCAACAGCCAGCGCGGAACCGATACGCTCAATCCTGACCCCTACTTCAAACTTCTGGCGGCTGGCATCCAGTACGACGAGGACGGTTATCCGCTTGGTGGTGTCATCTCCGGCAGCGGTCCCGGCCTTGTCGATGGGCCTGCCGCGTCACCCTTCGATACCAAGGCCATGGAGATCCCGTCAGGTATCCAGATCGCCGATTTCAATGCGTCGTTCAGCAACGTCGGAGGGCGCCTTGGCGAGAAATTTTATGTGACCTTCGGCGTCGTCGCGAAGGTCGGCGTGACCATGTACACCTACAACAAGCGGCTGTCTGACAGTACAGATCAGATGACACTTATCACGTCGACGGCAACGCCGCCGACGCTGGGCACATTCGGCTATATGGAGTTGACGGCCGAGGTCACGGTCAACCAGGCTATGATCGACAACCCGTCTCGCATGTATATGCGGCTGCAGCCTACTGCGGCCGGGCTGCCTGGCTTCACGGACGGTGCTTGGATCGTGGGGTGGGCGATCCGCAAGACGCCAGGACCGCTCGTCAACGATCGCTCCGCGCTAGATGCCGTGTCGCTACGGGCTCAGAAGGCGGCGAAGTCCGGCCTTTTCGGCAAGAAAGTCGTCGTGCTGGCGGACAGCATCTACGAGCTGACGTCGTTGCACTCCAGGATCGGTCTGGCCACTGGAGCGACAGTCTACAAAACGGCGTTCGGCGGCTGTGCCATGGCGCAGCGAGGCGTGACGCCGACAGACTATGACCGGTTCTCGTTCGCCCATCTGGCAGATGCGATCGCGACGGGTGATTGGTCGGCGCAGGTTGCTGCGAACACAACTTTGTCTGGCCCGCCGACGAATGACAACAACTCGGCGCAGCTCGCGATCCTACAGGCGCTCGACTTCGATACGGTCGACATCATCATCGTCGGCTACATGGCCAACGACTTCTATTCTGACGTTCCGCTTGGGACCGACACAGACACGGTGAGGACCACGTTCAAGGGGGCCATTAACTATGGCATCCAAACGATCCAGAATGCGTTCCCGCACATCCAGTTCATATTCCACAGTCACACGTGGCACGCGCGAACCGGACAGGGCGTCACCGGTCAACCGACGTCAGACACGGACATTTCCCCGAACGACAACGGCAATTATGCCGTCGAGTATGTCGATGCCATGATTGCGGTCGCAAATCGAAACCATGTTCCGGCCGTCGACCTGTTCCGGTCAGCGAACATCAACAAGCACAATCATGCGACGTATTTGTCCGACGGCCTGCACCTTACGACAGCTGGAGAGGATCGGCTATCGCGGCGCATCTCGGCGGCTGCGTTGGCTCTGTTTTGATGGGGTGTGTAAGGTAACCACGCGCGAGCGGGCGAGCTGCCGTGCGAGCTACTTCCGCACGGGTGGCTCGAGCTACAGCATGAACGCTTCGTGCGCGACCAAGTCCGGCAAGGTCAACCAGACCGCGACGTTGAGCAAGGTCGGCAACGGCCGCTACGCCGGTAGCTTCTTCAACAGCCAGTACGGCGTTTCCGGGTCGATCAGCGTCGTCGTCAAGGGCCGTTCGCAATCAGTGCGGCTGTCGGGCGGCGGCGGCGGCGGCTCGTTCAGCCTCAGCCGGCGCTGACGGACGAACGGGGCGCGCGCAGACCGGCTTGCGCACACCCTCACGTCCTCATGCCTCAGAGACGGCTGCCCATCATTGAGCACAGAGTTGTCGCGCTCGACTTGTCGTGCGACGGCGGCGCTTCGTCGACGTTGAGGATCTTCACGACCCCGTCGTCGACCAGCATCGCGTAGCGCTTGGAACGCACGCCCAGACCGCGCGCGGTGAGATCGATCTCCAATCCGATCGCCTTGGCGAAGTCCGCGGAGCCATCGGCCAGCATCAGGATGCCGTCACCGGCGCCGGTGTCCTTGGCCCAGTATGAAAGCACGAAAACATCGTTGACCGCGGTGCAGGCGATGGTGTCGATGCCCTTGGCCTTCAGCTCGTCGCGATTGGCCAGGAAGCCGGGCAGGTGCTGCTGATGGCAGGTCGGCGTGTAGGCACCGGGCACCGCGAACAGCGCCACCTTCTTCCCGGAAAACACCTCGGCGGTCTTCACGGGCTTGGGGCCGTCGGCACCCATCACGGTGAAAGTCACGTCTGGCAGGCGGTCGCCAACCTTGATGGTCATATTCATCACCTTGAGTTGTTTGCACTCGAATGGGGGAGGGGCACGCGGGGCGCGTCGGCCCAACGACAGATCACAAAACGTGCATGCCCGCCACCCTCAACGCGCGCGTGACGCGTTCCGTTCATGGGCCTCGCATGCGCCTCACTTAGGGCGCTGCGGGCCTCCGTCGATGCGAAATGCAGCCTCCGCCCGCGCCGAGTTCGAAACGATGGTGGCCACGACCGGTTTGTCCTTCAGCGCCGCCAGGTCGGCGCCCATCGTCAGGTCGATTGCGAATACCACCAAATTCCCGTCCTGACGCACGCGAACCGGCTGGGGGACGTACTCGCCGCCCGGCTCGTGGACGAACACATCGGCACCTTCGACGCCCATCGGATAGCTGACATGGAGTTCGATCTTCGGCGATGCGCCCGCTAGGTCGGAGACGACGCGCGCAAGCACCGGCCGCTTGCCGTCGCCTTCGACAGAGCGCGGAACCAACGAGAGTGCAGCAGCTATGGGCTCAGGCGGCGGAAGCGATGTCTGCGGCACCGGCACCTCGATCTGCGCCTCGCTGGGAACGCAGATCTCCCGACAGACGCCGAAGGTAAAGCCGAGCTTGAGGCGGACGGGCGCGCTTGCATCCACTGCCTCCACGAGTACCGGCAGGACCACCGCGCCCTTATAGCCGATGGTCGTGCCGGCACGGTCCGTCATGCGCATCGGTGCAGGGAAGAGGACGCTGGCATGCGCGAGATTCTCCGAGCCCGACCAGTCGAACTCGGGCGGCACTCCGCCGGCATCTCCCGGAACACGCCAGTAGGTCTTCCAGCCCGGATCGAGTTGTATTTCCAGCGCGGCAAGGCGTGGCCCGCCGGTTCCACCCTCGCCGCTGGTCTGAAGAGCCCGGCCGCCAGCGATGAGACGTGTGCGCACGTAATGGCCGGTCACCCACTCGCTCTCGGCCAGTTCCTCGGCAGAGCTCGGGACCGACTGGAGCGTCAGCGCAGCCAAACAGGCCGCGAGCGCACCGGTCATCCTCTGCCAGGTCCGGAAAGCTGGCAAAGCCCCTCGAATGCTTGCGACCTTGACCAAGTCCATCCTCTCACGGTCCCGGTGACGAAAATCGGCCGCATCGTACAGCAGTAGGCGCTCTGGGCCAGTCACGAGTCGAAGAGGTCGCGTGAGCCATGGAACGGACCGGGGACGCCCGCGGCCCAAGTCGGGAGCAGACGTGAGCACGGCTGCGACTTCATGACTTCACAGGGCCGTCGGGCGGAGGCTAGTCTCAGGACATGACTGAAACGCCTCATATCACCGACCTCAAGTCCGACGGGTTCCTCGAGGGCAAGCTCCTCATTGCGATGCCGCGCATTTCCGACCGTAGATTCCAGAGGTCCGTGATCTACATGTGCGCGCACTCCGAGCAGGGAGCGATGGGGTTGATCGTCAACCAGAACGCGGAGCACATCGATTTTCCCGATCTGCTCGAGCGGCTGGGCATCGTCCCGGGCACCGAAGGCGACGAACCAGGGGCCATCGAGCTGCCGGACGACCTCATTACCATGCCAGTCCACATGGGCGGCCCCGTGGAAACAGGTCGTGGATTCGTGCTGCACAGCTCCGATTACTTCGCCTCGGACGCCACACTGCCCATTCGTGACGGGTTCTGCCTGACGGCCACGCTCGACATTCTGCGCGCCATCGCTCAAGGCGAGGGCCCCGAGCGCGCCCTGCTGGCGCTCGGTTATGCGGGCTGGTCGCCGGGGCAGCTCGAAAGCGAGATCCAGGCAAACGGCTGGCTGCATTGTGCCGCCGACATGGATCTCGTGTTCGACGAAGACAACGAGACCAAGTACGTCCGCGCCTTGGCCAAGATCGGTATCGATCCTTCACACCTCGTCTCGGATGCGGGCCACGCCTGACGCGCTCCAGCGGCCCGTGCCGCCCAAAGCGAGCAAGGCAGGGGCTCCTCGGAAATGGACGACCTATTCGGCGGCCGGCTTCTTGCGCTCGCTTCCGCGCACCGGATCCGCGTCCACCTTCCGGTCGTCCTCCGGCGCGTCGATTCCGGCAAGACGCGCGAGCGAAGCAGCCAGACCGGATGACAGCGCGGATGTATCCGGTGCGATCGGCGGCGGTGCCTGGTTACCGTCGCGAGGCGGCGGCGGAGCGGACCGCGACCCAGCAGGCAGAGGCCGCGATCTCGCCGCGGATGCTTCGGTTGCCGATGGGGGTCCGGGTGGCGGCGCGCTTGGCGACATCGACCGCTGCATAGGCGCGGCGGCTGGCGCGGCAGCGCCCCGGCCGGCGCCGTTCGCTGCGACAGAGGGAGCCGCAGGCGCTGGCGGACCGGCGCCATTGGGCAGCCCCGGCCGCTGCGGCAGAACGGCACCGCCCGGCATGGGCGGCGGCATCGTCGTCGAGGACGAGCGCGCAGGCGATGGCGGAGGCGGAGGCGGCGCAGCCGCCGCAGCGAGCCTCGGAACAAGCTGATTGGGAGCAGTGCGCGCCGGCGCGGGCGGCGGCGGAACGGGTGGCACCTGGCTTGGCGGCGGCACGGTCGGTGGACCGGTCCGAACCGTGGGGCTGCTAACAGGACCGGACAGGTTGGGCGGAACGGCCTGCGGCGCTGACGCCTGAGCCGGGGAAGTGTTCGACGGCGCAGGAGCTGGCGCTGCGGGGACCGTAGCGGGTGGCGGCCCGGCCGGACGCTGCCTCGGCCTCACCGTGCTGTTGGGCAGCAGCTGGGACAGCGGACGTGCCTGCGCACCGCCCTGAGACGAGGCAGGAGCTGTAGCGCCGTTGGGCGCACCGGCCATTCCGTTCACCATCCCCGTCGGAGATGACGGGGCGGCCACGTCGACCGCTGTGGGCTTTGCCTCGGCAGACTTGCGCTTTGCCTTGCGGGCAGAGCGCTGCTTGGTCTTGAACAATCCATGCGTCCGCAGCTTGCGCTCCGACTTGCGGATCACGCGCACCAGATCGACCACCTCGCGCTCAGTCATCGGCGCGCCGTAAAAATATCCCTGCCCCATTTCGCAACCGGTCGAGCGCAGGAAGGTGACATCCTCCGGCGTCTCGATGCCGTCTGCGACGACCTTGCGGCCAAGCTCGTGAGTCATCGCGACGACCGCCCGCAGGAGAGCGGTGCCGCGTTCCCCGCCCTGCCGCGCGCCGCTCAGAATGCCCTGATGCATTTTGACGGTATCGCACGGAAAGCGCGCCAGGTAGGCGAGCGAGGAGTTGCTCGCGCCATACTGGTCGAGTACCAGCTCGGCTCCGGCACCACGCAGCTGCTCAAGCAGCACGACCGCGTGCTCCGGGTTCTCCATGAGGATCTGCTCGGCGACCTCCAGCCGAAGCGTTCCCTTCGCCAGAGACGTCCGTGCCAGAGCGTGACGCACCTCCTGCACGAACTCCGGCACCAGCATCGCGCGGCTCGACAGATTGACCGAGACGAACAGGCTGTCCTCCAGCCGCGGCAGCTCGCGCTGCCAGACTTTGGCATCCTCCAGAGCGCGCAGCAGCAGCAGCGTGCCGAGCCTGCGGATGAGTTCGACATTCTCGACGATATCGACCACATCGCCGAGCTTGACGAGGCCGTGTTTGGGGTGCTCCCACCGCACACTCGTCTCGAATCCGGCCAGCTCGACAGTCGCCAGCGATACGATCGGCTGATAGAGCACCTTGATCGCGCCCTTCTCGATCGCCCGCGCGAAGTGCTCCTCGGTCTCCTTGCGAGGCTCGGCTTCAGCGCGCATCTCCGGCTTGAAGATCTCGATGCGATCCGCGCCGGTCCGCTTGGCGCGGTACATCGCGATCTCGGCTTCCTTCAGGAGTCCACCAGTCTCATCCTCGTCGCCGTCGTAGATGGCGATGCCGAGCGATCCGGTGAGCACGATCTCGCGGCTCGCGATCTTGATCGGCGAGCGCAGGCTGCGGCGCACGCGCTCGGCGAGCTGCGCCAGCTCGCGCGGTTCCTGCTCGTCAACGAACAGGATGGCGAACCGATCGCCGCCGATGCGGGCGAGCGTGTCGAAAGGCCCAAGGTGCCTCTGCAGGCGACGGGCCACTGTCAGCAGAACGCTGTCGCCGACCAGCAGCCCCAGCATGCTGTTGATCGCCTTGAAGCGGTCGATGTCGATGTAAAACACCGTCGGCCGCACGCGCACGTCGGATTTCGCCCGCTGCATCGCAACGGCCAACCGGTCATTCAGCAATTCCCGGTTGGGCAGTCCCGTCAGATGGCAGTGCACGGCGTCGTGCATCAGCCGGTCCTGGGCCATGCGCGTCTCGGTCACGTCGCGAATGAGCCCCACGCAGCGGACGACACGCCGTTCGGCGGTGGCGATGGAGGCAGCCTCGAGCTCGAACCAGCGATAGGAGTTGTCGGCGTGGCGCATGCGGAACTCGGCATTGATCTTGCCGCCAGACCGCTCCTGCACGGACCACAGCATCAGCCGGAACCGCTCCCGATCGGTGGGATGGACGTGCTGCACGAACTCTTCAACCTTGACGTTGAGCTCGCCGGGATTGAGGCCGAGGATCTCCTCGACGATGCCGCCGACCTTGATCTCGTCACGCCGGTTCGACCACTCCCACACCGCGGACCCGGCGCTGTCCACCGCAATCGCCCGCAGCTGACTGTCGGTCGGCGTAAGTCCCGCGAGCGGACCGAGCGACCGGAATGCGAACTGCGTCACCGTGAACCCGATGAGAAGTACGACGAGCACGAGACCCGCCGTCAGACCGGCTGTAAAAATCTCGCCCGACAGCCGCCCGGTGAGCACCACTCCGGCAAGGAAAATCCATGTCAGGAACAGGATCCATGTCGGCAGCAGGTGCAGCGCTCGATCCTGCCGCCGCAGCGCCAGGAACAATATAAGCATCGCTCCGATGCCGCCGATCGCCAGGAACGAGAATCGCGCAAACGTGGCTGCCAGCCGCGGGTCGATCGCAGCCACGGCAACGAGGGCGAGCTGCGCAAGTATCCACACTGCAGCGAGCAGTCGGATGAGCCCGTGGCTGAGACCGAGCCGCAGGAACGCGTAGAGGAACATGACGAGGCTCGCCGCCATGGCCGCTTCAGCGGCGGCGCGATAGACGGCGTTATCCTCGGGCTTCAGATTGAACAGCTTGTGAAAGAAGCCGAAGTCGACGCCCAGGTAGGCGAGCACGCACCACGAAAACAGCGCGGCGGCGGGAAAGATGATCTTGTGGTTGGCCGCGAAGATCGCCGTCAGAAAGATGGCGGTGAGAACCGTCAACCCCAGCATGATGCCATAGTAGAGCTGGCGATCGCGAACCTTGACCTCGTATTCGAGCGGCTTCCATAGGTAGATGCGCGCGAAGCGCTCCGAGGAAAGCTCGGCGACGTAGGTGATCGTCTGACCCGGCTCCAGCGTCAGGGCAAAGATATCGGCGCGGTCCGACTTGATACGCTGCGGCACGAAGCCGATCGATGGCGTCACCGACTCGATGCGGCGTGCGTCGAGATCGGGCCACACGATGCCGGAGCCGACGATCGTGAAGCGATCCGCGGTGAGCCAGCGTTCGATCGACTTGTCGGTGGGGTTGGTGAGGGCGAACACCATCCAGTTCGGGTTGGTGCCGGCGGTCGCCGCACGCACCGACATGCGCCCGCTAGTGCCGTCCGCACCGGCCGCCGTCTCGACCATAAGGCTATCGCCGCGGCCTTCGTAGGCTTCACCGAGCGTGGTTATCTCGACCCGGTCCTGATCGGGCGAAATGACGATGGGTTTCAGCGCGAAGGCCGACTGAGGCAGCGCCGTCAGGGCGACCGCGGCGAACATCAGCAGGATCAGCAAGGACCGCGCCACCGCCAGCGCCGGAGCCAAGGCAGCACCGCGGTGCCCGTCGCGGTCGCCGCCTCGGTCGCTCGCGTCTGATACCCGGCCGGACAGCGCCATTCACGCCTCCGCCGCCGGTACGCCACGCCGCTCGTCAGCGATCAGGGCGTAGAGCAGGTGGTCCTCCCACCGGCCGTTGATCCTGAGGTAGCTCCGCGCGAGGCCTTCGCGTTGGAAGCCGACGCGCTCGGCCAGTCTTATGGAAGGCTGGTTGGACGGCATGATTGCCGCCTCGACACGATGCAGCCGCAGCACATCGAACGCGAAGTTGCACACCGAAGTGACAGCGGTCGACATGAGCCCGCAACCGGTGAATGGCGCGCCCAGCCAGTAGCCCAGCGTCGCCGCCTGCGTAACGCCGCGCCGGACGTTGGATAGCGTGGCGCCGCCCGTCAGCACCGGCGTGCCGCGCCTGACCGCCCAGGCTCCCATGGAAAGAGCCGCGATCCGCGTCGGCTCCGCAAACAGCAGAAACGCGTAGCCCGTATCCTCACGCGCCTCGCGCTGATAGTGACGCACGCGGCGGCGAAAGGCATGACGGGTGAGCTCGTCACGCGACCATTGCGGCTCCCACGGCTCCAGATGCTCGCGACTCGCCGCGCGCAACTCGGCCCACGCGCCATAATCCGACATGGCGGCGGCGCGCAGAAAGATCCCCGGGGCCCTTACGATCGGTCCCTGCACTTCGCCGAGGCTCGATCTGAGCAGCGCCATCCCGTCCCCCGACGTTCAAGCCGCAACTTCGAAGGCCGCAGCCAGACGCCCGGCGTAGGCATCGCTCTTGCGACCGGCGCCAACAACCGAGACCGCCGGCGCACCTCCGACAAGGCGGCGTGCAAACGCGCGGATATCGTCCGGCGTGACAGCATCCACGCGGCCGATCAGCTCATCCGTTCCGATGATACGTCCGTGGCTGATGAGATGCCGGGCCATCTGCTCGGCGCGGGCCGACGAGCTTTCCAGGCTCATGAGCAGCCCGACCTTGAGCTGCGCCTTGCTGCGCTGGACTTCCGCGTCGGTGGCGCCGTTCTCGGCAACCGCGAGAAGCTCGCTTGTCACGACGCCGCTCAGCTCGTCCATCATCTCGCGCCCCGTTGCCGCATGAATCGAGAATAGGCCGGCGTCGGCCAGCGACCACGCCGACGAGTAAATCGAGTAGCACAGGCCCCTACGCTCGCGAGCCTCCTGGAACAGGCGCGAGGACATGCCGCCGCCGAACAGGCCCGAGAAAACCTGGGCCGCGAAGAAATCCTCCGAATAATAGGACGGCCCCTCGAAACCCAGCAGCAGATGCGTCTGCTCGAAGCGACCGGGCCAGCTTTTGCACCCCCCCTTGTAGCTGGCCGGCGACATTGCTTCGCCCGGCCTTGGAGCAAGCGCCCCGAATTGGGCCTCAACGTGGCGGACAAAGGCATCGTGGTGGACGGCGCCTGCGGCCGCCACGACCATGCGATCTGGCGCGTACCCGTTGCCCAAGAAGCAGCGCAGATCGGAGGCTGCGAAGCCTTTGACACTCGCAACCGTGCCCAGGATGCTGCGCCCGACCGGCTGGTCTGGAAACGCCGCCTCCTGCAGCAGGTCGTAGCCGATCTCCTCGGGGCTGTCCCGGGTTGCTGCGATCTCCTGCAGGATCACCTCGCGCTCGCGCTCCAGCTCACCGGCATCGAAGGTCGAATTGAGAAGAATGTCGGATAGCAGGTCGAGGGCGAACGCCTCGTCGCCTTTCAACACACGCGCATAATAGGCCGTGCTTTCGAGACTCGTGGCGGCGTTGAGTTCACCGCCCACGCTTTCGATCTCCTCGGCGATCTGGCGCGCCGTGCGCCGCCGCGTACCCTTGAACGCCATGTGCTCCAGCAGGTGCGAGATGCCGTTCTGGCTGGCGCTCTCGTGCCGCGCGCCCGTCGCCACCCACACGCCCAGGGACACGGTTTCAAGGTGAGCCATGTCGTGCGTCACAACGCGCAGACCGTTGGCGAGCGTCGAAAGGGATGTCGTCATCGGGCCCCCTCGGTGACGGCACGAGCCTTGGTCTCGACGAATGCCTGAACGGCCGACAGGTCGTTGGGCAGATGCGCCATGCGCTCCTTGTCCGTCATGAGGGCATGGAGACGTTCCGGCAGCACCGGCCGCTCGCCGCAGATCGCCTGCATGGCATCGGGAAACTTGGCCGGATGCGCGGTGGCCAGGACGACCTGGGGAATTGACGGCTCAAGAGATCCCAGCACGCGGTCGGCCGCCACGACGCCACATGCGGTGTGCGGGTCGAGCAGATAGCCGCTCGATTGCTCCCTCACCGCGGAGATGGCGGCGGCGACGTCGACCTCGCTCGCCGAGGCCGCTGCGAAGTCGCCACGCAGCGCCGTTGCAATGTCGCCCAGCTCGAAGCGCCGCGACTGCGCGAGAGAGCCCATCAGGCCACGGATGCGCGCCGCGTCGCGCCCCGAGGCCTCGAACAGATAGCGCTCGAAGTTCGAAGAGATCTGGATATCCATCGACGGCGATGATGTCGCGACGACACCGCGCATCTCATACGCGCCCGACGCCACTGTGCGTGGCAGGATATCGTTCTCGTTGGATGCGATGACGAGGGGGGCGATGTCGAGCCCCATGCGGCGGGCCACATAACCCGCGAAGATGTCGCCGAAGTTGCCGGTCGGCACGACGAACGAAACCTTGCGATCGGGTGCGCCCAGCGCGGTGGCGGCGGCGAAATAGTAAGGCACCTGCGCCACGATGCGTGCCCAGTTGATCGAGTTCACACCCGACAGCGCGACGCGGTCGCGGAATGCGTGATCATTGAACATGGCCTTCACGAGGGCCTGGCAGTCGTCGAAGGTGCCGTCGACGGCAACCGAATGCACATTGTCCTCGGTCGGCGTCGTCATCATCCGCCGCTGCACGTCGGAGACACGTCCATCGGGGAACAGGATGACGACGTCGATACGCCGGGACCCGCGAAACGCCTCGATGGCCGCGCCGCCGGTGTCGCCCGAGGTCGCCCCAACCACGGTGGCGCGCAGATTGCGGCGCTCGAGCGCGCGGTCCATGAGGCGCGCGAGCAGCTGCATGGCGACGTCCTTGAAGGCGAGCGTCGGACCATGGAACAGCTCGAGCACGAAGCGGTTGGGAGTGATCTGCACGAGCGGCGTCACCGCCGCGTGCCCGAAGCCCGCATAGGCCTCGCGCGCCATGAGCGCCAGCTCATCGCGCGCGAGCTGTCCTCCGGTGAAGGGATGGATGACGGAGACTGCGACGTCGGCAAAAGGTCGCCCTGCAAGTTCTCTGATCTCGTCATGCGAGAACGACGGCCACGCCTCCGGCAGATAGAGGCCGCCATCGCGGGCGAGACCGGCGAGCAGAACGTCCTCGAAGCCGAAACGTGGCTTCTCGCCACGCGTGGAGATGTACTCAAGGGGCAAGGTCGCCGCCTCCGTGATTTCAGCGGACCGCTCTCCGGCCTTCGATCTCAGGCAAGGATGGAGCGGTCCAGTTCGCGACCTTGATCGATGCTCCAGGCGCCACGGTCAAGACCGATCAAGCCGCCGGACGCACGAACGATGTCAACGGCCGTCCGACTCGGCTGTCGTGCGGCGATACCGCGCATAAACGTAGGCCATGAAGACCGCGAGCAGGGTAGCTGCCAGACCGTACCACGTCAGGGCGTATTCGAGATGGCGGTTCTGGATCGCGACCGGGGAGGCACCCGGCTTCGGCCACTCGGCTCCGGGGCCGCCACTGACACTGCGCGCCTCGATAAAGAACGGCGCCGCCTGCGGACTGCCTGAGCCGTAGGCGCTCGCATGCATGCCAGCAAGGTCGCGCCAGTACCAGATATTGCCTTTAGCGTCGTTTTCCGGGCTGAAGAGCCCTTGTCCGCCGGCGGCCCGAACGACGCCTGCTACCTCCACCTCGCCACCCGGGATGGGGTTGCCGGATGCATCCTTGTTGGCCGGCCTGAAACCGCGATCGACCCAGACGACGGCGCCTGACTGATAGCGCAGCGGCGAATAGACCTGCGCGCCGGGCCCGAGCTTGGCGTCGCCGACGTAGTAGCGGCGCTCAACCCCAGGCTCGAATACGCCGCGCACGCGCACGGGCAGGTACTCGGCGGCCGTCGCATCATCCTGGCGCCATGCGGCCAGCGCCTCGGCCATGGTCGCCGGAGGCTGCTTGGCACGAGTCTCGATGCGCGCGATGAGCGCTTCCTTCCACGCGAGGCGACGCATCTGCCACGTGCCGAGCGAGAGGAGGATCGCTAGTCCGACGAATGTCAGAACCGCCGGCCAAAGCAGGCTGGTTGCACGCGCTTCACTTTGCATGCGTCATCCGCCTCACTCGCGGCCGGCCAGGCGCCCTTCCTCGGCCCTGTTGCGGTACTGCAGCGCGATGAGCAGCGCCTTCAGGAAGCGCAGCAGCCCGAGCGCCAGGATCGGAGTGACGACACCCCAGAGCACTACGTGAGCCCACAGCGGCGGCTCATAGGAGAACTCGAACCACAGGGCGCCGCCGAGCACCAGGAAACCCAGAATGAAGATGGCGAAGATCGCCGGGCCGTCGCCGGTATCTATGAACTTGTAGCTCAGGCCGCAGCTCGAGCACTGATCGCGCAGGTTGAGAACCTGATGGAACAGAGGTCCCTTTCCGCAGCGCGGGCAGCGCGCGGCGAGCGCGACGGCCAGTGTCGCGGGTGCTGACGCATCATCCTGCGGGGTCATCCCTTGTCCTCGCTGCGGTGGATCATTGTCCACCTGCCATGGACCGTCGCCGTCACGCAAACAATGCGTGCTTTGGACACACGCGAATTCGGCCCCAAGCGGGACCAGACCGGCCCGGAAACGAAGAAGCGGCCGGACGTGCCGGCCGCTTCCAGGCTTTCAATCAACGATCGAGCGCGAGCCTCAGTGTCCCGCTCCGGCGTGGGCGCCGGCGCCCCACACGTAGATCGCGGCGAACAGGAACAGCCAGACCACGTCGACGAAGTGCCAGTACCATGCGGCCGCCTCGAAGCCGAAGTGCTGCTTGGGCGTGAAGTGGCCCTTCAACGCGCGCATCAGGCACACGAACAGGAAGATCGTGCCGATGATGACGTGCGCGCCGTGGAAGCCCGTCGCCATGAAGAACGTCGAACCATAGATGTGGCCCGCGAAGTTGAAGGCCGCATGGCCATACTCGTACGCCTGGAGCACCGTGAACAGCGCGCCCAGCATGACCGTCAGCACGAGGCCCCAGATGAGTCCGGAGCGCTCGTTCTTGAGCAGGGAGTGGTGCGCCCAGGTGACCGTGCAGCCCGAGAGCAGCAGCACGAGAGTATTGACCAGCGGCAGGCCCCAAGGATCGAACGTCGACTTGAAGTGCTCCGACGCCTGCGGCGGCCAGTGTCCACCGGTCAGCTCGTTCCGCTGCACCAAGCCGACGGTTTCGGCAAGGTTGGCCGGCTGCGTGCCGGCGCCAGGGAACAGCGACGCGTCGAAGTAGGCCCAGAACCACGCCACGAAGAACATCACCTCGGAGGCGATGAACATGATCATCCCGTAGCGCAGGTGAAGCTGAACGACCGGCGTGTGGTCACCCTTGTGCGCCTCGATGACGACATCGCGCCACCAAAGGTAGGCGACCGCGATGAGACCGGCGAAGCCCGCTGCGAACACGATCGGACCCTTGACACCGAACAGTCCGGCGCCACCGCCCATCGAACGCATCCAGATGATGGCGCCGATCGCGGTCACAAACGCGGAGATGGACGCAGCGACCGGCCACGGGCTCGGGTCGACCAGATGGTAATCATGATTGTTAGCGTGTGAATCGGCCATGTCCGTCTCCGTTCCCCTTCGATCTTGTTGTGGCCGTCCCGTTCCGTCTCGCCCGGTCCGTCCCCTAAATCCTAATTCTCGCCCCTAACCGCCACCTGCTTGCGTCCACCGGCATCCGCCGCCGGTCCGTCAAGCGGATAGAACGTGTAGGACAACGTGATCTCGCTGAGCTTGCCGGCGTCGGGATCATCGACGATCGCGGGATCGACGAAGAACGATACCGGCATGTCGGCCGACTGGCCGGGTGCCAGGGTCTGCTCGGTGAAGCAGAAGCACTCGATCTTGTTGAAGTAGGCGCCCGCGCTCTCGGGTGTGACGTTGAAGACGGCACTTCCCTTGGTCGTGCGCTGAGCTTCGTTGCGCGCCTTGTAGTGCGCGAGCGACGTCTCGCCCAGACGCACCTGCATCGTCCGCGCCACCGGCTCGAACTCCCAGGGCAGCGCACGCGAGATGTTGGCGTCGAAGCGGACCGTGATCGTGCGGTCGAGCACGCGATCGGACCCCGCGTTCGCGACGCGGGGCGTTCCACCGTAGCCCGTCACCTGGCAGAACAGTCGGTAGAGCGGCACGGCGGCATAGGCCATGCCCACCATGCCGACAGCGAGCAGCGCCAACGCCGCCGCCACACCCGCGTGGCGTCCCGACGCGCTTGCCGCTGGAGCAGCCGTGCGGCGCTCCCCTGCGTTGCCCGTCTCGTCACCGACCGTCACGGCAGCCCTCCTCAGATCGGCCGGTTGAGCGCGTTGCCGCCCAGGCGCACGATGGTGGCGGCATAGAACAACGCCACCAGCAGCAGCAGCAGACCGGCGATGGCGTAGGAGCGCATCCGCTGGCGACGGCGCGCCTCCTCCGACAGTTGCGGCACGTCCGGCCGCTTCTCCACTGACCTGTCGTTGCCACGCGCCATCATCACACCGCCTTCTGGACGACGTGCTCGACGAGCAGAACGGCAAACAAGGCGAACAGATAGAAAATCGAGAACAGGAACAGCTTGCGCGCTGACCTGTCGGCCTCGCGCCCCTCGGTGACGCGCCGGACCTCGAAGGCGAAGGCCAGGAAGATGCCGCCGAGCACAAGTGACGTCACGAGGTAGCTGAGGCCACCCAGCCCGATGAAATAGGGCAGCACCGCCAGCGGCACGAGTGCCAACGAGTAGAGCACGATCTGGCGCCGCGTCTCCTGTGGGCCGTGCGTCACCGGTAGCATAGGTACGCCGACGCGCTCGTAGTCGCGGCAACGGTACAGCGCCAGCGCCCAGAAGTGCGGCGGCGTCCACATGAAGATGATGAGAAACAGCACGATGCTTTCGAGCGAGACGCCACCAGTGACCGCGGCCCAGCCCACCATCGGCGGGAAGGCGCCCGCGGCACCGCCGATCACGATGTTCTGCGGCGTCCGCCGCTTCAGCCACATCGTGTAGACGAAAACATAGAAGGCGATGGTCAGCGCCAGCAGTGCCGCGGCCGTCCAGTTGACGAGGACGCCCAGACTGACAACGGACCCGATCGCCAGCACGACGCCGAACGTCAGCGCCTCGTCCGCGGTCACGCGGCCGCGCGGTATGGGACGCGAGGCGGTTCGTGCCATGCGCGCGTCGATGTCGGCGTCGTACCACATGTTGAGCGCGCCAGATGCGCCGGCGCCGACCGCGATGCACAGCAGCGCGATAACGCCGAGCACCGGGTGAAGCCCTCCGGGCGCCGCCACCATGCCGACGAGCGCCGTGAACACGACGAGTGACATGACGCGGGGCTTCAGCAGCGCGAAGTAATCGCCGACCGTCGGCTCCATCACCGAGCCGGTATCGGCTGCCGAAACTTCGATCGCCCCAGTCGTCATCGCTCGTCGTCCCGTAGCGGCTCGAATGCCTGGTGTCCGGGCGGTAGCGCACCAGACGTCAGGATCGATTTTCGTTGGGCTCGGCACGCCCGGTGCCTCACCGTGCCGGAGATGGGCGGAACACAGTCCCGCCCATCCCTATCTGGTCGCAAGAGAGGCCAACCTGCCTCAGTGATGCTTCGTCGCCTCGATGCGTGGCAGCGTCGAGTACTGGTGGAACGGAGGCGGCGAGGGCAGCGTCCATTCCAGCGTCGTGGCGCCAACACCCCACGGGTTCTCGCCGACGCGCTGCTTGCGAGCGAAGGCCACGAACACGCCGATGAAGAAGCAGATCGTACCCAGCGCCGTGATGTAGGAACCGTACGAAGAGATCTTGTTCCAGAACGCGAAGCCATCCGGATAGTCGGCGTAGCGGCGCGGCATGCCGGCGAGGCCGAGGAAGTGCTGCGGGAAGAACAGCACGTTGGCGCCGATGAAGGTCAGCCAGAAGTGCAGCTTGCCCCAGAACTCCGAGTACATGTAGCCGCTCATCTTCGGGAACCAGTAGTACCAGGCCGCGAAGATAGAGAACACCGCACCCAGAGACAGCACGTAGTGGAAGTGCGCGACGACATAATACGTGTCGTGCAGAGCGCGGTCGACGCCGGCATTGGCGAGCATTACGCCGGTGACGCCGCCGACGGTGAACAGGAAGATGAACCCCAACGCCCAGATCATCGGCAGGCGGAACTGGATGGAGCCGCCCCACATCGTTGCGATCCAGGAGAAGATCTTCACGCCCGTGGGTACCGCGATCACCATCGTCGCGAACACGAAGTAGGCCTGCGTGTTCACGTTGATGCCCGACGTATACATGTGGTGCGCCCACACGATGAAGCCGACGAGACCGATGGCGACCATCGCGTAGGCCATGCCCAGGTAGCCGAACACAGGCTTGCGCGAGAACGTCGAGACGATCTGGCTGATAATGCCGAAGCCCGGAAGGATGAGGATGTAAACCTCCGGGTGGGCGAAGAACCAGAAGAGGTGCTGGTAGAGGATCGGATCACCGCCGCCCGACGCCGTAAAGAAGGTCGTGCCGAAGTTGCGGTCGGTCAGCATCATGGTGATGGCGCCGGCGAACACGGGCAGCGACAGCAGCAGCAGGAACGCCGTCACCAGGATCGACCAGACGAACAGCGGCATCTTGTGCAGGGTCATGCCCGGCGCGCGCATATTGAAGATCGTCGTGATGAAGTTGATGGCGCCAAGGATCGAGGACGCGCCTGCGACATGCATCGACAGGATGCCGAAGTCCATCGCCGGGCCCGGCTGGCCCGTGGTCGCCAGCGGCGGATAGAGCGTCCAGCCGCCACCGATGCCGTTCATGCCCGGAGGACCTTCGACGAACAGCGAAATGAGCAGCAGCGCCAGAGCGACGGGCAGCAGCCAGAACGAAATGTTGTTCATGCGCGGGAAGGCCATGTCGGGCGCGCCGATCATCAGCGGCATGAACCAGTTGCCGAAGCCGCCCATCGTCGCGGGCATGACCATGAAGAACACCATGATGATGCCGTGGCCGGTGACGAACACGTTGAACATGTGCGGGTTGGAGAAGATCTGCATGCCGGGCTCGGCGAGCTCCATGCGCATGCCGACACTGAGGATGCCACCGATCACGCCACCTACCATGGCGAAGATCAGGTACATCGTGCCGATGTCCTTGTGGTTGGTGGAGAACAACCAGCGCTTCATACCCGTCGGGGTATGATCGTGGTCGTGAGCCGCGTGTGCCGTGCTACCCATCTTCGCTTGCCCTTCGCTTGCGAACAGTGCGTTCGACCTGACGTCTGTCTATCTCTGCGGACTGCCGTTGCCTCAATGCCCCTGGCCGATGTAACGGCAGCCCCGAAAATGCTCGTGGAGGTCACCGGCAGAAGCCGGCAGCCGCCTTGACAGCACACTACTTGGCGTTTGCGTCGGCGACCTTGCGGCCCGCCTCGTCAAGCGCCACGGCGCGGATCAGCTCCTTCGCCTTCTTCTTGTCCTTGGCCTTCATCGCAGCGGCCCAGTCTTTGAAAACTTGCTCGCTGACGACACGCACGGCGATCGGCATGAAGGCGTGGTCCTTGCCGCACAGCTCCGAGCACTGGCCGTAGAAGACGCCGGTCTTCTCGGCGCGGAACCATGTCGCGTTGAGACGACCGGGCACGGCGTCCACCTTCGATCCGAATGCCGGGATCGTCCAATTGTGCAGCACGTCGCCTGCCGTCACGAGAACATGCACGTTCTTGTTGACCGGCACGATGACCTCGTTGTCGACGGCAAGGTTGCGCGGCGCGCTGATCCCGCTCGCCTTGGCTTCCTTGATCTCGTCCTCCGTCAGCATGACGCTGTCGAAGGAGAACCCGCCCTGATCGGGATACTCATGGCTCCAGTACCACTGGTAAGCGGTCGCCTTGATCGTCAGGTCGGGCTTTGGATAGGCGTACTGCAGGTGGAGCAGCCGGAACGAGGGCACGGCGATCACGACCAGGATGACGATGGGGATCACCGTCCATGCCACCTCGAGCAGCGTGTTGTGGGTCGTCGTCGAAGGCTTGGGGTTGGCCTTCTCGTTGAAGCGGAGCACGACGATGATCATCAGGATCAGCACGAAGACGGCGATCGCGATGATGAGCAGGTTGACGAGGTCGTGGAAGGAATGGATGGCGTGCGCCACGGGCGTCACCGCCTCTTGCATGCCGAGCTGCCCGTCCGTGGGCTGCCCGGAGCCGGCGTAGGCCGCACCCGACCCGAGTGCCGCCAGCGTCAGACCGGCCATCGCGAGCCGAGCGGCCCCGACGATGCCGAGCAACTTCTTGATCATCACCTGCTCCCCAATCTTGCGCGCCCTGCTGCGAGGAGCGCTTGTCGATCATGCCCACCTTTGAAGCCGCGCGATCGCCCGCCGGCTCCCGCGAGCCGTGCCGGCCCGCGCGCAGCGCCATACCCATCAGGACGGCCCTGCAAATTCAACGTTCCGGTCACGCATCCCGCGCGCTGGACCCCGGCGGACCCGGTTATCACCCTGTCGAAACGCCACAGCGGCTGGGCCACTGTCCTGCCGCCTGCGTTCGCAACACTGTCAGTGCGACGTCCCCGCCCGGGAACCTATCGGCGCCCGGCCGCCGCCGTTGCACATCGAATGAGCAGGCGCGCGGCAAAACGGAATAACGCCACCTCGACCAGAGCACAAGGCGCGAACTTGTCTCAAGTCAACTTTCGTGCGGCATTTGAACGCTGTGAGGCAGCATGTACGCATGGCCTCGCTCCGCTTCTCATAAACCCCGCGTACAAGGGTGAAGGAAGCCCTCCGGCGGGTAACCCAATTTCGCCCGAATCCTCGCCGAGAGCACACTGGCCCGGTCCGAATTGCAGGCGCGACAGCCCCCCTCAGGAGGTCGTTGCGCTCCCCCGATGTCTTGGCCGACCGTGCAATTCTCGTACGTCCTGCAGCTCGCGAGCCCGAACCTTATGAGCCACACCCCACGCGCCTACCGCACCGCCGGACGGAGTCTTGGCCTGTTCGGTCTGCTGCTGTGCGCGGCGCCAGTGCTCGCTGGTCCTCCGGCCGGCACCGAGCAGCCCGAAGGCACCGTGCGCGCCCAGCACGGCGACTGGCAGGTGGTGTGCAAGGCGCCGCCGCCCGGTGCCACCAAAGAGGTCTGTGCGCTCGTGCAGAGCGTCACGGCCGAGGATCGCAACAACGTCGGCCTGACCGTGTACTTTCAGAAATTCTCAAACGGAACCCGTGTGTTGCGGGTCTTTGCCCCACTTGGCGTGCTGCTGCCGCCGGGCCTCGGGCTCAAGATCGACAACCAGGATGTCGGCCACGCGCCCTTCTTGAGGTGCCACAACTTCGCCTGCTACGCGCAGGTCGTGGTCGAGGACAAGCTTGTCGAGCAGCTCAAGACCGGCAAGACGGCGGTCTTCATCATCTTCCAGACCGAGGAGGCCGGCATCGGCATCCCGATCTCGCTCGCAGGGTTCAGCGAGGCGCTGCCGAGCCTCGATTGAGGGCTTCCATGCCGTCGATGATCGAGTAGACATTGGCGAACCCGGCCTCGGCGAGCAGGTCCGCAGCGCGCGCAGAAAACAACCCCGAACCGCAAATCAGCATGACGGTCGCCGAGCGCGCCTTGCCCTTGGCCGTGACCAAGGCTTCGACCGCGGCTACGAAGCCGGGATTGACCTTCATTGGCGCTTCGTCGGATTTGGCTCCAGCGTCGCCTTCCGTAGCCTCGACGAGAAATGGCACGTGACCCGCCGCCGCCGGCGGCGTCGCATAGGCTGCGACGAACCGGGACGGTCGCACATCCACCAGCACCATGTCGGGGAAGCGGGCGAGATAGCGCGCCGCCTCAGCCGACCGCAGATACTGGTCGAGCAGCGTGTGCTTGTCCGGCGTCACGTCGTAGTGCCCGACGGTCGGCGCGATCCTGCCATCGGCGGCAGGCGCGGGCGATGCGAGGGCGGCCCACGCGAGGCAGACCGTCAGTATCGCGGCACAACGCGCAAGTCCCGCCAATGGGTGCTCGGGCATGACCGACCTCCTTCAACCGCAAGGCTGCGCCGCCAGATCGGCGCCGTCAACGCCGGATGGGCCTCAGCGCGTCGGCGCCGCCTCCTGCGGCCGCCTGGGCTCATCGGCGATAAGATCCTGCCGCGGAACGAGCCTTCCCCAATGCTTGTCGTAGGGATGCACGCGATCGGTCGGGCCGAAAACATCGACCAGAGGCCGCGCATCGCCATGCCAGCGGAAAATGCCGCCCTCCAGGTTGTAGACACCCGTAGCCCCGCGCTCGAGCAGGGCGGCCTGAACGCGCCCGGCCAGCTTGGAGCTGCGGACGCCGACCGAACAGTAGAAGACGACCGTCTTGCCCGCGACGTCCCCGCCGTGCTCGGCTAGAAACGTCCGCGACCAGACACCCGGATCGACCCGCGCCGCTCCATCGATGTGGCTGACCGCGTATTCCTTTGCCTCGCGCACGTCGAAGATGGCGAGCGGTTTCCCCGATGCGACAAGTTGCGTGAGGGCCGACGTATCCATGTGGGTGACGTCGGCATAGCTGCCGCGCACCCAGGCTTCCGTCCGGGCCAGCTCGTCGTCGTGGGCGCCGCCAGCTCGCGAAGCAACCGTATGCGTCATCCCAGCTCCCCAAACGGCCAGCAGCACGGCAAGCAGCATGCGGCGGGCGGGGGTGGACCCACCGCGCAAACGCGTGCCCCCTGGCGGCATTTCGCCACCGGGAGCGGCAATCATCGCCTTGCCCCACATCGTTCCGCGTTTCCGAGCCTGCACTTGATTTGACTTCGCATCGCTGCGGCCGAATATAACCGAGCCGCCGTTCAACCGATCGTGAGCATCTTGCCGCGCGGCCGCCCGGGCCTCGGTCGCCAGCAGAAGGCTGCGGGCGTTGGGCGGAGTAGCGGCTTCAGGGTGCGGCAAAAGTCACAGCGAGTGTGCACGTGGACATGCGGGGCGCGATCTTGCAATCCGCCCCGACGCGGGGTATTCGGTCCGCCTCGACGCCGGGAATGCCGCTTTAGCTCAGCCGGTAGAGCACATCATTCGTAATGATGGGGTCGCGTGTTCGAGTCACGCAAGCGGCACCACGGCTTCTTGTAATCAATCGAAGCCACTGAAAGATGTGGATCGGCATTCGGCCGACGCTTTCGCTTGCGACGCTATGGACCGTCCGGCCCACGCACAGAATGTCGCACGCTACCTGACAACCCAGATCAGGAAGGTCGGCGACCGACTCGAAATCTTGATGTGGGAACGGCATCTGCCGAAAGGTTGGTTGCGGGGGCAGGATTTGAACCTGCGACCTTCAGGTTATGAGCCTGACGAGCTACCGGGCTGCTCCACCCCGCGTCACCTTTTCGCCGGTCCGGTTGCGGCCACGAAGGCCGATCCGGCGAAGGGCCCTGCCGAAACAGGCGGCCCCGACATCAAAGGCCGCCCTTGCGAGGCGGCCCGACGCGTGGGGCTTATAGCACAGCCAAACGCCGTGTGAAGTCCCGCCCCATCCTTTTTTGACAATGGCTTGACACCTTGTCGCGGCGCCGACGTTCCGCGCCTCTCGACGGTAGCTTGGGCAGCCAGACGCCCCGGCCGCGTCCAACCGCGCCGGGTCAGGGCGTCAGCCCGGCGGCAGCGTCCGTCAGCGTCGAGAGGGCCTTTTCCATCTGCTGGAGCACGGCGTCCTGGCCATCCACTCCATGCCGCCCGGCCAGCGCGGCCGGACGCGTATAGGCGACCTTCACATTGCCTGCTGCGTCCTGCCAGGCGAGCACCTTCATGGGCAGATCGATGCCCATCTCCGGATTGGCCTGCATCAGCGGTGTCCCGAGCTTCGGATTGCCGAATATCAGCAGCTCCGTCGGCGGCAACGCCAGACCCGCAGCACGCGCGCCTGCCGCATGATCGACACGTGCGGCGACCGCGATGCCCTTCTTCTCCAGCAGCGCAGCCAGCGCATCGATCGTCTCCTTGACGCTGTGCCTGCTCTGCTTGACCACGAGATCGCCCGCCAACGCCGGCTCACCACCGCTCGCGGCAGACAGGGCAGCGGCGGCCAGCAGCAGCACCGCCCATACGCGCCTGGGCCGCCTCGGTGATTGACGAAGTCGAGAACGATCACTCTGCCGGAGCCCTGCGACCATGGCCGTCTCCTTACCAGCACGGGCCCGCACCATGCGTGCCGCCCTGCACTCATGTTCGTCGGGGCGGCCGGTTCGTTACTGAGCAGCGATTTTTGGCGGCGCCGCGGCCGGATCGCCGGTGGGCTCGGCGCGCGTGCGCAGCAGGAAATAGATGTTGCGCGCGTAGATGAAGACGCCGAACTGGCCCAGGATGATGACCGGATCGGCGCGGTAGACGCCGTAGGCCAACACCAGCAACCCGCCGATGAAGCTGAAATACCAGAAGGCCGCCGGCACGATGGAGCGCCGCGCGCGCTCGGTCGCGATCCATTGCACGAACCAGCGGCCAGTGAACATGAGCTGGCCGAACATGCCGATGCCGAGCCAGACGCGGTCGAGCGGCGACATGCCGTTCCACCAGCCGGCAAGCTTACCCCCTAGCAGGGAAAAATAGCTCGCGATGAAGTCCATCGGTGCTCGATCCTCGTGCCTGCCGCGACGGCACTGCCCGTCGCGCGCTTGCCGCCTATTCGCTGCCTGCGCCTGGTCGGCCAGCGGCGCCCGGTTCGGTCACCACCGGAACGCGCGTGCGCTTCCGCAGCCAGCTGACCCCGACCAGATCGTAGAGACCGACCAGGGCGCGATTGAGGTTGTTGTACTTCGAAACGCCTGCCTGCCGGGGCCTGTCGTTGACGGGAACGTGCGCAACCTGAAGGCCATAGGTCTGAAACAGCGCCGGAAGGTAACGGTGCATGCTGGTGAAGAACGGAAGCCGCAGGAATGCATCGCGCCAGTAGGCCTTGATGCCGCAGCCCGTGTCGGGGCAGTCGTCCTTGAGGACGCTGTCGCGGATCCAGTTAGCGGCTTTCGAGGCCCACCGCTTGGAGCCGGTATCTTTCCGCGTCTGGCGCCAGCCGTTGACGAGCGCGGGCCCGTCGCCGCCGGGGCTGGCGAGCCGCGCCACGAGTTTGGGAATGTCACGCGGATCGTTCTGGCCGTCTCCGTCCATGGTGGCGATGACGCTGCTGCGGGCCGCCGTGATCCCGGTCCGCAAGGCCGCACTCTGACCGCTGCGCGCATCGTGCCGCAGCAGGCGCAGGCCAGGATGGCGGCCGGAGGCGATAAGTTCGACGATCTCCTCCCCAGTCGTATCCGTGCTGGCGTCGTCCACGACGATGACCTCGGCGAGCATGTCGGGAGGCACATGCGCGTAGGTCTCGGCCACGAGCTGGCCGATATTGCCCGCTTCGTTGAGCGCAGGGATGATGACGGAGATGCGCAAATCGGTGCGTCCGGAGATGAGAGACAGCCGATCGTGGTTGCGGTCCGGGACGGCCGGGCGATCGCGGCCGGAGACTACCAGCCTTCCTGTTCGCCCCTCAACCTAGTAAACGACGTGGCGACCCGGCCCGTGGCCGGCGGGCCGCACCTCAGGACGCGGCAACGATGCCTCACCTACGGCGGCATAACGGGAGACGGCAACGTCGATGATGGAGCGGGGCCCGAACACCGAGCGGACCGAGGTTGCCTGGATCGCCGTCCTGCTGTTGGGGCTTGCCGCACTGACCGCGGCGCGCCTCGCCGCGCTTTCGCTCAATGCCACCGACTTGTTCTTCGACGAGGCGCAGTACTGGAGCTGGAGCACCGAGCCTGACTTCGGCTACTACTCCAAGCCGCCGCTCATCGCCTGGCTCATTGCCGCCTCCACCTCCGTCTGTGGCGCGACGGAGTTTTGCGTCAGGCTGCCTTCGCCCATCGTCCACCTGGGGACGGCACTCACCATTTTCGCGTTAGGTGCGCGGCTCTACGGAACGCCGGTCGGCGTGCTCTCCGCTCTGGCCTTCGCGACGCTGCCCGGCGTGTCGCTGTCGTCGGGCATCATCTCGACCGACGTGCCCCTGCTGTTCTTCTGGGCACTCGCTCTGCTTGGCTTCGCAGCCCTGCGTGATACCGCGCGCTGGTGGCCGGCGCTGCTTCTCGGCATCGCCATCGGGCTCGGGCTCAACGCCAAGTACGCGATGATCTGGTTCGTGATGTGCGCCGCGATCTTCATCGCGGCCACTCCCGAAGAGCGCCGCCTCATACGCGACCCCCGAGTCTACGCGGCCATCGCGATCGCCGCCGTGCTCATAGCGCCGAACCTATGGTGGAACTTCGCCCACAAGTTCGCGACCTTCTCGCACACCGCGGACAATGCCAATTGGCGCGGCACGCTACCCAATCCGCTCAAGATGCTGGAATTCGTGGCCGCTCAGTTCGGCGTCTTCGGACCCATCCTGTTCGCCGTGCTGCTCGTCGTCGCGTGGCGCGCGTGGCGGTATGGACTGCCCGGCAACGACCGCATGCTGCTCGCGTTTTCGCTACCCGTCCTCATCGTGATCACGCTGCAGGCGCTGGTCTCCCGCGCACATGCCAACTGGGCGGCCGTATCCTACGTCGCCGCAAGCGTACTGGTCACAGCCACGCTGGTACGCGATCTCGATATCAGCTGGCTCAGGCGCTCCATGCTGGTCAACGTCGCCCTGATGCTGCTGATCGTTGCTGGCACCACGTGGGCCGGGCGGTTCGCGCTGCCATCGGGGGTCGATCCATTCGGGCGCACGCTCGGCTGGCGCGCGGTGGCGGACGCGACCCGTACCGAAATCGAGGCGGCACGCGCCGCCGGCCTCCCGTTTGCCGCGGTGCTCTCCACGGATCGTTCCGTCACCGCCGAGCTGCTCTACTACATGCGGTCCGAACCGACGCCCGTCCGGGCATGGCGCGTGGGTGCTCCGACAGACCATTTCGAGCTCGTGCGGCCCTACCTGGGCATGCCGGCCGGCAGGGTCCTGCTGGTGAGCCTCGTTCCGCTCGAGCGGATCGGCGACGACATCAAGGGGCGCTTCGCGTCGATGACCCTGCTAAGGTCGATTGACGTGAGCGCCGGCGCCGGAAAGCCGCGCCGCATCTCCTTCATCGTTCTCGAGGGATACAAGACGTAATGACAACGGCCGCAAAGAAGCCGCACCCCGACGCCGAACACCAACCGACGCCCAAGCGACCCGCAGCGATCTCAGAGGCCTTCGTCCTGCTCGACGACAGCTCGAGCGGCGGCGGCACGTCGCTGCTGTTCCAGGAGCCGGTCGAGGTCATCCGGGCCGATCGGCCTGAAGACGTCGCGGACGCCCTCAACCGCATCGAAGACGCACGGGCGGCGGGGCACCACCTCGCAGGCTTCCTGTCCTACGAACTTGGCTACGTGCTGGAGCCGCGTCTGGCCCCGCTAATGCCGGCGGACCAGCGCATGCCGCTGATCTGGCTCGGCGTCTATCCGCCGCCCCGCCGCATGACCTCGGCCGAGGTTGCAGCATGGCTCGACCAGGTCACGCTCAGCCACACCTACGCCTTCTCGGATGTCTCGCTGGGCTGGAGCCGCGAACAGTACCTCGAGCGCTTCGCCAAGGTTGCCGAGATGATCCGCTCCGGCGACATCTACCAGCTGAACCTCACGTTCAAGGCGCGCTTCCGCCTGTCCGGCTCGCCGCTCGCCTTCTACCGTGACATGCGGCAGCGACAGCGGGTCGCCTATGGCGCCATCGTCGATACCGGTGCCGCCACCGTACTTTCTGCCTCGCCCGAGCTGTTCATCGAGCAGCATGGCCGCGTCATCGAGACACGGCCGATGAAAGGCACAGCACCGCGGGCCGGCCCAATCGCAGCCGACGAGATCGAGCGGCGGCAGCTTGCCAGCGACATCAAGCAGCGTGCCGAGAACCTGATGATCGTCGACCTGATGCGCAACGACCTGGGCCGCATTGCAGAGACGGGCAGCGTCGAGGTCACAGACCTGTTCACCGTCGAGACATTTCGCACGCTCCATCAGATGACCTCGGGCGTGCGGGCCAGACTCAAGGACGGCATCGGGTTGCGCGCGCTGTTGGAGGCAATCTTCCCGCCGGGCTCGGTGACGGGGGCGCCAAAGATCCGCGCCATGGAGCTGATCCGCTCCTATGAGACGGAGGCACGCGGCGTCTACTGCGGGGCGGTCGGCATGCTCACCCCGTCGGGAGACGCACTGCTCAACGTGGCGATCCGCACGCCCGTCGTGTTCCGTGACGGCACCGGCGAGATGGGCATCGGCTCAGGCGTGGTCTACGACTCGGAGGGCTCCAAGGAATACGCAGAGTGTCTGCTGAAGCTCAAATTCCTCACCGACCCGCCCAAGAGCTTCGAGCTGATCGAGACGATGCTCTTCGACGGCGCACACGGCTTCGTGCTGCTCGACCGGCACATGGACCGGCTCGCGGCGTCGGCGAAATACTTCGGCTTTCCGTTCGACCCGGCAGCCGCCCGTGCCAAGGTCGATGAGGCCGTCGCGGAACGCCGGTCGGAGCGTCTGCGGGTACGGCTGCTGCTCGGCGAAAGCGGCGCTCTGGCCGTGACCGCCGTTCCCCAGCCGGCCAATCCAGCCGCTGCGATACGCTACGTCGTCTCGCCGACGCGGCTCGATCCGGGTGATGCGTTCCTCTATCACAAGACGACGCGGCGGGAACTCTACGATCGGGAGTGGCAGCACTATCACGACACCACCGGCGCTGATGAAGTCATCTACCTCAATGCCGCGGGTGATCTCGCCGAGGGTAGCCGCACGACGATCTTCGTCGAACACAACGGCGTGCTCCTGACGCCACCGCTCGAGGCCGGGCTGCTGCCCGGCACGCTTCGCGCCGAGCTACTCGCGGATGGCCGGGCGAAGGAAGCGCGGTTGACGCTTGCAGATCTCAAGGGCGCCGATGCGATCTATCTCGGCAATTCTGTCAGGGGCCTGCAGCGCGCCGTGCCACTGGAGGGTTGAACGGTCGCCAGCACGTCCATCTCGTGCACGCACGACGCGCCAGCAACCTGTGACTGCCGTCACTGACCGTGCGGCTTGCGTGGCTTCGTCGCCCAAAAGAATGCGGGAACCTTGGGCACTGCAAGCGGCCTGAAGTTGAGGCACGCCTACCGCGCAACCGGCACTTGCACCGCCACGGGCGCGGCCGGTTTCTCAGTCACAGAGGACGTGAAATAGGCAGCCAGAATCAAGGCAATGGACGCGAGCGTAATCGCTACCGCAATGGCGATCTCGCGTCGCGACGTCCTGATCCGCCGACTGTAGGCATCAATCGAATGGTTCCGCATCATGCTGGCAGACGTCGCAGCCCGCGACGGTCCGCACCAGAGCGCTGAACGCCGCGCGACAGAACAGCACACGACATTAGACGGAGGTTGCCGCGACCGACATGCGGCATCGTCAAGAGGCTCAGAGGCCGCGCATCATGCAGCCGCCAAGCAGCACGATATGGGCAAACAGAAGCGCCCAGAACTCGTTGCCGGTCAGCATCGGAATCTCAGCGTTGAAGAACTTGATGATGAGAACCGTCACCGTGACGACGATGGCGAACACGAACGTGAGAATGCTCGGTGCTTTGAGGGCCATGAAGACTGTCTCCTTGTCCGACGCTTGGTCCGGCGAGGCCGCCCGCCGAAGCGATGAGGGGCCGGGTGGCCGTCGCCGCACGCTCGGGCCGTCGGGGCGCGTATATAGCAGTCGTCGGAGCCAGCGGCGACTGTGGCACCCCGACCCCTGTGGGCAACTTCGTATTCGGCAAGCGAGTTGTGCTCGCGGAAGGCGAAAGGCGCGGAAGGCTCTCGCCTCTGCGCCCGCGGTCAGCCTGTTTTGGCCGCCTGTGATGGCGAAGGCTGATCGGCAGCAGCCTGCGCGCTGGCGGCGGCCCCGCCGTCGTCGTGCGAGCGCCTGCCACGGCGCGGCGAGAGCAGTCTCCAGAGCAGAAGGAGCACCAGGAAAGCCACCAGCCCGGCCGCGGCAAAGGCCGCCGGATGGCGCTCCCACATCAGAATGGGATCGATGCGGCCCTCGAAGACGGCCTTGGCATCACGGTAGGCGGCGATCGGATCGATCAGGCTCCGTGGCTCCAGCATCATGTCGACCGCTGCGGTCTGGTCGCGGCTGGCTATCACGGCCCCGCGTACGCGCTCGCTGGCGAAGCGGGTCATAACGGCGGGGTTGGCGGCCACCGCGGCCAGAACACGCTCGCGCGGCGCACGTTCGAGCTTGTCCAGGTAACCGGCGAGGGCTTCCAGTTCAGGTTCGGTGAGGCTGCGCGCCAGGGACCGCAGCCGCTCCCGATCGAGGTCGAGAAGCCTTTCGCGCGCACCCTGTGAGATCGCCGACAGTCGCCCAATGGCAAGCCTGTCCTCGACCTCCAGTACGCGGGCGAGGCTCCCGGTGGTGAATGCCTGTGGCTCTGCGCGACGGTGGATGTCGTTGGCCACCACGTCGCCGATCCGGTCGCCGGCGACCGCCACCCATCGCAATGCCTTGTCGAGTGAACGCGTCGAGCGCGCGACCTCCATGCCGGGCTCCGGCAATCGCGCAACGGCCTGGTCGAGCGTGCCATCGGCGAGACGCCGGTCGAGCCCATCCTTGCCTTCCGACGCCAGGACGATCGCCACGATCTCGTCGAGCCGTGCCATCTTGCCATCGCCCAGTCTGTCGAGGTAGCCGCGAAAGCGCGTGTCGCTCTCGGCGATCTCGAGCACCTTGGCGTGCGCCGCGCGGAACTGATGCCAGACCTCGATGACATGGTCCGTCGACTTGTCCGCGATCTCGCCAATGTTCTCCCGCAACTCCGTCTTGAGGGCGTCGGCCAGCTCGGTCCTGATGCGGGCCTTCGTCTCCGGCGACTTCATCTCATCGGCGATGATCGGCAGAACGCCGTGACGCAGGTCCCAGATGTCCTTGGCGATGAGCACGAGGCCGACGCCGCCAGCGGCCACGGAGACCAGGCGGGCGAGAACGCTGCCGACGAGGCGCTGGCCGAGCCGGCGCGCGAGGTTGGCCATCTGCCGGCGTAGAACGAGGATCGCGGCTCCGGTAATGCCGCCGCTCGCCTGCTTGAGCTTGTCACTGGTCGTGATCGGCGCCGCATTTTCTCCGGGCGCAAGTGCGAAGTCGGCGCGTGCGTCGCGCGCGACCGTCCGCGCCACTGTCGAGCCGTAGCGCGGCCCCAGAAACGCCGACAGGCAGTCGAGCGCGGGGCCTGCGGCATCGACGGACGCGAGTTCGAGGGCGTTTCCGAGGTCGCGGCCGACGCCCTCGGCCAGCCCTTCGATCGCCTTCTTGACATCCTCGGATTGGAAGACGCGTTCGGCCACTGCGATCGATAGGGCCTCGGCCTTCTCCTGCGATGCCAGACTGGAGATGAGGTTGCCCCAGCTCGACTCCTCGCGGACCTCCTCGATTGCCGCATCGATGCGTGAGTCTAGGATGCGATCGAGATCGCCCGTCCGCCACTGAGCAGCGACGAGCATCGCGTAGTCGACGTGCGTCATGCCCGCGTCGAGCGCCTTGAACGTGAGCGAGCGGATCGCAGGTCTGAAGGCCGCCTCGTCCTGGGCCTGGCAGGCCTCGTACTCGGCGCGCGTAACCTGGTGACGCGACCTCTCCTGTGCGAACGAGGCGGCGGTCTGTGCCAGCAGCAGCGCTGAGACGGCGACGACGGACACTGGCGTACGCAGATTAAGGTTCAAGCCAAGCTCCAATCTGGCCGTCGCCTCGCGGCTCCTTGCCACACGTGCCAGGGAACATGTGGCATCCACACGGTTACAGCGCAATTGCGCAGGCGCAATGGCAGCCGGCGCCCGGACGCGCCTGCGGATGATGCGTAAATCTTGGGCGGTGCCGCCAAGCTCGCAACGGCGGGCGACCCGACCGGACTGCCCCGACGCGCCGCGAAGCCGTGGGCGTTCCCCGGACACTTGCTTGACGGTGGCAGCCCGTATCCGTATAGAGGCGCCACCAGCCCGGTGGCCCGCGCCGCCGGGCGTTCATCATTTCCCGGCACGATAACCGTTTCCGGCTTGAGAACGTTCGCGCGCCCCGCTCAGGGCCTGCCGCGACCCAGGAGTGCTGACATGACGCGCAAATGCGAGTTGACGGGCAAGCTGCCCCTCTCCGGCAACAACCGGAGCCACGCAGAGAACAAGACGCGGCGCAAGTTCCGTCCCAACCTGTGCGACGTCACACTGATTTCCGACGTCCTGGGCCAGAGCTACCGCCTGCGCATCTGTGCGCACGCACTCAAGACCGTGGAACACCGCGGCGGCCTCGATGCGTTCCTGGCCAAGGCGCGCGACGAGGAGCTGTCTCCGCGCTGCCTCAAGATCAAGCGCGATATCTCCAAGTCCAAGAAGGCGACCTCGACCGGCGCCGCAGCTTAAGAGAGCCTCCGGCCGGCCACCCGGCCACTCAAGGCAATGGCACGTTCAAGGCGGCGCGGGCACCTGCTCGGCGCCGCTTTCGTTTGTCCGTTGCCGGAGCCGATCAGTTGGAGACCTGGGGACGGCCCGCCTTCAGCACGAATTGCAGCAGCACCGTGCGCTGAAGGAAGCCGTTGAAGTTATCGTCCGACAGCAGCGTCAGAACGTAGTCGCCGTTGCCTTCGGGGTGGGCGGCGATCGCTTCCATGTTGTCGATCTCCGCGGTCATGTCGGCTTCTAGGAGGACCTCACCTTTCAGCACCGCGCCGGGCGCGATATCGCGCACAGAAAGGCGCCGCAGCCTCATCTTGACACCTTCCAGCCAGCGGAACCGGCGCTCCAGCAGGATGACGTCGCCATCGGGCAGCCCCACCGCATCGGTCGGCTCGAACCCGCCGATGTCCTCGAGTGCAAGCTTGTGGCTGCGCCCGCCGGCCATGATCCATCCCGTATGATGACCGTGCTCGTCGGCCATCTGCTCGGCGAAAGCCAGCAGGGCTCCCTTGTGGCGACCGGCGCGCAGCTCGGTCAGTGCCTCGATGCCCTTAAGACGGCGCATGCGCTTGGCCTCGGCGGGCAGTGGCAGATAGCGCGACGGCCCAGTAACGCCGCGCGTCGCATCGACCTCGAACACGCCGATTCTGTGGTTCTGCTCGAATGCCACCGCGATATGACCGCGGCTCGGAGAGCCATCGAGCAACACTACGGCTTCGGCATCACGATCCTTGTCGCGCTTCAACCGGCCGCCATCGCGCGCCTTGAGCGGACCTATCCGCACGTCGTCGAGACCAGCGGGCTTGCGACCGGCATAGGTGAGCCGCCCCGTCAGCCACGTGCCCGCATCGGAGACAGCGACAACGCGCTGGCCCTCCGCGTCAATCGCGAGACCCGACCAGCCACCGAACCGCTCGTCCTCGGATGAGAGCACGAGGCCGCCCCGCCATTCGAGTGGTCCAAACCGGGTACCGCCACCGCTTTTCAGGAACCAGTCGATCTGGCGCGCGCTGACGCGGATGACCGAGGCCGCGGCACGCGATGTGTCGGGCTTGGCCGCTTTCTCGGCCGCGAATGCGAGCGCTCCAAGCGAAGTGGTCAACCCGAGCAGCAAGGGCGCGCGCCACAGCATGCCGAGGCTTCTGCGAATGCGACTGATGGCACCGGTGCGCACGCGCTTCGGCACTCGCGTGTCCATTCCCTCCGGAGCGTCATCCGATCGGTCGATCAAGCCGCACCCATCTCATGCGCGGCCGCGCGCCGCACCCTTCTTAAAAACACCGACCGATTCATCCTCGAACAGCTCGACAAGCTTCTCGGTCATGGCGCCGGCAAGTTCCGTCGGATCGGTGATGGTGACAGCCCGGCGATAGTAGCGGGTCACGTCGTGGCCGATGCCGATCGCGATCAACTCCACCGGCGAGCGCTGCTCGATCTCCTCAATCACCTGGCGCAAATGGTTTTCCAGGTAATGCGCCGAATTCACCGACAGCGTCGAATCGTCGACCGGCGCACCGTCGGAGATCATCATGAGAATGCGGCGCTGCTCGGGCCGCCCCAGCAGCCTCGCGTGTGCCCAGGCCAGCGCCTCACCGTCGATGTTCTCCTTGAGCAGTCCCTCGCGCATCATGAGTGCGAGCGAGCGCTTGGCCCGGCGCCACGGCTGGTCGGCCGTCTTGTAGATGATATGGCGCAGGTCGTTGAGGCGGCCGGGCTGGGCGGGCTTGCCGGCGTTGATCCAGTCCTCGCGCGACTGGCCACCCTTCCAGGCGCGCGTTGTGAAGCCCAGGATCTCGACCTTGACGCCACAGCGTTCCAGTGTACGCGCCAGGATGTCGGCGCAGCACGCGGCCACCATGATCGGCCGGCCGCGCATACTGCCCGAGTTGTCGAGCAGCAGCGTGACGACCGTATCGCGGAAGTCGGTATCGCGCTCGCGCTTGAACGACAGCGGCGCCATGGGATCGACTATGACGCGGGTGAGACGCGCGACATCGAGCGTGCCCTCGTCGAGGTCGAACTCCCAACCGCGATCCTGCTGTGCAAGAAGCCGCCGCTGCAGCTTGTTGGCAAGGCGCGCCACGACACTGGCGAGCGCCTTCAATTCCTTGTCGAGGAAGGCGCGCAGCCGCTCCAGCTCATCGGGGGAAGCCATCTCGTCTGCCGCCACGATCTCGTCGTAGGCACGCGAATATACGGAGTAGCCGAAGCGCTCGGGCGTATCGAGCACAGACACGTTGGGCCGCCATGGCTCCGTCGTGTCGGCTTCCTCCGAGCCGTCCATGTCGCTGTCGAACTCATCGCTTTGGGCGCGCTCCGTGCTGTCCTGGCTCTCGCCGGGTTCGCCGTCCTCCTGCGCATCGTCCTGCGAGCTGTCCTGGCCCTCCGCCTTGCTTTCGGACTCGTCGGCCTCGTCGTCGCCTCCTTCAGGCTGTTCCTCTTCGCTGCGCTCCTCATCCTTCTCGCCGCCCTGCGAGGGTTCCTCGACGAGTTCGAGCGCGACGAGCAGATCGTTGATGAGTCGTGCGAAGGCTTCCTGATCCTCGGACGAGGCGGACATGTCGTCGAGCACCGCACCGGCCCGCTTCTCAACGTGCGGGCGCCAGATGTCGACGAGCGAGCGGGCGGTCGCCGGAGCGGCAGCTCCCGTCAGCCGCTCGCGGACGATGAGGGCGAGCGCATCCTCGAGCGGAGCTTCGGCACGATCGGTCACGTGCGCGAAACGGCCGTGCGCGTACTGGTCCTCGATCTTGGCGGTGAGATTACGCGCCATACCCGACATGCGGTTGGCGCCCACCGATTCCACCCGCGCCCGCTCCACCGCCTCGAATACGCCGCGCGCCTCGCCGCCCGTCGGCGCAAACCTGCGGTGCAGCCGCACATCGTGACACGCCGCCGTCAGAGCGAGACTGTCGGCCCAGCCGCGCAGCACCGCGACCTCGCGCTTGGACGGCGACCGCGACGGCTCGGGCAGACGCACGGATTTGCCGTCGAGTTCAGGCCGACCGGCCTGATACGAAACGTGCACCTCTCCGTCGCCCGCCACCGCGCGCACGCAAACCTCGAGCGCCCGCTTGAACGGCTCGGCCGGTGCTTCCTTGCGTTTGGGGGGCGAAGTCATGCGGTTGCGAGGTCACCACGCTCGGGCTTTGCCTTCGACATTGCCGTGCCTGTCTCCGACCGCGCTTGATGCGTCAGCTCAGTGCCACGTTTGCAGTGCTCTCCGGCAGCTCCTCGTTGAACGAGCGCTGATAGAACTCCGCCACCAGCGGCCGCTCCAGCTCGTCGCACTTGTTGAGGAACGTCAGGCGGAAGGCGAAGCCCACGTCGTTGAAGATTTCGGCATTCTCCGCCCAGGTCATCACCGTGCGCGGGCTCATGACCGTCGAGATGTCGCCGTTGATAAAAGACTGGCGCGTCAGGTCGGCGACGCGCACCATGCTGGAGACGATCTTGCGCTTGGACTCGCTCTTCGCCCACGACTTCGCCTTAGACAGCACGATGCGTACCTCATCGTCATGCGGAAGGTAGTTGAGCGTGGCGACAATTGACCAGCGGTCCATCTGGCCCTGATTGATCTGCTGGGTGCCATGGTAGAGGCCCGAGGTATCGCCAAGGCCAATGGTGTTGGTCGTCGCGAACAGGCGGAACGCGGGGTGCGGGCGGATCACCTTGGACTGATCGAGCAGGGTGAGCTTGCCCGACACCTCCAGCACGCGCTGAATGACGAACATCACATCGGGCCGGCCGGCGTCGTACTCGTCGAACACGAGCGCGGTATTGGACTGCAGGCAGTAGGGAAGAATTCCCTCGCGGAACTCCGTGACCTGCAGCCCCTCCTTGAGAACGATCGCGTCCTTGCCAACCAGATCGACGCGACTGACGTGGCTGTCGAGGTTGACGCGGATGCACGGCCAGTTGAGCCGCGCGGCCACCTGCTCGATGTGCGTCGACTTGCCGGTGCCGTGATAGCCCTGCACCATGACGCGACGGTTGTGCTTGAAGCCCGCAAGAATGGCGAGCGTCACGTCACGGTTGAACAGGTAGTCGGGATCGAGGTCGGGCACGTGCTCGTCGGCCTTGGCGTAGGCCGGAACCTCCAGATCGCTGTCGATGCCGAAGACCTGCCGCACCGAAACCTTCATGTCGGGAAGCCCCGGGGCCGCCTTGCTGCTGGCCGCGGACTGCGCCTGCTCACGCATCATCGTCTCTTTCAGATTGCACCGGCATGACGATGCCGGCGTTCAAGCGTCGTTGCGCTGAATGTGCTTGGCAGCGCTGGCAAGCCTGCCTGTCACCGGACGCGGCGGCATCCAGCCAACGATCAAACCAGCCCAGCCTGTTTGAGATAGTTATAGGCTTGGATGATCTCGCGCAACTTCTCCTCCGACCGGCGGTCGCCGCCGTTGGCGTCGGGATGATGCAGCTTGACCAGCGCCTTGAACCGCGCCTTGACGTCGGCCTTGTTCGCGGTTGGGCCGAGGTCCAGGGCAGCCATCGCTTTCTTTTCCAGCGGCTTCAGAGTGCGGCGATAGGCAGGCTCCGGTGCCGGGCTGCGCTTCATCCGCTCCCGCATGAGGTGATGCGGATCCCGCACGCCCGGGCCGGTGTGTCCGCCCTGCTCTGGGCGCGGCCCAATGCCCGGCTGCTCGCCGTTGCCACC
The DNA here is from genome assembly GCA_050250815.1 of Hyphomicrobiaceae bacterium. Lineage (GTDB taxonomy): Bacteria > Pseudomonadota > Alphaproteobacteria > Rhizobiales > Hyphomicrobiaceae > JAEUMD01. The sequence goes on from JBFWNY010000012.1 coordinate 58,792, forward strand.
CATGCGCCACGTCGGCCGGTGCCCTGTCACAGCTTCCTTGATGAACTCCGACACTTCACCGTCCGACATGCCATCGAAATAGTTGTACGTGGCGTTGTATTGCCGCACGTGATCGAGGCAGAAGTGGAAATACTCCCCGTCCCGTCCGCGACCTTTCGGCGCGCGGTGGTCGGCCTTCTTGGCGCACCCCTTCCATTGACATTCGGGCAGCCGCCGGTGATCGACACGCTCGCGCGCCTCGCGTTCGCGCCGGGGCGCCACGCGGATGCTGTCGAAGTATTTCGAGTTGAGTTTCATGGGCCGCAGATTATGGGGTTCGCCGCGTGCTTAGACAAGGCGGCACGCTGCGTAACGATAGAGCCGTGGCGCGCGCGACGCATCTTGACATGCCCGCACAGGGCTGAACTGCATCTTGGGCCACACATCCTGGAGCGGAGGACTTAATGTCTGCTGAAGCGGCGATACGCGAAAAGCTGATGGTAGCACTGGAGCCCGTGCGCCTGGACGTGATCAACGAGTCGGAATTGCACGCCGGACACCGCTCGTCACCGGGCACCGGCGAAAGCCATTTCCGTGTCCTCGTCGTGTCGGATGCGTTTGCCGGCAAGTCGCGCGTCGAGCGGCACCGAATGGTCAACGACCTTCTGCGCGACGAACTCTCGGGGCGAATCCATGCACTCGCCTTGAAGACGTTCGCCCCCGGCGAGGCGATCGGCTGAGCGTCGTCCGGAAATCCTTGCAAAAAAAGGAGAGCCCGTTCCGCAGATCCTACGGAACGGGCGTGGCAGGGGTGCGAAGGCGGCGTCGGGCCATCACCAGCAGCGATTGACCCAACGGCAGCGGCGGTGACCCCAGTCCGTCCAGTAGCAGCGACGCACCGTGCAGCTGTACCGGTGATAGTGATACGGCCGGAAGCCAAGGTAGATGCGCGGTCGCCAGCGGCGATGACCCCAGCGACGATAGCCCACGCCACCATAGCGCCAGCCACGATGGCGCCAGCGCACCTCGGTGACCGTGCCGGAATCTGCCTTGATGGCGCGCATCATGTCGACGACAGAAGCGGCCGGGGCGGCCGTTGCGGTACTCGCCGACACTGGTGTGAACAGTACCGCGAACGCGAACGCGAGGCTGGCGAGGCAGCCTCTCAGTATGCCTTTCATGCGTCGTTCCTCCGAGTGTAAACTGGACCCGCGTGGCCCGGCGGACGCGCGCGTTTCCTATGATGTCGCTCTCCGGCGCAGCGGCTGTCTTGCGGCGGCGCGATCCCCTTGCAAGGAGGGCGACGAACTCTATGCAACGATCAGGATCATGAACGGCGTATGAACCGGACTCACAGCTCCGGTTCACGTGCTGCGCCAGCTTCGTCGGGCCCCGCAAGAGCGGTGTCCCCATGTTCAACGCGCACAGGCTTCGCTTTCCGTCGCGCGCTCCGGCAAAGATTTCATCTTCGCAAGACGCGCCTCGAATTCGTCGTAGCGCATACCGCCTGCTCCACGCCGGTGGAAGTAGACGTGACTTGCGAGCCAGCGCATGGCGGGTGTCGCCAGCGCCAGATCGATAAGCGCATTGGGTGGCGCAAGGTCGAGCACGGAACGCATGAGGAGCTTGACGCCGAACCGCGGCAGGGCCGCGGCCACGACACGTTCGGGCGCGGGGCCGCAGTCCAGCAAATGGTCGGCAATGGCATGCGCAGCGCGCCGGCCGAGTTGAAAGGCCAAGCGGATACCGCCCCCGGTTGCAGGGGAAACCACGCCCGCGGCATCGCCGATCAGCATCACGCCGGGCGCCGACCAGGGGCGCACGAGGCCGCCCGAAGGGATCCGCCCCGCGCGACGCTCCACCACGCGGGCGCCAGCATAGTCGAACAGGTGGCGGGTGTGGTCGAGGAAGGCCGGCAGGTCGGCCCTGCGGCCCTTGGTGACGGCGAGGCCTACCTGTGTCACCGACGGCCCGGGAGCGACCCATGCGAGATAGCCCGGTGCCAATCGGCTATCCAGGAAGCAGTGCAGGAAGCGTGGATCGGACGGTGTCAATCCTTCGTACTCGGCCTCCAATCCGACGAGAAACCTGCTGTTGACGCCGAGCCCGAAAACGCGGGCCACCCTCGAGCGGGCCCCGTCCGCACCCACAATGTAGCGCGCCTCGATGTTGAGGCCCTGAAAGCGGAAGGCATCGCCATGCCGTTCCGCGCCCGAGAAGCGCGTGCCCAGCAGCAGCCGTGCGCCTGCCCGCTGCGCCTCGGCTGCGAGCCAGGTCAGCAGCCGTCCCGTATCGGTCGTGAGGAAGAAATATCCAGGTGCGAACAGGTCTGTCGATTTGAGACTGGGACCATAGAGGCGCACGCCGTGCACGCGGCGCGTCAGCCCGTGCGGAATATCGATCTCTTCCGCCGCTTCCTTCACCAGGATGCCGGTGGTTGCGACCCGTTCGGCCACATTCGACTTGGCCTCCAGCACCGCAACCGACAGGCCACGCATTGCCGCTGTTCTGGCGGCGACGAGGCCGGCGAAGGACGCGCCGACGATTACGAGGTCGTAGCGCGGCGTGGCATGGCTGTTGGGCATGAACGGGGGCTCCGGCGTTTCGCGCGTTCGACGGACCGCATCGGGCAGCAACGCGGGCGACAACACAACACGCCGATTGTGGCATCCGAGCGCCGTCGGGCTCAAAAGCTATCTCAGCCTTAACGCGGCGATGCGGTCCCCGAGCCGGCTGCGGGTTGTGTGGGCGATTCACCGTCAGGCGCGCTCGCCTCCTTGCCCACCGGCTTGACCCGAAGGGCCGTGATCTTGTTGCGGCTCTTGCGCAGCACCTCGAAGCGGTAACCGTGAAAGGTGAAAGTCTGCCCCGGCTCGGGGATGGTCTGCGCCTCATGAATGACGAGGCCCGCGATCGTCGTGGCCTCCTCGTCCGGCAGCTTCCAGTCCATATGGCGGTTGAGATCGCGAATGGGCACCGACCCATCGACGTTTACCGTGCCGTCGGCCTGCGGCCGGATGGCAGCCTCGTGCACGTCGTGCTCGTCGGCGATCTGCCCCACGATCTCCTCGAGGATGTCCTCGAGCGTGATCAAGCCCTGCACCTCACCGTACTCGTCGACGACGAGCGCCATCTGCTGCTTCTTTTTGAGGAACTGGTTGAGCTGATCCTTCAGGCTCGTCGCATCGGGCACGAACCAGGGTTTGGCGGCAAAGCTCATGATGTCGAGCTTCGACACATCCCAGTCGGCCTTGCCCAGCGCCGAGAGCAGATCCTTGGTGTGCAGGATGGCGATGATGTTCTCGGGCTCGTCACGCCACACGGGAATGCGCGTATACTGAGTCTTCAACACCTCGGCGACGATCTTCTCCGGCGGATCGTCGGCGTGCACCGTCTCCATCTTGGTGCGATGGATCATGATGTCCTCGACCTTGAGATCACCCAGGTCGAGCACGCCGCCCAGCATGTGGGCGTCATGGCGCGCCACCGCACCTTCCTTCTTCTGCAGGTCGATGGTGCCGCGAATCTCCTCGTGCGCCGAAAGAATGTTGGCGCGATCATCGTTGCCGGTCGGCGTCAGCTTGAGCAACAGCGCTACGATGCCCTCGATGAGATAGACAGCCGGCCGCAGCAGGGTGATGAGCACACGCATGATCGGCGCGACCGCAAGCGCGATGCGATCGGGATAGGCGATGGCATAGGTCTTGGGCAGCACCTCCGAGAAGATCACCACGAGCACGGTCATGACGACCGTGGCGTAGGCGACGCCGACCTCGCCGAACAGGCCGATCAGCAGGCTCGTGCTCAGCGCGGAAGCAAGGATGTTGACGAGGTTGTTGCCCAGCAGAATTGTTCCGATGAGGCGCTCGGGCTCGGTGAGCAGAGCATTCACACGGCGCGCCTTCTCGTTGCCTTCGTTCTCCAGCGCATGCATGCGGGCCCGCGATGCGGCGGTAAGCGCCGTCTCGGAGCCCGAGAAGAACGCCGACAGCAGCAAGAGGACGAGGATCGACAGCGTCGTCAGGAGTATCTCGGTCGGCATGGCGCTCGTGTTTCTGGGTTGGACGTGTTCTGCGGTGAACGGCCGTGGCCGGAAGCCTTGGCAGCGCATCCTAGAGCAGGTTCACCGGAAGTTGAATCGTCTCGGGCTCTGGTTGGTGACCCGCCCTACGCGCTGGCCGGCAGGGCGATCTCCCTCTCAAGGAACGCCTTGACCCGGTCTGTGGGCACGTCGCGCGAGATGAACGCCTCGCCGATTGCGCGCACCAGGATGAAGGCAAGGCGACCCTCGCGAACCTTCTTGTCCTGTCCCATGAGGCGCAGCAGCGTATCGGCATCGGCTCGGCCACCGGGAATATCCGCGATGCGCGTCGGCAGACCCACGGCCCGCAGGTGACGCGCGACGCGGCCCGCCGCCCCCGGTTCGATCAGGCCCAGTTCCTCCGAGAAGCGGTACGCCATGGCCATGCCGATGGCGACGCCTTCGCCGTGCAGCAACCGCTGCGAGTAGCCCGTCCACGCTTCGAGCGCATGACCGAAGGTATGGCCCAGGTTGAGCAGCGCACGGTCCCCCGACTCCGTTTCGTCGCGCACGACGATATCGGACTTCGCCTTGACGCTCGTCTCGATGGCGCGGATCAGCGACGAGACGTCGTTGCCGAACACGCCGCGCCAGGACTGTTCGAGCCACTGGAAGAAATGCGCATCACCGAGCAGCCCGTACTTGGCGACCTCCGCATAGCCGGCCCGCATCTCGCGCGCCGGCAGCGTGGACAGAACGTCGGTGTCGGCAAGCACTAGGCTCGGCTGATGGAACGTGCCGATGAGATTCTTGCCCTGCGGCGTGTTGATGCCGGTCTTGCCGCCGACGGAACTGTCGACTTGAGCGAGCAGGGACGTTGGAATCTGGATGAAGCGCACGCCGCGTCGCAGGATCGAGGCGGCGAACCCTGCAAGGTCGCCGATGACGCCGCCACCGAACGCAACGACGAGATCGCCGCGCTCGAGCCCCATCTCGAGGAGCCGCTCGCTCAGCGGCGCAAGCTGGCCGAAGCACTTGGTCGGTTCGCCAGCCGGAAGCACCACCGATCCGAGAAGGCGCCCTTCCTCGTTAAGGCTCCTTTCCAGCGCCGCCAGGTGGAAGTGCGCCACATTCTCGTCGGTCACGATGCCGTAGCGCGCCTTGCCGAAGCGCTGCGCCGCCATCCTGCCGGCCATCGCCAGCAGACCCGGCCCGATCATGACATCGTACTCCCGCCCCGGAAGCGGAACCGGCACGACGCGCTGGCTGCCGATGCTGGGAACGTTGACGAGCGTTGGCATGACGCGGCGGGTCCTTGAATTCTGGTGCGGCGGGATAAGGCGCCTGCTCCTATCAGACGGCGCAGGAACGATCCAGAACGTCGCTGCCGTCAAGTTGACGGACGATCTCCTCGACGATCACGTCGTGTTGGACCTCACGGCTTTCCACGGTGATGTCAGCCTGCTCGTAGACGGGATAGCGCTCGTCCATGAGCTTGCGCATAACCGCTTCCGGGTCGGCGGTCTTCAATAGCGGTCGCGTATTGCGTTTGAGCACACGGCGCATGAGCACGCCGAGTTCGGCCTTGAGCCACACCGAGACACCCGAGGTGCGGATGGCGGCACGCGTGGCCTCGTTCATGAAGGCGCCACCACCGGTCGCTAACACCTGCGGTCCACCGGCGAGCAGCCGCTCGATCACCATGCGCTCGCGCTCTCGGAAGAACGGTTCGCCGTGCTCGGCGAAAATTTCGGAGATGCTCTGCCGCGCCGCCTTCTCAATCTCCTCGTCCGCATCCACGAATGGCAGCGACAGCCGCGTCGCCAACCGTCGTCCGATAGCGGATTTGCCACAGCCCATGAGGCCGATCATGACGACTGACCGCGTGCCGAGCCGCTCGACGATAGCCGTGATGCGTTGCGTGTCGGCCGCGGCCTTCCGGCGACCAAGTCCGAAGCGAATCATGGCAGAGCTTTCGATCGAACGAGCATGCTAGGCCTCGGCGCAGCGGAACGCCCGGAATCGCCCTGGGGAAGCCTGACGCGCGGCGTGCGGGCGGTTGTCATGTTGCAGCGTCCTCGTCCTTTGGCACGCGCGGCCGATTGAGGCCATAATGGCGCCATTGCCGGTCGACACATAGCAGCAGGGAGTGGTCGATCCAAAATGCCTAGTCTTTTCCGGTTCCTCTTTCTCACCGGGCTGATGGTGGCGAGCCTGTATGGCGGTCTCTACGTGCTGGCCGTCTACTTCGAGCCGCCTCAGACGATCGTCACGGATCCCGTCCACGGCATAAAGATCCGCCGCGAGTAGCAGCCCCTGCACGGGTGGGCCAGATCATGTCGCGCCATCGGCACCGCACGCTCTCCATAGCCATGGATTCGCTCGATCGCCTCGTGCGCCGCGCGGCCCCATGCCTGCTGGCAGTGTCCGCGGTCCTTGCGCTCATGCCGGCACCTGCCTCCGCCTACGACCAGCGCGCCGGCGCCCCCGACGGTTGGTCCAGCCGCAATCCGGCTTCCGACACCGATGTCTACCGGCCCGGGGCGGATCGCCGCCGCTCCGCCAACGACATACGGGGCTGGCCAGGGCGAAACAGCCCGCCCCCGCAGCATCCTGGGGACGCGCAAATCGGCTATCAGGCTGCCCCGACGGGTGAGTCGTCGCCCGCACCGGGTAACATCGAACGCGGCGAGCTCGCGCCGGTCATGGCCGGCGACGGTTCGAGCCTGCCACACGAGCTTTGGGCGGGCATTGGCCTCGACGAGATCGAGCGTCTGCTATCCGCGCTCACCATTCCGCCGCGATCGCCGGCACTGCACAACCTCTGGCGACGGCTCGTCTCGGCCGATGTCGCAACGCCCGGAGCTGGCGGCAACGAGGCCTTCGAGGCCCTGCGCATGGAGGCGCTCTACCGCTCCGGGCTGATCGGCGAAATCACCCGGCACGTATCGCAGCGTCACGCCGGCGAGCAGACCGCGCTGGTCGCTGTTCTGGCGGCCCGCAGCGAGATCGGCATGGGCCGTCGAACATCGGGCTGCGCCATCGCCCGACGCCTTTCCGGCGTGACCCGCGATGTGCCAAGGGCCCTGCGGGCCGAGGCCATGCTGATCGCGGGCTACTGCTCGGCGGCCGACGGCAACGCCGCGCAGGCGGGTTTGATGGCCGGTTTGGCGCGCGAACATGGGGCCCTGTCCTCGACAGGCCTTGCAGCGCTCGACGCCATCGCGCTCGGCGCCAAGCCCGAGCAACCGAACAAGGAAACGCGCCTCGGCCTCGTCGACTATCGCATCCTGGAGCTGACCGGCGCTCTGCCGCCCGCAGATCTCCTCGTGCGCTCAGCTTCGCCGGCCCTGCTGGCCACGATCGGCGCCGACCCGGCCGCCGCACCCCAGCTGCGCCTGCAGGCCGCCGAGGCGGCGGCACGGCTGAACGTCATCGATCCGGCGGCACTTGGCGCCCTGTACCGGGAATTGGCAGCACGACCCGAGACGTCCGCCGTGCTTTCGGACGCCGCCGCCGCCTCCAGGCAAGGGCCAGATCCTGCCGCCCGCCGCGCCCTGCTCTATGCGCACGCCGTGGCGGAGCGGACCCCGTTCAAACGTGTCCGTCTGATCCGCTCGCTGCTCGACAGCGCCCGAGCCGCCGGCCTTTACGGCCCCGCACTCGTGCTCGCCGCCACGCTGTGCGACGGCGTGGGGCCGGTGCCCGAGATCGGCTGGTTCGCGGAGACGGCAATCGAATCCTACCTCGCCGCCGGCAACTTTGCGGACGCGCGCCGCTGGATCAGGTTCGCGGCGAGCCTCGACGGTGGCAACTCCGGCCTGTCACACTGGATGGCGCTGGCCGACATCGGCGATCCAGCCTACCCCGAGCCGCGCGGCGGCGCACTCTCCGATGTCGAGCGGCAGGCGGTTTCCGGGCGCTTTCCGCCCGACCTGCTGCACAGGCTCGCCACCGTGCTCGATGCGCTGGCCTATCAGGTGCCCATTCCGCTCTGGGAGCAGGCAAGCCGCACGCCGCAGCCGACGGGTGGTCATCTGCCCGAAACGGGTGTGCTGTCGCGCCTCCAGGCGGCCGCGAAGGACCGTGCCTTCGGGCGCACCGTTCTGCTCGTCATGCAGACGCTCGGTCCCGATGGCGCCGAGGGGGCCAACATGATCGCCCTTGGCGATGCCATCCGCGCGCTGAAACGCGCGGGCCTCGAGCCCGACGCGCGCAGGATGGGGCTGGAGGCGCTGCTCGGCGCCTGGCCCCGTGCGACGTGGCGTTGACGAGGGCAACCCCATGCGGAGCCAGCCGCCCCCTGAGAGCAAAGCCGCAACGGAGCACGGGGCCGACCCGTCCGATTGCCCAGATCCGATCGCCCAGTTCCTTGCAATGCTGGACGTCGAACGCGGCGCGGCACGCAACACGCTCGATGCCTATCGCCGCGACCTCGACGATTTCGCCAGTCATCTCACCCGGCGCGGCATCACGCGCATCGAGCAGGCAAGCAACGCCGATGTGACGGCCTATCTCGCCTCCCTGGCCTCGGACGGCCTGACGCCCGCCTCGCGCGCCCGCAAACTCTCTGCCCTGCGCCAACTCTACAAGTTCCTGGTCAGCGACGGCCTGATCGAGGAAAGCCCGATCGACGGCATCGCGGGCCCCAAGCAGGGCCGCAGCCTGCCCAAGACGTTATCGGTGGCCGAGGTCGACAGGCTGATCGAGACGGCGCGCGCAGGCATCGCGGGCAGCTCCGGCCGCGACCGGCTGCGCGCTGTGCGCCTGCATTGCCTGATCGAGGTCATCTACGCCACCGGGATGCGCGTCTCCGAACTGGTCGGCCTGGAGCGACGCGTGCTGGCCGGTGACCGGCGCACGCTTGTGATCCGCGGCAAGGGGGGCCGCGAGCGCATGGTGCCGCTGAACACCCCGGCAATGGCTGCGCTTGACGCCTACCTGGGGCTCCTGAACGACGGTGGCGAGGGACTGGCACCCGCCCTGAGCACGCGCTGGCTGTTTCCTTCCAACGGCGTGGAAGGCCACCTCACCCGCCAGCAGTTCGCGCTCGATCTCAAGGCACTGGCCGAAGCCTGCGGCATCGATCCTCGGCGCGTGAGCCCGCACGTGCTGCGCCACGCCTTCGCCAGCCATCTGCTGGATCGCGGCGCGGACCTTCGCGCCGTCCAGCAGTTGCTCGGCCATGCCGACATTTCGACCACCGAGATCTACACCCACGTGCTGGAAGAACGCCTGAAGCGGCTCGTCAACGAGCACCACCCGCTGGCGCACGAGGGGCCCGATACCGGCGATTGAGCCGCGCTCCCGCTGTTCACAACACCCCCAAGGTCGCCTTGACTTCCGCGCGTGCGGCGCGCGATTGTCCGGGCCGAATCCGGGCGTTGCGCGCCGCGTAGGCGGTACCCCCTGCTCGAGGCGCCATAGCCTGTTGCGGCGCCGGTCGCTCCACAGAAGGCAGTCGCTGTTGGAACAGAAAGTCCCCGTCCGCTTCTATCTCGATTTCGAGAAGCCGATCGCCGAGCTCGAAGCCAAGGTCAACGAGCTCAAAACGATGGCGGTGAGCGAAGGTGGCGTCTCGATCACCGAGGAGATCAAGACGCTGGAGGAGAAGGCCGAGACGGCCCTCGTCGACACCTACGCGAGCCTGACACCGTGGCAGAAGACGCTGGTCGCCCGGCACCCCGAACGGCCGCATTGCCTCGACTACATCCGTGAGCTCATCGAGGATTTCACGCCGCTCGCGGGTGACCGCTACTTCGGCGAGGACGCAGCCATCGTCGGTGGCCTGGGCACGTTCCGTGGCCGGTCCGTCATGGTGATCGGCAACGAAAAGGGCTCCGACACCCAGAGCCGCATCAAGCACAACTTCGGAATGGCCAATCCCGAGGGCTATCGCAAGGCCGTGCGCCTGATGGAGATGGCCGATCGCTTCGGGCTGCCGGTCATCACACTGGTCGATACGGCCGGCGCCTATCCGGGTGTCGCTGCCGAGGAACGCGGACAGGCCGAGGCCATCGCGCGCTCCACCGACTGCTGCCTCAAGATCGGCGTGCCCATCGTTTCGCTCATCATCGGTGAGGGCGGCTCGGGCGGCGCTGTCGCCATCGCGACCGCGAACAAGATCCTCATGCTGGAGCACGCCATCTACTCGGTCATCTCGCCGGAGGGTGCCGCATCGATCATCTGGCGCGACAGCGCCAAGAAGGAGGAGGCGGCGACGTCCATGAAGATCACGGCTCAGGACCTCATCGGCCTGAGCGTGATCGACCAGATCGTCCCGGAGCCCGTGGGCGGTGCCCATCGCGATGTCCGGCGTATGATCCGTCTGGTCGGCGAGACCATCGAGAAAGCGCTGGCAGAGTTCGACGGCATGAGCCCCGAGGCGCTGCGGACCCATCGCCACGACCGCTTTTTGCGCATCGGACGTCAGATGCAATAGCGGCCAATGGGCCGCGGCGACGGCGGCGCCCAGACCCCAAAGCGTTGAATATGCTCGCAGATATTATACTGCGTGCCGTCAGTCCGCCGTATTTCTCGTGGATATGTCCAGCGTCGAGGCAGTGCCACGGGAGCGCACTGCCGGGGGACTGATTTAACCTTAACCTTGTGTTAAGACATGGTGAGGGAAGATGATCGACGTGCGCCAGGGGCACTGCGTATGAGTCGATTTGCTGGCATGACCACTCCGCGTGTGCGGCGAGCGATGGCTCGCGCGCTCGCCATTTGTGCTGCCTTGGCGGTTGCCGCCTGCAGCTCCGCTCCCGAAATTCCTCCGGCCGAGCAACCGCTCACGAAGAATGCGCTCATGCTCCTGGGTAACAAGGGCATGGATGCGCGCCAGCCGATCTATGTGCGCATCTTCAAGCAGGAATCGGAGCTCGAAGTCTGGAAGCAGCGCGACGACGGCCGCTTCTACCATTTCAAGACCTATCCGATCTGCACGTGGTCGGGCGACCTCGGCCCGAAGATCCAGCAGGGTGACAAGCAGGCCCCGGAAGGCTTCTATCGCGTCACCAATCAGCAGCTCAATCCGAACTCCAAGTTCCACGTCGCCTTCAACCTTGGCTACCCGAATGCCTACGACCGCTCGCACGGGCGGTCTGGCGACTTCCTGATGGTGCACGGCAAGTGCAGCTCGGCGGGGTGCTATGCGATGACGGACGCGCTGATCGAGGAAATCTATGGGCTGGCGCGCGAGGCGCTGCGCGGCGGCCAGCAGCAGATCGAAGTGCACGCCTTCCCGTTCCGCATGACCGCCGAGAACATGGCGCGCTACAAGAAGTCGAAGTGGGTCAGCTTCTGGAAAGTTCTCAAGGCCGGCTACGACCACTTCGAGACTTATCGCGTTCCCCCCGAGGTCGCCGTTTGCGAGCGGCGCTATGTGGTCAACGTCAGCTGGCGCGGATCTTCACGTTTCGATGCCAATTCCCGCTGCCCGTCGTTCTCGCGGCCGCAGCTGACGCCGTTCACACCAAAGCCCACCGAGCAGCAAATTGCAGCCGAGCGCATCACCATGCCCGGACCCAAGATGCGCACAGCCGAGAGCATCCATGCGCCCGAAGGCGAGCCGTGGGGTGGGGACAGCGTTGAAGGCACCGCCATCGCTGCCGCGCCCGAGGAGCCGTCGCGCAACGATCCGATCGGCTCGTTCCTGAGCCGGTATGGCCTGGGGGCCAAGTCCGGTGGAACGGCCCTGGGTTTCGCCCGCTGATCTCGCGCGCGGCTCGCGATCGGTCCGCGTAGCGCAACGGGAAGGCAATGCCAGCATCGTCGCCAGAAGCGTCCCGCTTTCGCCGGCCTCTGCTCGGTTTGGTCGCGCTCCTCGTAGTGCTGGGCGCCGGTGCTGTGATCGCGCTCACCTCGAACTGGGCGGTGTTCGCGCCGGTCGGCACCGAACGCGGGCTCGCCCTCGAGCGGCTCAAGCGTGTCACCTTCTTCGGATTTGGCATGCCGCTTCCAGGAACGCCGGCGCTCGACAAGCTCGATGCAAGACTGGCTGACAGGGGCTTGAAACTCGGCCAGCCGATCTTCATGCGCATCTTCAAGCGCGAATTCGAGTTAGAGATCTGGATGCAGGGCGCCGAAGGCTTCCGCCATTTGGCCACGTATCCGATCTGCCGCTGGTCCGGCCGGCTCGGCCCCAAGCTCAAGACCGGCGATTATCAGGCACCCGAGGGCTTCTATTGGGTTTCGTCGCAGTCGCTGAATCCCAACAGCCGCTGGCATCGCTCGTTCAACCTGGGATTCCCCAATCAGTTCGACCGCGCCCACGGCCGGACCGGATCGTTTCTCATGGTTCACGGTGGCTGCGGATCGGTCGGTTGCTACGCGATGACCGATAGCGTCATCGACGAGATCTGGCGCATCGTTACCGCGGCGCTCGAAGGCGGCCAGTCGCGCTTCCAGGTGCAGGCCTTTCCCTTCCGGATGACGGAGGAAAACCTCGGCGCGGCTTCTCAGAGTCCACAGCACAACTTCTGGTCCTCACTGAAGAGCGGCCACGACCTGTTCGAGAGCACGCGAACGCCGCCACTGGTGCGGATGTGCCGGGGCAGCTATGTCGCCGAGCCCGGACTGCCCGGATCCGACGGCAGTACCCCGCTGCTGGCCCGCTGCGCCGACGGCGACGCCTGAGACGGGCGACGGTCCGTCGCCAACCACAAGTGCGATCTGCGGTGGATGAATGGCATTTTTTCCAGTCGCAGGAATGGTATCGGCCCGCAAAAGCCTGCTAACCTGCTCCGATCAGACGGCGTCCAATCGAGTGAAGGTCTGCATGTCGAGCGTGGGAACAACATCGGGTGATCGCCAGCTTCGCGTCGTGATGCCGATGCGTCGCGTGGGCTTGAGCCTGTCCCTGCTCATCATGTCGATGGTGCCCGCGAGCGCCGTCACCATCGAACTCAAGGACGCAGCGCCCGAGCGGATCGAGAACCAACGGCGCTACAATGACGACGGCGCTGCCCTCCCCGGCACACCAGACCTGACAAACCTCGAAGCGCGTTTGCGCGACAAGGGCATGGCACTTGGCAGCCCGATGCTCATGCGCGTCTTCAAGTCGGAGTCGGAGGTCGAAGTCTGGTTGCAACGGGGCGAGCGCTACGAGCTGTTCGCCACCTACCCGGTCTGCAACTGGTCAGGCTCGCTCGGACCAAAGCTCGCCGAAGGCGACAAGCAGACGCCCGAGGGCTTCTACACGGTCACCTATCGCCAGCTTCACCGGATCGGCCGCTGGCCGCGGTCACTCAACCTCGGGTTCCCGAACGCGTACGACCGCTCGCTCGCTCGCACCGGCTCCTACATCCTCATGCACGGCGGCTGCTCCTCGGTCGGCTGCTTTGCCATGACCGACCCGGTGATCGCTGAGATCTACCAGCTCACCAATGCCGCAATCCGCCGGGGACAGGCGCACGTGCCCGTGCACGTCTTCCCCTTCCGCATGACGGAAGCGAACCTCTCCAAGAATTCCAAGCATGACTGGGCGCTGTTCTGGCGCAACCTGCAGGAAGGCTACGACGCCTTCGAGCAATCACGCATTCCGCCACGCGTTAGCGTGTGCGACGGCCGCTACGTTTTCGAGAGCGGCACCCCCGGGGAGGTGGGGGAACCGGGCCCTTTAGGGGTGTGCGGCGGTTCGCTCGCCGCCATGCGGGACTTGGAGGAATTCGCCTTGCTTGCCCGCAGCCATCCGCAGCTGAGGCTCGTCAACCACAAGACGCCGACGCTGGCGTGGAGGGAAGCGGAGACGCTGGTTCCCCCGCATCTCGCCGCGGCATTCGCTCGCTATCGCGTCGCCATGTCGGAACTCGCCCGACTCGTGGCCGCCAACGCGAGGCTGCCTCCCGCTCGCAGGCGCAATCTAAAGCTGGCGACAGGTCTAGCGCCCAGATCATCTCCGTACAAATGCAACACTAGCCGCGCCAGCTGCCGCAAGCACATTGCGCTGGCGGAGAGGCGGGCAGACCGGGCGACCGTGACGGCCGCCCGCGCGAAACGCCGCGGTTCGCATTCGGCCACTCGCTGAACGCGGCCTTTCCAGCGTCGCCCCACGAACCACACGATGCGCGGTACTCTTTGCGGCAGGCACCACCGATCGCGCCGCCGCTTGCCCGCGGCTTAGCGCCCGTGGCATAGACGCGCGGCCCGGCCCGATACCTCGACTGTATCCGCGGGCCCTCAACGCACAGCAATGGAACAGGACGCATGAACGATCCGAGCCCTCTGCTCAGGCGCCTAGAAGTACAGCTCGAAACTGTGCTGTTCTCGAGCCGATGGCTGCTGGCACCGTTCTATCTTGGGCTCGCGCTGTCGATCATCGTCCTGCTCATCAAGTTTCTGGCCGAACTCGGCCACATCGCATTGCATGCATTCACCGCGACCGAGAGCGAGGTGATCCTGGGCGTGCTGGCGCTCGTCGATCTGGCGCTCACCGGCTCGCTGCTCGTCATCGTAATCTTCTCGGGCTACGAGAACTTCGTCTCGCGTATCGATCACGGCAGTCACAAGGACTGGCCGGAATGGATGGGCAAGATCGACTTCAGCGGCCTCAAGCTGAAGCTGCTGTCCTCGATCGTCGCCATTTCGGCGATCCAGCTGCTCAAGCAATTCATGGCAATCGACAAGGTGTCCGATCGCGACCTGATGTGGCTCGTGATCGTGCACGTTGTATTCGTCGTCTCCAGCGTGCTGCTGGCTCTGTCCGATCGCCTGTCGTCGCATGGCGGCAAGGCACACGGCGGCGACGGCGGCAAGGCTCCAGACGACGAGCACGGCCAATCACAAGGCGGCACACCACAGCGAAACCGTGGCAATGGCGGCAACGGCGCTCGCAACGCCGGCTCTCAGGAAGCCTCTGCACCTGTCGGCAACACAGAGGCTTCACGCGATGGCTCGCGTCACACGTCGTCTTCCGATCCGGAACCGGGTGCACCAGGAAACGAGACCCCGCCTCGGCGCAAGCTGCACTGAGGTTCAGCCAGCCCGCACTCGCGCCGGACGGCGCGGCGCCCCGATGAACCGGTGCGTCAGCCGCCTATCGCCGCCACGAGCGTTCGCCGTGCCGCCGACCACCCGGCCGTGCTGCCTTCCTTGAATGTTGTCTCGGCTTCCTGCGACTGCGCCGGCGAGCGCTGCGTTACATAGTGGTTGCCGAGCACCAGCACGTCCATGCCCGTGCGCAGGTAGCAGGAAATGGCCTCCTCGGGCCGCGCCACGATCGGCTCGTGCCGGTTGAAGCTCGTATTGATGAGCACCGGAACACCCGTGATGTCGCCGAACGCCTTGATGAGATCGTAGTAGCGCTCGTTGGCGGCGCGCGACACGGTCTGAATGCGGCCGGTACCGTCGACGTGCACGGCCGACGGGATTGTGGCGATGTGATCGGCACGCACGCGCGGCGCCATCGTCATGAAGGGATCGGGCTGCGACAGCTCGAAGAACTCCGCCGCCCGTTCCTCCAGCACCGCGGGAGCGAACGGCCTGAAGCTTTCGCGATGCTTGATCTTGGAATTGATGATCTGGCGCATGTTGGGCCGCCGCGGGTCGGCGAGAATGGAGCGGTTACCCAACGCCCGCGGTCCCATCTCGAAGCGGTCCTGGAACCAGCCCACCACCTTGCCTTCGCTGATATCGCGCGCGACCCGCCGTATGAGTTCGCCTGTCTCGATGCGCTCAGAGCCTAGACCCACTGCGGCCAGGGCCTGCTCGATCTCCTGGTCGGAATAGCGAAGTCCATAAAAGGGATGAATGAGCTCCATGCGGCGC
Organism: Hyphomicrobiaceae bacterium; assembly: GCA_050250815.1. Classification (GTDB taxonomy): domain Bacteria; phylum Pseudomonadota; class Alphaproteobacteria; order Rhizobiales; family Hyphomicrobiaceae; genus JAEUMD01. The sequence continues at coordinate 74,558 of JBFWNY010000012.1, forward strand.
GGACGGGCGAGCGTCTGGTGCTCGTGCCACAGCGTGCTCCCCAGCGGCGCTCCCGTGTCGGATGCGCAGGGCGGGACCCAGACCCGATCATAGCCGCTCTCACCCAGCACCCGCGCATTGGCGACGCAGTTGAGCGCAACACCGCCCGAAAGGATCAGATTGCGCGAGGGAAAGCGCTTCCTCAATGCGCGCGCCATGTGCAGCACGGCCTCTTCCGTCACCACCTGCAGGGCGCGCGCAACGGCGCGGTGACGATCCTCCAGCGGCTCGCCTCGTTTGCGTGGCGGCCCGAACGTCTCGATGAACTTGCGCTTCAACGGCTTCAGCTCGCCGTACCGTGGATAGTCGAAGTAAGACATGTCCACCTGGTAGCCACCGTCGGGCAGCAGACCGATCACCGAGCGGAAGCGATCAACGACGCTGTCGTCGCCGTAGGCGGCGAGCGCCATCACCTTGCCCTCGTCCGAAAAGCCGGCGAAGCCCAGGTACTCGGTCACGAACATGTAGACGATGCCGAGCGAGTTGAAGAACCCCGTGTGCCACTGGCGTTCAAGACCGTGCGGACCGCCGGTGTATACGCTGGAGGCGGCGTCGTCGCCGAAGCCGTCCATGACCAGAACGGTTGCCTCTTCAAACGGCGAGACGAAGAAGACGGCCGCGTGCGCGTCATGGTGCCCGACGTTGACGATCGGCGGCAGCACCGCGGTGCGTGAGAGACGCTTCAGCCGCCGTCGAATATAGGAGTTGAGCAGCACGATCTCGTTGCGCTGCGGCGTGTGCGAGGACTCCAGTACGAGCAACAGGCTGCCGGGTAGCCCGCGCAGGATGGCAGTGGCGAAGCTGCGCCGCAGCCGTGCGATGTTCCAAGGTGTCGTGATGACATCGATATCGCCGAGACCGCCCAGATCATGGCCCAGCGCGGCCTGCAGCGCGTTCGTCGGGAATGCGCGCGTGCGCTTCTCCCGGTTGAGGCGTTCTTCCTCGAGAACCAGCGCCGGCACGCCGTCTTCGAGCAGCGCGATGCCGCTATCGTGAGTGGCCCCGACGAGGCCCAGGATTCGCATTCCGGAAAGTCCCTGCTCGCCGAGCCTACTCCGCGCTCCGCTCCTCCTGCCGCATTTGAGCCGCCTCGCGCCGCGATGGTGCTTCGAACGCTTCCATCTCGGACGATCCGGCTCTAGTCGTGACGACCGTGGCAGTGCTTGTACTTCTTGCCCGACCCGCACGGACATACCGCGTTGCGCGAGACTTTGCCCCAGGTCGCGGGATCGGCCGGATCCACATCGCCCACGCCGCGCCTCGTCTGCAGCGGCTGCCGGCGCTCCGGCTCGCGGCTGGAGCCGAGACCGCTGCCGCCCTGAAGCGCGGCTTCGGCCATCGCGAACTCGTCGAGACCGGTGGTCGGATCGATGTGGTGGGCTTCCATCTGCGGCAGCTCGTGCGCCTCCAGGAAGCGGGCGCCGCCCATCTCGTTATCCTGCGGTGTCAGCTCGACGTGCATGAGCTGTCCCGTGACGGCCTCACGCAGCCTGTCGAGCATGCTCTGGAACAGGGTGAAGGCCTCACTCTTGTACTCGTTGAGCGGATCGCGCTGACCGTAGGCGCGGAAGCCAATCACCTGACGCAGGTGCTCAAGCGTAACCAGATGTTCGCGCCAGAGATGGTCGAGCGTCTGCAGCAGGACCATCTTCTCGATCTCTTTGTACAGTTCGGGGCCGATCTCTGTCGCCTTCTCCTCGGCGCGCTGGTCCACCGCCTTGTACAGACGCTCCTCGATCTCCTGGTCGGCGATGCCTTCTTCCTCGGCCCACTCCGTCACCGGCAGATCTAGGCCGAAGATGCCTTGCACCGCCTCCTTGAGGCCCGCGGCATCCCATTGCTCGGCGTAAGCCTTCTCGGGAATGTGCCGGGTGACCAGCTCGCGCACGACCTCGTGGCGCATGTCGCGCACCGTCTCCGACACGTCCTCCTGGCCCATGAAGTCGATGCGCTGCTCGAAGATGACCTTGCGCTGGTCATTCATCACGTCGTCGTACTTCAGGATCTGCTTGCGGATGTCGAAGTTGCGCGCCTCGACCTTCTTCTGCGCGGTCTCCAGCGACTTGTTCATCCAGCGGTGGGCGATGGCCTCGCCTTCCTTGAGGCCGACGGTGCGCGCCACCTTGTCCATGCGCTCCGAGCCGAAGATGCGCATCAGGTCGTCGTCCATGGCGAGGTAGAACTTGGATCGGCCCGGATCGCCCTGGCGGCCGGAGCGGCCACGCAGCTGATTGTCGATGCGACGGCTCTCATGCCTCTCGGTGGCGAGCACATAGAGGCCGCCCGATTCCAGAGCCGTCTTCTTCTTAGCCTCGACGTCGGCGGCGATGTCCTTGCGCTTGCGCTCGATCTCCTGGTCCGAGGGATCGCGGCCCTGCCCGTGCTGATCGGCGACCCAGTCCCGCAGGAGGAACTCTACGTTGCCACCGAGCTGGATGTCGGTTCCGCGGCCGGCCATGTTGGTGGCGATCGTGACGGCGCCGGGTACGCCCGCCTGGGCGATGATGTGCGCCTCCTGCTCGTGGTAGCGAGCGTTAAGCACCTGATGCGGGATAGGCGGCGCGCCACCCTTGGCCTTGCGGGCGAGCTCGGACAGATGCTCCGCGATATCGAGAAGATACTCCTTGAACTCGCGCTCCCGCTCGCTCTTCATCTCGTCGGCCTGCACCTTGAGACGGCTCGACAGATCGGCGATGTGCTTCTTGTCGGACAGCAGCGCTGAAAGCTGCTCGGACTTCTCGATCGACACCGTACCCACCAGAAGTGGCTGTCCGCGGCGCTGACAGTCCGCGATCGACATGACGATGGCGTCGAGCTTCTCCTTCTGCGTGCGATAGACCTCGTCGTCGTCGTCGGCGCGCGAGATCGGCCGGTTGGTCGGGATCTCGACGACGTCGAGACCGTAGATGTCCATGAACTCGCTGGCCTCGGTGGCAGCCGTGCCGGTCATGCCGGCGAGCTTGTCGTAGAGGCGGAAGTAGTTCTGGAAGGTGATCGAGGCGAGCGTCTGGTTCTCTGGCTGAATGGCGACGCGCTCCTTCGCTTCGAGCGCCTGATGCAAGCCTTCCGAATAACGCCGGCCCGGCATCATGCGGCCGGTGAACTCGTCGATAATGACGACTTCGCCGCCCTTGACGATGTAGTCCTTGTCCTTCTGGAACAGCTTGTGCGCCTTGAGCGCCTGGTTGACGTGATGGACGACGGTCACGTTCTCGATGTCGTAGAGCGAGCCCTTCAGCATGCCCGCTGCGCCAAGCAATTCCTCGATGCGCTCGTTGCCGGTCTCGGTGAGCGACACCTGCCGCTGCTTCTCGTCGAGTTCGAAGTCCTCAGGGCCTAGCTTCGGGATAAACCCGTCGATGGCAACATACAGCTCCGCGCGGTCCTCTACCGGGCCCGAGATGATGAGCGGCGTTCGCGCCTCGTCGACCAGGATGGAATCCACCTCGTCGACGATGGCGAAGAAATGTCCGCGCTGCACCATCTCCGACCGCGACATCTTCATGTTATCGCGCAAATAGTCGAAGCCCAGTTCGTTGTTGGTCGCGTAGGTGACGTCGCAGGCGTACTGCTCCTTGCGCTGCTCGTCGTCGAGGCCGTGGACGATGACGCCGACGGTGAGGCCCAGGAACTTGTAGACCCGGCCCATCCACTCGGCGTCGCGCTTGGCGAGGTAGTCGTTGACGGTGACGACATGCACGCCCTGACCGGCGATGGCGTTGAGGTAGACGGCAAGCGTCGCGACCAACGTCTTGCCTTCGCCAGTCTTCATCTCAGCGATGTTGCCCTCGTGGAGCACCATTCCGCCGATCATCTGCACGTCGAAATGGCGCTGCCCCAGCGCGCGCTTGGCTGCCTCGCGAACGGTTGCGAATGCCGGCACCAGCAGGTCGTCGAGGTCCTTGCCTGCCGCGAACTCGGCGCGGAAAGCCTCGGTCCGCGCCCTTAGGTCCGCATCGGACAGGGCCGCCAGCTCCGGCTCCAGGGCGTTGATGGCCTCGACCTTCGGCCGGAAGCCCTTCACCCGCCGATCATTCGACGAGCCGAAGATCTTCGAGGCGAGCGAGCCGATGGACAACATGGACGAATTCCTCAAAGTCTGGTGGCAGTCGCACAGCGAGCCGCCTCGATGCGACACTTGCGGACGGGAAATTGGGGGTGGACCGGCCGGCTCACCACCGCCGAGACGGCACGAGCCAGCGGACACGCCCCCACGCGCGCACCTCGCGGCAGACGCGAAACGCGCGGAAAAACGTCTCCGACGGCTCGGCCCGAGACATAAGGATCGGGTACCCCGCTTGTCAATGTGACCGACCCGGTAGCCACCGGAGGCGTGATTTTGGCCACTGGAGGCATGATCCAACAGCATGCGGAGCAAATTGCGTGCCCCGGCGGAACCGGCCTTCACGGGTCCCAGAGATACCTCTGCTCGGCCTTGGCCTCTCGAAAACTTAACTTGGCAGCTTGACCGCCGGCGTCTATCGATCTCGCCCGGAAACCCGCACCCGGTCACGTCAATTGACGCCGGGCGGCGGTGGCGCGTCGAAAGCCTGATTCTCCCCCGAACCGCGGGCCGCGCGGGACAACAGCCAAGGTGGACCCATCCGTGAGAACTGACCTGAAATCGCTTGCCCGAAGCCTTGCTGCGCTTGGTGTCGCCGCGTGCCTAACCGCCGGCCCGGCGTGGGCCGAGGACAAGGTCGTCGCGACCCTCGACGGCAAGTCGATCATGGAATCCGATCTCAAGCTCGCCGAAGACGAGATCGGCCGCGACCTGGGCAACCTGCCGGATGGTACGAAACGGCGGGTGCTCGTCGAATTTCTGATCGAGAACAACCTGTTCGCGCAGGCGGCCGAAGGCGCCAACCTCGGCCAGGGCGAAGCGTTCGACAACCGCATGAAGTACTGGCGCAGCCGGGCCCTTCGCGACGCCTATTTCGAGAAGCAGATCAATCACTCCGTCTCGGAAGCTGCCGCCAAGACTTTCTACGACGATCAGGTGAAGGCGCTGAAGCCGCGCGAGGAGGTGCAGGCGCGTCACATCCTCGTCGAGACCGAGGACGAGGCGAAGGCGCTGAAGGCCAAGATCGAGGGCGGGGCGGACTTTGCGGCGCTCGCCAAGGAGGCGTCGAAGGACCCCGGCACGAAGGACGACGGTGGCATGCTCGGCTATTTCACCACCGGCCAGATGGTGCCGGCCTTCGAGCAGGCGGCCTTCGCGCTGCAGAAGGGCCAGGTCTCCAACCCGGTCAAGAGCCAGTTCGGCTGGCACCTGATCAAACTCGAGGATCGCCGGCAGAAGCCGCCGCCGACGTTCGATGAGGTCAAGGACCGCATCCTTGCCTCCATGCTGCACCAGCGCGCGCAAGCCGTTGCTGCTCAACTCCGCGCTGGCGCCAAGATCGAGTACATCGACCCGGAGATCAAAAAGGAGGTCGAGGAGCAGCAGAATGCGGACGCTGCCCAGCGCCAGCAGATCGAGGCGATGATCAAGAAGCAACTTGAGGCGAAGGAAAAGGCCGAAGGCGAGAAGACCGACGGTGCCAAACCCGCCGAAGCAAAGCCCGACGAGAAGAAGTAGACGACCGCGCTGCCTGCCGCACAAGCCACGACGTTTCGGGCCGCTTGCCAAAGGCGGCCCGATCTGTTTCGGCTAGCCGCCTCGTCCAACTGACGTGGACTTCGAATTCATGGGCAAGATCACTACCGTCTCCCCGTTCGTCCCGGCGAAGCTCACCAAGCTGCCGCCGATCGACGGCGTGCGCTTTGCAACGGCCGAGGCCGGCATCCGCTACCAGGGCCGCACCGACGTCATGGTGGCGGTGATGGACGGGGGCACGGTCGCCGCGGGCGTGCTGACGCAATCCAAGACCTGCTCGGCCCCGGTGCTGAGCTGCCGGGAAAGCCTGAAGACCGGCAAGGCGCGTATCCTGGTCGTCAACTCCGGCAATGCCAACGCCTTCACCGGCATGAAGGGGCGCGAGGCGGTCTCCACGACGATCGCCGCCGCTGCAGCGGCAGCGCAATGCAAGCCCTCCGAGGTCTACGTCTCATCCACTGGCGTGATCGGGGAGCCCCTGGATGCCGGCAAGTTCAGCCATCTGCTCGACGGTCTCGTGCGCAAGGCAAAGGCAAATGGCTTCGAGGCCGCCGCACGCGCGATCATGACCACCGACACCTACCCCAAGGTTGCAACCCGCAAGGTCTTGCTCGACGGCGTCACGGTCACGATCAACGGCATTACCAAAGGCGCCGGCATGATCGCACCCGACATGGCGACGATGCTTTGTTACATTTTCACCGATGCCGCCATCTCGCAGAAGCTGCTGCAGGGACTGCTGTCCCAGCACGTGGAGACAACCTTCAACTGCATGACGGTCGATGGCGATACGTCGACGAGCGACACCTGCCTCGTCTTCGCCACCGGCAAGGCGGCTGATCGCGGCCAGGAACCCATCACGAAGAAGTCTGACAAGCGGCTGGCGGCATTCGGCGCTGCACTGCACGACCTCATGCGCGATCTCGCCATCCAGATCGCCAAGGACGGCGAGGGGCTCTCGAAGTTCGTGACGTTCGAGATCGCGGGCGCGGAAGATTTCAGGGCGGCACGGACGATAGCGCGGGCCTGCGCCAACTCCCCCATTCTCAAAGCTGCTATTGCCGGCCAGGACCCCAACTGGGGGCGCGTAGTCATGGCGGTGGGCAAATCTGGCGAAGCAGCCGACCGCGACAAGCTCACCATCTGGTTCGGACCCCATTGCGTGGCACGGGATGGCGAGCGCGCGCCCGAATACGACGAGAAGACGGTCGCCAAATACATGCAGAACCGCGAAATCGTGATCCGTGCCGACGTCGGCGTGGGCAAGGGATCGGCGACGGTATGGACGTGCGACCTTACCCACGACTACGTTTCAATCAACGCGGACTATCGCAGTTGAAGACTTGCCGATGTTGAACGCCCGCCTTCGACCCACTTCGGCGCGCATTCGGACCCGCTCAGCGCCCGGTACAAGCGCCGCGACCCGACCGCAAGGGAGCATTCCAGATGGACCAGGAGTTCTGGCATCGACGCTGGCGCAAGGGCGAGATCGGCTTCCACCGGGACAGCGTGCACCCCAAGCTCGTCACGTTCTGGTCGCGTCTCACCATTCCCTCAAACGCGCGCGTCTTCGTTCCGCTCTGCGGCAAGTCGCTCGACATGATCTGGCTCGCCGAGCAGGGGCATAGCATCATAGGCGTCGAACTGTCGGAGCAGGCCATCGGCGAATTCTTCGCTTCGACGCGCTACGACACCATCGCCTACGAGCGCCGCGACGGCTTCTCCATCCACCGGGCCGGACCCTACGAACTGTGGTGCGGCGACATCTTCGGCCTGCCCGCCGACGTGCTCGAAAGCATCGGCGCTGTCTACGACCGCGCAAGCCTGGTGGCCTTTCCCTCCGACATGCGGCCAAGATATGCCCGCTTCATGCACGACCGCATCCCTTCCGGCACGCCGACGTTGCTCATATCGCTTGCCTTCGATCAGAACGAGATGGCGGGTCCGCCCTTCGCCGTGCCCGAAGGTGAGATCGGCACGCTCTACGGCGACGCATTCGACATCGAGATCGTCGAGCGCGAGGACTCGCTGGCCGGCGACCCGGGGCTTGCCAAGCGCGGGCTCACCCACCTCGTCGAGACCGTGAGCCTGCTCACGCGGCGCTAAGATGCAGGACCGGAAATCGCGCATCATGACTACCGCCGTCCGCATCGTCGTCGCCGTCGCGTTGATCGACGATGCCAATCGCGTGCTCATCTCCAAGCGCCCTGAAGGCAAGCAGCTCGCAGGCTTGTGGGAATTTCCCGGCGGCAAGCTCGATCCGGGCGAGAGCCCCGAGGATGCGCTCGTTCGCGAATTGAAGGAGGAACTCGATATCGAGCTGTGCCGCGCCTGCCTCGCACCACTGACCTTTGCGAGCCACGCCTACGACGACTTCCATCTCCTGATGCCGCTTTACATTTGCCGCACCTGGGAAGGCGAGATCGCGCCGCAGGAGGGCCAGGAGATTGCATGGGTGCGTGTGAACCGGCTCCAGCATTATCCGATGCCGCCCGCCGATGAACCGCTGATTCCAGCACTGCGGGACCTTCTGATCTGATTGCTCACAGCCCGCCGTGCTCCATACAAGGGTTGCGCGCGGCCAAGGATGTCCCAATTATTCGTGAGGACGCGCTGCAGGCGCTTGCCGCCCGAATTGCTATCGCAGTGGCGGCTCGGCGTGACGGTCGCATCCCGACGACTCTCGCAGTCAGACCCTCAGGCCAAGAGCAAAGGAGACATGCCATGCTCGCAACCGAGATTCAGGAGCACGCTCGCAAGCTGTTGGAAGCCCACGGCGACAAGGCCGTGGCAGAAGCCGCCCACAAAGCTCAATCCCTCGCGGAGAGCGGCAATACGGCTGAGGCCGACGTCTGGCGGCGGATCGAGAAGGCGATGCTGCAAATGCGCGGACCGCGCTCGACCTGACCGTCGCACAGCGACACGCGGTTCCTCATTCCACCGGTTTGGCCTTGCCGGGCCCTGGCCCTCCGGGACTGTCGCCTGCCGGGTGCTCCCGTGTGCCCAGGGCATCGGCCAGTCGCATCGCCGCCGATCCCGGCCGCAGAGGCCTCTGCTGACCAGGGTCTGGCGCCCACGCCGTGACGGTCAAGATCTCGAAGGTCGCCAGCACCCGGCCATCGGCACGGGAATGCTGGCGCTCATAGAGGTCGCACGCCCGTGCCAGCACATCGCGGCGCACGGGCCGGCGTGAGCGGCTGGTCAGCATGTTGCTCGCGCCCATGGCCTTGATGTCCCGCATCAGGGCCAGCGGCGAGGCATATGCCACGCTGATGCGCTCGGCATCGACCACGGGAAGGGCAAAGCCGGCGCGTTGCAGTAGGCCGCCCAAAGTGCGGACGTCGATGCTGGGGGCAACACGCGGCGAAGCACCGCCCGTGATCTCCTCCTCCGCACGCAGCCAAGCATCGGCGAGGCCGGCGAGCGTCTCCCCGCCGAGCAAGGCCGCCAGCAGCAGGCCATCGGGACGCAGCGCGCGTCTGATCTGCACGAGGCTTCCGGGCAGATCGTTGACGAGGTGCAGCGCGAGCCCGGAGACGGCGAGATCGAGCGAGGCGTCGGCGAACGGCAGAAATTCCTCGTCTGCGACCACAGTCGGCCCGTCACAGCAGCGCGCGAGCGGCCAAACGCTCTCCATGTCGATCATCGTGCCCACGTTGGGCTCGCGACGCAGGCGACGGCTCAGAATGCCGTGATGGGCACCCAGATTGAGGCACGTGACGAAATCACGCTTGATCAGCGACAGGCGCTCAGCGAAATCGTTTGCGACGCGATCAAGCAGGAAATCCGCCGTCTCCGCCGCCGTCGCGACGCGGGCGCGGCGCATCGCGAGCAACCCACGATCGAAAATGCGGTCGCTTGAGCCGGACACGCTCACGTCATTCTCCTACGATGCGCCGGGTGTTGCGCTCGCCGGGCGATCGCCCGAAGATGGCGGACCGGAGCACGTGCCGAGGCCCGAATGCGATGAGCGGACCAGCCAGTGATCTGACGGGCGAGCAAAGCCCCCGCGCACCGTCCTTGGTACGATCCGCGGCGACACGATGGCGGCAGACGGCAGGACGCATCATGGATCTCATGATGCCGCCGCTGTGCCTCGCCTGCCGCGTTCCGTTGGCCACTCACGCTACGATCTGCCCCGCTTGCTGGTCGAAGATCGACTTCATCAGGCCGCCCCTGTGTGATCGCCTCGGCCTGCCGCTGCCCTACGATGCTGGCGCGGGCGCCGTGTCCGCGGCCGCCGCGGCGCACCCGCCAGTCTATGGCCGCGCCCGCGCCGTCGCCCGCTACGACGGTGTCATGCGCCAGATGATCCACGACCTCAAGTTCCACGACCGGCATGATGCAGTCGAGCTGCTCGCCCGGTGGATGCAGGAGGCGGGCGGCGAACTCCTGGAGACCGCCGACGTTCTCGTGCCGGTGCCCCTGCACCGGCTCAAGCTGCTCCAACGCCGGTTCAACCAGGCTGCCGTCCTGACCGTGGAGCTGTCGCGCAGCGCCGGCCGTCCCGCCGCGCCTCTGGCGCTCGTCCGCGCCCGCGCGACGCAGCGGCAGCTCGGCCTCACACGCGACCAGCGGCAGTCCAATGTCGCGGGAGCTTTTGAGGTACCGAGGCGCCGTCAGCCGGAGATCGCCGGGCGGCGGGTCCTGCTCGTCGACGACGTCATCACGACGGGCGCAACCGTTTCGGCCGCGGCACGCAAACTGCTGGACGCCGGAGCGGTATCCGTTGACGTCCTGGCGCTCGCTCTCGTGGCTGACACGTCCGGTACGCTCATCGCCTGACGTCCGCCTTCGGCAGGCTCCGAACCGACGAGTTGGGACCTGTGGTCGCCCGGAGCTTTGCGGAGCGCGCGAAACCAACTACCTTATCACATGACGGTGTCGGTCTTGGAGGGGAAGATCGCATGGCCAAGGTGACGATCTATACGACGATGCTCTGCCCGTACTGCCATATGGCGAAGGACCTCCTTCGATCGAAGGGCGTCAGCTACGACGAAATCGACGTCAATTCGCGTGCGGGGCTGCGCGAGGAGATGCGGCAGCGTGCGGGACGCAATACGGTGCCGCAGATCTGGATCGGCGAGCGCCATGTCGGCGGCTGCGACGATCTCTATGCGCTGGACCGTGCCGGCAAGCTCGATTCGCTGCTGGCGGCGTAGACCGTTTCGCCGTCACCCGGCCTGACCCGGAACTATGAGGAGTAGCCGCGTTGCCGACAGCCCGCCCCAAGCCCGGAACGCCGTTCCGTGCCGGCCTCGTGCAGATGTCGGCTTCGCGCGACCTCCGGTCCAACGTCGCCGTCGCGCTCGACCTGATCGCGCAAGCAGCCGACGCGGGGGCCCAATACATTCAGACCCCCGAGGTCACGACATTGATGGAGCTGGATCGAACGGCGCTATTTCGCGCCATCGAGCCGGAGGACAGCAGCGCGGCACTCGCGGCATTCCGCATGGCCGCGCGCGATCACAGTGTCTGGTTGCATATCGGTTCCATGGCCGTGCGGGTCTCGGCCGATCGGCTGGCCAACCGTTCCTACCTGATTTCGCCCGAGGGCGAGATTGCCGCGCGCTACGACAAGATCCACATGTTCGACGTAGAGCTGCCCAACGGTGAAAGCTACCGCGAGAGCCTCAACTACGTCCCGGGAACCGCCGCGGTAGTGGCCGACCTGCCTTGGACCCGCCTCGGGCTGACGATCTGTTACGACCTGCGCTTCCCCTACCTGCACCGGGCTCTTGCGAAGGCTGGGGCCGCGATCATCGCTGGCCCGGCGGCCTTCACCCGGACCACCGGCGAGGCCCACTGGCACGCGCTATTGCGCGCCCGCGCCATCGAAACACAGTGCTTTGTGCTGGCCGCCGCCCAGACGGGCCTGCACGAGATGGGGCGTGAAACCTACGGCCACAGCCTCGCGGTTTCGCCCTGGGGCGAGATCCTGGCCGACGGCGGCACCGCGGTCGGCGTGACGATGGTCGAGATCGATCCGGCACAGGCCTACGAAGTGCGCCAGCGCGTGCCCTCCCTCGTCCACGACCGCAGCTTCACGGTGATCGAAGCCGCCGCCGATGCCGGCGCGGGAGTCGAGCCATGATCCGCTATCGCCTGCAGTGCGGCGCCGGCCACGAGTTCGAATCCTGGTTCCGCTCCTCCGATGACTTCGACGGATTGAAGGTCGCCGGTCGCCTCACCTGCGCCGTCTGTGGCGGGGATGGCGTCGACAAGACGCTGATGGCGCCCCGCATCGGCAGGGCCGGGCGCGACGTCGCCTATGAAACGAGCCGCGATGAGGCACCAGCCCCTGCACCGCAGCCGCCGGCCACCGCGGTCGCTTCGCCCTCGCCCGAGATTGCCGCGGCAGAGGCCGCCATGCGCGCCGCGGTACGCACCTTCGTCGAGCGCGTGCGCTCGGAGGCGGAGTACGTCGGACCCCGCTTTGCCCAGGAGGCGCGGAGCATCCATGCCGAGCAGGCGGAAGAACGGCCCATCTACGGTGAGGCTACTGCTGCGGAAGTTCGCGATCTTGCCGAGGATGGCATCGACGTGCTGCCGTTGCCCTCGCTACCCAAGGACCACTGACGGCGCCGGCCGCGGCCAAGCAGAGAGCGTCCTTGTAGCGCCTATTCAGACAACCTCGACTTCCAGACGCCCCACGCCTTCCACCTCTCCCACGAGCCGGTCGCCACGGGCGACGCGTCCGACACCCGCGGGTGTCCCGGTGAGGATCACGTCGCCCGCTGCGAGCGTAAACAGCCGTGAGAGATGCGCGATCTGCTCAGGCACGGACCAGATCATCTGCGACAGGTCGCCCGACTGCCGGCGCGCGCTGTTCTGGTCGAGCCAGATCGTGCCCGCGGCAGGGTGGCCGATCTTCGAAGCCGGCCGGATCGCCGTAACGGGCGCGGAATGCTCGAAGGCTTTGCCGACCTCCCAGGGCCGGCCGAGCTTCTTGGCCTCGCCTTGTAGATCGCGCCTCGTCATGTCGAGGGCAACTGCGTAGCCGTAGACACGCGCCAGGGCTTCGGACTCTGGAATGTTGTCGCCACCGCCCGACAGGCACACTGCCATCTCGATCTCGTACTGCACATCGCTCGACAGCGGCGGGATGGGAAAGCATCCGTCCGTGCGCAGGTTCTGCGGATTCTTCTGGAAGAAGAAGGGGGGCTCGCGCGTCGGGTCGTGTCCCATCTCGCGGGCATGGTCGGCATAATTGCGGCCGACGCAGTAGACCCGGTGCACGGGAAAGCGGAGCTGGCTGTCCTCGACCGGCAGCGAGACGATCTGCGGTGGAGCGATGACATAGCCCATCTGCTGGATACCCTTCTTGAACCGGCGCGACGCTAGCGCAGCACTGCCACGGCCGGACGGCCTCCGACAACTGCAATGTGAGCGTGCGCCCAGCCCCCGGCCTTCACGAGCCTGTCGCTATGGCTTGCTCCAATCGCCGGGATGGCGATAGTCGTCCCGCTGCGACGTGCGCCAGCGCCTCGCATCGCTGATGGAGCCTGGAATGACGACAACCGTTCGAAGAGCCGAGGGTAAGTCCACCCAGCAGACCGACGCGCAGTCCGGCCACGAAGCCGGTCCGGCCGGGGGCATGATCTCACGACGCGAAGCGATGAGTGCGGGGCTGGCGGCCGTCATCTCTTCTGCACTTCCCTGCGGACCCGGTAGACCGACGATCGCCCGCGCCGACGACGACCCTACCCCGTCGTTCAACTTCACCGAGTTGTCCATCGGATCGGACGGCACGCACCACGTCGCCGATGGCTACGACGCCGATGTCCTGATCCGCTGGGGCGACAAGGTGCTGGCAGGAGCGCCAGACTTCGATCCGCACAACCAGACTGCCGCGGCGCAGGCGCTCCAATTCGGCTACAACAACGACTTCGTCGGCTATGTCCCGCTCGAGGGATCGAGTTCGCACGGACTGCTCGTCGTCAACCACGAGTACACGAACCCCGAGCTGATGTTTCAGGGCGTTGCCAAGTGCGACGCGAACGGGCGGACGATCAAGCCGGAAAAGGCACGCGAGCAGGCACAACTCTCGCACGTCGAAATCCAGAAGATGGCGCACGGTGGCACGGTCGTCGAAGTCCGCCGCACGGCGGGCAAGTGGGAGATCGTACCGAATTCCAAGTACGCCCGCCGGATCACCGCTGAAACGGCGATGGAGTTTCGCGGTCCCGCGGCCGGGCACAAACTTCTGCGCACGAACTACGATCCATCGGGCCGCGCGGGGCGCGGCATGATCGCCAACTGCTCGGGCGGCCTCACCCCTTGGGGCACGTGGCTCACGGGCGAGGAGAACTTCCACCTTTATTTCCACAACAGCAAACCGGAAAGCGGCCCCGTGGCGGCACTGGGCGCGGCCTATGGCATCCCGTCCGACATCGCACACTGGTCGAAGTTCGACGACCGCTTCGACGTCGCCAAGGAGCCCAACGAGCCCAACCGCTGCGGCTGGCTCGTGGAGATCGATCCCCTGGATCCTGACTGGACGCCCATACGGCGAACCGCGCTTGGCCGATTCAAGAGGGAAGGCGCCGGCTGCATCGTCAATAGCGATGGACGGCTCGCCATCTACATGGGCGACGACGAGCGCTTCGAGTTCGTCTACCGCTTCGTGTCGGATCGCAAAGTCGACCTGGAGAATCGAAGCGCCAATCGCCACCTGCTCGACGGTGGAACGCTTTATGCTGCCCACTTCGAAGCAGGGGGACGCGGCGTGTGGCTGCCGCTCGTGCATGGCCTGGGCGCACTCGACGACGAGACCGGCTTCGACGACCAGGGCGAGGTTCTGGTCAAGACCAGGCAGGCCGCACATCTCATGGGCGCCACACCGATGGACCGTCCCGAGGACATCGAGGCCGACCCCAAGACCGGCAAAGTCTTCGTCATGCTCACCTCCAACGACAAGCGCAAGAAGGTGGAGGTCGACGCGGCCAATCCGCGCGCCAAGAACGAGAGCGGACACATCATCGAGATCACACCCGACGGCGGAGACCATACCGCCCTCACATTCCGCTGGGAGATCGTCGTGCTGTGCGGCGACCCCAGCGACGAGAAAGCGGGCGCCACGTTCAACAAGCGCACGAGCCCGAATGGCTGGTTTGCCAACCCCGACAACTGCGTGGTCGACCCGATGGGGCGTCTGTGGATCGCCACCGACGGCAACACGCTGGAGACGACCGGGCGGGCGGACGGCATCTGGGCGCTGGAGACAGAGGGCAAGGCGCGCGGAACGGGCAAGCATTTCTTCCGCTGCCCCGTTGGTGCCGAAATGTGCGGGCCGGCCTTCACTCCCGACGGGGAGACGTTCTTTGTCGCCGTCCAGCACCCCGGTGAGCTTGGCTGCAAGGAGGGCATCTCCACGTTCGACGCCTCGGTGACGAACTGGCCCGAAACGGACGGAAAAGGTCCGCCCCGGCCGGCCGTCATCGCCATCACCAGGAAGGGCGGCGGTAAGATCGCGGTCTGACACAACCCGCTGATTCCGGGCCGCGGACAATTCCGCTGTGGCCTCCGCCCAATATCGGCCTTGCCCATAGCCGAGGTAGGGTGCAAACAGGCGCGGGCCGCCCCGAACGGGTGCCGCGCCCGGATGCGAGGCACGCCAAGACATGCTCGACAAGCCCGACGCCCTGAAGATTGCCGACGAGGCGAGCCCACGGCACGACTGGACGCGCGTCGAGGCCGAAGAGATCTATTCGGCTCCCTTCAACGATCTCATTTACCGCGCCCAGACGGTTCATCGGCGCGCATTCGACCCCAACCGCATCCAGCGGAGCCGGCTGCTGTCGATCAAGACCGGCGGCTGCGCCGAGGACTGCGGCTATTGCAGCCAGTCGGCCCATCATGAGTCGGGGCTGAAGGCGTCCAAGCTGATGGAAGTCGAGCGCGTCATCGAAGCGGCGCGCGAGGCCAAGGCGGGAGGCGCCACGCGCTACTGCATGGGCGCGGCATGGCGCGAGCCCAAGGCGCGCGACATGGACGCGGTCGTCGCCATGGTCGAGGGTGTCAAGGCGCTCGGCATGGAGACGTGCATGACGCTCGGCATGCTTACTGACGGCGACGTTGCGCGCCTGAAGCACGCCGGGCTCGACTACTACAACCACAACATCGACACCTCCGAGAGCTACTACGGCAAGGTCATCACCACGCGCACGTTCGCCGAACGTCTCGATACGCTGGCCCGCGTGCGCGAAGCGGGCATGAAGGTGTGCGCGGGCGGCATCGTCGGCATGGGCGAGACGGCTGCCGACCGCATCGACATGCTGGTGACACTGGCCAACCTGGCCGAGCATCCCGAAAGCGTACCGATCAACATGCTGATCCCGATTCCGGGCACTCCGCTCGAACATGCGGCTCCGATCGATCCGTTCGAGTTCGTTCGCACGGTCGCTCTTGCACGCATCATGATGCCGCGCTCGATGGTGCGCCTGTCGGCCGGCCGCACGGAAATGAGCGACGAGCTGCAGGCGATGTGCTTCCTTGCCGGCGCCAACTCGATCTTCGTCGGCGAGACGCTGCTCACGGCTGGCAATCCCGGCGAGGACAAGGACGCGGCCCTGTTCCGCCGGCTCGGCCTCCAGGGCATGGAGCTCGACGATACCTGCGATGACCATCCCGGTCAGCAGGCCGATGATGGCGCCAGCGCCACCTCATGCCGCGCACGCGATGGGAATGCACGACACGCATAGGCGATCTCTCGAGGCGCTCAAGCGGCGTGGCCGCCTGCGAGCGCTCGCGCCGCGGCACGGGCTCGATTTCTCGTCCAACGACTATCTCGGGCTCGCCCAGTCGGACACGTTGCGTCGGGCGGCGGCGGCGGCACTTGCCCGTGGCGTACCGTTGGGTGCGGGCGGCTCGCGTCTGCTGCGCGGCAACCATCCCGAGCACGAAGCGTTGGAAGAGAAAGCCTGCCGCTGGCTGGGCGCGCGCGCCGCGCTGTTTGTCGGCGGCGGGTTCCCGGCGAACAGCGCGATCTTCGCGACTCTGCCCGAGCGAGGCGACCTCGTCGTCCACGACGCGCTCATCCACGCGAGCGTCCGCGATGGCATGCGCGCCTCGCGCGCCGACCATGTGGCCTTCGCTCACAACGATGCCGACGCAGCTCAGGATGCCATCCAGGCTTGGCGGACCGCCGGCGGATGCGGACGCCCCTGGATTGCGGTCGAAAGCCTTTACAGCATGGACGGCGACACCGCGCCCCTCGCGGACCTGCTGGCCGTAGCGACGCGCCATGACGGCATTCTGGTGATCGACGAAGCACATTCGACTGGCGTGCTGGGCGACGATGGGCGCGGCCTCGCAGCGACCTTCGAAGGCCGCGCGGACGTCGTAGTACTGCACACGTGTGGCAAGGCACTCGGCGTCATGGGTGCCATCGTCACGCTCGACCCGAGCTTGCGCGACTACATGGTGAACCGCGCACGCTCCTTCATATACGCGACAGCGCCTTCGCCGCTCGTCGCCGCGACCGTCGCCGCCGCCATAGACGTCGTGACACAAGAGCCGGATTTGCGGCAGCGGCACGCCGCTCTCGTCTCACACTTCGCCGCCCGTCTTCGCCAGCGCACCGGCCTTGCGGCGACTGGCACACACATCCAACCGATCGTGATCGGCCGCGACGAGCGCGCAACGGAACTTGCCCGCCGCATGCAGGACGCGGGCTTCGACATCCGCGCCGTGCGCCCTCCCACCGTGCCCGAGGGCACCGCGCGTCTGCGCATCTCGCTCACGCTCAACGTGACGGAACCTGATGTCGACCGCATGCTCGACGTGCTGGCGCGCGCGCTCGATGGAGACTCTGCATGACGCGCGCCATCGTCGTAACCGGAACCGATACGGGCATCGGCAAGACCGTGGCCGCCGCCGCACTCGTCGGCCTGCTCGATGCCGACTACTGGAAACCCGTCCAAGCGGGCCTCAGCGGCGAGACGGACAGGCAGACCGTGATGCGACTTACGGGCGTCGGTCCCGAGAGAGCGCACAGTGAGGCCTATCGCCTCGAGATGCCGGCCTCGCCGCATATTGCCGCCGCCGCCCAAGGCATCACCATCGATCCCGCTCGACTGGCCGCACCCTTAACGCAGCGCCCTCTCGTGATCGAAGGCGCGGGCGGTCTGATGGTGCCGCTCTCGCCCGACCTGCTGCAGATCGACACCTTTAGCAGCTGGGGCTTCCCGCTAGTGCTGTGCGCGTCCACGAAGCTGGGCACCATCAATCACACGCTACTGAGCGTTGAGGCACTTCACCGGCGCAGCATGACGCTCGCCGGCATCCTATTTATTGGCGAGCCCGCGCCCGAACCCGAGGCGACGGTCGGGCGCATCTCCGGCGCCCCGCGCCTGGGCCGTCTCCCCATTCTGCCGGACCTCGACGCTTCGACGCTGAAGGAGACGGCACGCCACGCTATCGACATCGGGCCCATCGTGCGCGCCCTGCGCGGAACAAGCGGAGCTGCGGCATGACGGAACGCAACCGCTCTCCCGTCTGGCATCCCTTCACGCAGCACGCGCTTGTGCCGCCACCGACCAAGATCACGCGGGCGGAAGGCGCGATCCTCGAGACCGCCAACGGGCACCAAATCATCGATGCGATCTCATCGTGGTGGGTGGTCACACACGGCCATCGCCATCCCCGCATCGTCGAGGCGATCCAGGACGCCGCCGACACGCTCGATCAGGTCATCTTCGCTGGCTACACGCACGAACCCGCCGAACAGCTCGCACAACGCCTGGTCGATCTCGCTCCCGAAGGACTGGCGCATGTCTTCTATTCCGACAGCGGTTCGACATCGGTAGAGGTCGCCATCAAGATGGCGCTCGGCTATTGGGCCGGTCGGGGCGGCCCGCGCCACAAGGTTCTCGCCCTGGAGCACGCCTACCATGGTGATACGGTCGGCGCGATGTCGGTTGGCGCACGCGGGCTGTTCACCGACGGCTACGCTCCGCTGCTGTTCGAGGTGATCCGCATTCCGTTTCCTGCGCTGGGACGCGAGCAGGACACCTACGACGCCATCGAGATCGCGTGCGAGACGGGCGATGTCGCAGCATTGATCGTCGAACCGCTGGTGCTGGGAGCAGGCGGCATGCTGCCCTATCCGCCCGCCGTGCTCGCCGAGATGGCGCGCATCGTCCAGGGCCGGCACGGCACGCTGCTGATCGCCGACGAGGTGATGACCGGCTGGGGGCGCACTGGCTCGCTGTTCGCTTGCGAGCAGGCTGATGTGCGACCCGACATCCTGTGCGCGGCCAAGGGACTGACTGGCGGCACGCTGCCATTGGCCGTGACGCTCGCCACCGAGGCTGTTTTCGACGCGCATCTGTCCCCCGATCGCCGTCGCACGCTGTTTCACTCCAGCTCCTACACGGCCAACCCCATTGCCTGCGCGGCAGCGCTTGCCAATTGCGATGTCTGGGAGGACGAACCGGTACTCGACCGGATTGCCGCACTCGCCACGCTCCAGGATCAGCGCATCGCCGGTTTCCGCGGGGATGCCGATTTCGCCAACGTACGCCGCGTCGGCACCATCGCGGCCCTCGATCTCGTCGTGCCGGACAAGGGTTACCTCGCCGAGGTGGGGCTCAAGCTGCTAGCCTTCTTTGCCGGGCGCGACATGCTCTTGCGGCCACTGGGCAATACCATTTACGTCATGCCACCCTATTGCATCTCGGCGGCCGAGCTGGACAAGGTCTATGCCGTGATCCACGACGCCGTCGACGCGTGTGTCTGACCGAAATGACGAACACAGCCCCGCCGAACAGACCCACCATGGCCGAAATCATCGGGCTCGGACACTGCGCGCCGCACCGTGTCGTGCCCAATGACGAGATCGAACGCAACCTCGGCCTGGAGCCCGGCTGGATCGAGCGTCGCACGGGTATCCGCGAGCGCAGGTTTGCCACGGCGGACGAAGCGGTTACCGACCTCGCCGCGGCGGCGGGAGACATGGCGCTCCGCGAAAGCGGCTGTCCCCGCGGGTCGATCGCGCTCACCATCCTGGCAACCTCGACGCCAGATCATCTGCTGCCGCCGTCGGCACCGCTACTCGCGCATCGCTTGGGGCTTGGCCGCTCCGGCGCCATCGACATGGCAGGGGCCTGCGCGGGCTTCCTCTACGCGCTCACTTTTGCCGATGCGTTCGTCCGCGTGCATCGCCGTCCCGTGCTGGTGGTAGCCGCCAACATACTCTCGCGTCGTATCGACCCGGCCGAGCGCGCCAGCGCGGTGCTGTTCGCCGACGCGGCTGGCGCCGTCGTACTCGCTCCAACGTCGCGCATGGATGCAGGGCTGCTCGGTTGCGAGCTATCCGCGGACGGGAGCGGCTATGACCTCATCAAGATCCCGGCCGGCGGCAGCCGCAAGCCATTCGCCGAGGCGGAAGGCCCTCGGGACGTGCTGATGAGCATCTCGGACGGCAAGGCGGTGTTCACCAAGGCCGTCGGCATGATGAGTTCGACCGCCCGCACGGCGCTCGCAGACTCCCGCACGTCCATCGAAGATGTCGCGCATTGGCTGCCGCATCAGGCCAACACGCGCATCATCGAGGCAACGCGCACCAGACTTGGCATCGATCCGCGGCACACGCTTTCCTCGGTCGCGCTCTACGGCAACAGCTCGGCCGCCTCGATCCCCTTCACGCTGTCGCTGCTGGCGAGCGAGCGCAATTACCGGCGCGGCGACCGTGTGCTGTTTACTGCGGCCGGCGCCGGGCTTACCGGCGGCTCGATCGTCTGGGGCTGGTAACCGCGCGGCGGCACATGCTCAGCTCTTGTCCGCCCCCTTGTCGCGGGTGAGCGAGTATAGATTCTGCAGCAGCGCATCGAGGCCACCGCCGCCCTGACCCGCGTGCAGGTCGATGCGGCCGACCTTCTCGACGAGCTTCTCCAGCGCCTCCAGCTCCTTCAGCCGCAGCAGCAGAGGGTTGTCCTCCATGAGCCGCGAGGTGTTGAGCAGCGAGCGCGTCGCCGCTGTCTCTTCCTGACGGCGGATGAGGTTGGCCTTGGCCACGCGCTCCGCCTCGACGACCTTGTTGAGCAGCTCGCGCACATCACCCGGCAGGATCACATCCTTGACGCCGATCTCCTTGACCTCCGCGCCCAGCTCCTGCGCACGGCCGGCGACGAACGCCCGCACCTCGCCGTCGATCGTGTCACGCGCGGCGAGAATGTCGTCGAGCGTGCGCGTCGCCACCGCCTCACGGATCGCGAACTGGATCAGGCGGTAGAGCGTGCCGGGCACGTCGGCCGATGCGAGCGCCGCCTTCTCTGGATCGGCGATGCGGTAGAACGCCGTCAAGGTCACGCGGATGGCCACGCGATCCTTGGTCAGGATTTCCTGCGCGGTTACCTCAAGCGGCTGCGGACGCAGGTCTACCTTGGCGACGCGCACCGTGCGGCCAACCTGCCAGAAGGCATGGCGGCCGGGCGAGAGCCGCTCCTTGATCTCGCCGTCGACCACCAGGATGCCCGCCTCGTGCGCCTCCACCACCGCATAGACGGCGACAGGAACGCGCGTGATTTCGAGCCGGTCGAGATGGCGCTTGGCGATGCGCATCTCGACCGCGGTGTCGATCATCTCCACATCCACCTGCGTCAGCGTCTTCCAGAACGCGCGCGTCGTATTGGGCAGCACGAGATGCTTGGGCTCGCCGTCGAAGGAGACGATGGCGACCTCGTTGGGTCCGGCCTGCACGATGGCGAAGTGCTTCTCGGCTAGCGATGGCTGCGTCTTCTCCATGAGCAAGGCGCGCTCGGCCGGCATCTCGGCCCGAACGACCTTGAATATCTCGGCGCTCATCTTGGCGGCGGGATCGAACGCGCGGAAGCGGCCGGGCTCGAGCAGCCGTACGAAGCGACCGTCGCTGTAGAGGAAACCGCGCTCGTCGTCCTTGATAACGACACTAAACATCAAACCGTAGCGGCGCATGTGCTGCGCTCCTTCTGGAAATCCAAATCATCCGCCAATCGCGGACCCTTCTACCTGCCGGTCAACATGCCGGAAAGCAGGTCGCCGGCTGCCGCCCACGCCGCGGA
>JBFWNY010000013.1:0-96075 GCA_050250815.1 Hyphomicrobiaceae bacterium
GGCTCGTCAAGCAGCAGAATCTCCGGCTTCTGCATGAGCGCGCGCGCAATCCCCACGCGCTGCCGTTGTCCGCCGGAATGTTCGTCGGCGCGCTTATCGACGTGATCGGAGAGACCAACACGGTCGAGCAGTTCCAGCGCCCGCGCCACATCCTCCTTCGGGAAGGCCTTGAAGAGGCTCCGCCACGCACCGGTGTAGCCGAGACGGCCGGACAGGACGTTATCCATGACCGACATGCGGTTGACGAGGTTGAACTCCTGGAAAATCATCCCGATGCGCCGGCGCAGGGCCCGCAGGTCGGCAGCTCCCATCTGGCGGATCGGCTTGCCGAAGAGCGCTACCTCTCCGTCCCAGGCATCGACCAGCCGGTTGATGCAGCGAATGAGCGTCGATTTGCCAGAACCGCTGGGACCGATCACGGCGCAGAAGTCATCGTCAGCAACCGTGAAGCTTATGCCCTTGAGGATCTGCGGACCCGTTGCGGAATAGCGGACGCTGAGATCACGTACTTCGAGTGCTGTCATGGCCTCAAATCCGAAGATTTCATCCCAATACTTCAAGGCGAGTTGTAAGCGGTCCTTCTGGGAAATGTTTGTAGACATTCGCTCCCCCACCCCGTGTTTGATCTGACCAGATCCTATCCAAAGGACCCAACTCGGACAAGCTGAGTTCCCGCAAGTTGGAGCGCAGGTCAACTGTAGCCAACTCTACAATGGTGAGTTGCAAGTTTGGTGGGTTTGAGAACTGTCACCCCAAGTGCTCGACAGCGGTTGTTGGGGGCGCGCGACCGGGAACTGCAGAGTAATTCTCCTTAACGCCTGTTAGCGCCGGTAGACTCAACAAAGGTTCGCCGCAACGAGTAAAAACTAATAAAATCATATAGTTGCGGCATTGATTGGCGTAAGTTGCATAGCAACGTCCGTCACTCCTTCAACGTAGGAGTGGCACAAATGACTTTCGCATCGAAGTTCTCTTCATCAGACGTCGCGTCAATCGGCGACGCCGCGGGAAGCCCCGCAACCTTGTTTGTGGCAGACTCACATGTGTCGTCCGACGGGAGGTCGATCAGCGGCGACACTGCGGCCCTGGTTGTATTGGCCGCCATCTTCATCGTGATCGTAGGCGCGATGGCGACGCCCGCGGTCATTTGGACGGCGCGGAATCCGTTGATCCGCCGCGGCGCAGCGTTGGCAGCCCGAGCGGCCCTGCGCTACACCTTCTGGCAAGGGATCCGGCGACTTCTGTTCGTACTGCCTCTGGTCACGACGGGACTTTACTTCACGCCGGAGGCGGCTCAGGCAGCACCTCGTGAGGCCCGCTTCGCAGTCGAACGCCCGGCGACAGGGACGATCGAGGACATGATGGCCCGTATCAAATCCTCCAAGAAGCCATTGCCAGTCTGGGCGCTCGACCTCGCCATGCGAGCGTATGATATTTATCTGACTTATCAGAGCGGTAAGCGTGTTGGGGCTGTGGAAAAGCGGGCGGACGACGTCGAGCACGAGGTTCAGGCCATCCTCAAGGTCGTCTTGGACGTCCAGAAGCAGGTCGAGGCGGGTCGGGAGATGACCGATCGGGAGTTTCGTCTAACCCGCGAACTTCTCGATTCTCACGGTCGCCGCCTGAATGACCTAACGGGCCGGGTCGCTAGGCTGGAGCGGGAAGCTGCAAAGCACTCCAGGCAACTGGATGAGGCACGCGGTGCCCTGGCCCGTCTCGGTCGTGGTTTTCGGCGACCGGGCTGCGGCGTAGGGCGCGCCTGGCGCAATGGCAAGTGCGTGGATGTGGCTGCCAATCCGCGCTGAGGTCAGACAGGGGAGGGCTCGGCTCCCTCCCCTGATGCCGTCCAGACGACCGTGGATCGTGGCCGGGCGACCCATTGCGCCAGCTAAAAAACCGCCAGATCTCGCTGGAAGACGCTCGGGCAAGTCGGCTATAGATGAACACGGATTTTTGGGGCGGGCAGCGATGACATCAAATGCGATTCATACGGGATTCCTGGACAGGGCAGCGAGAACACCCGGTGCGGTCGCGATCGCTGCGCCGGCTTTGACATACGGCGAACTTCTCTCGCGTGCCCTTCGACTGGCGGCGGCCTTTCGTTCCGCAGCTGATCTTCGGCATCGGCGCCCGATCATGATCATCGGCGACAAGAGCCCCATCGCGGTCGAAGCCATACTTGCAGCATCCCTTACCGGTCTTGGCTATACCTACGGCATCCCCCGACAACGCGCATCGCGACTTTCTTCAATGGTCGAGCAGCTTAGGCCCTCGCTCATCGTCGACGTGGGCTCAGAAGAGTGGGATCACAATCCAGAGGCTATTGCGCACGGCTTGCCGGTCATCAAGTGCCCTACGGTCCTTCCGGAAGACGCTATAGAGCCTGTCCTACGCCCTGACGGATGTGCTTATACCTTTTTCACCAGCGGCTCGACGGGCGGACCAAAGGGTGTCGTCGTCAGCCAAAGCACTGCTTGGCATGCGCAGCGGGCCTACATTGCTGATGTGGGGCTCAACTCCAAAGATAATGTATGCAGCGAAATGGGGCTCGGCTTTGACGTATCCACCATCGACGTCTTTGCCACGCTCGCCGTCGGCGCGACGTTGGACCTGACGCCCGATGCCGTGGTCGAGGATCCAAGGGCGCTGTTCCACCACCTCGTCGAGCGCAACATTACCCGTCTCTTCACGGTGCCCACTGTGGCCTGTCAGATGTTGGAAATTGAGCCGAATGCCGCCGAACAGCTGAGCCACTTGAACCTGTCCCTCACTGGAGAACTTATCCCAGGGCGTCTTGCCGAGCTACTGCGGCCGCTCATCGCACAAGGGCGAGTATCGAACCAATATGGCGCAACTGAATTTCCGTTTGGCTTGAGCCGTCGATTGACGCTCGCTGATATCGCAAGACCAAATGTTATTGACAACCCGACCGGCGGTAGCCCTGTCAGCGTACGACTATCTGACCTCGGCGATGTCACCGTGACCGGCCCGGGATTGTTCAGCGGCTATGTTTTGCCTCAAACGGACTTCACCGCACCTCTTCATCCAGTCGAGTCGTTCATGACGGGGGACCGTGCGGAACCCGAGGCACCGGGAGTCCTGCGGCTGCTTGGACGCTCAGATAGCCAATGCCGCAAGGACGGACATCGAATCGAGCTCAGAGAGATCGAATGTGCGGTCGAACTGCTTGCTGATGTCGGTCTCTGTTATGCGACATATGATGGGAAAGCCAATCATATTATCGCGCGCGTTACGGCCAAAGGAGGTGAGACTGAGCACCTTGACCTGACGGCTGTGGCCCTACACCTCAAGCGCGTCCTACCCGACTACATGCTCCCGGCCCGGATAGAGCAGCTGGCCGACGCGCCACGAACACTCTCGGGCAAGAAGCGCTATCAGGGAATTGCCGAAGCACGGATCGTGTCTTGATGCCAAGTAGGGCCAACAACCTGTTGCCTCTGGCGCACTCTGCTACGCTGCTCAGCATGATCGCGGCGAACGTCGCTGCGGCGATCTTGTGGCCTACGCTATGTTGGTTGACGATCCCACTGGCCGCTCTTGCGATGTGCTGCGCGCTGTCCGCAGTCCACGAGTGCGCACATCGAACCTACTTCACGAACCGATTAACAAATGAAGCCGTAGGGCGTTTCTGGGCGCTGGTCATCCTGATGAACTTCAGCGACTACAAGCGCGACCACATGCTTCATCATCGCCATCAGGGAACCGAGCGCGACACCGAGCCGCAGATTGTACTGCGAAGCCGCATAGGTTTGGTACGAGCCATTTGCTTCAATCCTCACATTGCCCCAAGCTGGTTCGTTTCGCTTCGCGAGGCGTTGCTATTGTTGCCATCATCACAGAAAGTGCGTCGAGACGCCCAGTTGCTACTCGTTGTCCAGGCTACAATTGTTTTTACACTCATCGCTGAGCCACAAATTGCGATGCTTGTGTTTCTCGTGCCGTTCCTCCTGTCGACCGTGCTCGACAACCTTGTCTCGCTACCGGAGCACGCGCGCCTTGGAGATGCTGATACTCAACCAACCACGCGGTCGATGTGCACGTCGTCGACACTGGACTTCCTACTCTATTTCGTCGGACGCCATATCGAACACCATCAGAGCCCTCAGAACTGTGTTGCGAGAAGAGTTGTCTCTGGCGAGAGCTGTCGAGGCGAATACTACACTGCATTCTATAGACGCATTTGGCGTAAAATGCCTGTCGCAGCATCAGACCCGTGATTTAAATGCGGGGCGCCAGTGCTTTCCAGCCGGCTGAATTGTTCTGCATGACCAAATGTGGCAACTTAAACTCGTTCGAAATGTTGCTTTCCGGCTCCGTAGCTTGTTGCGAGGCCGACTCCAGAGTAACCGGTCGATATGTGGCATCCTGACGCCAACATTCTTGTCTCCGGCAGGCCAGTATCACTCTGATCGACGAAAGCCGAATATACGTGCTTGAACTCGTAGCCAGCAAGCCGCGGAAATAGCTGTTGGTATCGCACGCGAATAAGCTTCTCAGTGTTGCTTAGAGATTTGGCCGGCGTCGTCTCCGAGCATCCAAACAGTAGGCGCCCATCCCGCAACGGGGTCCAATAGTCGGGAGCGTGGCTACAATCACTCCCGGCAATTTGGAACGGCAGCGTCTCCCGCAGAACGTCACGAGGGATCGGTTCGGTAATGGCTACAACAGTAGTCGTCAACCCGATCGCGGGCTCCTCCATGCAGCCTAGGAGTTCGACCTGGTTAGCGCCTGTGCAGAGCACGACTTGATCGGTCATGATCATTCCGAGCGTGGTTTCAACACGATGTCGCTCCCCTGCCGTCGACACTCGCAACACTTTGGTTCGCTCTTGCACATCAATCAATTCATGGCTTGCAAGGCGCCGCAACCCCTTGACCAACGTTGGCGGGTCAATTCGAAAGCCGGACGGATCGTAGAGTGCACTGTCGACGGTCGGTGAACGGATCCAACCGGCCAGACTCGATCCCGCGATGATGCGGACTCCAGCGACACCTAACTGATCACACCAGTAGGCAGCAATATCTTCGAGCACTTCTCTTTCGTCCCCAGTCCTCGCAACAAGGAGGTAGCCATCGGTGATGGAGTCTCCAAGCCCAAGATCGATCCAGCGACTACGCAATGCGAGCTTGCTCTCGTGTGACCAGCGTTGGAGGCGTAATGTTTCAATCGCGCCGATCTTGGAGATCATCTGAGCCGGGGACGGATAAAAGCCGGTCATCACATGGCCTGCAGACGATCCGGTCATCCCCGAGCCGACTAAATTGGCTTCCAAGAGCACGACGCGCTTGCCGGCCTCGGCGGCATGACGGGCAAAGCTTACTCCGCACATGCCTGCGCCGACCACAACTAGGTCTGCGTGACACGAAAGTTGCCATTTTTTCTGCATCGACATTCGCGCATATGCGGCCATGGGCGTAGGAATGTCCACGCCAACTTCCGCACTCCAAAAGTGTCGTCAAACGGATCCCTTAGAGCCCAACAGGGCACGCCAGCACACCCGTCGTCGCCTGGCCACCCATTCTGCATAAATCTCTGGACTTCACCGCAACCGCAAGCATTGCTGTGGATGTCGCCGGGCCTGTAGGCCTAGCAGACGTGGCAGACCTCGCGGAATGCGGGGCTTTGGGTGGTGGGAGCGCCAATGACGGCGCTCCGTAAGCCCAAGGAGCCCAAGCCATGACCAGCAAAGCAATCGACAAGACCTCCAAAACCAACCGATCGGCCACCCCTCGACGTACGCCTGGGAAAAAGGTCGCATCGTTGCCCGGTGGGGGCGCAAACACGACCGCGCAGCGCAGTCGCAAAGCACCGACGAAGCAACTAATCGATGAACGCACGACCAAACACGCGGCGCTGCTGCAGCTCCTAAAACAACCAAGTGGTACGACCATCCCAGAAATGATGCAGGCCACTGGTTGGCAGCAGCACAGTGTGCGCGGTTTCCTGGCGGGAACGGTGAAGAAGAAGCTCGGGCTCGCGCTGACCTCATCCAAAGTTGAAGGCGAGCATCGCCGGTACCTGGTCGCAACTCCGCGTCGAGGTCGCTGACATGATCAAGCGCGTCCTCGACATCGATGCCGAGATCGTCCGGCTGGAGAGCCTATCGAAAGAACAATTGCGCGAAGAGTGGCGTCGTGTGCATCAGACGCCGCCTCCCAAACGGCTGAGCCGCGATATCCTGCTGCGCGGGATCACGTACACACTTCAAGCAAACGCATTCGGCGGTATATCGAAGGCGACACTGCGAAAGCTCCAGCCCGCCGCGGCAGGCGCGTCAATTAAGAGGCGCCTGCCGCGGCGCTCGTTCAAACCAGGCACGCGGCTGGTGCGCGAGTGGCACGGCGTTACGCACACTGTCATCATTCTGGAGAAGGGCGTTGAGTGGCGCGGCCAACGCTACCGATCCCTGTCGGTGGTCGCGCGTGAGATAACCGGTGCACATTGGTCCGGTCCGCGCTTCTTCGGCCTCTCGACCGAGCAGTCCAATGATTAACCCCGAGCACGCTCGGGAACTCTTTGCCGAGCTGACGGGAGTGCTGGAGGACGCAACCGTCATTGCGGCAGAAGGGCAGGCTGTTCCCGATTCATTATCCGCGTGCGGCGCATGCAATAGACTGATTGGGTTGTTGGAAGTCTGCTCCCAGCGGTTGCAGAGCTTGTTGAGTGAGCTTCAATGAAACGCATCTCCTGTGCCATTTACACCCGCAAATCGTCCGACGAAGGGCTGGAACAGGAATTCAATTCACTCGATGCGCAGCGCGAGGCCTGCGAAGCCTTCATCGCAAGCCAGAAGCACGCCAGCTGGGTCGCAGTGCGGGATCTCTACGACGACGGTGGCCTGTCGGGCGGTACCATGGAGCGCCCGGCTCTGCAGCGGCTACTCGCCGACATAAAGGCTGGCAAAGTGCAAATCGTGGTCGTCTATAAGGTCGATCGGCTGACGCGCTCGCTGGCCGACTTCGCCAAGATCGTCGACGTGCTCGATGCAGCAGGTGCCTCGTTCGTCTCGGTGACCCAGCAGTTCAACACAACGACGTCGATGGGGCGTTTGACCCTCAACATGCTGCTTTCGTTTGCACAGTTTGAGCGTGAAATTGCGAGTGAACGAATTCGCGACAAGATCGCCGCCTCGAAGGCCAAGGGGATGTGGATGGGTGGCACCGTCCCGCTCGGCTATGACGTCAAAGATCGCAAGCTTGTCATCAACACTGTCGAAGCCGAGACGGTGCGCTTCATCTTCAGCCGCTATACGGAACTGGGATCTGTCACGCTGCTCGAAGAGGAGTTGAAGCGGTTGGGCTATCTTAGCAAGGTACGCGAAGGCATTTCGGGAAGAATCTCCGGCGGGCGCCCGTTCTCGCGCGGCAACCTGTATCTGATCCTCCAGAATCACGTTTATCGAGGCGAGGTCGCGCACAAGGGCAATGTTTATCCTGGGCAGCACGAGGCCATTGTAGACGCGGACCTGTGGTCGCTCACTCAGGAGAAGCTTGCCGCTAACCGCACCACGCACTCACTTGCCGCTAACGCCAAAGTCCCAAGCTTGCTGTCGGGCCTTATCTTCGATGGCGACGGCCAGCGCATGACGCCAACCCATGCGAACAAGAAAGGGCGCAGGTATCGATACTACATTTCGGAGTCTTTTCTCGGTCGAGGCAGCATCGGCTCGAACACCATGCGCGTGCCTGCAGGCGAGGTGGAGGGTCTGGTGCTCGACCAGATCGTGAAGCTTCTCCGCTCGCGGCAACGGCTCGTCGAAGTCTTGACGCCACTTGAGCTGAATGCGGCCCAGCTTGAACGTGCGTTTCATGCAGCAGTTGAACGCGCGGATGACCTAGCAGGACCTGACATGAATCGGCTTCGATGGGTCCGACTGATCGTCTCCAGAGTTGCGCTTGCTCAGGACCAGATCGCGTTGAGCCTCTCCACTGCAGGCCTGGCATCAGCACTCGGCCTCCCCAGCGCGGAGCACAACCTGCCAATTCTTGTGTTGCCGATCGCAGCCGAACTTCGGCGTTGCGGTAAAGGCAAACGCATGATTATCGGCGAATCCATGGCAGAAGCGATCGATCCGACAATGGTTCGGCTGATCCAGGAGGCTTTCGCCATCCGCGATGCCGTCTTGGCCGATTCGCGCGAGACACTGAACGAGATCACGGCGCGTCGCGGCAAGAGCAACGGCTATCTCACCTCTCTGATGCGCCTCACCTATCTCGCACCGAGCATCATTGACGACATTCTGCGCGGTCGGCAGCCGCCGGAGCTGAGCGCCAAAGGCCTATTGAGAACTTCGGCCAGCCTGCCCCTCGATTGGTCGTCTCAGCGCGCGCACCTGAGGTTCGCCTCGGCAGCAGGCAGTCGCGATTAGAGAAATTCCACCCGCCCCCAATAGCCGCGCCTGAGATATTGGGTCCCGGCCGGCCTCCGACGGACGCCAATGCCGTCTCTGGCCCAGGCCCGTAATCCGACGCACCCATAACCCACGGAAATAAGCCCACTTTTGGCGCGCCTCAACGCAGGCGGCAGAATCCCGGAGATCGACGGAATGGCTGGCTGGGGCGCCAGGATTCGAACCTGGGAATGGCGGAATCAAAATCCGCTGCCTTACCACTTGGCTACGCCCCACCTCGCGCCGTCATGGTCTGGACCCGGCCAGCGCGGGCGCACCATAGTCAAGCCGCCCCCACGCGGCAATCGCGTTCGTGCGGCGGTCGCTGACCGCGGGATAGGGGGCGCATACCGCAGATGCGGTGCCCATACCCCGCGTTGGCGCTCCCGGCGCGCCGAGGACGTCACAACGGGCCATGGAACACACGGGACGCTCGCAGCACAGGCCGTCTAGCGCCCAGCGGATCGCCCGAATGCCTCCACACGGTCCACCGCATTGCGTCTGACGCTGTCATAGAACAGCGCGTAGTCGAGGTTGTGGTAGCTGCCCAACTTGGTGAGGACATCGGTGAAGCCGTCGCGCTTCGGACGGGGAATGGATATGACCAGACGACCGCGCGTGCAGCGTGCGCCTGTCACCCCGCTGCGCAGCGGAGGGACTGGCTTGCCGAGGCCTGCAAAGGGAAGCGCTCCAAGGTTCTTTGACGCTGGAGATCGTGCCGTTCGGTCCCAACTCAAAGGATTGACGCAAAGCCACTTGTTCAACCCCACGGCCTGATACCTGCCCTTGCTCCACGTCACCATGAGGCCGCGCCCGAGCGCCAGTGGCGTCAAGCTCGACGCGCTGTTCCAGTCGATGAGACATCCCGTTTGCGTCGCCGATGTGCACACCGGCAACCCTGTCTTGAATGTCTCCGGCAATGAAGCACCCACAACATAGGCGGCCACCAGCCGGCGCCCGAGTGCCGGATCGTTCGCGATGCGCTCCTGGATCAGACGTGTCGCGTGAAGCGACCCCTGGCTGTGGCTGGCCAGTATGAAGGGGCGGCCATTGTTCTGCTGCTGCAGGTAGTGGTCGAAGGCCCGCAGCACATCCGAATAGGCAAGGCCGTAGGCCTTGAAGCTGTCCGCAGACGGGCGGAGGAAGGCGCTGATCGTCGCCTGCCGATAGCGTGGGGCAAACATGCGGCAGCAGGCGTTGAAGATGCTGACCTGATTGCCGAGTACCGTTTCGTTCAGCTGCTGGCCGGTGAACCCGTCTGCATCGAAAGGCGCGTTCCAGGCGTCGTTGCCCAGGAAGGTCGTCGGGTGAATGAAGAAGACGTCCGCGGACGGCGCGGACGCTCTACCGGGCGTCGCACCTTCGGGAACAGTATCCGCCGCCGAGACGACGCCGGGCCACACCGCCCATCCGGACGGCTGCGCATAATCGGGCGGCGGTGGTGGCCGCATCTGGTCGAATGGTGTCTTAGGCGGAAAAAGGGAAGCAAGCTGCGCCTGACTAGGCCCCGAACACAGCAGACACAAGGCGACAACACTCAACCGAAGCGCGTAACGCATGATCTCCCCCAGACAGCCGCGATGGTCCGCGACCTTAGCCGCGGCTCATCTTCTCCCCAAGTCCGCTTGCCGAAGTAGAACGGCAGCTCGTGCTCGAGCCGCCGGTATGTAGGTGAGGCCACCAACAATTGCGAATTCGTGGCCCTTGGCCGGGTCGAGATACGTATATCCCACACCGGCATCGATCGCCCCATAGCCGACTCCGAGATTGGCCAACTGGTCGAGTCGTATTTGCCGACCGGAATGTTGCCGGTAACGTAGGTCATGGAATTGTTGACGCCCGCATTCCATTTGAGGATCGCCGTCGGGTAGAGATCACCTGCCAAGGACGGAATCGGTGATGGAACCTGAAAGTACCATGCCGCCCGGTCCGGTCAGAGTGAGGTCGGCGCTGGTCGTGTTCTTGCCGTAGATGCCAACGAGGCTGACCGAAGCCTGTCCGCCGAGAACCGGCAAGTGGGACGTTCCGTCGGAGATGGCTGTGCATGTTACTTGCCGTCCTTCCCGGGCACGAAGTCGAGCGGTGCACCAACCGGAATCAGCGTCTCCTTCTTGGTGCTCGCCTGGAAATCAGCGACGATCTTTGCCGCGTGCGCAATGACCCAGCTGTGGATATGGGGGAAGTTGTATGGCTTGCGTTCCTTTGGATCCACATCGAGATTGAGGCGATTGTCGGCTTGACAAACCGCGCAGGGAATCATCCGACCTCTGCGCGACTCATAAAGTCAAGCAGGTAGAGTCGTTTATGCCCGACTCTTTGATGTTGATGGGTTTTTCGGCAAGCTCTAATAGGATGGGCACCGAAGGTGTACTAGACCTCCGGTGCCCGAAACCCCGCCAGTTTTTGAGGCTGGCAGCGGGGACTCGTATAGAGCGACGCTATTTGTACAGGGTGAGCTAGGGCGGTCAAGACCAGCCTCTTCTTTATGAAGAGGGAAAAATGTCTCACAGCTTTATGGCGGCCATCAAAGCCGCAATTGAGGGCCGTTCGTGCCTTCGCATCAACTACCATCCCGGCGAACGGCTCGTTGAACCTCATACTCTAGGCCGCGGCTCAGACGGACAAACGCTGCTTCGCGCTTATCAAGTCTCTGGCGCCAGCGCCTCTGGTGAGCACGAGCACTGGAAGCTCTTTCGCTTGGACAGAGTAAATTCAGTTGAACCAGCTGCCACGCCATCCGATGCGCCGCGCCCTGGCTACAAGCACGGAGACAGCATCATGAAGGGTGGCATCATTAGCCAGATCTAGAACGCGAGCAGTTGCACGCTCCCGCCTCGTAGGCGGGAGCGTCATGCAACGCGCAATCGGAGTCATGACCATGATCCTCAATCACACCGCGACGTTTGCCCGAGTTAGCACCGGCGACAGCCTTGAGCTGTCGCTCAAACGCCGCCTCATCCTCATTCGCGCCGACCTCGCGGGCCGCTTGAATGAAGCGCTCGCGCTGGCTCGGCGACTTTTCTTTAGGTGCCTTCACCATGTCCACATCACTCCCAAAGCCAGCATACTATATCTTCTGTGACGAGTTTGGCGATCAATCGCTTAAAAGCACAGCGTCCGAATGGTTTATCCTCTCTGCTGTTGTGGTGGCGGCTCATCGTGTCCCCGACCTTCAAGATTGGATACGGCGCATTAAGCGGCCAATGAAAAACCAGCAACGTCCTGGACTGCATTTTAAAGACCTTGACGACTGCATGAAGTTTCGCAGCACGCGCTTCCTCGGGAAGATGCCTGTTCGCTGTTTCGGCCTACTTTCTCACAAAGAGAACATGCGGAACCATAGGAACAAACGCTGCGAGCGAGCTGTTGGCTGGTTCGATGACGAAGATATTCGTGAGATTGTACAGGATCGAGGACGACGCCAGTCGTACCCAAACTTTGTCCTCAAAGTTCTACTTGAGCGAGCCACGGAATGGTGTGAACAGCGAAGTCTCATTGATTACGGCACAAGGCTTCCCGTGCAGATCACGATAGCTTGGCGTGGTGGTTTTTACCTCGACAGCTTTAAGCGGTACTTGATTGAGAAGGACCGTGCCAACTGGCTGCGAGGACGAGGAACGCTGCCTGGCCATTTGGCGTGGCGTGTTGTTTCCACCGACTACATTGACGAAGCGTCAGCAGCAAACGTTGCCGGTCTTCAACTGGCTGACCTTGTAGCAGGCGCGTTCTCACGAGCTGTTGATGAAGGCCGGTTCGGGTCGTGCGATCGGAGATACGTTGAGAACTTGATGCCAAGGATCGCGCGACGGCGCAGTCAGATTGCATCCTTTGGCGTAACAGGTCTTCCATGGGAATTGTCGCGGGCACCACTCAGTGCCGAGCAGCAACAATTGTTCCGCCTTTGCGGGTACGGAAGAAGAAAGCTGGTGCGCCCCGGCCCGATCCTGCCAAGTGGCGAGTAGGCCACCATCCCATGGGTGACCGTCCGTCTTGGGAGCCATGCTGAACACAGCTTCGGGTTGCTCCGGTGTATCGCACCAGCGGCAAGAACATTAGCGGAACATCGGAGGGGGCGCAAGTGAAATCTTTCAATCCCCACAGGAAGTTAGTAACCATCTGCGGGGACTCACTTTTTAGGCTTCGCTATCAACGACTGCGTAGGTGAGGCGCTTGCCTTTCGCGCCTTCCAACGCGCGCATTGCACGATCCTTGTCCTCGACGCCGAGTGCCGACCGGTTATTGTACCGGAAGTCAAACTCGGCAAGGTAGCGATGCAGGTGCTTTTCTGAGCAGTGCTGGTACACGCCCTTCATGCCTCGCTTGAAGATCGAGAAATAACCTTCAACGGTGTTCGTGTGCACGTCGCCGCGCACGTACTCACCGGCAACGTGGTTCACCGCCTCGTGCGAGGCCGCTTCGATCTTCTCGTAATAGGTCGCGGCGTTGTCCGTCATCACGCGTGCTTCCTTGGCGATGTTGCCGTTCACGATCGGCAGGATCGTCTTGGCCGTCACGTCGTCAACGTGCACGCTACGAACCTTGCCACCGCGTTCCACCAGCGACAGCACCGCGTTCTTGTGGCGGTAGCCGCCCTTCGGCTTCGGCACGCCCTTCTTGCGGCCGATGAAGGTCTCGTCGGCCTCCACGATACCGCTGCCGCCCGCGCCGCCCATGGGAGCCAGATCGCCAGAGCGCATAGCTTCGCGGATGCGGTGGCTCATGAACCAAGCCGCCTCATAGGTGATTTCAAGCACGCGGTGGAGCTGGTGCGAGCTGATGCCCTTCTTGCTGGAGCACATCAGATGCACGGCCTGGAACCACTTGTGCAGCGGAATGTGGCTGGACTCGAACACCGTGCCCATGCGCACCGTGAATTGCTTCCGGCACTTCCCGCACTTCTTGAGTCCTTGCCGCTCGACGCCTTCCGGGTTCTTCTTGCTCGGCTTGGAGCGCACACCCTTCAGTTCATAAACGCGCTCGTTGTTTCCACAGTGCGGGCAGACCGGGCCATTCGGCCAGAGCACGCCTTCGAGCTTGGCGAAGGCGGCTGCTTCATCGTGGAAATAGGCGGCATTGAGAACCGACATGACACAATTCCCTCTCGCTTCTGAGAGAGAAGATAGGCTTCCATCTTGGGTTTGTCAAGCCGATAATCGCCGAGATTGATGATATGCGGCGTCGCCAGTTCTTGAGCCGGTTCCGCCAGGGTTCGCTGCAATACAGTGACGACCTTGAAGTTCCTCCATTTGACACCGTACATGCGGCTGCCCATCCAGAAGGGAAATCCTTCGCGCGCCGATTTATCCGCATCACCCTGTAAGAATGCCCGCTGGTCGACGCCGTCGATGATGCGATCGTCGGGCACTTTGGCACCGGCCCAGAGCGCCAGAGTAGTGAACATGTCCGTGATGTGTACGATTTCGTTCGATTTGCGCCCTGGCGAAACGACACCGGGATAGCGGACAAGGGCCGGCGTTCTGAGCGATCCTTCCATGCCGGTGAAATAGCTGCCGTCCCAAAAACCGGGATGGCCGCGGTCTGGCTCCATTTCTTCCGGTCCGTTGTCGCCGGAGAAGACGACGATCGTATTTTTCCGCAGATCGTTTTCATCGAGGAAGGCCATGAGCTCGCCAAAATCGGCGTCGAGCTGGGCTAGGCTATCCGCCCAATCGCCATGGCCGGTCACACCCTTGAATTCGGGTCGCGGCTTCACCGGCAAATGCATCAGCGTGTGGTTGAAGTAGAGGAAGAACGGCTTTCCCGCCGCCGCGCTGCGCTTGATGAAGTCTTTCGAACGATCCAGAAACGTGCGGTCGAGACTGAGCTTCACGTCCTCGGTCAACTGCTCGACGACCGTGGGTTCCTGTCCGCGCTTAGATTCGATGACATTGGCGACCGGATCGCGATCCTTGTCATACCAGGGATCGTTGACCCATAACGCCTCATCATAACTGTGGGGCACGCCGATCCACTCGTCGAAACCCTGGTCCGTCGGCCATCGGCCCTGCGACGCACCGATGTGCCACTTGCCCACGATGCCGGTCGCATAGCCCTGGTCGGAAAGCACTTCCGCGAGCGTGCGTTCCCATGTGACCAGTCCTCCGGTGCTACCAGCCAGGGCCACCGTCTGATTGCCGGAGCGGATAGAGTAACGTCCGGTCATGAGTGCAGATCGCGACGGGGTACACTGCGTTTCCGGTGCGAAATTCAACAGTTGCATGCCTTCTTCGGCGAGCTTGTCGATCTGCGGTGTCTTGGCCCCGCGCAGAATTCCGCCGCCATATGAGCCGAGTTCCCCGTAGCCGAGATTGTCGACAAGGAAGTAGACGATATTGGGTTTTTCCTGAGCGATTGCAGCGGTCCAGGGACCGAACAGAATGGCTGCAATTGCGAGAAGTACCAACCTCATCTCGTCCTCCGAAGATTCAAATGCGACCACAGAGTTGGTAACACACTATGTTATTTGTCAGTCCTCTTACTCCAGCGTCGCGCACGATCTTCTGCACGACGGAATGACTGTCGCGGAACCGTCTCGACAGCCCACCGATTGACCGCAACCGCTTCACTCCAGAGGCGAACCGCAGCTCCGCCGGTGATGCCCACGGTCACAACTGCCGCGTGGTGGCGCAGGGCATTGAAGCCCGCGCCAACAACTCGGTCTATGCTCAGAGAAAAATTGGAGCGGGTGATGGGAATCGAACCCACGTATTCAGCTTGGAAGGCTGCTGCTCTACCATTGAGCTACACCCGCGCGCCGCTGCGGATCGCTGCGGAGCGGGACTGATACCGCCAATGGCTCGCGCTGTGAAGCCCATCCGCCGCGCCGCCGGCGTAGGCATCGCCCACGCCCCCCCCCCAGGGCGCGCGACCTAGCGATGCCGGCCGACGTCCGTGACGCCAGGGCCGCATGCGAGCGTGGCTAAGACGGCAGATCGGATCCGACACGCTGCGCGAGCCCCACGGCGCACGTTCGCCGACACCTTGAACGGGTCCGTATAGTCCCGCCCTTCGCTACCAGCGGTAATCACTCGGCCTGCCTCTATCCGTGCCCGTTTTGCCCCCTTCGAAAGGCTGGCGTGCCGTGGTCACCACGCCGGCGCATTTTTGCTCACTAATGCCAAAAGACCCGTCGTTCCAGCTACTTGGGCGGTTGGCAAAATCCTGGGTTGCGATTAGACATGCAGTGCGCGTGAGTGAACGATCGGTGTACGATCCGGAGTAGCACGATGGTATTGCGTTTGTTTCGTGACCTTCCCGCCCGCGCCCTCTGGTTGCCGGCCATCATTGCGGCCGCGCTGACGGGCGTCCCTCTTGCTTCGGCCCAGCAAAGTGCCTTCGACGCAGGCGTCGAACTGCTCACCGATCGCGGCCGCATCAACACCAACACCGTTGGAATCATGTCGGGCAAGACCGACAGCGCCTACCTCGCCGCGGTCGAGGATATGGCCGCCGTTCTCGACGATGGCTACGAATTGCGGATCGTCGCGATGATCGGCAAGGGAGCCATCCAAAACATCTCCGACGTCATATCGCTGCAGAACACCGACATGGGCGTCACCCAGGCGAATGTCCTGTCCTATCTCAAGAAGCGGCAGCAGCTCGGGCCCAACATCGAGGGCCGCTTGCGCTACGTCGCCAAGCTGTTCAACGAAGAGGTCCACGTTGTCGCCCGGACCAACGTCAACGATCTGCGCGATCTCGCCGGTCAGACGGTGAACGTGGGCGAGCCCGGCAGCGGCACACAGCTCACCGCACAGCTCGTCTTCGAGGCGCTCAACATCCAGGTGAAGCCGGTCAACATGGTGCAGTCGGATGCCCTCGCCGCTCTGCAGCGCGGCGAGATCGCGGCGACCGTGTTGGTGGCAGGCAAGCCCACGCCGATCTTCGACATCTTCCGCCTGAAGGGCGACCTCAAGCTGCTGTCGATCCCCTACGAGGAGGCGCTGGAGGCCGACTACCTGCCCACCCGCTTCACGCATGACGACTACCCCACGCTCATACCCCAGGGCGAGACGATCGACACCGTCGCCGTGCCCGCGGTGCTCGCCGTGTTCAACTGGCGCAAGGGGACGGACCGCTACCGCCGCGTCGCCAAGTTCGTCGATGCATTCTTCGGCAAGTTCGAAGAGTTCCGCAAAGCGCCGCGGCATCCCAAGTGGCGCGAGGTGAACCTCGCCGCCGACGTGCCGGGCTGGCAGCGCTTCGATGCCGCCAAGGAGTGGCTTGCCCGCAATGCCGCCAAGGTCGCCAATGCGAACACGGCGGCACCGGCGCCCGCCGCGCCGAACGACGATGCCCAGCGCCGTACGTTCCTCGAGTTCCTGGCGGCGCAAGGAGGCGGCGCGGCCAACCCCGCGCAGCAGGAGGCTCTGTTCCGCAAGTTCCTCGAATGGTCCAGACAGAACCGCGGCGCGGCGCCAACGGCTGCGGCACCTACGGTTGCGGCACCAACCGGCGCGCCGGATGCACCGGCTGATGCAAAGCCGTCGGGCCTGCCCGCACCGGGCCAGCGGCTTTGGTGAGATAGCTGCGGACCGCAGTCACCGACTTGCATTTGCATGCACGCGCTCGATCGACTGGAGTTTCATTTGTCATGCGTAGAAACACGATCCTCGGGCATCGCCGGATGAGCGGGCATTTCCCCGCGAAAGCACTTGCCGGTAGACAGCCCGCTCTTGGCACCGTCCTCGCGATACTGGGCTGCTGGATCACGACGCCAAGCGTCCTTGCCGCCCCCGAGACCGGCGACCCAATACGGATTGCGCAAGCCGCCGCTCCACTGATCGTCAAGGGGCCGCTGGAGGTGGCTGCTGGCGCCCGCGCGCCGATGCCCGTC
This sequence comes from Hyphomicrobiaceae bacterium, assembly GCA_050250815.1. Lineage (GTDB taxonomy): Bacteria > Pseudomonadota > Alphaproteobacteria > Rhizobiales > Hyphomicrobiaceae > JAEUMD01. The sequence continues at coordinate 17,247 of JBFWNY010000013.1, forward strand.
ACCGTCAACCCCGGCTCGCCGCCGGCCGGCCGCTACGTCGTCATCTATCGGGCCCCCAACTGGCTCTCGTTCACAAACGGCCAGCGCGTCGGGCAGGGCATCTGGCTGATCGAGCGCGAGAAGCTTGCCTCCGTCGAGGTCGCGCTCGCCGACAATGCCACCGGGCAGCAGGAATTCACGGTCGCATCGGGCAGCAAGAGCGGCGCCATCGACTGGGAAACGAAGCTGCTGATCAAGGTGGCGAACGCCGTGCCGCAGGCCGCGCCGGCAACCGTCACGGAACCGCCATCTAACGCGCAGGCAGCCGCTCCATCGGCGAAGGCGGCGGAGGCAGCACCGCGGCCACCGGCGGCGACCGAACCGGCCGAGACCACGGTCGCGCAAGCCGCACCTCCCGCCGGAGACGCGCCGGTGACCTGGGAGCGTATGATTGGCGGCGGCGCCTCGGGCGATGCCGCCAAGCCGGCTGCCAAACCCGCAACGGCACCTGCAGCGGCGAAGCCAGCCGCTCCACCCAGAACTGACGCGGACCTGATCAGGGAGGCCAAGCACCTCGTGCGCGAATGCACGACCTGCCACAACCTCTACGGCACCGACGTCGGTATTCCAGTAATGGTGGGACTGACGGTCGACCGTTTCATCGACACGATCGACAGCTACCGCCGTGAGAAGCGCGACCACAAGCTGATGCAGGTGATCGCCAAGTCTCTCACGGAAGAACAGACGCGAGCGCTCGCGCTCTACCTGGGCCGCATCAAGCCCGCCGCGCCGAGCGATGCCACCGCCGCCAATCCTTTGGGCCCGTCGTCCCCTGCGCCTTCCTCTCCTGGCGCGCCTCCGTCCTCGCCCTTCGAGGCGGCTCCCTCCGCAGCACCGGTAAAGCGCATCACCGATGACAAGACGGCCGCCCGCGTGGCGCGCTGGATCGAGCGTGGCGAAGCCATGCTCAATGCCGGAGACATCGCGCAGGCGCGACTGCTGCTCGAGCGGGCCACCGAGTACGGCAACCCCCGTGCCGCCTTCCTGATGGCGACCTCGTTCGATCCCAACGCGCTGCCGTGGCGCACGGGGATGGGCCTGGTGGCCGAACCGCTGAAAGCAAAGCGCTGGTACGTGATGGCCAAGAACCTTGGCGCGGGCAGCGAGGCCGATCAGCGGCTCGCGGATCTGCCTTAGGGCCCGACGGGGGGACTACCGACGCGACGCGGCGCGCCGGCAACGAGAACGAGAGTCGACGGGGCTGGAGAAGCGGCGTTGCCGCACGCATTGGGAAGGCGGAGGCAGGAATGGTGAAGCTCAGCAGGCGCGATTTCGCCAAGCTCATCGGCAGGGCTGGGCTCAGCGCCACCGCCGCCTCGTTGGGCGCCGCAGGGGCGCTGGCTCAGCCTGCAGCACCCAATGTCGCTCGCGGCGCGCGCCCGCGCGTTGTCATCGTCGGCGGCGGCCCTGGCGGCGGCACACTCGCGCACATCCTCCGGCGCGGTTCTCCCGAGATCGATGTCACGCTCATCGAGGCGAGCGCGCAATACACCACCTGCTTCTTCTCCAACCTCTACCTGGGCGGTTTCCGCACATTCGAGTCGCTCGTCCACGACTATGCGGGTCTGTCGGATATCGGCGTGCGCGTCATCACCGACCTTGCGACCGACATCAACACATCGGCCAAGTCGATCACATTGAAGTCGGGCACGACGGTCGCCTACGACAAACTCGTCCTGTCGCCGGGCATCGACTTCAAATACGACGGCGTCCCCGGCTACTCGGCCGCCGCCGCCGAGATCATGCCGCATGCCTACAAGGCGGGACCGCAGACGCTGCTGCTGCACAAGCAGCTGCGCGCCATGCCCGACGGTGGCACCGTGGTGCTGGCGGCGCCCGCAAACCCGTTCCGCTGCCCGCCCGGCCCTTATGAGCGGGTGTGCATGATCGCCCACTACCTGAAGACCGAGAAACCCAAGTCGAAGCTGATCCTGCTCGATCCCAAGCCCAAGTTCGCCAAGCAGGCGCTGTTCATGGAGGCGTTCACCAAGGATTATGCCGGCATCGTCGAGGTGCATCTGACGACCGACATCGATAATTTCGCGCTGAAGAGCGTCGACCCCAAGTCGATGCAGATCGAAACCGTCTCCGGCCTGCGCGTGAAGGCGGACGTCGCCAACATCATCCCGCCGCAGGAGGCCGGACGCATCGTCCGCACCGTCGGCTGCAACGACGGCGACTGGTGCCCGATCGACGCGGAAACCTTCGCCTCGACGAAAGTGAACGATGTCTACGTAATTGGCGACGCTGCGAGCGCCGGCGACATGCCCAAGTCGGCCTTCTCCGCCAACAGTCAGGCAAAGGCTGTCTCCAACGATTTGGAGGCGCTGCTGGCCGACAAGCCGCGCTATCCGGCGCGCTATCGCAACACCTGCTGGTCGATGCTGGGGCCTGCCAACAGCGTCAAGATCGGCGCCTACTACGAACCCAAGGACGGCAAGGTCGCGGTCAAGCTGGGCTTCGTATCCGACAGTGGAGAGGACAATCGGACGCGTGAAAAATCCTTCAAGGAGAGTCTAGGGTGGTATGCTGGCATGGTCGCCGAAATCTTCAACAAGCGCGTCGGCAAGATCTGACCATCCACTCGGGTCGTAATCGAATGGGCAGGCCTGCGCAGCCACACGCGCTGCGCGCCGCAACATATGCCACGGCCCACTGGGGAGGGACGAAGGGCGGGGAGACTCATGGCCCACAGGTTCGCGGCCCACAAGGTGATGACCCTCGCGAGACAACTGTCGGGCGTGGTCGCAATCGCCGTGTGCATGCTGCCGGTGAGCGAAGCCCGTGCGCAGGATGCAATTCGCGGCAAGCACGTATTCCGCAAGTGCGCGGTCTGCCACGTGACCAACCCGTCGTCGACCTCCCTGCTGGCGCCGCCCCTCAACGATGTGGTCGGCCGCCCTGCCGCTTCCATCCCGGGTTTCGAGTACTCGGAGATCATGAAGCTCGCGGGCAAGCGCGGCCTCGTGTGGACAACCGAGGCGCTCTTCCACTTCCTCGACCGGCCCGAGCAATTCATCCCCGGCACATACATGACCTTTGCGGGGCTCGAGCCGCAGGAGCGGCGCGACGTGATCGCCTACCTTGAGACGCTCACCCGCGCCGCCAAGCGCCGCAGTGAGACGGACGGGCCGCCAGCAGCGCCAAGTACCGAGAAGACAACGAGCGAGCGCCCGCAGGAGAAGATGCGTTCGCGTTCGGTAGGCGACAGCGGATCGGGCGAGCGGCGCTCGTCGCGATCCAGCGAGCGCGCCGCTGCCTCGGATTGATGCGGGTGGTGCACGCGCTCCGATTCTGACGTCGCTTCACATGGTTGCCGCATCCCGAAGCGGCACGGCAGGGCAGGTCCCGCGCGACATTTCCGCTACGTCACAGTCAAGACACGCTCGCGTCGTGGCTGCAGCACCTGCCGTACTCTTGCGGACGCCCCACCGCTATGCTCACATCGACGCGCGGACGGCTCGCAAGCCGTTCCCGCAATCGCGTTCGACCCGCGTTCCGGGGGTGTCGTGGTCGGTGCAATGCAATGGTACGTCACGCGCGAAGGGGCGATCCACGGGCCGCTCTCGGAGCGCGAATTCGCCTTGTTCTGTAAGCTCGGCCATGTGCGGGCCGAGGACTTCGTGTGGTCGCAGGCGCTCGGCGATTGGATGGATGGGGCGACCTTCCTTGCTCGCATCGGAACTCCAGCCGAACAGGCCGCGCCCCTGTACGAACCCGCGCCGATAAATAGAACGCCTCCTCAGGCCGCTCCCCGCGACGGCGTTTTCCTCGACGCCCTGTCGGCGGCTCTGGGCGGCAGCAGCTGGTCTGCAGCATCCGATCGTGCGGCGGCGCCGGAAGACATATCCGACAGCACATCGCTCTCCACCGCGGCGCCGGAAATGGCCGCGGCGCTGCGGGCTTTGCAGGCTGGCCTCGCCGATGCCAGTTCGCGCGCACCAATGCAGACTGCTGGCAAGCCTCCGCACGCGACCGCGCCGGAGAGAGCAAGTGTCAGCTCAGCTCGTGATCCCGGATTGCCTGTCCACGTGGCGGCACCACCCGGCTACACCGGGGCCTACGTTGCAACGGCGCAGCCAGCACGCCTACCCACGCGATTTCAATCGGACGGCCGCGCAGCTCATGTAGCGGCCGAACAAGGCGGCGCATGGTGGCAAGCCAGCAGCCGCCTGACGAGCGCCTGGGGCTCGGTCGTGGCGACGGTCGACGGCGCGCGCGACGAGATCATGGAGGCGGCACGTCGCAATCTGCCGGCGCAGGCGGCGGCCTTGCAGGCTCAGGTGCAGCGGCTCGGCCTCGACACCTATCTCGACAGCATATACGGCCTGCTGGCGCGGCTCGACGACATGGAAATGCGCGACCTCTTTACCGAGGAACGCATGCGCAATCTGGCCGAAAGCTCGCTGGACGCGCTGCCCAATACGGTGCGCTGGACCGTCATGCTGACGGTTGGCCGCGAGACGTACGAGCGCACGTTCGTCTCACTCATGCTGCAGATCAAGGTGCACATGACGGAGGACGACCTCACATCGCGGCCATCCCAGTTCGCGCGACGGCGGCTGCAATCGGCCGAGTTCGCACGCCTCGGCCGCAGCATGGCGGGCGACTTGAAAGCTCACATGGCCAACTCGCTCGCGCCGCGCCTCGCCGCCTCGGGCGGCGCCTAACGCGACGTCGAGACGAGGACGAACCATCGCCCCGTAACCTCAGCCGCGGCTCAGGCCCTTGCGCGCCAGCTCCGTCTCGTAGTCGGCCCAGCGCCGGTCCTTCTCGCGACCCAGCGTGTCCAGGTAGCTCCACGCGTAGAGGCCCGTTGAATGACCGTCGTCGAACACGATCTTGACGGCATAGTTCCCGACCGGCTCGAGGTTCGCGATCTTCACGTTGCGCTTCTTGGCAACCGTGACGCGCTGGTCGGGCGAATGCCCCTGAACTTCCGCCGACGGGCTCATCACGCGCAGCATCTCGGCGGAGAGATCGTAGGCCCGGCCATCTTCGAAGCGAACGCCCAGGCGGCTGCCACCCTCGGCAACTTCGAGCTCGGGCGTCTTGGCCCGCTTTCCCCCCTGCGACTCGACCTGCTGCCAGACCTTGGCCGCCAGCTCGCGATAGATTTGCGCGTGCACGCCGTCGGGTTCGGTCGCCGTGATCGGCTGGCCGGCGTCCGATTTCGAACGGATGTCGATGTGCAGCGGGATACCGCCGAGGAACGGCACGCCGAGTTTGGATGCCTCTTTCTCCGCACCGCCGTGGCCGAAGATCTCGTGCCGCTCGCCGCACTTTGAGCAAACGAAGAAGCTCATGTTCTCGATGATGCCGAGCACCGGCACATCGACCTTGCGGAACATGTTGAGACCCTTGCGCGCATCGATGAGCGCAAGGTCCTGCGGCGTCGATACGATGACGGCTCCCGACAGTGGCACCTGCTGCGCCATCGAAAGCTGCACATCGCCGGTGCCGGGCGGCATGTCGATAACGATCACGTCGAGATCGCCCCAGGCGACATCGCGCAGCATCTGATTGAGCGCCGAGACAACCATCGGGCCGCGCCACACCACAGGCGTGCCCTCGTCGATGAGAAAGCCCATCGACATCGCCTTGATGCCGTAACCGACCATCGGCCGCAGCGCGTTGGAATCGGGCATGCGGTCGGGCTGTCCGGAAAGGCCCAGCAGGCGCGGCTGCGACGGCCCGTAGATGTCCGCATCTAGGATGCCGACCTTGAGCCCGTTCGACTTGAAGCCAAGCGCCAGGTTGACCGCCGTCGTCGATTTGCCGACGCCGCCTTTGCCAGAGGCAACCGCAACGAGGTGCCTCACTCCGGGCACGCCGGCCGCCGCCTTGGGGCCACCGCCCGCCGCCGTCTTGGCCTTTGCGCCGTCACCCGCCATGCCCCGCTCGCGTGCTTCGCGCACCCGGGGATGCTCCGTGACATTGCCACCCTGAGCACCACCGCCCGCCGCGCCGCGCGTCTCAGCAGTGAGTACCGCCGTCACGCCTGCCACGCCGTCAATCTCGCCCACGACCTGTGCGGCTGCCTTGCGCAGCGGCTCCAGCTCAGCGGCCCTGTCTGCCGGAACCGTTACGGAGAAATAGACACGCGCATCCTTGATCAGGATCTCCGAGACGAGACCCATATCGACAATGTTGCCTTCGAGGTCGGGCCCCTTGACCCGGCGCAGTGCGTCGAGGACCGCAGTCTTCGAAACCGTCATCATATGCTCCTGGAGAATTCTGTGCCGGCGCGGTGGGCGTTGACCCGAGCGGCAGCGGCGTCATGCGGGCGCGGATACTGGCAGATCGCCGGTAGCGTGTCACGGCTACAGCGGCAGGCACGAGTGTGGTGCCGGCCGCAGGCCACGCGGCGCAGCGTGTCCACCCAGTCGACATGCGCGCACGGTCTCCCATCGCGGCTCGCGGCTGTGGCCGCCCGGTGACGACACTTCTCATCTTGCCGCATCGCAATGTCAAAACACGCCTCGGCAGTGCAATTCGTGCGACAACCCTCTCGCGCTGCGGCGCACAATTCGAAATTTGAAACCCACATCACCATCATTTCGGAAGATTATTCTTCTTTTCCGTCTTTGCATCTTACAAATTAGAAAATGATTCCGTATGTTGTGGAGGTCGCCACGAGAGGCCCCATGAGCATTGAACGCCCCATCGACGTCCGTACCGCCCGCCCCGTCCACCGTGCCGAACTCGATAACGGCCAGCACGGCGCGGGTGATGATGCACCGTTTCTCAGCCTGCACGTCCAGCTGCCCGGCCGCGCCGCCCGGCGCTACGACGCTGCTCCCGGGTTCCGCCTTGTCGAGCTGATCCGCGCCGCCGGTCTTCCGCTCAAGGCGGAGTGCGGAGGGGCGGGTGTATGCGCCACGTGCCACGTGCACGTCCCGTCTGAGTGGCGCGACCTGATCCCCGAGCCCAGCGAGGACGAACTCGCCAAGCTCGACGAGATCGCAACCGCCGGCGAAGGCTCGCGCCTCGCCTGCCAGATCGAGATGACCGAGGCGCTCGACGGCCTCCACGTTTCGATAGAGCCCGACAGCCTTGTCGCCGCCAGACCTTTCACCCGAGGTGCCGCATGACCGAGACACTTCAGCGCTCAAGCATCATGACCGCCAACCGGTTGCGCACCGGGGAGGTCGTCTACCTCGCCTCCGACGGCGGCTGGACCCAATGGCTCGGGCAATCGCGCGTCGCCGGCAGCGATGAATCTCGCCGCGACCTGGAAGCGCTCGCCGAGAAAGCGGTTGCCGCCAACGAGGTGGTGTCAGCCTATCTCATGGACGTGCGGATCGATCGCACCGGAATTCCCGAGCCGGCCAGCATGCGCGAGCGCATTCGCGCCGCACGCCGCCCGACCGTATCCATCTGAGACGAGAACACCCGCTATGTACCGCTACGACGATTACGACCGCAGCTTCGTGCGCTCGCGCGCCGCGCTCTTCCGCGACCAGGTGCAGCGGCGCCTTGCCGGCGACCTCAGCGAGGACCAGTTCCGCCCGCTGCGCCTGCAGAACGGCCTCTATCTGCAGCTGCACGCCTACATGCTCCGCGTTGCGATCCCCTACGGTGTGCTCTCGGCAAGCCAGCTCAACGCACTTGCCACCATTGCGCGCCGTTACGACCGGGGCGTCGGCCACTTCACGACGCGCCAGAACCTGCAGCTCAACTGGATAAGGCTCGAGGACGCCCCCGACATTCTCGAAGCGCTCGCCGATGCCGGCATGCACGCGATCCAGACGAGCGGCAACTGCATAAGGAATGTCACCACCGACCCCTTCGCGGGTGTCGCTGCCGATGAGATCGAGGATCCGCGCATCTGGGCGGAAGTGTTGCGGCAGTGGTCAACCGCGCACCCCGAATTCCTGTTCCTACCGCGCAAGTTCAAGATCGCAATCTCTGGAGCGCTCGAGGATCGCGCGGCGCTCGCCTTCCACGACATCGCGCTGCGCATCGTCCGCGCCAAGGGCGGGGCGACCGGCTTCCAGGTGCTGGTGGGCGGCGGGCAGGGCCGCACGCCCGTTCTCGCAAAGGAGCTCAAGGGCTTCCTGGATCAGCGGCATCTTCTGTCCTATCTGGAAGCCGTGATGCGCGTCTACAATCTGCACGGACGGCGTGACAGCCTCTACAAGGCGCGCATCAAGATCCTCGTACAGTCGCTCGGCATCGACGCGTTCCGTCAGCAGGTGGAGGCGGAATGGGCGGCGATCGACAAGTCGGCCATCGATCTGCCGGAAGCCGAGTACCAGCGCATCGCAGCGGCGTTCTCCCCGCGCGCGCTGCCCACCCATGTCAGCACGGGAAGTCTCGCGACACGACGCGCCATCGACCCGGACTTTGACCGGTTCGTACGCACCAACACGTCGCCGCACCGCGTCGCCGGCTACCGTATCGTGACCGTCGCGCTCAAGGCGTCCGGTGGCATCCCCGGCGACGTCACCGCTGAACAGATGGATGAGATCGCAACGCTCGCCCGCCGCTACAGCGGCTCGGAGTTGCGCATTACCTATGCACAAAACGTCGTGCTGCCCTCCGTCGATATCGACGATCTGCCGGACGTCTACGACGGCCTCGTGGCGGCGGGGCTGGCCACGGCCAACGCCGACCTCATCACCGATATCATCGCCTGCCCCGGGCTCGACTACTGCAATCTCGCCAATGCCCGCTCGATACCCATCGCACAGGCGATCTCGCGGCGCTTCGAGGATGAGGCCGTCGCACGCCACATCGGCCCGCTGCGTCTCAACATCTCCGGTTGCATCAACGCCTGCGGCCATCACCATGCCGGGCACATTGGCATCCTCGGCGTCGACAAGAAGGGTACCGAGCACTACCAGATCACGCTTGGCGGATCACCCGGCGACGACGCGGCCATCGGCGACATCGTCGGTCCGAGTTTCGCCGCCGAAGATGTGCCCGAAATGATCGAGCGCATCGTCGCGACCTACCTCCAGCTCCGCCGCGGGCCCAGCGAAACGTTCATCGCCACATTCCGCCGTATCGGTATGGCGCCGTTCAAGGCGGCGCTCTACGGCGAGCGCATCGATCGGGGCAACGCCGCACGAACCGCTAACCGTCACGGCAAGCACGAGGGAGTTGCCGCGCCATGACGCCCAATGAGACGATATTCAAGGGTGGCGCCTTCCGCCCCGACCCATGGCAGCGACGCGACGCTGTCGACGACGGCCAGCAAGACCGCGCGATCCTGCCACTTGATGTCTGGCGTACCGTGCGTGCGCGCAACGAATACCGTGCCGGTTCGACAGGCGTCGAGCTCGTGGCCGAGGCGGTTGACGATGCCGAGTTGCCGTTGCTGGCTCGCGTCGCGCTTGTCGTCGTTCGGCTGCCCAAGTTTACCGACGGACGCGCCTACTCCCTCGCCCGCCGGCTGCGCGATACGCACGGCTTCTCTGGCGAGTTGCGCGCTGCCGGTGACGTGCTGCTCGACCAGATCGCCCTGCTTGAACGGTGCGGTTTCGACAGCTTCGCCATCACGCACGCGCCAACACTTCGGTTCCTGTCGGCTTCGGGCGCCTCGCCGCCCTCACTTGCCACCGCCTATCAGGTGACAGCCGAGGCCCGCACGTCAGAGGCGGAGCGAATGCCGCGCATCCGCCCGAGTCTGGAGCGGCGGCGCCGCGCCGGCTGATCCAACTCGTCATCGCTAACGCAACACCCCACGCTCGACGGTGCTCGCAGAGCTCGCCGCGCGCCGACACACGCCAACTTGAGACCGGATCATGACCGAGCTGAGACCTTTCGATCCAAGCGCCGCTGCCATCCCGGCGCGTCCGAGCCACGCCAGCGCGCATCACCTGGATGGGCTTCTGGCAAGCCTCGCCAGCTTGGAGGCCCGCATCAAGGCCATCGCGTCAACGATCGATGGACGGATCGCATTTTCGACGAGCCTTGGACTCGAGGACCAAGTCGTGCTGCACGCCATAGCGGCGAGCGGCGCACCGATCGACATCTTCATGCTGGATACCGGCCGCCACTTCCCCGAGACCATCGAAACGGTGGCGGCAAGCGAAGCACGCTACGGCGTTCACATTCGTGTCGTGGCACCCGAAGCGGACGAACTCGCCGCACTCGTTGCGCGCGACGGCGTTTTGGGGTTCCGCACATCTATCGAGGCACGCAAGACCTGCTGCGACGTCCGCAAGGTGCGGCCGCTCGACAGGCAGCTTGTCGGTGCCGCCGCTTGGATCACGGGGCTTCGGCGCGGCCAGTCGGGCGGCCGCACGCTCACGCCACTGTCCAGCTTCGACGGTGCCCGCGATCTCATAAAGCTCAACCCGATAGCGGATTGGGATCTGCCCGCGGTCGAAGCCTACGTGGCCCGCCACCACATCCCGGTCAACGCGCTGCACGCGCGCGGCTTCCCCTCCATCGGCTGCGCGCCGTGCACCCGGGCAATCCTGCCCGGCGAGGACATCCGCGCCGGCCGCTGGTGGTGGGAAAGCGCGTCGGGCAAGGAATGCGGCCTCCACTCCGGCGCCGCCATAGGGGATCGCCACCGATGACCGCGAACACCGACCCATTCAAGCACGCCGCGCTCATCGCCTCCCCGAATCCCACCCGAGCTGCGCGGCGCGATCACCTCGACCTGCTCGAGGCGGAAGCCATCCACATCTTCCGCGAGGCGGCGGCGCAGTTCCGCCGTCCGGTTCTGCTCTATTCCATCGGCAAGGATTCGACGGTGCTCCTGCACCTCGCCCGCAAGGCCTTCTTCCCCAGTCGCCTGCCGTTCCCGCTGCTCCACGTCGACACCACGTGGAAGTTCCGCGACATGATCCGGTTCCGGGACGAGACCGCGCGCGCGCTCGGGCTCGATCTCATCGTGCATACGAACAATGACGGCGCGCGCCGCGGCATTAATCCGATTGCGCATGCGCCCTCCGTCTATACCGACGTCATGAAGACGCAGGCGCTGAAGCAGGCGCTCGACCTGCATGGGTTCGACGCGGCCTTCGGCGGGGCGCGTCGCGACGAGGAAGCGAGCCGCGCGAAGGAGCGCGTGTTCTCGTTCCGAGCGGCTGGGCACCGTTGGGACCCTCGGCGGCAACGCCCGGAGATGTGGCGGCTGCTCAACGGGCGGCTTGCTCCCGGCGAAACCGCGCGCGTCTTTCCTCTGTCCAACTGGACCGAGCGCGACGTGTGGCGCTACGTGTTGCGCGAGCGCCTCCCTGTGGTGCCGCTTTATCTTTCAGCTCTACGCCCAACCGTCACCCGCAACGGCCAGATCATTGTGCGCGACGACGATCGCATGCCGCTTGCCCCCGGCGAGCGTATCGAGATGCGCCGCGTGCGCTTCCGCACCCTGGGCTGCTGGCCGTTGACGGCCGCTGTCGCGTCTAACGCCGACACGCTCGACGACGTCGTCGCAGAAACGCTCGCGGCGCGCACGTCCGAGCGGCAGGGCCGCCTCATCGATCACGACGAGGCCGGCGCGATGGAGCGCAAGAAGCAGGAAGGTTACTTCTGAGATGACTCTCATGACGGCATTGAACACCGCCGGCGCCGCCACCGAGCCGGCCCCGTGCAAGGCGGACACCGCCGCCTCCAGCCTGCGCATCCTCACCTGCGGCTCGGTCGACGACGGCAAGTCGACGCTCATCGGTCGCCTGCTGTGGGACACGACCGACCTCTACGATGACCAGCGCGCGCAGATCGCAGGTGAGAGCGCAGGCGGAGTGGCCGCAACGCCTGACTTCAGCCGCCTGCTCGACGGGCTGCTCGCCGAGCGCGAGCAGGGCATCACGATCGACATCGCCTGGCGTTATTTCGACACGCCGGCACGGCGCATCGTGGTCATCGACAGTCCAGGCCACGAGCAGTACACGCGAAACATGGCAAGCGGTGCAAGTCACGCCGACGTCGCCATCGTGCTCGTCGATGCACGCCATGGCATCAAGCCGCAGACGCGCCGGCACGCGGCCATTCTCGAGCTGATGGGCGTGCGGCGGGTCGTTCTCGCGGTCAATAAGATGGACCTTGCGGCCTACGACGCGGCGCGCTTCCAGAGCATTGCCGACGAGTTCGGCGAGCTCGCCGTCCGTCTCGGATTCGCACACCACCTGGCCATCCCGGTCGTTGCCACGACGGGAGAGAACGTCGCCCGTCGGTCGCAGAACATGGAGTGGTATTCCGGGCCCATCCTTGCGGAATCACTCGACGCTGCGGAAGCACGGCATGCCAACCTGACGCACTCGTTCCGCATGCCGGTGCAGATTGTGTTACGCGATGGCGCCGACTTCCGTGGCCTTGCTGGTTCGATTACAGCCGGGCGGGTTCGCGTGGGTGACGAGATCGTCTCCGTCGTGAGCGGCCGCAGTGCGCACGTCACCCGCTTAGCGACCTTCGACGGCGACCTGGAAAGCGCCGAGACCGGCATGGCGATCGTTATCGGGCTCGACCGCGACCTCGACATCGCGCGCGGCGACGTACTCGCAATCGAACCGCCGCCCGCTGCCGACGAAATTGTCGCTCGACTCGTCTGGCTCTCGGAAACGCCCTTCCATCGCGAAGCGCGCTACCTCATTCGCACGGCGAGCGACCTCGTCACACTTGAGCACGCGGAGGTGACGGGGAGGATCGATCTCCACACGCTCGACGTCGGCCCGTCGGCAGGCGCCAACGTCAACGACATCGTCGTCGCTCGCCTTTCGCTCTCGCGTCCTGCTGCGCTGGAGCAGTTCGCAAGCGCGCGCGACACTGGCTCCTTCCTGCTGATCGATGGCCTATCCGGCGCGACGCTGGCGGCAGGTGTAGCCATCACGGCAAGCAGACGAGCGGTTGCGGAGGTTCGCAGGCCAACATCGCACCGGACGACCTACTTGCTTACGCGCGAGGCGCTGGCACGCGGGCTGTGCCGCGATCTCGGCCAAGGGCCTGCTGACCAGGCCGAGTTCGAGAGGCGCACCGAAGAGCTTGTGCGCATCCTCGAGGCTGCTGGCATCGTTGTCGAAAGACCCGGCGGCTGCTAAAGAATAATCGATGCCATCTATGTTAGTATAGGCGGAATCTAGAGACAGCCTTCAGATCCGATCGCCGACGCATCTTGCGCAGCTGAGCGAGGTCAGACATGGACGCGATCCTCGCCAGCCCCTGGGGCCTGCTGGCTGCGGCCGGGTTGCTGATCGGCTTCCTCGTCGGCCTGACCGGCGTCGGAGCGGGGGCCATCACCACTCCGATGCTGATCTCGGGCTTCGGCCTGCATCCAGCCGTCGCGGTGGGCACAGACTTGCTGTTCGCCGCCATCACCAAATCGACCGCCGCGCTGCGCCACCACCGCATGGGCAACGTCGACTGGCCTGTCCTGCTGTGGCTGGCAGGCGGAAGTCTGACAGCCGCCGCGATCACGCTCACTTTCTTGCATTGGACCGTGCCCGACACCGAACGACTAGCCACCATCATTCGCGGCGGTCTGACCATCGTGCTTATCGCCAGCGCAATCATCATTCCGCTATGTCCCGTCCTCTTGCGCAACCGGCGGGATGATGACGAGGTTCCAGTAACCAACACGGTGCGGCGCGCAGCGACGGTCGCCGCCGGCGTCGTGCTGGGCGTGCTCGTTTCGCTGACATCGGTGGGCGCGGGTGCCATCGGCGTGGCGGCGCTGTCGGCTCTCTACCCGATGTTGCGCGCGCGGCGGATCGTCGGCACCGACGTGGTGCACGCCATTCCGCTGACATTGTTCTCAGGCGCGGGACATCTGGGGCTCGGCAATGTCGATTGGGCCACGCTCGCCGCCCTGCTCTGCGGCTCCATTCCTGGCATCGCAATCGGCTCGCGGCTGACCGGACATCTGCCCGAGTGGGTGATGCGGCTCGGCCTTTCCGCGGTCCTGCTTTTCGCAGCCTACCTGATGGTGCCCAGCCTGATGCGAATGCTCGGCACGAACTGAGTGGGATCAACCTGCCTCAAGTATCGCCGTTAACTGCTCCCCGGGGGCACTTTCCGGCGCATGAACCTTTCCGCGCACCAAGGCGACGGACGGAAGCGGGGACCTCGTGCGCACGCTTCATTGCGTGTGCGCATGGCCCTGGTTGTTCTGGCCGCAGGCCCCCTCTGGTGACACACGCAACGGATAGGGGCTATCGTACCACTTTCAATTCAAAGGAGGCCCATCCGCATGTGGCAAGCCTCGACAGCTTTTCAGCCGTCATTCTCCCCCCCTGTCCCTGAGCGGCACATGCGATGTGCCACCAAGCACGGCAGACCTCCTCGTCTTCGCGTGGCCGCGGTTTTCGCGGCCCTGGGCAGTCTCGTTCTGTCGCTGACAGGTACGGCAGCCCTCGCGCAGCCTGCAGAGAGCAAGCATCCCGGCGCACTTCCAATCCTCGCTGACGGCAACGCCGTGATGACCGGCTTCTCCGGCGCGCGCGCGGCGTTCGAGACCGGGCGCAAGCTGCTCGGCACGTCGGAAACTTTCATCAACCTCGACGGCGCTTCCGCCCGCGTGATCGATCTGGCGGCTCCGGGCGAGGAGCCGACCGGCTCCTACGTGCTGGCTCCAAAGGCCCTCGAAATCCCGGCCCGATCCATCGGTCAGGTGTTCGGCGTCGCGCTCGACGACAACACGACCGCCGACGGCGCCAAGGCCCCCAACATCTACCTGACAGCCACCTCCGCCTACGGCCTGCACATCATCGGCCCGGACACCGACGGCGATGGTCGCCCGGAGCGGTTGCGCCGCGGCGAGTCCGCTGCACAGTGGATGCCCGGACAATGGGGCGACGCTCCCGGCGCCGGCCCAGGCTCGATCTGGCGCATCGACGGCCTGACCGGCAAGGCGAGCCTGTTCGCCACCGTGCGCAACAACGGGCAGGACAACAGCGGCGCGGCGCTCGGCAATATCGCCTATGACGCCGACCACAAGCTGCTGTTCGTCTCCGATGTCGAGAGTGGCCTCATCCATGCCTTCTCGCTGGACGGCCAGGAGGTCGGCCAGTTCGACCACGGAATCGCAGGCCGCGGCGCGCTCGGCCTCACAGCCGTGCCCAAGGACCTCAACGTCTATCCGATAACTTCGGGACGCTTCGACTCCGAGGCCCCTGCCACCTGGAGCTTTGCGCAGCCAGAGCGGCGCCCCTACGGTCTCGCCGTCCGCGACGGCCGCCTCTACTACGGTGTCGCCGACGGTCCGACCGTGTTCTCCGCCGCCATCGGCAAGACCGGCGAACTCACAGACGTGCGCCGTGAAGTCGAACTGCCACCCGCCGATGGTCGCGAGCCCGGCGGCGTCGACATCTCCGACATCGCGTTCGCACCTGACGGCCGCTTGGTCGTGACCGAGCGCGCACTGCCCTCCGGCAACCGCGAGTACAAGGCGCTGATCGGCACCGCCAAGGGCCGCGTGCTCGTATTCTCCCCGCTCGAGAATGCCGACGGTGCAGACCGCTGGGAGCAGGAGCCTGGCGAATATGCCATCGGCCGCGAAGGCGAGCACCGCCAGACCGCGGGTGGCATTGCCATCGGCTACGGCTACAAGGACGGCTACGTCGAGCGCTCGCGCTGCGACATGCTGTGGTCGACCGGCGACCTGCTCGCCGAAGGACCGGCCTTCTTCGCCATGCAGGAAGATGGAGGTGACCGGCGCGAGGTGCGCGGCGCGCAGGGCAATTCGCTCGATCTCGAGCGACCCGAGAACGTACCGCCCACACGAGCCTATTTCACCGACTATGACGACCGCTACGGCACGCGCGAGGAGCGCGGGCACGTTGGCGACATGGAGATCGTCTCGGGCTGCCCGCGCAACTCCGGTGAGACGATCGCCGCGCCTCCGGAACCGGAGACGCAGGAAGTCGTAGACGGCGGACCGGAAGTGCCTGGTGGCCCTGGAGGCCCGGGCGGCGGTGGCGGCCCGGGTGGCGGCGGCCCCGGTGGTGGCGGCGGCCCCGGCGGTGGCGGCGGCGGTCCTAGCGGACCGGAGCTCAGCCTCTCCAAGAATGCCGGACGCTGCGTCTGGATGGGCGGTCTCGGCACCTATCGCTGCGGCTTCACCATCTGGATCACCAACGTCGGCGACGCGCCCACGACCGAAACGATCACGTTCGTGGACAACATGCCACCGGCCGCCACGTTCGCCTTCGCGAACGCATGGACGCTGCCGCCCGTAGCGCCGGCCGCCGTCGGCTGCGACGTTCCCGCCCCCGGCGAGACGCGCTGCACGTTGCCCGGCACGGTGCTGAACCCCAGCGAGACGGCGCGCGTCTGGATCGTCTTCGACGTGCCTCCAGGTCTGTCGGGTACGACGATCGAGAACTGCGCCAACACCGAGGACGCCGGCGGCGGCGTGGGCGAGACGAGTTGCATCCAGGCTCCCGTCTGCGATCCCACCGTCGAGGTCTGCCCGATGGATCTCGCAATCACCAAGCGGCTCGACGAGACGGCAGTGCCGTGCCAGTTGGGCGGCATGTGCGAGTTCGCCTTCACCATGCGCAACATGGGATCGGGCGGAATCCCACTCGCCGCGGTCCGCATCGACGACACGTTCGAGGGTGAGGCGCTCGACTTCCAGCAGGTGACCCCGCCGCTCTTCTGCGCCGCCGGTGGCGGACAGACGACGTGCTGGCCGCCGGGTGGCGACGTCATCGCCGAAGGTGGATCGCGCTTCTTCAAGATGCGCTTCAGCGTGCCGGCCGATTTCCCCGGCTGCTTCGTGCGCAACTGCGTCTCGGTGAACGATCTTGCCAGCGCACCGTTCGTCGATCAGGTGCCGGGCAACCATCAGCAGATCTGCGTCGATGCACGCATTCGGCGGCCGGCGGGCTCGCCCGACTGCGTGTCACCGGCGATGGGTCCGCTGGAAGAGCGCATCGCCGAACTGCCCAAGAGCGGTGGTCCGAAACCCCCTCGTGTGCAGCCGCCGCGTGGCGGGCCGGACATCGGCATCGACAAGTCGACCGAAGCCACGAGCGTCAAGCCCGGCGGCACGATCGGCTACGACATCATCGTCTCTAACAATGGCGATGGCGAGTATGACGGCAGCGTCGTTGTCCGCGACACGCTGAGCCCGGCGATCGGCAAGTTGACGTCGAGCAGCATCAAAGGTGGCACCTGCTCGAACGAGAAGTCGGTTGTCGGTTGCCGCTTCGACCGGCTCAGGCTTGCACCTGGCGAAGCACGCAGGATCCATCTGGAGTTCCAGATCTCCTCGCGCCTCTCGGCCAGCTCGCTTGTCAACTGCGCCGAGCTTGTCGGCGAGGCTGCAAAGTCCGGCTCGTCTGCCGACAACCGCAGCTGCGCGCGCGTGGCCGTGGTCGATGACATCGTGACGCCTCCTCCACCTCCGCCGCCACCACTGGTGTGCACGCGGCGCGGCTACACGGCGTTCGACAGCCGCGACGACATCCCTCCGCGCTGGACGTTCTATCGCGAAGGCCGCGGCGAGGACGCGTTCTACTGCGCACGTCCGCGTCCAACCGACCCTGTCACATGTGCCGCTGGCTTCGTCCGCTTCGACGATGCCGACGACATCCCGCGCGGCTGGCGACGCTACCGCGAGGAGCGTGCGCGGCCGCCGTTCTACTGCGCCAAGCGTCGCCCACTGCCGCCGTGCCGCATCGGCTACCGCCAGTTCGGCTCGGTGAAGGCGGTACCGCGAGGATGGGAGTGGTATGCATTGGATAGCGGCCATGATGCCGTGTGCGCCAAGCCGAAGCCAGCTCCGCCGCCGCCCTGCCGAGACGGCTACTCGCCCTACCCGAATTTCCAGTCGATCCCGGCCGGATGGGAGTCCTACAGGCTGAAGACACGTGCTGGCGTTGTCTACTGCGCGCGGCCCGGCCCGGTGATCAGCCAATGCCGCGGCGACTACAAGAAGTACCCATCGCGTCTTGCGGTGCCGCAGGGCTACGAGTGGTACCCGCTGCCCGGCAGCCGCATCGGCGAGGTGTGTGCACGCGAGAAGAACACCCCGCCGCCGCCCCCGCCGGATAATTGCCGCGACGGCTACAAGCCGTTCCAGTCGCGCGGCACGGTTCCGCGCGGATGGGACAAGTACCCGATGAAGACCCGCAGGGGCGTGGTGTGGTGCGGCAAGCCGGGCGACAAGATCTGTCCGCCCAACACGGTAGGCCGCTACCCAGACTGCAAGCCGCAGGTGTGCCCGCCCAACACGGTCGGTCGCTACCCCAACTGCAAGCCCAAGGAGTGCCCACCCAACACGGTCGGACGCTTCCCCAACTGCAAGCCCAAGGTCTGTCCGCCCAACACCGTCGGTCAGTACCCCAACTGCAAGCCCAAGGAGTGCCCGCCTAACACGGTCGGTCGCTACCCCAACTGCAAGCCGAAGGTCTGTCCACCCAACACCGTCGGTCAGTACCCCAACTGCAAGCCCAAGGTCTGTCCGCCCAACACCGTCGGTCAGTACCCCAACTGCAAGCCCAAGGAGTGCCCACCCAACACGGTCGGACGCTTCCCCAACTGCAAGCCGAAGGTCTGTCCACCCAACACCGTCGGTCAGTACCCCAACTGCAGGAAGGAGCCACCGAAGGTTTGCCCGCCGGGGACAATCGGCAAGTGGCCAAACTGCAGAAAAGAGCCGCCGAAGGTCTGCCCGCCGGGGACAATCGGTAAGTGGCCAAACTGCAAAAAGCAGCCACCGAAGGTCTGCCCGCCCGGAACCGTTGGCAAATGGCCCAACTGCAGGAAGCAACCGCCACCGCAGCTGTTCAAACCCAAGACGGGCGGCAAGGCGTGTCCGCCGGGTACGGTCGGCACGTGGCCCAAATGCCGGAAGGGTTAACTGGCACTGGATAACCGGATCGGCGGCGGCAACGCCGCCGATCTACCTTTTTTGCCCCATGAACCGATCCGCCGCCTGCTGCGACCAAGTCGTAGCGGCTGCATGCTCCGAGCCGGGACTTGCCGTCACGCGGCGGCGGCGGCATCCTTCCCAGGCAAGCGAGGGGGCGGCTACGCCATCGAACGGACGACACCAGCGTCATGATCAGGCCCTTGCGGCAAATGACAGTTTCGAGCCCACCGTTCACCAGGTTCGGCGAATCCAGCCGGACAGGAGGTTTGGCTTGGCTGTGGTACGGCGCGCTGGCCGCGTTCCTCATGGCGGCGATGATGCTGCTCACCACCCATGCCAGCGCTATCGGTCCGCAAGGCGCGCCCGGTGCGCCGAGCGCAGCGCTACCCGCAGCAAGCAATTCATCCTCTTCCATCTGGAAGAAGCTCCAGAAGTCGGGCCGCGCAACCACGACCTGTACCGGAGCGATGCGTCGCGCTGGACTGTGCGGCGGCGGCTATCGGCCCAAGCCCAAGCCGGTTCCATGCCCGGCCGGCAAGCGCCGCGTCGGCACTCTCTGCCTAGACTTTCCGAAGCCCGGCCGCGGCTCCAAACCCGGTGGACAGCCGTATCCCAATCCCGGCAGCAAGCCCGTGGTCTGCCCCGCTGGCAAGCGGCGCATCGGCAAGCTGTGCCTCACGATCCCGACCCCCGGCGGCCCCAACCAGCCCGGTGGCCGCCCCTACCCAAATCCGGGAGGCGGGCCCGTGGTGTGCCCCAGCGGAAAACGCCGGCTGGGCAAGCTGTGCATTCCCGTGCCGCAACCGGGTGGCAACGCACAACAGGGCGGCTCCTCGACCGGTCCTGGCTCGGTTGCCTACGGCTGCGAGGGCGGCACCGCCAAGGGACGCTCGTGCGTGTGCCCAGCAGGCAAGCGCGCGGTCCCGGCCGGCCCGTATCGCATGCGGTGCGTTGGCGTGCCCTGTCCGCCGGGCAAGTACCGCGTCGGGGACATCTGCGTCGGACGGCAGCCGCCGCCCGATCCTCCGCCGGTCGTTTGCTCCGGTGGCACCTCCGCCAAAGGTGGATCGTGCCGGTGCCCGGCCGGAACCTATCCGGTGCGCAGCGATCGCTATCGCATCACATGCGTTCCCTCGCCATGCCCGCGTGGGCAAGTGCGCGTCGGCCGCGCCTGCATCGGCATCGGAACCCCGCCGCCGCCTCAGTTGTGCCCGGACGGCCGCAAGCGCGTGGCCGGCCGCTGCTACGACCGTGAATGCCCCGATGGCTGGCGGCGCATCGGGCGCTCGTGCCATCGCATCGCGGTACCGACCTGCCCCGACGGCATGCTCCTGAGAGCCGGGCGCTGCTACGGCGTGGTCGCCGAGCCGCCACGAGCGACACCGCCGCCACCGCGTCCGCCGCGCATCGCGACACCACCGCGCCCGTTGCCGCCACCGACGCTGCCCACACCGGCCGCGCAGACGCAGGACGTCTACGTCGACGACGAGGTGTTGGTCGAAATTGCCGCTGCGTCGCCGCAGCCGATCGTCAACCGGCTCGTCGCGACATTCGGATTGCAAACGCTGTCGTCAAGGCGTCTTGGCACGCTTGGCGTCGGGCTATACCGCTTCCGCATCCCGCGCGGCCGTTCCGCTCCCGATGTCGTCGCATCGCTCACCGCAGAGCCCGGCGTATCGGCGGCGCAGCTCAATTACATCTACCGGCTCAACGCGGGCCGCAACGCACCGCCTGGCGATGCAGCGTCAGCCAAGCTGCCGCAGTATGCGGTCGACCTTATGAAGGTTCGCGAGGCGCACGAGGTGACGCGCGGCGCCAGCGTCCTCGTCGCGGTCATCGATACCGGCGTGGACGAGACCCATCCCGAGTTCGATACCGCCGTCGCGGCCCGCTTCAATGCAATGCCGGAAGTTACGTTCAATCCCGACCCGCACGGCACAGCGATTGCCGGCATCATTGCCGCCCGCCGCCAGCTCGAGGGCGTGGCGCCGGACTCGCGCATTCTCGCCGTCCAGGCATTCGACGCCCGCGGCGGAACCGGCACGACGGAGCGCATCGCTGCCGGCCTCGACTGGGCGATGCTCAAGGGCGCCAAGGTCGTCAACAT
Organism: Hyphomicrobiaceae bacterium; assembly: GCA_050250815.1. Classification (GTDB taxonomy): domain Bacteria; phylum Pseudomonadota; class Alphaproteobacteria; order Rhizobiales; family Hyphomicrobiaceae; genus JAEUMD01. The sequence goes on from JBFWNY010000013.1 coordinate 38,168, forward strand.
GAGTTTCGAGGGTGCCGAGGATTCGCTCGTTACCCGCCTCATCGAGCGTGGCGATTCCGCAGGCGTGGTGTTCGTCGCGGCAGCTGGCAACGGTGGCCCCTCCGCCGAACCGGCGTTCCCCGCGTCGCTGCCCAGCGTCATCGCGGTCACCGCCATCGACGACCATCGTGCCGTCTACGCTCACGCCAACGCGGGCGCCTACATCGACGTGGCAGCGCCCGGTGTCGATGTACTCGCACCGGTGCCCGGAGGTGGCTACGACATGATGAGCGGCACGTCCTTCGCCGCCGCGCACGTGTCGGGAATTGCAGCCCTGATCCTGGCCAGTTCGCCACGCATCGGACGGGAACACCTGCTGCGCCAGCTCAAGGCCACGTCCGACGATCTGGGCGAGCCGGGGCCCGACAGCATCTTCGGCGCCGGCTCCGTCGACGCCTTGCGTGCCGTTATCGACCGCCGCGCCGATGCGGGACGGTAGGGCGGACCGGCCCGCCCCGCGAGCGCCCAGAACGCGTGCCATCGACTCGGGCTAAGCCGACTTGGGCCGAACTGACGTGGGGAACGGCCTCGTGTCGCAGGCAGCTCCCATCCGGTGGAGCTGGCCCGATCCGTGCTAATCAGCTGGTCGTAAAAGGACATCCGGACGCCTAGTCAGGCCTGGACACCGCCCGCAGGAACGAGCCGAGGCCATGTTGCACAAGCCAGACGCCGCACAGCCCGAAGGCCGAAGGGCCGGCGAGCCCAAGGGCGGAACCGCGGGCGCGGAGGCCGCCGGACAACGGGGCCGGTCACTCGCGGCCCGGGCTGCGGCTGCCATGCGCCTGCTGCTCAAGCTGCTGCTGCCTCTGGCGGCCCTGGCCGCCGGTTACGCGGGCTTCAAGTATCTGAAGGCGACGCGGCCCGAGCCGCCCAAGCAGGCCCAGCGCGAGCGCGTGTTCGCCGTCGAGATGCGTCCGGCCGTGCGCGAGCGGCTGCAGCCGACACAACGCGTCTTCGGCACCGCGGTCGCCGGTCGCGAGGTCGACATCCGTGCACTCGTCGCGGGCCGCGTGGTCTCCACAAGCCCAGAGCTGCGCGAGGGTGGCACCCTGACGTCCAGCGAGACGATCCTGACGATCGACCCTTTCGACTACGAGACGCAGCTCAGCGAGGCCGAGGCCCTGCGAGCCGAGACGCTCGCACGCATCGCCGAACAGGAAGCCTCGGTCGTCATGGAAACGCGTTCGCTTGAGCACGCCCGTGCCCAGCTCGAACTTGCCAAGGCGGATCTGGGTCGCGCTGAGACGCTGACGCGGCGCGGTAGCCTGTCCGAGCGCACACTGGACGATCGCCAGCAGATCGTTCTTCAGCGCCAGCAGTCGGCCGACCAGATGCAGAACAATCTCGCCGTCTGGAAGGCACGCATCGCGCAGAGTAAGGCGGCCATCGAGCGGCTCGACGTGTCTATCGCGCGCGCGCGGCGGCGCATCGAGGAAACACGGCTCAAGGCACCATTTGACGCTCTCGTCACCGAGGTCGCAGCACAAACCGGACGGATGGTTTCGGTCAACGACAAGATCGCGCATCTGGTGGACAGCGACTGGATCGAAGTCCGCTTCACGCTCAGTGATGCGCAGTATGGGCGTCTGGCTGCGGCCGGCGAAAAACTCGACGGGCGCGAGATCAGCGTACGCTGGACGCTCGGAAGCCAGAGCTTCGTCTACCCCGCACGCGTCGTGCGAACCGGCACCCGCATCGCTGCGACAAGCGGCGGCGTCGAGGTCTACGCACGCCTCGCCGATCCCGCCAAACCGATGCGCATGCGGCCTGGGGCCTTCGTGTCCGTCGAGGTGCCCGACATCGTCTTTGAGGATGTGGTGCGCATTCCCAATGCCGCCCTCTATAACGGTGACACCGTCTATGTCGCCAAGGAGGGCCGCCTCGACCCGCGCAAAGTGGAACTCGTCGGCACGGCGGACAACGAGCTTATCGTCCGCGGTCCCTTCAGCGAAGGCGACAAGATCGTGACGACGCGGCTTTCGACACCCGGCAAGGGCGTGGCGGTCAAGGAGGCTCCCCGCCCATGACCGTGCGCGAGGCCTCGCACGCACACGACGGTGACATGCGCAGCGGAACATCGCCGTCCGGTGGTGGCATTGTCGGCATCTTCGTGCGCCACGCGACCGCGCCCAACCTGCTCATGGCGACACTCGTGCTGTTCGGCCTGTTCGCGCTGGCGCGCCTCAACCGCCAGTTCTTCCCTAGCTTCGACGTGCCAGTCGTCTCGGTCAGCGTCGTGTGGCCCGGCGCCAGCGCGGAGGACGTCGAGGGCAACATCCTCGACGTGTTGGAACCGGAGCTGCGCTTCCTCGACGATGTGTCGGAGGTCACCTCGGTCGCGCGCGAGGGGGCCGCCGTCATCTCCATCGAGCTGACGACCGGCGCCGATCTGCAGAAGGCGCAGAGCGACGTCGAACAGGCGGTGGCGCGCGTCGTCACCCTTCCCGAAACGGCCGAGCGCCCGGTGATCTCGCGTGCCAACTTCTTCGACAACGTCGCCAAGATCGCCATCTCCGGCCCCTTCTCAGAGCAGGTGCTGAAGACCCACGCCAAGGCGTTGCGCGACGGGCTGCTCGCCGCGGGCATCGACCGCGTCGTGCTCAGCGGCGCGCGTGACGAAGAAGTGTGGATCACGCTCAACGAGAACGAGATGCGGCGCCTCGGCCTGACGCTGGAAGCCGTTTCGCGTGTCGTGCGCGAGAGTACGCAGGACATCCCCGCCGGCCGGCTCGAAGGCACGATCGACATCCAGCTTCGCGCGCGCGCAGAGCGCAAGACGGCCGAGGAGATCGGCCGCATCGAGGTGAAATCAGCTGCCACCGGCGAGCGCATCCTGCTGTCCGACATCGCGCTGGTCGAGACGCGCTTCGACCGCGACGGCAAGACCGGTGTGTTCAAGGGTGAACGCGGCATCGAGATCCAGGTGCAACGCTCTCTGGGCGCCGACACGCTCGAGACGATGCGCATCATGAACGAGTACCTCGACAAGGTGCGCCCGACGCTACCTCCGACACTGAGGGTGGAAACCTACGACATCGCCGGCAAGCTCGTCGTCCAGCGCCTGGGCATCCTTATCGAGAACGGTATCCAGGGCCTCGCACTGGTGCTTGTGATGCTGTTCGTGTTCCTGAATGCGCGCATCGCCTTCTGGGTGGCTGCCGGCATTCCAGTGGCCCTGCTTGCGGCACTGGGCGTCATGTGGATTACGGGCCAGTCGATCAATATGGTGTCGATGTTCGCGCTCATCATGATGCTCGGCATTATCGTCGACGACGCGATCGTCGTGGGCGAGCAGGCTGCAACCAACGAGGAAATGGGGCTCACCAGCCTGGACGCCGCCGAGCAGGGCGCGCTCAAGATGCTGGCGCCGGTGATTGCCGCCACGCTGACGACCGCGTGTGCCTTCATGCCGATCCTGTTCATTGGGGACCGCATCGGCGACATTATGGGCGCAATCCCGCTCGTCGTGCTGTCGGTGCTGGCGGCGAGCACGATCGAATGCTTCCTGATCCTGCCCGGGCATCTGCGGCACGGCGGGCATTCCGGCGTACGGCGCGTTAGCCGTCCGCGCGCGGCCTTCGACCGCGGCTTTGCGAGATTGCGCGACGGCCCGTTCCGTTCACTCGTGAGGCTTGCCTTCCGTTGGCGCTACACGACGCTCGCCGCGCTCGCCGCGCTGCTGATCCTATCGGTCGGCATGCTCGCCGGCGGACGCGTCGCCTTCGAGTTCTTCCCTTCGCCGGAACCCGAAAACATCTCGGCGCTGGTCACGTTCGCCCCCGGCACCCCACGCGAAGTGCAGGAGCGCGCCGTCAGCCAGGTCGAAGCGGCACTCTATCGCACCGAGCATCTGTTGCTGGCGCCAGCCGGCGCCGATGCGGCGAACGATGATACCGCGCAGGTACACGCTGTCCCGAGAAAGCACACGCGCGACGACCATCTGGTCGATACGGTCTTTTCCACCGTCGGGCAGGCCGGACGCGCGCAGGGCGACAACCTCGCCGAGATCGACGTGCAGCTCACCCCATCCGAGCAGAGGTCGGTTACCACGAAGCGCATCGTCGCCGCCTGGAACAAGGCCGTGCCGCCAATTCCTGGCATCGAGCGTATCGCGATGTTCGGCCGGCGCGGAGGCCCGCCTGGACGCGACATCGATATTCGCCTGCAGGATAGTCCCATCGACAGGCTGAAGCAGGCGGCCGAAGAGGTGAAGCTCGCGCTGACGGGCTTCCCCGGCGTGAGCGGCATCGACGACGATCTTCCTTACGGCAAGCAGGAGTACGTATTCACGCTGACGCCGCGCGGTGCCACGCTGGGCTTCACCGGACAGATGATCGGCCAGCAGGTGCGCGCCGCCTTCGAAGGCCAGATCGCAACGCGGTTCGCGCGCGGCGACGACGAGATCACAGTGCGGGTCAAACGCCAGCAGGAGCATACGGGGCGCGCCGACCTCGCGCGGCTCTATCTCGCCGCCCCCAACGGCGAACGCGTTCCACTGCCCGAAATCGTCGACATCGAGGAGCGCCGCAGCTTCTCCATCATCCAGCGCAAGGACGGCGTACGCACGGTTTCCGTGACGGCCGATATCGACAGCGAGGTCACGACCTCGCAGGACGTCATCGACCGGCTGAGCCGCGAGGTGCTGCCGCCGATCGTCGAGCGGCACGGACTGACGTTTGTCTTCAAGGGCCGCGCGGACGAAACGCAGAAGTCGTTCCGCGACTTGAAGCAGGGCGCGGCGCTCGCACTCGCCCTGATCTACATCGTGCTCGGCTGGGTGTTCGCGAGCTACTGGAAGCCGTTCGCAGTCATGGCGATCATCCCGTTCGGCTTCGTCGGCGCGGTGTTCGGGCACTATCTGACGGGGTACAACCTCACCATCATCAGCATGATCGGCTTGCTCGGCTTGTCGGGCATTCTCGTCAACGACTCCATCGTGCTCGTCAGCCGCATCCGCGAGCGGCTCGAGGCCGGCGACACGCTGGAAGAGGCGGCTGTGGGCGGGGCCGCGGATCGCCTGCGCGCGGTTCTACTCACATCGCTCACAACAATCGGCGGACTGCTGCCGCTGATCTTCGAAACGAGCCGTCAAGCCCAGTTCCTCATCCCGATGGCGCTGACGCTCGTGTTCGGTCTGGCGACCGCCACCGTGCTCGTGCTGGTGCTGGTGCCGAGCCTGATCGGCATGGGTGGAGACGTGAACCGTATCGCCTCCGCGGCCAAACGCCTGTTGCGGGGCGGCGGACAAGCCGTCGCGGAAAATTGATCCACCACGGCTATCGTGTTGCTCAATCCCCACGACAGCGCCGGGAAATTCCCCACTTTCGCTTCGATTCGGGGCACGGGCCTTGCCCCTCTCGGATCGAGTCGGCAAGTTTGCGGGCATGGTTTTGCCGTCGCTACGTGCGACGGCCAGTGCTGCCCTGGAAATTCCGGACGTTGCTTAAACGGATGCGCAGCCCAGAGGAAACCCGCAGACGAAGAGGAAATCAGTCCATGTCGTCCACAAGACGCCTGCTTCGCCGCGTTGCCCTTGCTACGCTTGTCGTCCTTCTGGCCGTGCCCGGTGCACGCCCCGCCGCGGCGCAGGACTTCTTCTCCTTCCTATGGGGAGGTGGCTCCCGTGATGTCGTCTCTTTCTCTCACACGGTCGCACCGCGGCAGATCATCGTGTCGTTCGGCGACCGCAAGCTCTATTGGGTGCACAAGCGCGGCGAGGCCATCAGCTATCCGATCGCCGTTCCGCGCGAGCAGAGCCGCTGGTCGGGCGTGACGAGTGTGTCGTCCAAACGCGTCAATCCGTCTTGGACACCGACACCGACGATGCGCGCGGAGAACCCCAAGCTGCCCGCTTTTGTTCCAGGAGGCCATCCGCTCAACCCGCTGGGCGTGCGCGCGCTTTACCTGGGCTCGAGCATGTACCGCATTCACGGTACGGACGCGCCTTGGACGATCGGTACAGCCGTCTCCAAGGGCTGCATCCGCATGTATAACGAGGACGTGCTGGACCTTTACCCGCGGGTACCCGTCGGCACCAAGGTAACCGTGACCTGGAAGCGCTATCAGTAAGCGCTCCGCCAACGTTATTTTCTGGCCGCCGTTCACCTCTGTGGGCGGCGGCTTTTCGTTGGCCTTGTCGACCCTGCGGATGAACCAGGGGACGACCTGGGGGCATGCGGCCAAGTTGCATCGGCTTTGCCCCGATCTTGCTCGATTGCTCGAACAGGCTTAGCTGCTTATGGCTTGGCAATCGCGTCCGCGTCGCCGCTTGGCTGTTGACGTAACGCGTCGCCAAGATGACGGCCCACGGTTGGCTACCGGAAGAGTAGGTCGCACGTCCAGACGCCAGGAGCCCTCTATGAATTGTGCCGCTCGATTGCTTGTCTTTGCAGCAGCGCTGCCGGCCGCATCGGCCTGGACCACGGCCGCCACCGCGCATCCTCACGTCTGGGTCAAGGTCGAGGCCACGGTCAATTACCAGCGCGGGGCGGTCACCGACATCACGCAGCGCTGGACGTTCGACGAAATGTATTCGGCCATGGCGACCCAGGGGCTCGATACGAACGGCGACGGCACCTACGACCGCAAGGAGCTGGCCGAACTCGCCCAGGTGAACATCGACGGGCTGAAGGAGTTCGACTACTTCACGTTCGCCAAACTCGGCACCGCGGATCTGAAGCTCGCCGATCCCAAGGACTACTGGCTCGAGTACAAGGACGGCGTGCTCACACTCACTGTCACAATGCCGCTGGCGCAACCAGTGCTCGCCGAGGCCGAGGGCTTCTCGTTCGCCGTCTATGATCCGAGCTTCTTTATCGCCTTCGATTTCGTGAAGGATAACGCCATTACGCTCGCCGGAGCACCGGTGGGATGCGAGGCGAAGCTGACCGTGCCCAAGCAGGATGCCGATCTGGCAAAGGCTCTGTCGGATGCGGCGCAGGTTGATACCAGCGGATCGGTTGGCGGCGACCTAGGGTTCGCCGTCGCCAAGACCGTCGTGCTCGGATGCCCCAAAAGCTGAAGGCAGCTTGATGCGCCATGCCCTGCAGACGCTCGTGATAGCGATGTTGCTGGCGGTCGCACCGATTGCAATCGCGACGGCGAATGCTCAGCAGGCCGCAGACTCTGCATTGGCGCCAGCAGCCACACCGGACGCCGGCAAGGCCGCCTCTCAGGACATCAGAAAGCGCAGCCTGTTCGGCGACCGAGGGGCGGCCACATCCCCGGCCGTGCAGACCGGACCGTTCAGCGGCGCATTCGCGTGGTTGATGGCCATGCAGCATAAGGTACACCGCGCCCTGGCGCAGGCCGTCAAGGACATCAAGGCGCAGAGCCCGATCTCGGCGGCGCTCGTGCTGGGCGCGCTGTCATTTGCCTACGGCGTGCTGCACGCTGCCGGGCCGGGGCACGGCAAGGCGGTGATCTCGTCCTATGTGCTCGCCAACGAGCGGACGGTGAAGCGCGGCATCATGCTGTCGTTCCTGGCCGCCGCAATCCAAGGTCTTTCGGCCCTCATCGTTGTCGGTGTTCTGGTGCTGGCTCTCAACGCCACAAGCCTTGAGATAAAGGCCACCGAGCGCTGGATCGAGACGGGGAGCTGGGCGCTGGTCGCGCTGATCGGGCTGTGGCTCGTTGTCGGCCAGTTGCGCGCGATGCTCGCGGCGCGCGGCAAAGCTGCCGCCCCTGCCACGCACACGAACTCGTCGCGCGACGCCGCAGCATCGAAGCTTCAGGACTTCGTTGGCGAACATACGCACGCTCATGGTCCCGACTGCGGCTGCGCGCACGGCGCCGCTGATCAGGTGACTCTGGTGCGGCAAGCGCGCGCTTCAAGCCCGGGCGTCACATTCGCGCCGACCAGCGCCGCGGCCGCGGCCACGCCCGCCGAAGCACATGACAAGGGGCACGCAGACGTCCACATGCACGAGCACGATGCCTGCTGCGGCCATGCTCACATGCCCGCACCCGAAGACATCCAAGGAAGGCTGTCCTGGTCGAAGGCCCTGGCCATTGCCTTCTCCGTTGGTATCCGGCCGTGTACCGGCGCCATCCTGGTCCTCGTCTTCGCCATCAGCCAGGGACTGTTCTGGGCCGGCGTGTTTGCCACCTTCGCCATGGCGCTCGGCACGGCGATCACAGTGTCGGCGCTGGCCGCCCTCGCTCTCATCTCGCGCGACGCCGCCAAGCGCATGGCAGGCGGCGAAAGCCGGTGGGGTCGTCGTGTCGAACAGGGCATCGGGCTTGCCGGTGCTCTTCTCGTGACAGCGATGGGCGTTGCGTTCTTTGTCGGATCGCTGCAGCCTGCAGCGCCTTTCTGAGCACGTCCGGTTTAGACAATCCGGCTCAGTTCGCTGTCGCCAGAATGTGGTTTATCGCGTGGAAGAACGTCTCAGGCCCGACGTAACCCGGCACGCGCCCGATCTCGCGATTGTTCTGAATCAGCACAGCCGTCGGCACTTGATCGACGGGGCTCGCCAGCGTCACGTTGCCCGCACCTGGCTCGTTGAGGTCAACGAAGCGCATCGGCATGTTCTGCGCGCGCGCGGAGGCTGCGTAGGCAGGCTCGACGTAGCGGCGAAAGAGCGTGCAGTAGACGCAGTCGGGCGCCTCGAACACGACGATCTGCAAAGGCTCGGCATCAAGCGCCGTGGCGGGCGCCGGGATGGCCTCGGGCGCCGGGGCGGCGGCGACCGCGGGACCCAGCCCGACAGCGCCGAGTGCGAGCAATGCGAGCCGCCTGGAAAGACCGCGGCGGTTTGGATGGATCTTGTCCGTCATCGTTGATCCTGGCGGAACCTCTAGGTTTCACCCGGACCGATCCAAGTTGCGGGCCGCGGGACCGCAGCGCGCCCGCCGCATGCCGTGCCATCTGCGCGGTTGGTTAAGGTGACAGCAGCTCACCCCGTCAACGCACGGATTTTCCTTATGAATACGCGTCAGACCGATTTTCTTCGACCGGTCCCGGGGTTGTATGAGCCGAGATTTGACGAACACGGCTTAAAATATCGGTCGAACAGCGCTATGACCCTTGTGCGGCGTGTGAAAAGGCGCCCGCACGTCCATTCGTGGCGCGTCCTCGGCCACATCCAGACAAGGCTCAATCACGGGAGGCCGGCTATGAGCACCGAATACATGACCGAAGTGAAGCGCTACGTCCCAGGCGCCGACGAGAAGGCGGTCGGCGGCATCGTCAAGCATCTTGGCATCGCGCTGAAAAGCAAGGACGCGTCGCTCGTGTCCTGCTCGAGCAAGGACGAACTGGCGCGGGTTCGCGACAGCTGGCTGAAGAAGAAGCTCGCGCTCGCCGATGACGACAAGACGCTCGATGCAGCGATCAAGGAGGTCTGCGAGAAGATGAAGGGCGACAAGCAGAAGAACCGCGTCACCTTCTATTATCTTCTGGCCGAGAAATTCGGCAAGCTGGACAAGCTCACCGGCTGAACCGCTGGATCGTGAACGCTGCACACGAATATGAAGCCCCGGCCGCCGTGCCGGGGCTTTTCGCGTCCGCCCCCCAGCGATTGCACCGACTCTCGAAGCATGACACGCTGGCGGCGAGTGCACCGCCGCTGCCAACGCCGAGGAGTTCCGAGCCACGTCGAGCCTCGCCGACAAGTTCGATCTTTCCGCCAGAACACAGCTGCTCAACGGCATGCAGGCTATCGTGCGGCTGGTGCTCACCCAGAAGGCTCGCGATGCGGCCGCCGGCCTCGCCACAGCCGGCTATGTAACAGGCTATCGCGGCTCGCCGATTGCCACGATCGAGAACGCCTTCCGGCTCGCCGGGAAGCGCGTCGCAGAAGCCGACATCCTCTTCCAACCGCAGATCAACGAGGATCTGGCCGCCACCGCGATCTGGGGCTCGCAGCAGGCCGAGCTTCGTGGTGAGGGGCGCTTCGATGGCGTATTTGGAGTCTGGTACGGCAAGGGCCCGGGCGTCGACCGCTCCGGCGATGCATTGCGCCATGCCAACCACGCAGGCACCTCGCGCCACGGCGGCGTACTCGCCCTGATGGGTGACGACCACACCTGCGAGAGCTCCACCTCAGCCCATCAGTCCGAATTTGCGTTTGTCGACGCGATGATCCCGATCCTCAGTCCGTCGAGCATCCAGGATGTGCTCGACCTCGGCGTCATCGGCTTCGCGCTGTCGCGCTACGCGGGCGTATGGGTCGGCCTCAAGTGCGTCAAGGATACGATCGAGAGCGCGACCGTCGTCGATGCCGCCTTGGACCGGATCACCATCCGCCTGCCCGATGAATCCGAGTTCGCAATGCCAACCGACGGCCTCAACATCCGGCTCGGAGATACGCCACTCGCCAAGGAGGCACGGCTCCACAACCATAAGCGCGCAGCAGTTCTGGCCTTCGCGCGCGCCAATAGGCTCGATCGCATCGTAATGACGGGCGGCGCGCAACCGCGCGTCGGTGTCATCGCGTCGGGCAAGGCGTATGCGGACGTGCGCAGCGCGCTCACACTCTTGGGCATCGACCCGCCCCGTGCCGACGCACTCGGGCTGCGCGTGATGAAGGTCGCCATGCCCTGGCCGCTGGAGCCGCAAGGCCTCCGGCGTTTTGCAGAAGGATTGGATCTTATCCTCGTCGTCGAGGAGAAGCGCTCGCTCATCGAGACGCAAGTCAAGGAACAGCTCTACGACCATCCCGATCGCCCGCGCGTTCTGGGCAAACGCGACGAGGACGGCGCATGGCTACTGCCGGCGGCGGGCGCGCTCGATCCGCATATGATCGCGCTCGCAATCGGGCGTCGGCTCGCCGCGCGCAACGCCGACGACGAGGAACTCGCCGCCCGCCTCGCAAGCCTCGATCAATCGGAAGCGCGGCTGAGACGCCTGACCGCAAGTGGCCCAGGACCGCAGCGAAAGGCCTATTTCTGCGCCGGCTGTCCGCACAACACCTCGACGCGCGTACCCGACGGCGCACGCGCCTACGCCGGTATCGGCTGCCACTACATGGTCCAGTGGATGGACCGCAGCACCGAAGGCTTCACGCAGATGGGCGGGGAAGGCGCCAACTGGATCGGCGAGGCGCCGTTCTCCAAGCGCCGCCACGTCTATCAGAACATTGGTGACGGCACCTACGTGCATTCCGGCAGCCTCGCCATCCGAGCCGCGGTCGCTTCGGGCGTCACCATGACCTACAAGCTGCTCTACAACGACGCGGTCGCGATGACCGGCGGGCAGCATCTGGAAGGTAACATCACCTTGCCGCAAATGGCCCGCCAGATCGTGGGCGAAGGCGCGCGCCGTGTTGCCGTCGTCGCAGAGGACCCCAACCGTTTCGGCCCCACCGACCTTCCAGCGGGCGTCACACTGCATCCGCGCACCGACCTCGACGCAGTGCAGCGCGAATTGGCCGACAGCGACGGCGTAAGCGTCCTCATCTACGACCAGACGTGCGCGGCCGAGAAGCGGCGACGACGCAAGCGTGCCGTTTTGCCAGAGCCTGCAGAGCGCGTGTTCATCAATCACCTTGTCTGCGAGGGCTGCGGCGACTGCGGCCTCGCCTCCAACTGCGTCGCCATTGAGCCACGCTCGACGGAGGCAGGACTGAAGCGTGAGATCAACCAGTCCCAGTGCAACAAGGACTTCTCCTGTCTCGATGGGTTGTGCCCGAGCTTCGTGACGATCGAAGGCGCGCGCGTCCGCCGACGGGAGCTGCCTGCGATCGACGATGCTCTGCACCACCTGCCCGAGCCATCGCGGCCGAGCCTTGTAGAGCCGATGTCGCTCGTCACAGCCGGCATTGGTGGGACCGGCATCGTCACTGTAACCGCGGTTCTGGGGCAGGCCGCCTATCTCGCGGGTCTCGGCTTCGGCGCCATCGACATGACCGGCATCGCGCAGAAGGGCGGCCCCGTCGTCTGCCACATGCGCTTTGCGCGCCGCGCGGAAGACATCGGCGCCATCCGCATTGGCACCGAGGACGCCGACGTGTTGATCGGTGCCGACCTCGTGGTCACCGCTCAGCACAGCGTCCTGGGCATGGTAGCCCCCGGCCGTACAGCGCTCGTTCTGTCAACGCACGCCGCAACCAGCGGCAGCTTCACGCGATCGGGTACCGTCGAGGATGCTGGCGTTCACGAAGAGGCTATCCGCCAACGCGCCGGCAAGGCGCCGTGGTTCGCACTCGATGCACAGGCAGCCGCTCTGACGCTGCTTGGCGATACGATCTACGCCAACATGCTGCTGACGGGCTCAGCCTATCAGGCGGGCCATATTCCGGTGGCATCAAGCGCGATCGAGGACGCCATTGCGCTCAACGGCGTCGATGTCGAGACGAACCGAAGGGCGTTCCGGCTAGGGCGTCTGGCGGTTGCGGCACCCGATGCCTTTGCCAAGCTGATGGAGGGCGCGACTGACCGCCCTTCCAATTCGCTTGCGACCGCCGATCCCATCGAACGTCTAGCGCGCGACCTGGAATCCTATCAGGATCGGGCGCTTGCCGATCGTTTCCGCGCACGGGTCGGGCGCATTGCCAGTCTCGGCATCGAATTGGGCGACAAGGATGGCCTGCTCGCCGACAGCGTCGCGCGCGCCTACCACAAGGTGCTCGCGATCAAGGACGAGTATGAAGTCGCGCGACTGTTCACAGATGGCCGCTTCGAGGCGGACGTACGCGAGCGATTTCAGAGTGTCGGCCGCATCACGTATCACATGGCGCCACCGCTCCTCGCCCGCCTCGATCCGACAACGGGGCGTCCTTCGAAGCGGCGTTTCGGACCGTGGCTGCGTCCGGGCCTGCTGCTGCTGGCCAAAGCTCGGCGGCTGCGTGGCGGTCCCTTTGACGTCTTCGGCTGGACGGCGGAACGACGCGCCGAACGAGCCTTCGCGCGCGACTACGAGCGGATGCTCGACCTCATCGAACAACGGGGCTCGCCGCGCAATCTGGAAGCGCTCATCGCCCTCGCCCAAGTGCCGATCACGGTGCGCGGCTACGGTATCGTCAAGACGCACGCACTGGAGGCGGCACGAACACGCGCTCAGATGCTCGAGCAATCGCTGATCGACGCATCCGGCGCGGCAAAAACTGCGGTTACACCGGACGGCGGCGCACCAAACGTCAGCGGCGAGGCCGCGGAATAGCTTGCCTGCCGATTGAAGTCAGCGGCCCGCCATCAACTGCCCGGCGAGCCACGCTTCAGCCTGCTTCAGGCATCGCTGGATGTGCAGTACGCGCAGCGTCTCATCGGCGGCGGGAAGCGGCGAGATTGGCCGCAGGCGCAACGCATACTTCGTCCCATCTTCCGTCGTGACCGTATAGAGCCCGACCTCGGTCGACATTTCGGCGGGCCAGTCGGCACTGGCCGAGCCGACCGCGAACGAGGCCACCGCGCGCGACTGCGACTGCCGGTCAACGATTGTCACGTCTGTTGGACGACCTGGCGTGGCGCGCGCAAGCTTGAGCCGCGCACCGCGCTCGATGCAGACGTCGCCATCCGCATCGATGGGCACCCTGCTCCACGAGAACGCGGGCGGACGCGGTGGCGCGGCGCGTTCGGCGGCATCGCGCGCCGGGGCCGCAGAGCGTACCGCGCCGATGACCGACTCGTCCGGTCTCTTCTGCCGCAGCACCATGCGCTTCACATCCGTCCATAGTCCCTCGTCGCGCTTTTCACCCCGCGTCAGTTCACCAACCGCGGAATTGAACGGCCCCTTGATCTCGCGCGTCCGGCCGGATGGCAGAATGATGCGCACGCGCGCGCCCGCAGGGATGTCGAGGTTCGCACCATCGTCCAGCAACGCGCCCACTGCGATGCGGGGAACATTCGAGCCGATGACGATGATTTCGGCCTGTGCGAGCCCGGCGGAGGCGATCAGCCCTGCAAGGACAAGGGCGGACTGGCCGAAGCGCGCCAGCAGTCGGCGATGCATTTCAATTGCCATTGACGTCTCCTCGCGGCGGATACGAAATTCCGTCATGCCGGTATCCAGCGGCGCAGATAGCGCGCGGCGACGGCGCCGGCGATCATCGCCGCGGTCAGACCGGCGACCGGGACAATGGCGCGCGATTGCCACAGCACAAAGGCGCTCGTCGCCATCTGCAGAACGACCGCGGCGGCCAGCGCCAGCGTGAGCCACAGCCCCCTCCGCCCCAGCATCCAGCCGAGCATCACGCCCGCGAACGTCGAGACGAAGCCCAGCACCGAAAGCCAAATGGGGCCGACATCGTGCAGCGTCCGCCCATCGATGAGCCCGGCGAGGATCTGCGCGTGGACGTTGACGCCCAGCATCGGCTCACCGGTGATGAGCGACAATGGAGTCGGGTGACGGTCCTGGGCGTCGAGGTCGGCGCCGATGAGCACCAGCTTTCCCTGCAACTGACGCTCCAGGATGCGCGCTGCGGGACCATCGGGGTTCGTCTCGGCATCGAGCACGCCGTCAGCGTCGAATGTCGGAAAGGTTTCGCCACCGCCATGCGGAGGAGCGAGCCACGGGATTCTCTTTGTCGCCGGCCAGCGCGTCACGCCCCCCGCTCGCGCCAGTGCCTCGGCGAACGACAGCGGGTAGTCCGGCCCATCGGCGGCGGCCCGGTTGCGCACCACGTGGGTCTGCGCCGCCTCGCGAACGTCGTAGCGCAGATTGAGAAAGCCGACCGGCCGCCCGATACCGCGGGCGAAATCGGCCTGCCATGCGCGCCGCCTGTCGTTGAGTGGTGTCCGTCCGTCCGCTGCTCCCAGAACCACCTCCGCACGGCGGCTTCTGAGCACGGAGGCTAGTTCCTTGTCTTTGCCCGGCTCCGTCGCCTGGTCGAACAGAATGTCGAGGCCGATAGCACGGGCGCCCATGGCGTCGACCGCGCGCACAAGGCGCGCCAACAGGCCGCGATCTATGGGCGACAGGTAAGGCAGGCTCGCCAGCGTCTCCTCGCGGATCAGAACGAGGGCGACATCCGGATGCGGTTCGTCGCGGCGGTCGGCCAGGAAGGCGACCTGCACGTCGTTGGAATACTCCAACAGCTTCACGATCTGCTGCGGCATCCAGGCGGGCGCCAGGACTTTGAGATGCCAATCCGCACTCAGACGGGGGAAAGCGGCGGCCGCGGCGATGCCCAGGAGCAACGCCAGTGCCAATCCGCGATGGACACCTCTGAACGAGGTTCTCGTATCGGAAATCACCGCGCTGTGCACGCCACCCCCGCTCCCCCGCGGCGCCGCCTTTGCCGGGACGCCAACCTAAGACCTTTCGGCTCAAGGCGAAACAGGCGGTACAACCCGCCGGCCACCTGCGCGAACAAGACGTGTCGGCCGTGTACCTAACGAGGACACGGCGGCCCGGCCCCGCCACGGCCCTCCGCACTTCAGCGCTTGGAGACTAAGCCTCGGCGGGCCAACAATATTTTATTCCCAGACGGCATGGTGTATGGTGCTCGAACAGTGGTGGCCGACGCCGCTTCCGGCGCCGCCGGCCCCCGCTGGCCGCGACAATTTCCGTTTCATGCGCGCTTGCCGGCGCGCGCACCCGAGGTCCGGTCATGAACTCGACAACGCTCGATGCGCTTCGTACGCAGCAGCCGCAGCGCGAGCCCGCCGACGAGCGCATGCAGCAGATTCGAGACCTGTTGGTCGGCGATCTGCAACGCCATACCGAGCAGCGTCTCGCCGCCCTTGAGCAACGTCTCGACGAGTTCGAGACCACCGTGTCGAGCCGTCTGGCCGCCCTGCACGCACGTCTCGAAGCCTTGTCGGGTGAGATGGGCGCCGACCGCCGTGCCACGTTCGACGAACTGGCCCACAGCGTGCTGGAACTTAGCGAGAAGATCCGCACCATTTCACGAGGCTGAGCGGACCGGGCCCGGGCGCTCGCACGCTATCGTGCCCGACACGAGCCGTATCGTCCTGTCGCGTACGCGTACCCCTGGATTCGTCATGTCGCAAAGCGTTGAGAAACTGAAAGAGCTGCTGTTCGACAGCGAGGCGGAAACGCTGAGCCGGCTGGCTCGGCGGATCGAAGCACTCTCACTCGACAATCGAGACTTGCGCGACGAATTGCTCCAGCTGCTCAGTGAGCTGGAAGCGCGCGATGCCACGGAGCGGGCTGCGCTCGCCCAACGCATCGAAGCCATCCACGCGCGCGCCGGCTCCGATGAGCACATGGCGCGCTCGGTCGCCGCCGTCATCGACCGCGCGATCACCGAAGCAGAGCAGTCTCGCCACCAGGAACTCGCCAGCGCCGTAGCTCCCGTCATCGTCCGTACCGTCAAAACCGAAATTTCCAACAGCCGCGACGAGCTGGTCGAAGCCCTCTACCCCATGACCGGCAAGATGGTGAAGGCGTACGTCGCCAGCGCCATGCGCGACCTCGTCGACCAGATCAATCGCAGGGTCGAGCAGAACGCGCTGATGCTGCGGCTGAAAAGCTGGACGACCGGGCAGTCCGTCGCTGATCTCGCCCTTGCCGACAGCCAGCGGCTTTCGGTCGGCGAACTGCTACTCATCCGCCGGGCGACCGGCGAACTCATCGGCAAATGGCCCGACCGGACGACAGGCAACTACGACCACGTCTTCGGCGGCGTCCTGTCGGCGATCAACACGTTCGCGGCCGAAGCGCTTGAAGGCGGCGAGAGCACGCTGCGCAAGATCGACCTGGGCGACAGCCACGTCTTCCTGCGCGCCTCGCCAACGTTCCTGCTCGCCGCGCGCTGTCAGGGCACACCGACGGCCTCCATAGAGACGATCATCGACGAGGAGTTCGAGCGTACCGTGGAGCGCCTCATCGGTGCGGCGTCCACGGGAGAAACCGAGATCCGCAGCGGCCTCGACCAGTCGGCCCAGTCGCTGGGTGACCGCATCGCGCGCCAGCATGCGGCCCTCGCGGCGCCGGCCTTCGGGGTCAGCCCGTTCAAGCTCCTGGCGTGGCTCATCGGACTGCCTCTTCTCGTCGGCATCTCCTGGTGGCTCTACGTCGAAACGGTGACGCGGCGCGTCGAGACGATTGCCGCCGACGTCATTCGCAACAGTCCCGAGATCCAAGGCTATCCCAGTACGCTCGATGTCGGTCGCCTCGGCCGATCGCTGCGCTTGACCGGGCTGGCGCCCGACGCGGCCGCCGCCGACGCCGTGACGCGCCGCCTCGAGACCGCGCTGCCGGGCACGCGGATCGATAGCCGCCTTGCCGCCGTGCCCAATGGCGGCGCCTCGGCGCTGCCCGAGATCGCAGCGCTGCGTAGCGAACTCGCCATCGTGAAGGCAGACGTGCCGCGCCAACTGGCGTTGCGTGACCTCGCCCGCGCGCGCCTGAACCTGTCGAGCGCCGAGGCCGAGCTCGCAGCGTTGGGCCAGCAGCTTGCCGCCTCGACGCCGGCCAAAGCGCACCAGGGCCTGGAGGCACTGCGCGGGCAGTTCGTGACGACGCGTGAGCGGCTCGTCGCACACGAGGCGGCACTGGCGCGATCCGCGCCGGCAGCAAAGGATGGTGAAGCGATCCGCGCCGATCTTGATCGCCGCACCAGCGAATTGGGCGCACGAACGCACGAACTGGTCCGCGAACTGGGCGGTGTTGCCGCCAGCCGGGCCCCTGGGCCCGCCAAAGCCGCGAGCGATGGCTATGCCGGCGCCGCAGAACGGCTGGCCCAGGAGCTGCAAAACACGACGATGTCACTCGTCGCGCTCGTACAGACGGTCGCCACCCGCGCCGCGTTCCCGCGCATCCCCGAACCGCCACCCGCGGTCTCGATCCCCGAGGCGACGCCGCTCGACAAGCTCCGCGCCTTCATGCGGACGAATGCCGTCTTCTTTGCCAACCGCACGGACTATCGCGACGACGTCCTCGCCGAGGCGACGCTCGACCGTCTGGCAGAGCTGGCGCGCAGCGCCGACGTGCTTGTGCGCATCGTCGGCTACACGGACGAACGCGGCAGCAACAATCGCAATCTGCGGCTTTCGCTTGATCGCGCCGAGCGCATCAAGGCCGGTCTCATCGCCCGCGGCATGGCACCCGATCGCCTTGTTGCGGTGGGTCGGCAGGATGCCCGGGACCTGTCGCCGCAGACGGGGCCGACAAGCCCCAACCGGCGCGTCGAGTTCGAGATCGGTTTCGCAGGGGAGGCCGCTCGGTGAGCGCCTACAAGCTGATGCTGCTGGGCGAGATAGGCGTCGGCAAATCCTCGCTCGTCCGCCGCCTCGTCCACGACAGGTTCGATACCGACTACACGCGGACACTGGGCGTCGACATCTACCGCTATGACCTGCCCGAAGTCACCGGCCGGCCCGCGTCGAGCTTCATCGTCTGGGACACCGACGGCAATTTCGGCGAAGCCATTTTCCGCCACACCTACATGAAGCAGGCATCCGCCGCCGTCATCGTCGCCGATGTGACGCGCCGTGCGACCTTCGATGCGGCAACGGCACTGGCGCGCGGGTTCCGCGAGGCATTTCCCGGCCGCTATCACGCTCTGGTCGTCAACAAGATCGACTTGGCCACGTCCGTCGAGGAGCCCCCTCTGCCGACAGACTTCGCGCGCGGCGCCGATGGTCTGTTCATGACGAGTGCCAAGTCAGGCGAGAACGTGCGCGAAGCGTTCCACGAGGCCGCCGCCACCATCGAGCGGCGCGGATTGTAAGATGAGCGGCGCGGACGGCACGCGCAAAAGCGATGGCACCTTGCACGCAAGCCCGCTCATGGAGGCTGCGCGCCTGCTTGCGGATCGCAATCTATACGCTCTGGTTTGGTTCGGCGCCGATCTCATCGTCACCGCGCGATACGGTGGGCTTGCCTCGTTCATCGAAGTCGACGAGCCCGTCACAACGTCGTGTCTGCCGCTGATCGGTCTGGAGACCGAAATCGCAGAACTCGGCGGACGGGACGGCGGCGCCATCGATTTGCCTGCGGTTCAGATCATGACCGGCGCCGGCGATTTGCCGCGACTGAACATCACCATTTTCTGGTACACGGCTGATCATCACTTCCTGATGCTGCTGACGCGCTCCGTGCCGCGCTCAGACCTGGAGTCCGAGCTCAGCCGTCACATGCGCGCGCGCCTGATGGCTGAGGCCGAACTGGCCGCAAGCTCGCGCGCGCTCGCTCGTGTCAACTCGGAACTAGAGCGTGCCAACCGCGACCTCGAGGATTTCGCCGCCGTCATTTCGCACGATCTCAAGGCACCGCTGCGCGCACTTCGCTATGCCGCCGAGGATGCCAGCGCGCTGATCGGCGCCGGCAGCCTCGATGTCGCCCGCCAGCGCTTGGACGAGATCGAGGCCCGGGCGCGCCGGATGTCGGAGATGATGACGGCGCTGCTCGACTACGCGAGTGTCGGACAGAAGGCCGAACTCGCCGAGATGGTCGACACACGCAGCCTCGCCAATGAGATCGTCACCGCAATCCCGGCTCCTCGTGGGTTCACGGTGAAGATCGAGGGGCGTTGGCCGCGGATCCAGACGGTTCGCGCGGCACTCGACCTCGTGCTGCGCAATCTGCTCGAAAATGCCTTCAAGCATCATGATCAGTCATCGGGCATCGTCACGCTCAGCGCCCACATGCGCCAGGGAGCGCTGGAGATCGAGGTCACAGACGACGGGCCGGGAATAGATCCGGCTCTTCACCGTGCCGTGCTGCTTCCATTTCGGACAATCTCGGATTCAGGCGGCACCGGGCTCGGCCTCGCCTTCGTCAACCGGACAATCGAAAGTGTCGGAGGCCGCCTCACCATTGTCTCAGACCCTAAAATGCGGCGCGGCACGGCATTTCGGCTGGCGTGGCCAACCCGGCAAGGCAGCCCGTCTTGATGCCCCCTCGCGCATGCTGATCGACGGTGCGCGAACGATATGTCCCCCAGCGGCGACAAGACATTTTCCCCATCGCCGCGAACCCAGCAATATTACATCGTTTACTTATACATGTGATTGCTTGCCTGCCGAAAGGCCGCTATGTGCTGAATAAAGCGTGCGCAAACTAGCGGTCCGGGCAGCCGCGTCCAAAGGGTACTGGAACATGGGGGCTTCCTCGGCCAAAACCGGCGGCGACTATTTGGCGCGCCGCAGCGGCGTGACCAAACTGCGCGCGGACCTGCCTGAGTTGCACGACATCCTGATTGTCGACGACGAGACGTTTGACGCGGACCGGCTGAAAGCCACCCTGCATCTGATGTTCGGCTACGAGATCCAAGTCCGCCGCGCGGCGACGCTGGGGCGTGCCATCGACGAGGTCATTGCCCGTCAGCCCGATGTGATCTTCCTCGACGACGTGCTGAAGCCGTCCGACAATGCCACGCAGACACTGCCGTTCCTGAAGCGGGCCGGCTACGAGCGTCCGGTCATTGTGGTGAGCGGGCAGGTGACGCGCCAGCGCAAGACGGTACTCAAGAATGCCGGCGCCGACGACGTCATCCACAAGGACGATCTTGACAGCGTGCGGATCGCTGAGGCCCTGCAGCGCGTCTTCAAGATTGCGCGACCGAAGGACTGACAAGTCCCACCGCTGGCGATAGGCTGTCCGCACTGCCACCGTTGCCACGGCTGCATCCGCATCCGGGCTCTCCCGACAATATTCCGCATCCCGGCGCGACACCTTCGCGTTGCGCTTCATCGATCCACGAGGAAGACGTCATGCCACGAGAAATCGGTCACTTCGTCGCCGGTGCGCATGTTGCAGGCCGTTCCGGGCGTGAAGGCGACGTATTCTGGCCGATGACCGGAGAGATCGCGGCACGCGTCGCGCTTGCCGATGCAGGCGAAGTGCGCTCGGCGGTCGAGGCCGCCAGGGCCGCACAGGCCGAATGGGGGGCGACCAACCCGCAGCGGCGCGCACGCGTGATGATGCGCTTCGTGGACCTCCTCAACCGAGACATGGACAAGCTCGCCGACGCCTTGGCGCGCGAGCACGGCAAGGTTATTCCCGACGCGAAGGGCGACATCCAGCGCGGGCTCGAGGTCGCCGAGTTCGCCTGCGGCATCCCGCATCTGATGAAGGGCGAATACACGGAAGGTGCAGGTCCGGGCATCGACATCTATTCGATGCGCCAGCCGCTCGGCGTGGTGGCCGGCATTACGCCCTTCAACTTCCCCGCCATGATCCCGCTGTGGAAGGCCGCGCCCGCAATTGCCTGTGGCAACGCTTTTGTGCTCAAGCCGTCGGAGCGCGCGCCCACCGTGCCGCTGATGCTGGCCGAGCTGTTCATCGAGGCGGGTCTGCCCGCTGGCGTGTTCAACGTCGTCAATGGCGACAAGGTTGCGGTCGATGCGCTGCTGGACGACTCGAACGTCGCCGCGGTCGGCTTCGTCGGCTCCTCCGACATTGCGCAGTACGTTTATGCACGCGCCGCCGCCACTGGTAAGCGCGCGGCCTGCTTCGGTGGTGCCAAGAACCACATGGTCATCCTTCCCGACGCAGACATGGATCAGGCCGTCAATGCTCTCATCGGCGCCGGCTACGGCTCGGCGGGAGAGCGGTGCATGGCGATATCGGTCGCCGTACCGGTCGGCCATGACACGGCCGAGCGCCTCGTCGAGAAGCTCGTGCCGCGGGTCGAAAGCCTCAAGGTTGGCCCGTCGACCGCGACAGACGCCGACTTCGGCCCGCTGGTCACGGCGCAACACCTCGCCAAGGTCAAGGGCTACGTCGACACCGGCGTGCGCGAAGGCGCCAAGCTGCTGGTCGACGGACGCGACTTCCGCATGCAGGGATACGAGAACGGCTTTTACATGGGCGGCTGCCTGTTCGACCACGTGAGGCCAGACATGCGGATTTACAAGGAGGAGATCTTCGGCCCGGTCCTGTCGGTCGTGCGCGCCAAGGACTACGCGGAGGCCCTGCGCCTGCCCAGCGAGCACGAATACGGCAACGGCGTCGCCATCTTCACGCGCGACGGCGATGCGGCACGCGACTTCGCCGCCCGGGTCAATGTCGGCATGGTCGGTGTCAACGTCCCAATCCCCGTGCCCCTCGCCTACTATACCTTCGGCGGCTGGAAGCGATCGGGTTTCGGCGATCTCAACCAGCATGGGCCCGACAGCATCCGCTTCTACACGCGCACCAAGACGGTCACGTCGCGCTGGCCCTCGGGCATCAAGGACGAAGCCGAGTTCTCGATCCCGACCATGAAGTAGCAGCACCCCGCAGGCGCCGCGTTAACCTTCTTTCCTGCGGTCGCCTGTCGCACGGCCGCTCCTGCCATTATTTGGCCCCGACCGGCATGGTCCTTGCGCCAAAAGCCGATCAACGAGACAAACAGGAATTGGGGACCGAGATGATTGATATGCGAGCGCCTGCGGTCGCCGCTGCCCTTTTTGCGGCCAGCGCACCGGCCGTGTCCCAGGAAAGCTTCAAGCTGCCGCCCCAGGTGACGCCTCAGCTTCGCGCCGCCTGCGAATCCGACGTCCGGCGCCTTTGCGTTGGCGCCAACCCAACGGTCGCCAAGGTCAAGAGCTGCGTGATCGCCAAGTTCATGAAGCTCAACATGCGCTGCAAGAAAGAGATCGCATCCGCCGGGCTGCTGTAGGGCCCTGCACCGCAGATCAACCTGGCCGAACCTTTCACAGCCCGCTTAGGTCTCATCGCGGCCTGCGCGGGCTGTTTCGCCCCTGCCGATCTTACGCGTCCGGCAAGATGCCGTAGGTCTGCGCCAGGTCGGTATCGGAGACGCCATAGTCGAACAGTATCTCCTCGCCCGGCACGATCGCGCGAATGGCGCGGATCAGCAGCACATCCTCGTCGTAATCGTGCTCGCACGTGACGTTATGCAGCTCGGGTCGGCGCGTATGGTTGATCAGCATGGTCCAGCCGACCGGGAAGCAGATGCTATCCTCGCGCCAAGCGACCGCATAGGCGCGCAACACCGTGCGCTCGTCGATGAGGCGCACCTCATCGGGTGCACTGACCGCAATCACGGGTTCGGTCAGGATCACCGTACCGCATTCAATATATCGGGTCGCAATGAGCCCGCGCCCCTTGCCTGCGACGCGCGCCACGCGCACGAAGCCATTGCTCAGATCCAACGAAGTCATGACGAGGCGCCCTCTCGCGCCGTTGCCGGTAACGCTGGAAATGGAGCGCGGCCCGCCTGCCGCAGCTCTGCCCCGGCAGGGCGGCTTTTACCATGTCGCCGGTGCGCCGCAAACGGGGCGAGGCTACCGGGCGGACACTTCGCGACCTCGAAATATCGGCCGAGGGCATTGCGTTTGCCGCCGCAACGTTTGACAAATCCTCGATGACATTCACGCTTCCGCAGCTCACCGTCGTCGGCCTGCTGGCGACCGTGCTCGTGCTGCTCGTCTGGGGCCGCCTGCGTTACGACCTGGTCGCCTTTGGCGCGCTCATCGCCGCCGTCGTGTTGGGCGTGGTGCCCGGCGACAAGGCTTTCGCCGGCTTCGGCCACCCCGCGACCGTGATCATCGCGCTCGTCCTCGTCGTCAGTCACGGCCTTGCCGCCTCGGGCGCGATCGATATTCTCGCACGCGCCATCCTCCGCGCCGGCTCGTCGGTCTCGACCCACATCATGACTGTGTCCGGCGTCGGAGCCCTGCTCTCCGCCTTCATGAACAACGTCGGCGCGCTGGCGCTGCTGATGCCGCTCGACATCGAGGCCGCCCGCAAGGCGGGGCGCTCCCCGGCGCTCACTCTGATGCCCCTGTCGTTCGCCACGATCCTGGGCGGTCTGGTAACCCTGATCGGCACGCCGCCCAATATCATCGTCTCGACATTCCGCGAGCGCGCGTTGGGCGAGCCCTTTGCCATGTTCGACTATGCCCCGGTGGGCCTTGCATGCGCTCTCGCCGGTGTGGCCTTTGTCGCTCTTGTCGGCTGGCGGCTGATCCCGCAGCCGACGGGCGAACGCGTCGCCGGCAGCGAGCCCTTCAAGCTCGACGACTACATCGCGGAACTGTCGGTCGTCGCAGGCTCCGGCATGGACGGCATGCCTCTCGCCGAGATCGAAGAGCTTGCAGGCGAAGCCGAGATCGCGGTGCTGGCGGTTATTCGCGACCACCAGCGCCTGCCTCACGCCGCCGGCTGGCTGAAGGCGCAGGACGGTGACGTGTTGCTGATCGAGGCAGCTGCCGACCGGCTCGACAAATTCGCAGGCGAACACAAACTCGCCTATGTGCACAAGGATCGGCACCAGGCCGAAATCGATGAGGCGGAACTCGAACTGATCGAGGTGGTCGTGCGCCCGGGGGCAACGATCGAGGGGCGTACCAGCGCTTCCCTGCAACTTGTCGACCGGTATGGCGTCTGGCTCGTCGGAATATCGCGGCAGGGGCGCAGGCTCGGCACGCGCGTGCGGCGCACGCAGATCCAGGCCGGCGACGTGCTGCTGATGCTGATGCCCAGTTCTCGCGTCGGGCTGTTCGTCGAAACAACGGGCGTATTACCCCTGCGCGAGCGCGGCCTGGAAGTGCAGGACCGCCGGCGTGCCGTGCTTGCCGGTGGTGTTTTCGCCGCGGCAATCGCACTGTCCAGTTTCGGACTGATCTACCTGCCGGTGGCGCTCGGCCTGGTCGCTCTCGTCTACGTGCTGATCGGCATTGTGCCTCTGCGCCAGCTCTACGAGACGATCGAGTGGCCCGTCGTGGTGCTGATCGGCTCGCTGATCCCGATAGGCGCTGCGCTCGAGACTTCAGGGGCAACCGGCGTGCTCGCCAAAGGGATCGTCGATCTCGCAACGGGTCTGCCAAGCTGGGCCGTACTGACCGTCGTCATGGCGCTCACCATGACGCTCTCCGACGTGCTCAACAACACGGCCACGGCGCTGGTCGCCGCGCCCATCGCCGTGGAAGTCGCCAACAAGCTCGGCGCCAACCCGGACGCCTTCCTGATGGCAGTTGCGGTGGCGGCATCGTGCGCGTTCCTGACGCCGATCGGTCACAAGAACAACACGCTGATCATGGGACCGGGCGGATACGGCTTCGGAGACTACTGGCGATTGGGCCTGCCGCTTGAGCTGATCGTGGTCGCTGTCGGCGTACCCATGATCCTACTGGTCTGGCCTCTGTGAGCCGCGAGCCGTCGCAGCTCTGCATCAGCCTCACCTCCTCTTTGCGCAGCGACACAACTTCGCGGTGTAGTGCCGCAAGCGAATCACTATCCTCGCCACCGACGGGATCGCGAGTGGGGGCGGCTATGACAAATCTGCGGTGGCTTGGCCTCGGACTGATGGCAGCAGGCGTGCTCGGCCTCTCCTTGGCCTCGATGTCCGCACCACGGCAGCAGCAGGCCGCCGCGATGAAGCGCTATACGCTCGCCATCAACGGCGGCGACGAGATCGACCTCGTCGAGCGGCGATCGGGCGAAGCCTCGGCGGCGGCCGCGGCATCGCACACCCGCGCGCTCGTGTGCCAGCGCGTCATGCGCGTGGCAAATGTCGAGATCGGCGCACGCTGCCGTGAGGACTCAACGAGGCTCGCGGGCGTGGGAGACTGATCTCCCGCCGCGAATTCGCGCGCTCAACGATAGACGAGCACCGGCACCGTCGAATGTGTCAGCAGCTTCTGCGTCTCGCTGCCCAGCACCATTGCGGAGACGCCACGCCGGCCGTGCGAGGCCATGACGATGAGATCTGCGCCCTTCGCCTCCGCGGCAGCGATGATGGCGCGCCACGGCTCGCGGTCTTCCGCCTGCAGCGTTGCCAGCTGGACGCCCTGCGCCTTCGCCTCGGCGACCGCAGAGTCGAGGCGATGGCCGAACTCATCGGCCATCTGCGCACGGTCCTTCTCCGACACCGTTATCGCAACACCCTCGACGATGAAATCAGCGAGCGTGGGCTGCACTGTCATGGCTGTCACCTTGGCACCGAGCGCCTTGGCCAGCGCGATGCCGTGGCGAACCGCCTTCAAGGAAAGCTCGCTGCCGTCTGTGGGAATGAGGATGTGAGTGAACATCATGGTTTGCTCCATTCCGGACATCGCCCGGTGTTCGAAGGTGTGAGGCACGGCCCGTCAGCACGACGGCGCACGACGTGGTCGGCTTTGAGAGTGATCGCACCTTGCCCGCCGAACCTTGACGGCTGTCAACTCGAGGGGGCGGTATCCATCAGGCCGTCGAGAGTGGCGACGATCCGCTCCGGCGGCAGTCCAGGATATTCGTCGGGCCTGCCCGCACGATTGATCCAGACCGTCCGGAAGCCGAACGCGCAAGCGCCGGCAATGTCCCAGCGGTTCGACGAAAGGAACGTGATGTCGCCAGGCGGTGCATCGAAAGCCTCGACTGCCAGACGGTAGACAGCTGGAACCGGCTTGAAAGTGCGGGCCTCGGCAACCGACAGAACGTAGTCGAAAACGCCGTCGAGCCCGGCCGAGTCGATCACACGCTCCAGCAGATCGGGGTCACCATTGGACAGGATCGCCAGCCGTGCCCCTTGCGCCTTGAGCGCGGCTAGCACACGGCCAACCTCGGGATAGGGATCGAGTTCACGGTAGAGGTCGAGAAGCGCTGCCCGCGTCTCATCCGCGATGTCGAGCCGCAGCGCGGCGAGTGCATAGTCGAGCGACCGCTCCGTCAGTTCCCAGAACGTCGCCGGCTGCTCGGATGCTGCGTGCACCCATGTGTATTCGAGCTGCTTGGTGCGCCAGATGTCGGACAGCTGCTGCCACTGCGGGCCGATCCCGTCGGCGAGCCGCGCCGCCGCCGAGTTGACGTCCAGCAGGGTGCCGTAGGCGTCGAAGACGTAGATCGGTTGCGCTTTCATTTCCGTTATCGCCGATACCGCTGTAGCGCAGGAAAAAAGGCGCGGGAAGCCGATCCCCGCGCCTCTGAAGCTTAGCGTGTCGGCACGCCGCGCGGCAACCGCATCAGGCCGCGCGCGCGGCAGACTCGGTGCTCGCACCGGAAATGTGCGCCATGGCCGCGGCGACACCGCCGGCGCGATGCGGAATGCCCGCCATGCCCAGCGCCATCTCGACGCCCGCCAACGCCCCCACGACGGTGAGGGCATTGGTGTCGCCCAGGTGACCGATGCGGAACACCTTTCCAGCCACCTTGCCGAGCCCGGTTCCCAGCGACATGTCGAAATTGTCGAGAACGAAGCGGCGGAACTGATCCGCACTATGTCCATCGGGCATGAGCACCGCTGTCACTGCCGGCGAGTAGTCGCGCGGGTTGGCGCAAAGGATCTCCAGGTTCCACGCATTGACCGCCCTGCGGGTCGCCTCGGCAAGCCGCTCGTGCCGAGCGAACACGTTGTCGAGCCCCTCCTCGAGAAGCATTTCGATCGCAACGTCCAGGCCATAGAGCAGCCCGGTGGCCGGCGTGAACGGGAAGAAGCCGCTGGCGTTGTTGGCAAGCATGTCGTCCCAGCCGAAGTAGGCGCGCGGCAGCCGTGCCGTCTTCGAAGCTTCAAGGGCCTTGGCGCTGATGGCGTTGAACGCCAAGCCCGGTGGCAGCATGAGCCCCTTCTGCGAGCCAGAGATGGTGACGTCGATGCCCCAGGCGTCGTGCTGCAGGTCCATGACGGCCAGGGAGGAGATCGTATCCACCATCAGCAGCGCCGGATGGCCGGCCGCGTCTAGCGCCGCGCGCACGTCCTCGATATGGCTGCGGCAACCGGTGGCCGTCTCGTTGTGGACGATGCATACAGCCTTGATGGTATGAGCACCGTCCTGCCTCAATCGCTGCTCGACCAGGTTGGCATCGACGCCCGACCGCCAGTCGGTCGGCATCAACTCGGCGACGAGCCCGAGTTTCTCGGCAAGCGCCTTCCACAGCGCGGCGAACTGGCCGGTCTCAACCATCAGCACACGGTCGCCGGGGGACAGCGTGTTGACCAGCGCCGCCTCCCACGCGCCCGTTCCGGATGACGGATAGATGATGACGGGTTGCTCAGTCTTGAAGATCGCCTTGACGTTCTTCAGCACGCGGGAGCCAAGTTCCTGGAACTCGGGTCCCCGATGATCCACGATCGGTCGCGCCATGGCGCGCTGGATGCGATCGGGTACCGGCGTCGGCCCGGGAATCTGGAGGAAGTGACGGCCGGCGCGACGCTGCTCGTTGGGCATTGACGTCTGTCTCCTCGCAATTTTGGGCACGATGCCCGATCGATAAGCGACCACCTCGACCCGACGCGGATGTTGAGTCGTTCCGGCCGGCTACCTGGCCGTCCCCGGCACTGCGCTTGAAGAGCCGTGCTATAGAATTGATCATTCGCCTCGGTCAAGCGCACTTGCATGCGTCGCTTCGCATACGTGTTGCCGTTTCAGCGCTTGGGACGAGCGTGCCCTGCGACTGAAGTTTGGTGAATGCGACGGACGGAGCAAGCTGTCGCTGCAGCGCACACAAAACGCCTGCGCGTTGCGGACGTTTTGGCCGGGACATCATGGGCGTGTTCGGTTTATATGGCATACCAACGCGGCCGCAGAGCCGCGCCTCGCCACCTAACAACGATCACCGCAGCAAGTCAGGGAGACAACGCCGCATGACGTCCAAGTCCGAAAACCAGAAAGTATCGCGCCGCAAGTTCATCAAGAGCGGCGCCCTGGCCGCAGGTGTGGCCGCCACCGGCACAGTAGCCATGCCCAACGTCTCGCGCGCCGAGACGACGACGCTCAAGATGCAGTCGTCATGGGGTGCCTCCGACATCTTCCAGGAGATGGCCAAGCAGTACACCGACCGCTGCGAGAAGATGTCCGGCGGCCGCCTCAAGATCGACCTGCTGCCGGCCGGCGCGGTCGTCAAGGCCTTCGAAGTGCAGAACGCCTGCCATACCGGCGTGCTCGACGGCGCCCACACGGTGACCGCCTACTGGTACGGCAAGAACAAGGCCGCCTCGCTGTTCGGTACCGGTCCGGTTCTGGGCTGCGACGCGACGCAGATGCTGGCATGGATCCAGTCGCCCGATGGCAAGGCTCTCTATAAGGAGCTGACGCAGGACATCCTCAAGCTCGACGTAGTTGGCTTCTTCGCCATGCCGATGCCGACCCAGCCGCTCGGCTGGTTCAAGAAGGAAATCAAGTCCGCAGACGACATGCAGGGCCTGAAGTACCGCACGGTCGGCCTTGCCACGGACATCATGCAGGGCATGGGCCTCAAGGTTACCCAGCTGCCCGGCGGCGAGATCATCCCGGCGCTCGAGCGCGGCGTGATCGAGGCCTTCGAGTTCAACAACCCGACGTCGGACCGGCAGTTCGGCGCGCAGAACGTCTCGAAGGACTACATGCTCGGCTCCTACCACCAGGCCGCCGAGTTCTTCGAGATTATCTTCTCGAAGAAGAAGTTCGACTCCCTGGCGGGCGAACTGCAGGCCATCCTGGAGTACGGCGCGGAGGCTGCCTCCACCGCCAACTACGCGCTGGCGCTCGACCGCTACTCCAAGGACCTGCAGGGCCTCATGAAGGATGATGGCGTGAAGGTGCATCGCACCCCCACTTCCGTCATGGCGGCACAGCTCAAGAGCTGGGATGCGGTCCTCGAGAAGCTCAACGCTGACGCCTTCTTCAAGAAGGTGGTCGACAGCCAGCGGGCGTGGGCGGAGCGCGTCGCGTTCTACTACCTCACCAACGCGGCCGACTACGAGCTGGCGTTCAACCACTACTTCCCCGGCAAGCTGAAGAAGGCCTGACCCTCTTCGCCAAGCACCTAGCGTGCGTCGAGGGTGGGCCGTTTGCGCGGCCCACCCTTTGATTGACGGAATTTCTCCCGGGGGTTGCGGTGCGCTCTTTCATCTTCGCGATCGACAAGCTTTCGCAGTGGGTCGGCCACGCCTTCGCGTGGTGCATCATCGCCATGACATTCGGCGTCGGCTACGAAGTGTTTGTGCGCTACGTGCTACGCGATCCCACCGCCTGGGCCTTCGACCTCAGCTACATGATGTACGGCACGCTGTTCATGATGGGCGGCGCCTACACACTGTCACGTGACGGTCATGTGCGCGGCGACGTCTTCTACAGGACGTGGAGCGCGCGGACGCAGGGCATCGTCGAACTGACGCTCTACATCATCTTCTTCTACCCGGCCGTGTTGGCGCTCATCTTCGCGGGCTGGACCTTCGCCCACCAGTCGCTGGGCTACAAGGAAGTCTCCGTGATGAGCCCGGCCAACGTGCCGATCTTCCATTTCAAGATGGTGATCCCCGCGGCAGGCATCCTGCTTGCCATCCAGGGTCTTGCCCAGGTGGCGCGGTGCTTGATCGCGATCCGCGAGAACCGCTGGCCCGAACGCATAGCCGACGTCGAGGAAACCGAGACTATGATCCTGCATCAGGCGCAAGACCACGCCGAAGTCGAACGCGAGATCAAGGCCGGCAAGTCGGGGAGCGCCCGATGACCGATCCACAAGTCGCCATCATGATGCTGGCGCTGTTCATCCTGATCATCCTGCTTGGCTTTCCGATCGCATTCACGCTGATGGCGATGGGCGTGGGCTTCGGCTACTACGCCTACTACGACCCGTCGCGCATGCAGTCGATCTTCGACAACCGAATATTCGACCTGTTCGTCAACCAGACGTATTCGGTGATGTCGAGCGACGTGCTGACCGCCGTGCCACTGTTCTTATTCATGGGCTACATCGTCGAACGGGCGAACATCGTCGACCGCCTGTTCACGACGCTGCAGGTGGCCGCACGGCGAGTGCCCGGATCGATGGCGGTTGCCGCGCTTCTCACCTGCGCCCTGTTCGCGACCGCCACCGGTATCGTCGGCGCCGTGGTGACGCTTATGGGTCTGCTCGCCTTCCCGCAGATGCTGAAAGCGCGCTACGACACCTCGTATGCGGCGGGCGTCATCTGCGCGGGCGGCTGCCTGGGCATCCTCATCCCGCCGTCAATCATGCTGATCGTCTACTCGGCGACCACCAACGTGTCGGTGGTGAAACTCTACGCCGGCGCGTTCCTGCCGGGATTCATGCTCGCCGGCCTCTACATGCTTTACGTCATCGGGCGCGCCATGCTGCGTCCGGACATCGCGCCGCCGCCGCGCGAGGAGGACATCCCGAAGATGTCATCCCTGCAGCTGGCCGGCATGGTGCTGACATCGTTCGTGCCGCTCGCCGCGCTGATCCTGTCGGTGCTCGGCGCCATCCTGTTCGGACTTGCCACGCCGTCCGAGGCGGCGGCGGTCGGCTCGCTGGGCGGCCTTGTCCTTGCCGTCATGTACCGATCGCTGACGTGGGAGCGCCTTAAGGAATCGGTCTACCTCACGGTGCGAACCTCGGCCATGGTGTGCTGGCTGTTCGTCGGCTCGTGGACGTTCTCATCGGTTTTCTCTTACCTGGGCGGCGAGCAGCTAGTGAAGGAGTTCGTACTTGCTCTCGACCTTTCGCCCGTCACGTTCCTCATCCTGACGCAGATCATCATCTTCCTGCTGGGCTGGCCGCTCGAGTGGTCCGAGATCATCATCATCTTCGTGCCGATCTTCCTGCCGCTGCTGTCGCACTTCCACGTCGATCCGCTGTTCTTCGGCATTCTCATCGCCCTCAACCTGCAGACGTCATTTCTCACTCCACCTATGGCGATGGCGGCCTACTACTTAAAAGGCATAGCGCCACCGCACGTGCAGCTCGGCCAGATCTTCTCGGGCTGCATGCCCTACCTCGCCATGGTGCTGATCTCGATGATCCTTCTCTACGTGTTCCCCGGCATCGCGCTTTGGCTGCCGGAATACTTCTATGGCAAGTAACCGCACGATGCCGACCAAGGCCCCGAGGCATCTGGCGGACCTGGGCGCCGGGCAGGCGGCGCGCGAGATCGCAGCCGGCCGCGCGACGTCTGAGGCTCTGGTCGAGGCGCTGCTCGAGCGCGTTTCGACCGTCGACGGCGAGATCGGCGCCTTCGCTCACCTCGATGCAGGGGCCGCGCTCACCGCTGCGCGCATGGCCGACCGCTGGCGGCAGACTGGCAACGGCTGCGGCCCGCTGCATGGCGTGCCGGTCGCGGTCAAAGACGTCATCGACGTAGCGGGCATGCCCTGCGAATGCGGCTCACCCATCTACGCGGGACAGCGCGCAGCGCGCGACGCACCGTGCATAGCCGCGCTTCGCTCGGCCGGCGCCATCGTCCTTGGCAAGACCGTGACGACGGAACTTGCGCTGCTGACACCGGCGGCAACGCACAATCCGGCGGCTCCAGGGCATACGCCGGGGGGCTCTTCGGCGGGCTCGGCTGCCGCTGTCGCCGCCCGCATGGTGCCCGCAGCACTCGGCACGCAGACGGCAGGCTCCGTGCTGCGTCCCGCCTCCTACTGCGGCATCGTCGGCTTCAAGCCGACGCTCGGGC
Source organism: Hyphomicrobiaceae bacterium (assembly GCA_050250815.1). Classification (GTDB taxonomy): domain Bacteria; phylum Pseudomonadota; class Alphaproteobacteria; order Rhizobiales; family Hyphomicrobiaceae; genus JAEUMD01. Next base: position 70,360 of record JBFWNY010000013.1, read on the forward strand.
TCGTCTCACGCCGCGGCGTGCTGATGCAGTCGCACACCCTCGACACGCTCGGCATCCTGGCACGTTCGGTCGAGGACGTCGCCCTGATCGCCGAAGCGATGGCGACATACGATCCGGAGGACCCGGTAAGCCGGCCATCGAGCCGACCGCCGCTCGCATCGATCGCTGGAACCGAGCCGCCCAGCGCGCCGGTCCTTGCCTTCGTCAAGACACCGGCCTGGGACCAGGCAACGGCCGCGACGCACGAAGCGTTCGCCGAACTCACGGCCACGCTCGGCGCCTCGGTGGAGCCGGTCGATGCACCTATCCTGGCAGACGTGATTGAGTGGCAGCGGCTCGTGCAGCTCGCCGAGAACGCGGCCTATTACGGGCCGTTGCTCGACCGGCACGCCGACAAGCTCTCCAAGGGGCTGCGCGACCGGCTCGAGATGGGCGCGGCGGTCCCGGTGCGCGCCTACCTGGAGGCGGTGGTCGCACGCGATGAAGCCGCCAGAACCGTCGAGCGTCTGTTCGGACGCTACAGCGCGATCCTTACACCGGCCGCACCAGGCCCCGCGCCGCGGCTGGAGGAGGGCATCACCGGCTCGCCGATCTTCAACGGACTGTGGACCTACTTGGGGATGCCCGCGGTTTCCCTGCCACTGATGGAGGTCGACGGCTTGCCGCTGGGCGTGCAACTCGTCGGGCCGCGCCATGACGACGGACGACTGCTCAGAACCGCGCGCTGGCTAGAACGCCAGCTCACGGGCGACGACAACACCTGAGGTGCAACCAGATGTACGACAAGCTGCTCGCGCTCATTTCCTACGCGCTGTTCGTCGCCTTTCTCGCAATCCTCGGCATATGGGTCGAAAGCGTCTCGCTCAAGCTTGTCCTCATCATCACCGCGCTAATGTGCGGCTATGATTTCTTCCTGGACGCATTCTCGCGAAAGAACGGCAACGGCTCGCAGCAGCACTGACCCGCGCACGGCCTGCGGCAAGCCTGAAACGAGAAAGAGCGCGGTTCCGGACGGGAACCGCGCTCTTCATGTTGCAAGGTCATCCGTTCGCGCTTAGTTGAGCGCGAACGGCATCTTCCTTCCGGCGAACGCGGCGTCGATGTTGTCCAGAGCCTCGAAGCCCATCTGGTTGCGCGCCTCGATGGCCGCCGAGCCCAGATGCGGCAGCAGGAACGTGTTGGGCAGGTCGTAGTAGCCCTCATTGATCTTCGGCTCGCCGTTGAACACGTCGAGGCCGGCGGCCCCGATGCGGCCGGTCTTGAGCGCCGCAATCAGGTCGGCATCATTGACGAGGTCACCGCGTGCAGTGTTCACCACGACAGCCCCGTGCGGCATCTTCTCGATGGCCGACGTGTTGAAGAAATAGCGGGTCTGCTCGGTCGCCGGGGCGTTGATAGAGAAGAACTGCGAGACAGCGAGCAGACCATCGAGCGTGTCGTGATAAATTGCGCCCTGCTCATCCTCCGGCTTGGCGCGCATGATGTCGTGGTAGTGGATCTCCATGTCGAAGCCGCGCGCGAACTTGGCCAGGGCCCGGCCGATCTTGCCGAAACCGAAAATGCCGAGCCGCTTGCCGTCGAGCCGTTGACCGACAAGTTGCAGCGGCGCCCAGCCCGGCCAGCTCTTCGAGCGCAACATCCGCTCGCCTTCGCCCGCGCGGCGCGCCGCACCCAGCATCAGCAGCATCGCTATCTCGGCAGTGGCAAGCGTCACGCCATGCGGGGCGTTGCCCACCTTTATGCCGCGCGCCGCTGCTGCCTTGAGGTCGATGTGGTCGAAGCCGATCGAGTAGGTGGACAGGATCTTGATGTGCTCGGGGATCCGGTCGACGGCCGCATTGGGCATCTTGTCGGTGATCGTGATCATGATGGCGTCGACGTCCTTCGCCTTGTCCATGATCTCGTCCGTCGTCATCTGGTGATCGTCCTCGTTCTGGACGACCTCGTAGTCGCGGCGGGCGCGAGCCTCCGCCTCCGCTGGCAACCGGCGCGTGATGAGCAGGCGCTTCTTCTGCATCGTGATGAGCCCTCCCAGGCTTCGACTTTCTGCTTATGATCCGCTTGTGCCGCAACGGCCGCGGGCTGACAAGAAAAACCGCCGCGACACAAGGGCCAACGCTTTCTTTACCCTGGTGCGCCTACCCTTGGAGGTCGAGCGCCGCTGCCGCTGCGCGTGGCGCGACCCGTGGCACCAGCCGGAGGAGCGCGAGCCATGATGCGGATTGTCGTCGTCGTCCTCGCCCTGCTGGCCGGCGCCAAAGTCTGGACCCAGGACCAGATCTACCGCACCGCCGCCGAGGAGGCGCTGATTGCGGCCTACGCTGGCAAGGCCGTGGAGGCATGCCGCAGGGCCGAGTTGCCGGACATGGCGGCTACGCGGACCGAAGCCTCGCGCCGCCTTCTGGCGGATGCCTGGTCAACCTCCGCTCACCGCCGCGTCGTCATCGGCGACAGCAGCGTCAACGTCGCCGTATGGGAGGTGGAGCACGCCGCATGGCCGCTCCGATACCGCCACGCGTACGTCGTCATGGAGGCCGGTGCCCCCGATCCGTTCGCGCGTTGCAGCTACGACGTGAAGCTCGACCGTGCCGCCATCCGGCCGATCTGACCGCTCATCCCTCCCGAACTGCTGGCCTGGAACACTGATCACCCCCGCGAGTCGAAATGGCGCGCTGCGCCGGCGAGCGTTTGCGACCCAATTCACGAACGCTCAGCAAAACAAAAAATAACTTTTGCGAAACTCAGACCGCAACAACTTTTAAACAATTTCGAAATTCGACTTTCAACTAAAACTTAGCGTGTTTCGTCGTAGAAGCGGATATCGAGGCGTTCTGGCACGGCGCCTCAGCCTACGAATTCTCTTCTCGAGTTCTGCGTTCATGGTCCTGCGTCCTGCTGCAAAAATCTTGCGCCTCGCTTGCGCTGCCCTAGCGGCGGCGCTGCTGACGGCTGGCTGCGGCACAGGCCCGCAGATCCCGCTGCCGAGCTTTGCCACGGCCGACAGCACCTCGATCGAACGCACCTATCGGCTTGGCGTCGGCGACAAGCTTCGCGTGACCGTGTTCGGCGAAGACAACATCTCCGGGCAATACGAGATCAACGCCCTGGGTAACGTGTCCGTCCCGCTTGTCGGTGATGTGCCGGCTCAGGGCATGGCGATCTCCGCCTTCCGGGACACTCTGTCCAAGCGCCTGTCCGACGGCTACCTGCGCAACCCGCGTGTCAATGTCGAAGTGCTGAACTATCGCGCCATCTACGTTCACGGCGAGGTCAAGAACGGCGGCGAGTTCGGCTACAAGAATGGCCTGCGCCTGCGCGACGCGATCGCCATGGCCGGCGGCTTCACCTACCGCGCTGATGAAAGCTACGTCGTCGTCGTCCGCGAGGGCGTCGGCGAGGGCAGCGTGCCCATGTCTTCCAACGCCATCGTCCTTCCGGGCGACAACATCAGGGTTCCCGAGCGCTTCTTCTGAGCGCAGACGGAGCCAATAACAGCGGCCAAAAAAAAGAGCCGCGTACGACAGGAGCGCCATGCGCGCCATAGGCACAGCGTCGAGCGCGGCCGCGCGGCCGCTACCCTGCCGTCCGCTTGCGGTCACGGCAGTGCTGACGCTGGCCTGTCCGCTGCCCGCCTTCGCTCTCGATCTGGACAGCGTGGATGGACTGATCGTCGAGACGATTGCCAGCCGTGACCGCCTGAAAATCTACGACACGTCCAAGCAAAACGGCGCCGAGCGTGTGCTCGACCGCGACCGGGACTTTGCCACGCCGGAAGGCCTCAGGATGCGCAGCTACTATGTGCACCCGGGCATCGGCGCACTCATCTATTTCGACGACAACATCTTCCGGTCCGACCTCAACAAGGTCGCGGACATCAAGACCGAGCTTACCCCCTCGGTACGCCTGCGCTCGGCGCTGCCGCGCCATATCCTGGACCTGTCACTGGAAGGGAAGATCGTCAGCTATCTCGAGAACCCCGACCAGAACTACGCGGGCGCCAAGGCCCGGCTGGATGCCGCACTGCATTTCGACCACGCGCACACCATTTCAGCGAGCCTGCTGACCGCGCTGGAGCACGAGGAACGCGGAGAGCTTGCGATCAAATTCCTGTCCGCGGCCGAGCCGATACCGGTATTCCACAACAAGGCAAGCGTCGGCATCACCCGCGATGTCGGCCGCCTCTACGGCACGCTGATGGGCACGGTCGAGACCTGGGATTACATCGACGCCGACGCCATTGGCGGCGGAACCGTGGACCAGGATCCCCGCGACACGCAGGAGTATTCGACCGCGTTGCGCTTCGGCTACCGCATCTCGCCCGGCTTCGACTTCGTCGGCAAGGTCCGCGCCGTCAAGTCGGAAAACCGCGGCGACCTCACTTTCGACCGCGACGCGACGGGATACGAGCTGATGGCCGGCGTCGCATTCCAAAGCAGCCCCCTGCTCCGCTGGCGCGTCATGGGCGGCTACGGAACACGCAATTTCGAGGAGCCGGGCATCGAGGACATCTCAACGGCGCTCTTCGAGGCCAACATGCAGTGGTTGCCGACGCAATTCGTCACCGTATCGGGTACTGCCGCGCGCGAGATCATTGCCGCCGACGCGGTCGAGCCAGCCGGGCGTGTCGAAACGCGATTGCGCGGGCAGATCGATTACGAAATCTGGCACAGCGCAATTCTCAAGCTGGGCCTTGAGTATCGCGATTCCGACTACATCGGCACAACGCGCAACGACACCCAGTATTCAGCGTCCGCTGAGCTGGAATATTTCATGAACAAGAACTGGCTGTTCACCATTGGCTACGAATACTCAATCCGAGAATCGACCGAGCCCGCGTTCGACATGACCCGCAACCGGTTCATGCTTGGCGCCAAGCTGCGTTGGTAGGGAAACATGTCTGAGGGCGGACAGATGAGCGAAGGGGGCGGGGCGTTCAGCCTCGACAGGGCGTTGTCCGCCCTGCGCCGCCGCCTGCGCATCGTCATCGCCGCTCCCATCGTCATTGCCGCTCTCACGAGTGCTGTCGTGGTCGCACTGCCGAACCGCTTCGATGCATCTGCAATCGTGCAGATCGATCCGCGCAAGAAGACGATCTCCAACCTCGAAAGTGTTCTCTCCGAACTCAAGGCGGACACGGCGACGGTCGAGAGCGAGGTGGAGATCATCCGCTCGCGCGCCATCGCCCTCAAGGTGATCGATATCCTCAACCTGCGCAACGACCGGGAGTATTCGCGCCCATCGCTTACCAGCCGCATCATGGCGACGCTGGGTTTGAAGGACGAGGAACTGCCCGAGCCGATACCACCGCCGTCGCAACAGGGGCCGACCGTCAACCGCGATCCCATCACCGGCCTGCTCGGTCCCAACGAGCCCGGAAAGACGCGGCCCATTCGCGACGAGGTCGCGGTCGCCTTCTCCGAGCGGCTGAAGGTCACGCGCGTGCGCAACACGCTGCTGATCGATATCCGCTTCTCTGCCAGCGAAGCGGAGCAGGCGGCGCGCATCGCCAACACCATTGCCGAGGTCTATCTCAACGAGCAGCTGCGCACAAAGCAGGACGTGGCGGGCCACGCCTCGCGTCTGCTCGAAGAGCGGCTGACTTCGCTGCGCGCGGAAGTGAATTCCGCCGAGCAGCGCATCACGCAGTTCAAGGCCGACCACGGCATCTTCGACGTCGAGGGCCAGATCCTGGGCGAGAAGCAGATGGCGCGCCTGATGGAACAGACGGTGGCGGCACGTAACACGACGGCGGAGGCACGCGCACGCTTCGAGCTCGTCAAGCGGCTGGCATCCAACGGCGACAACGGCGCCGGCATCGCAGATGTACTGCAGAGCCACACCGTGCGGCTGCTGAAGGAGCAGCTCGCAAAGGCCACCGGACGCGAGGCGGAGCTCGCCACGCGTTACGGCCACCGCCATCCAGATATGCAGAAGGTTCAAGCTGAGGTGCGAGAGGCCAGGGCGCAGGTTGACGCCGAGATCGCCCGCCTCGTAACCAACACGCGCAACGAGTACGAGGTTGCCGCCGCCCGCGAGAAGGAGCTTCAGCAAAGCCTCGAAACGGTAAAGAGCACCGATGCGACATCGAAGGAAGCGACCGTAAAGCTCAAGGAGTTGACGCGCGATGCGGAGACCAGCAAGGCGCTCTACGAAGCTCTCCTCTCCCGCTACAAGCAGACCATCGAGACGCAAAGCCTTCAGCTGCCCGACGCCCGGATCGTCGAGCAGGCAGATGCCCCCCTGTTCCCCGCATCACCCAAGCGCAAGCAGATCGTTGTCATCGCCACCTTCGGCGGCCTGGGCCTGGGCATCGCGCTCGCGCTGCTTCTCGAGTTCATGACCCTGGGTATCGGACGGCCGGAGGATGTGGAGCGCATTTTCGAACTCGCGCACCTTTCCTCGCTGCCGGCGACCGCACCGTCAGAAGCCGCGACGGGCGACCCGCTCCACGCCATTCGCCTGATGGTCGCCGAGCCGCACAGCTCCTTCGCGGAAGCCATCCGCGCGCTCCGCCGTGAGGTCGACGTGCGGCGCACGGCCGATGCTCCGCGCATCGTGCAAATCACATCCAGCCTTCCGAACGAAGGTTCGAGCGTGGTCGCATCCAATCTTGCTCACCACTATGCCATGACCGGCGCACGGGTGCTTCTGGTCGATACCGACATGCGCCGCGCACACTTGACGCGGATGCTCGCTGCCTCCCGCCAGATCGGTCTCGCCGAAGTCATTGCCAGCAACATTCCGGTCGAGCAGGCGATCCTGAGTGACATGTCGACGGGGCTCCATTTCCTGCCCTCTATCGGACCCGCACCCACACTGCGTTCCCCGCCCGAGCTCCTTGCTGCGGTCGCCACGACGCAGGTCCTTGGCCGCCTCAAGGCGCAATTCGACGTCATCGTTCTGGATTGCCCGCCACTGCTGCCGGTCATCGACAGCCGCATCGTCGGCGATCATGCAGATCAGATCGTCTTCATCATGTCTTGGCGCAGCACGGCCAAGCAAATGGCGCGGCGCGCGCTCGCAAGCCTCGGATTCAATCAGCGCAAGCTCGTGGGCGTGGTCGTCACTCGCGTCGACCCCGACGTGCTTGCCGACAGCCCTGAAATGGCCGGGCTCGAAAGAAGCGCTTCGCCCGCGCAAGCCTGGAGGCGAGCCGCATGAACCCAGATCGCGCCACCACTTTCGAGACTTCAGGCCAGCCGTGGCCCACGTCCCGTTTCCATTCGAGGCCCGCTGCAATGACTGCAACATCGGCTCCTCCTCCCGTATCGCTCGGCGATGCGACAACCGGCTCCGCCAACGGGGACCGCGCGACGGCGACGCTGTCGCGTACCGTCGCCGTCGACCTCGTCGCATTCGCGGATGTCGCGGCCATCGTCGTTGGCGCGATGATCCCGGCAGCAATTTTCGGAACCGCCAGTTCATCCATCGGCTGGACGATCCCGATGCAGTCGGCCGTTGTCGCAGGCTTCATCGGCTACCTGTGTCTGCGCGACGCTGGACTTTACGATCAATCGCGCCTGCACGACTTGCCATCCAATCCGAGCCGTCTCGCGATCGCCGTCATCATCGCCGTCGTCTGCGTCGTCGGCCTGGGCGTGCCAGCTAAGCAAATCGAGGGACAGGTGATCGCCTGGTACGCAACCTGGGCGGTTTCGAGTTTCACTGCCATGCTGGCGTTCCGGCAGATCGCCCGGCGCGTGCTCGCACGCCTCGCCTCTGCCGGCCGCTTCGACAGAAGGTTCGCCGTATTCGGCTCCGGCACCATCGCCCGGCGTGTACAGGAGGAGCTTGATGACGGCCCGGTCGGGATCCGCTTCGCCGGCGCCTTCGATGACCGGCTTGAGACCTCACGGCTCGACGCGGGCGGCATCGCCGCCACCGGCACGCTGGCCGATCTCATCGATCGCGCTGAGCGCGAGGAGATCGACGACATTCTGATCGCGCTTCCGGCCTCCGCCCACGGCCGGATTGCGGGCATCGTGCGGACTCTCGAGCGTGCACCGTGCAACGTACACATCGTCACTCACATCGCCAGTGACCTCATGGCGGACGCCGCCGACCTCACCGTGTCGCGCATCGGCTCCGTCGGGGTGATCGACGCCAAGCGCAAGCCGCTCGCCGACTGGTCACCGATCGTGAAGCGCGTCGAGGACATCGTCATTGCGTGTGCTGCACTCGTGGTCGCAGTACCGATTCTCGCCGTTGCCGCCATCGCCATCAAGCTCGAGAGCGAGGGGCCCGTCATCTATCGCCAGCGCCGCCGTGGCCTCAACCGCCGCACATTCGACGTGCTGAAGCTGCGCACACTTTCGGTAACGGAGGCGGACGGCGAAGTGAGACAGGTCGAGCAGGGTGATACGCGCGTCACTCGGGTCGGCGCTCTGCTTCGGCGCACGAGCATCGACGAGCTGCCTCAGCTAGTCAACGTGCTGCGCGGTGAGATGTCAATCGTCGGTCCGCGCCCGCATGCGCTCGTCCACGACGACCAGTTCTCCGAGCTGCTCGAAGATTACGCGAACCGCCACCAGGTCAAGCCGGGGATCACCGGGCTCGCTCAGGTCAACGGCCTGCGCGGACAGACCGAGACGGTCGACAAGATCAAGGCGCGCGTCGATTGCGACATGGCCTACGTCAAGAGCTGGTCCCTATGGCTCGACCTGGAGATCATCTGGCGTACCGTGGCGATCGTAGTCATGGGCCGGAATGCGTATTGAGGCTGGGCTGAGCGATGACGCGGCGGCATTACCGGGCAGTTGACAAAGCGATGCGGATGCCGCACGCGCCGATTTGCCGGACGGAGTGCTCACGATGAGGAGCACGCGGCTCGCCATCCCCATTCCGATCCTGCTTGTCGTGATCAGCTTCCTCTGTCCGACGGAGTTCTCGCTCTACCTTGGCGGTCTGCGGCTGCCGCCGCACCGCGTGGCTCTTCTCCTGCTCCTGCCCCTCGCCCTGTTCCGCATGATTTCGGCCAGGGACCAGCGCATCCGCATCTTCGACGTGCTGATTCTGCTCTACGGCCTGTCGGCGGTGACGGTCTACTGGCTGCACACGGGGCAGGAAGGCTTCGTCTATGGTGGGTCGCTGGCTCTGGAGGCACTCGGTGGCTACTTCATCGCGCGCGCCTTCGTGCGTACCAGAGAACAGCTTGTCGCCAGCCTCAAGATCGTGATGGCCGCAATCCTGTGCGCGGCGTTCGTCGCCCTGCCCGAGACGTTGCTGGGGCAGCTCTTCACCCACGATCTTCTGAAGTCGCTGACTGGCTATGCGCATCCCACCAGCGTCGAGACCCGGCTCGGCCTGACGCGCGCATACGGCACGTTCGATCATCCCATTCACTACGGAACATTTTGCGCCGCGTTGTTCGCGCTGTTCTGGTACGCCGAGCTGCACCATACGCGCCGCCATGTACGCGCCGGCATGGTCGGAGCAGCCACGTTTCTGGGTCTATCGTCTGCGCCGATGCTCTGCCTTGGCCTCCAGGGCGGGATGCTCGTTTGGGACAAGGCAACACGGCGGATCCAGGCGCGCGGCATGCTCACGCTGGCCGCCATCGCCGGCCTCTATCTCGGCATGTCTCTGGTGGCCACACGCACGCCCATCGAGTTCATCGCGACCGGTATGACGCTCGATCCATGGACGGGCTTCTATCGGCTGCAGATCTGGACGCACGGCATGGAGAACGTGTTCGCCAACCCGTGGATCGGCATCGGCCTCAACGACTGGGCGCGCCCGTGGTGGATGATCTCAGATACCGTGGACGCGTTCTGGCTGGTCATCGCCATGCGCCAGGGGATTCCGTCGTTCCTAATTCTCGCCATGGGCATCGCGCTCCTCGCCCGCGGCGTGCTCAAGCGGCGTCACCGCCACGCCGATCCGCACGTGCGCAGAATTGCGCTCGGCTGGATGATGTCCTTGATCGCTCTCTCGCTCGTCGGGGCGACCGTGCATTACTGGAACGTGCTGCACGCCTACTACTTCTTCTTCCTCGGCCTGGGCGGCTGGATTGCCGATCCGGCGCGCGCGCAGCTCGCAAGCTTCCGCGACCGCGCAGTTTCGGGCCGGAGCGCGAAGAAGGCCGTGTCCGCCGGTCGGCAGCCCATTGCGCCGCTGGGTCGTCCCTACCCTCAGCCAGGATTGGGGACCGGTATCGCCATGCCACCGCTTCAGGCACATGCCAGCGCGTAGCGGCGCGCCCACCCGATATTGCGCAACTGCACGGGCGCGGACTGTTGTCAGCTATCGTGTGTCAGGCTGCTCGCCGCAGAACCGCAATGTCGCGACCATGACGCGTACCCAGCGTCGTCAGCGCTTCCGCAATGAGAGCGGCCTTCGCATCCCAGGTCTCGCCCGCTATGCGCTGACGCGCCGCGGTTGCGTCATAGCTCGAGCTCAGCGACCGGCGGATCGCACCGCTAAAGCTTTCCCCGTCGTGCGCAACGGTCACAAGATCGCGCCAGCCGTCCAGCGCGTCGAAGTCCGTCGTTACGACAGGCCGGCCGGAAGCCAGGTACTCCTTGAGCTTGATCGGATTGCACGCCTTGATCCAATCACTCCGGTTCCACGGCATGATCAGGCAATCGACGGCGGCCATGTAGCGAGCCACGTCCTCATAGGGCTTGCGACCGAGGAAGCGGACATTGGGCAGCTCACACCAGCCATCGGGCAGCGATGACCCGCCGACCATAACGAACGTCACATCGGGCATGCTGCGCGCGACATTCAGAAGCAATGGCGGATCGAACGTGTGCGCGTCGATGCCCCCAACGAAGCCGACACGCGGGTGTGGCAGTCCCAGCATGTCGGCGGGATCACCGTGTTGTGCATGCGATGCAGCGACAAAGCGCTCGACATCAACCCCGTGGGTGACGAGAAGCCCCGCCCGTACCTCGGCGCGCTCGGCCGCCATGAGCTGCGGCGAGGCGTAGACGACGAGATCGGCGCGCTGTTTCAGCCGTGCGATCTGCCCGGCGACAATCGACGAATCGGCCTCTGGAAATGCCTCGAAGCGATCGGTCCGCTGAAGCACGACCTGCCTGGCGCCAAGCCTTTCGACGAGACCGGCGCCTGCCGGACAGTGCACCCACAGCAGAGGCCGACGGATACCGGCACGAGCCGCGGCCAGCCTGATCTGAGGCGCGACCGCCCAGTTCGAAAGCCGCTGGCCGAGCGAGCCGGGGACGGCCGCCGGCGAGAACACCCAGAAATTTCCTTCGACACGCACGACCCCGCGACCGAGGCTCTTGAGCTTGCGTGCGATACGCGTGGCGAACAGCCTCTTGTCCGAGATGCTGGGCATGCGCACGCCAAGAGAGTTGACGAACAGCACGGGCCAGCGCTCGGCGAGACGGCGCATGATCTGGAAATCGAAGTGGCCACGATTGTGGTACCACCAGTCCTCGCCGCCAATGCAGATGATGCCGTCGAAAGGGGCCGACCGCTCTTGCATTAATCCCATCGCCTTCTGCCGATCCGCTGGGTGCCGGCTTCTCGCCGGATCAGGTCGAGATTTTTCCACCGCGGCATTAATCTTCTCTAAGCGTCCCGGCGAGCCGAACGGGCTTTTTGTGGGTCTCTGAGGGTGATCAGATGTCGGCCATTCCTTAAGGGCCGATTAGTCGCGACCTGATAGAATTTTGACCAGTTTAGGCGGGCCGCGCGCGGCTACATGGAGGACGGCGGCAGCAATGGACTGCGGCGACAGACCCGAGGTCTCGATTCTGATCGTGTCTTACAACACGCGGAAGCTGACGCTTGCCGCGCTCGACTCGGTCGTGCGCGAGACGGCGGTGGCGCATGAGATCATCGTCGTCGACAACGCCTCGACCGACGGCTCCGCCGCTGCCATCGCCGCCCATCCCTCAAAACCCCGGCTTATCGCGCTCGATGAAAACATCGGCTTCGGCCCGGCCAACAATCTGGCCGCACGGAAGGCGCGGGCCGACCATATTCTTCTGCTCAACCCCGATACCGTCGTGCTCTATCACGCGATCGACCGACTGCTTGAGTTCGCCCACCAGCATCCGCAGGCGATGATCTGGGGTGGCCGCACGCTGTTCCCGGACGGCACGCTCAACCCGTCTTCGTGCTGGCAGCGCATCACGTTGTGGAACCAATTCTGCCGCACCTCGGGCTTGACTGGGCTGTTCCCCGATTCACCGCGCTTCAACGGCGAGGCGATGGCCGGATGGGCCCGTGACACCGTACGCGAAGTCGACATCGTGTCGGGCTGCTTCCTTATGTTGCGCCGCGCCTTTTGGCGCGATCTCGGCGGCTTCGATCCAGCCTTCTTCATGTATGGAGAGGAGGCCGACCTCTGCCTGCGGGCACGTCGCCTCGGCGCGCAGCCCATGGTCACCCCGCATGCCACCATCATCCATCTGGGTGGCGCCTCGGAGGCCACGCGCGCGGGCAAGATGATAAAGCTGCTCGCAGCCAAGGTCTCGCTCGTCGACCGCCACATGCATGGCATCGAGCGGATCACCACCCGCGCCGTTCTCCGCTTGTGGCCGCTGACAAGGTTGATCGCGATGAGCGTTGCAGCCCGTGTCAAGGGCCGCGAAGACTATGCCAGATCGGCGGCAGCCTGGCGCGACGTCTGGAAGGCGCGGCCCACGTGGCGCCACGGGTATGCGGCGGCGACCGGAGAAGCCGCAGGATCAACCTATGGTCGGCCGCAGGCGCTGCCACAGCATTAGCCGGACCTGCCTCGCCGCCGCCGACGCACCGCCGCACTCCAAACCGATCGGAACGATGTCTGAAGCGCCCGCACAACCCTTGCACCGCGCCACCGACGCCCCTGAGCAGCGCTCTCCGTCGCTGTCGGCGCGCGTCGCCGGACAGGGCCTGATCGTGATCGGCGGCCACATCGGCGCACAGGCGCTGTCGTTCGCACGCAACGCAATCCTCGCGCACTGGCTGTCCAAGGGCGACTTCGGCATCGCCGCAGCCATCGTGATGCTGCTGCAGATCGTCGACACCCTCAGCGACGTCGGTGCCGACCGCCTCATTCTCCAGGCGGAAGACGGCGACAACCCGCGGCTGGTCGCGACGGCCCACGCCACGCTGATCGCGCGCGGCTTCATCACCGCGATCGTCATTCTCGCTCTTGCATATCCGATGGCCGTGATGCTCGGCGTGCCGCAAGCGGCCTGGGCTTTCGCAGTGGTTGCGGTGGTGCCGGCCATCAAGGGGTTCATGCACCTCGACTCCCGGCGCGCGCAGCGGCAATTGAATAATCGACCACAGATGCTGATCGAGCTTGCACCGCAGATCGTTTCGGCGCTGCTCGTCGTCCCGGCACTGCTCATCGTGGAGAGCTATGCGGCCATCGTGCTCGTCACGTTCGGTCAGGCGCTGGCCGCGCTTGCCGTCTCGCATCTCCTGGCGGAGCGGCGCTACGCGATTTCACTCGAACGCCAGTACCTCGACAGGTTGATCGCCTTTGGATGGCCCATCTGGGCGAGCGCCTTCCCGCTCGTCGCCGTCTACCAGGGCGACCGCATGCTGATCGGCGCGTTCCTGGGGGTCGAGGCGCTTGCCAGCTATACCGCCGCCTTCATGCTGACGATGGTCCCGGCGCTCGTCGCGGGCAAGCTCAGCCAGTCGCTAATGCTGCCGCTGCTCGCCGAAGCCCGCCGCGACATCAAGGCGTTCCGCGACCGCTTCGCTATCATGGCGGAAGCGACCATCGTCATGTCTGCCGTCTACCTCGCGGGCTTCCTCGTCGCCGGACCCACCGTGCTCGAATTGGCCTTCGGCAAGGCGTACGCGGGCCTCGACGCCGTCGTGGCTCTACTCTCGCTGATGTGGTCGTTACGCATGGCCCAGGCTGTTGCCGGCATGGCGATCATGGCGCAGGGCGAGACGCGCCCGCTCCTGCTTGCGGGGCTTGTGCGTGCCGGCGGATTGCTGCTCGCCTTCATCGCGCTTGCCACCGGACATGGCCTTGTCGGCGCCGCCGCCGCCAGCGCCGCCTCCGAGACGATTTCCATGCTCTATATGCTGCGTTGTCTCGAGCACAGTGGAACCGGCGCGGGCATGCCGGGACTGGGCACGCTGATGCTGCGCTACACTTTGCTGCTCGTGCCGACCGCCGCGCTAGCACTTCCGTTCGCGCTGGAAGCGGCCAGCGGTCCGGGCCTTGGCCATACTGCCGTCTATACAATGGCAGCACTGGTCGCGCTGACATTGGCCGCGCCACTCGGACTGCCGCAATTGCGCCGGCGGCTGATGGAATACGTTGTGCCGCGCCTGCTTGCGCCCCGCGGCCGCAGCATGGCCTGACGCGAAGCTGCCTCGACCTTCACAGCTGTGATCCAACAACGAGAGAAGTGTCAGCCGTTGTGTGCGGGTAGTGACGGTGCACCGTGCGACACCGCTTCGGCCTTGGGTCTGGCCAGCGCCAGCTCGTAGGCTGCTAGAAGCCGCTGTGCTTCTTCGTCCCATCGCAGCAGCGCCTTTGCCCGAGCGCGGCCCTCGGCGGCCTGCCGTTCGGCAAGTGCTGGCTCATCCATGAGCCGCACGATTTGATCGGCGAGACTGGCAGGCGAATTGTCCTGCGCGTAGAGCGCGGCGTCGCCGGCGATCTTGCGCCCCTCCATCAGATCGAACTGAACGAAGGGAATTCCGAGTGTCATGTACTCGAACGCCTTGTTCATGGAAATCTTGTCGTTGTAGGCGTTCTTGGGATCTGGAATGACGCCGATGTCCACGCTCGACAGGGCCGAGAGCAACGGCTCGCCGGACAGGAAGCCGGTGAACGTGATCGCATCTCCAACACCACGCTCGGCGGCAAGGCGCTGCAGATGCGGCAGCTCGGTGCCAGAGCCGATGATGAGGCAGCCCACGTCATCGCGGCCGCGCCTCACAACGAGATCGGCCACCGCCTCCACCAGCAGGTCGACACCGTCCTGTGCACCCATGATGCCGACATAGCCCAGCATGTTCTTTTTGCCGGCGCGCAGCGTGGGGCTCGGTTCAACCCGGCGGAACCGGCTGACGTCGGGTATGGAGCGGACGATGAAAACGCGGTCGGGCGACATGCCACCACGTTCGACCGCAATCGACTTGAACGTCTCGTTGGTTGCGATCGACACGTCGGCGGTGCGGAACGTCCAGCGCTCGAGCATGCCAAGCAGCTTGTGGAACCCACCGCGGCGGCCGAACTTCGCCTCGAAAAGCTCCGGATTGATATCGTGGTGGTCGAACACGAACGGTTTTCCGAACGCGTACTTCCAGAAGCCCGCGATGAGGAAGATGAGGTCGGGCGGATTGCAGGCCTGCACGCAGTCGAAGCCGACTTTGAAGTAGGCCTTCACGGACAGCACGAACTCCCAGAACAGCGCCGAGCCGTACTCGAAAGCATAGCCGAGCGGTCCGTCCGCCTCGAACGGCAGCGGGTGACGGAAGACGTGAATGCCTTCCAGCAGCTCGTAGGAGGCCGTGTAGCGCCCGCCCACGGGACAGATGACGGAGACGATGTAGCCTGCGTCGCGCAATGTCCGCGCTTCCTGCCAAACCCTGCGGTCGAGCGGGACGGTGAGGTTCTCAACGATAATCAGGACGCTCGGCGGACGACGCAAGGTGAAGCTCCGCGACTACGCAGGCATGACATCGAGCGCACTTCGGAAACGATGCGCACTCCAGCTTGAAGGGCGCCATGCTGAGGGAAAAAAGTGAAGGATTGCCCAGCGCGCTGGTGAGCGTGTGCGCAGCGACTGTCTCGCTTTGAAACATTGGCCGCGGCATCGACCGGCGCGCGATTTGCGATACGGATTCCAGCACGCCGGTTGATGCCCGGTCGGCGCAATGATATCCAATCTGTTAATCTTGCATTAACGGTTGCTGTTCGGAGTTGCCCGCATGTTCCGCATTCCGCGCTCGCGTCCCTGGCCGCCGGAGATCGACCTGCACACCATGCGCGACACGCTCGCTTACATGCACGACGATGCTTCGCGCGTGCCTGGCCTGGAAAAGCTCAAGGACGCACTCGCCACCGCAATACGGGAGGCAGAGGCCGCAGATCGCAAGCCGCAGCAGCTCGTACCTGGCGCTTTGGGTGCGCGTTTCCTGCCGCGCCGACTCTACTGAGAGCCTGAACCTCCAAGACTGCGAACGGTCCGCGCCGTTACCTACTGGCGCACCGTATAGGCGAATGGGATCGTCAGCTTCAGAGTAGCGTCTGGAATGAACTTCGCTTCAACCGGGTAGGGCTCCGCCCGCCTCACGCTTTCGATCGCCAGCGCATCAAGTCGCGCCGAGCCTGACGAGCGATAGACAACCGCTTCGACGACACGCCCATTCCTGTCAATCTCGACCACCAGGTCGGTCCGGCCGCTCTCGAGCTTCTGACCGGGGCGCACCGTCGGCTTGACGCGGAATTTCTCGATATGGCGGTGCAGGGCACCGAGAAACTGCCGGTAGGCCGCTGCGTCACCGCCGTCGCGCGCCTGCGCCGCGGCCTGCTGCTCGATAACCGCGACCTGCTCCACCTGCTCTTCGCTGGCGACCTGCTTGGGCTGCGGTGGACGCACCTCCAGAGGAGGCGTTTCCGCGATCTCCTTCAAGGGCTCGGGCTTCACCTCTTCAGGCTGAGGTGGCCGCGCGGTCAGCACTTCACGCGTCTCGCCGAGCGGTGAGGCGACCACATCCTCGACCTCTGACGGCTTCTCGGTCACGATTGCGTCAGGTGGCGGCGGTGTCTGCTGTGGCTCGACAGCAGCGATCTCCTTGGGCTGCTCCGGCTCGACGGCCTTCACCTCGTCGAGCGCTGCCTGTGCGACCGTACTGGGAACGGTTTCCGCATCGCGCGCCTCGATCGTCTCGGGCGCCTCACCCAGCCGCGACAATCCTTCGATCGCCATGCCCTGCTCGATACGCAATTGATCCGTGCCGGTTCCCGCCTCGAATGCATTGCTACCCGTGAACTGCATCATCGAAAGCAGCAGCGCGCCGTGAAACACGGTCGACAACAGCACGCTTGTCGGGCGCAGCGCGTCCATGGGTCAATTCCGTGCGGTGCCCGGCGGGCCGATCGCCTGCGAGGATGAAGCGGACGTCGTGTCCGGCGCCCTCGAGGCCGCGCCCTCCACCTGATGCGGCGAAGGTTTGGACAATAGCGATACGCGTGCGTAGCCGGCATCTCCAACGCGGCCCAGCACCTCCATCACATCGCCGTAGACCGCCTTGCGGTCGGCCCGCACGTAGACAACAGTATCGCCCTCCTCGCCACGGATCTGGCGCAGGCGCGACACGAAGCCCGCGCGCGCCACCTCCTCGTCGCGGACGTAGATCTTGCCGTCGCCCGCCAATGTCACGACCATCGGCTTGCGTGTCTGCGCGAGCTTGGCTGCCGAGGTGCTCGGTAGATCGACTGGCACGCCCTGGATGAGCAATGGCGCGGCCACCATGAAGATGATCAGCAGCACGAGCATCACGTCGACGAACGGCGTGATGTTGATCTCGGCCATCGGCCTGTAGCCGGCATCCTCGTGCTCGTCCGGGAAATGCCCGCCCAGTTGCATGCCCATCGCTCAAGCTCCCTGCTGCCGTGAAGCCTGACCGAGGTGGTGGCGCGCCAAGTGTGAGGCCAATCTGCTGACGGCACCGGACGTGCGGTCTGCGGCCCGGCCAAGCGACACCGAGATCTGGTTGTAGGCGACCACCGCCGGGATCGCCGCGGCAAGGCCGATGGCCGTCGCGAACAGCGCTTCCGCAATGCCTGGAGCGACGACGGCAAGACTTGTGTCCTTCGCCTGCGCGATCGCCGTAAACGAGTGCATGATGCCCCAAACCGTGCCGAACAGCCCGATGAACGGGGCAGCCGACCCCACCGTCGCCAGGAATGGCAGCCCGGTCTCAAGGCGCTTGAGTTCACCGCGCATCGCCCCGCGCATGGCGCGCTCGATGCGCGCGCGCGCTTCGTTCATGCCTTCGCCGCGGTGCTGCCCGTCCTGCCGCTCGGTCTCGCCGGCGGCGATGATGGCACTCGCATAGCCGCCACCATCTGCCGACAGCGCACCCGACTGCGCGGCATCCTCCAGCCGCGACACCTGCCGCCGCAGGCCCGCCAGACGCACCAGCTTCTCGAAGATAAGGGCCCAGCAGGCGACAGAGGCCAGCACGAGCAGGACGATGACGCCCTGCACGACGGGATCGGCATTGAGAATGAGCGAGGTGAGCGAAAAATCGCGCACGCCCTCGACGGCAAGCACAGGCACCACGCGAGGCGTTCCTTATTTCTTATTTGACCAAGTCCACTTTGGTGCGCGACGTCACGCCGATGCGCTCCAGGCAGTCTGAGGCTTCAGCTCCAGCAACCTTGCAGCCCAGCACGTCATTGACGAGAAAGCTGCCGACGTCCGAACATTTCACGCCGTCGAGGTCGAACAGCTTGACGCTGCGCTTGTCGGCCCTGAGCGGCGCGAGATCGAGCGCGAAGCGGCGCCCGATAATCCCATCCGTTTGAAACAGCACAAGATCGAGCTTCAACGTCTCGTAGGCGGCGCCGGCATTGTCGACCACAAGGTAGGCGCGGCAGCTCGCCTTCTGATCCTCGAGCTTGTTCAACTCGACCTTGATACCCACCGCAGACGTTGTGGTTCCAGGCGCAGCAGGCGTAGCTGCTGCCGCCGGGCCCGTCGGCGCCGGACCGGCGGGCGCGGGTCCACCCGGAGTAGCCGGCTCGGCGGTCTGAGCCTCTGCGGGTGGAATGAGCGAACCGTAGCCGGCCATGCAGGCGATGACGCTCAGGCATGCGGCGATCAGCCGGTCACGCAAGCGATCCGCGGATCCCCGATCGACGCACTGCAAGCAACACCTCCTCAAACGCTACGATGTAGTAGCCCCCACCGGGAGCACACCGCTCCTTAGCAGCCCTTGTCGCATGCGCGCAACGAACGAGCCCGGGCGAGGTTTCCAGGCACAAACTCCCAGGTGACGCCCCGTTATGAGGCGCCTCTGCAACACACTTGAACTGTTATACCGTATCACATGCCAATTTGCCGTCAACTGGCGTTGACCGTCCGCTGCCGAACACCTTATCCGGGAAGACAGTTTCTGTTTCGGCCTTCCGGGGGGAAGGCGGCGCCTCGGGGGAGGGGACAATGCGCGTTAGGGCAATCGGCGGGGCCGTTACCGCGAGCCTCCTGGCAACAACCGGCATCGCCCTGGCACAGGCCAACCCGCCAGCTCCGCCTCCGGTCCAGACTGCCCCTCCCGCAACCGCCGCGCCAACTTCACCGCCGCCGGTTCCCTCCGGCACGGCAACTCCTGCGCCCGCTGCCACGACCCAACCGGCGGCCCAGCCGGCCGCCGATGCGCCGGCCGCGGCACCAGGCACCACCCAGCTTCCTCCGGTCGAGGTGATCCAGCAGCAGCCGACACCGCCGCCGCAGGTCATTGTCAAGCAGCCGGCCGTCAAGCCGAAGCCCATCCAGCAGGCAGCACCCGCGCCCCAGCCCGTGTCGCCCGCTCCTGTCGCGCCGCCGCCTGTGGTTGATCTGCCCGTCACACCGGCTTCCGTCGATGCGCAGCGTGCTGCCGGCGACCTCGTCCGCGTTGCACCCATCGGCGGCTCGGAGATCGCCATCGAGAAGGTGCCCGGCAGCGTCAGCACCGTTTCGTCCCAGGCGATCGCAGAGTCGGGCAGCACCGAGCCGCAAGACGTTCTGCAAAAGCAGGTCCCGGGCATCATCCTGGGCGATGCCGGCGGCAATGATCTGCGCGCGCAGGTGGATTATCGCGGTTTCGGCTCGGGCTCGGTCAACGGCTTCCCGCAGGGACTCGCCGTCTACCAGAACGGCGTACGCATCAACGAGGTGTTCGGCGACACGGTCAACTGGGACGTCCTTCCCAAGAACGCCATCTCCGACATGACCGTCCTGTCGGGCAATCCGATCTTCGGCCTCAACGCCATCGGCGGCGCGATCTCCATCGTCATGAAGGACGGCTTCCAGTTTCAGGGCGCCGAGATCGACCTCATGGGCGGTTCGTTCGGCCGCCGCCAGATCGGCATCGAAGTCGGCGCACGCAGCGGCGCCTTCGCGGCCTATGTCGCGGCCGAGGGCATCCAAGACGATGGCTGGCGCGATTTCTCACCCGCGGAAGCCAAGCGCGCCTATGTCGACCTCGGCTTCAAGGGCAGCCGCGTCGAGGCTCATCTCAACCTGACCATCGCAGACACGTTTGCCGGCGCGACCGCCGCAACGCCCGTTGAGTTGCTTGCCATCGACCGTTCGCGCACCTACACCTCTCCGCAGACGACCGACATCCAGGTCGTCATGCCCTCCTTCAATGCTGCGGTGAAAGTCACCGACACATTCACGGTGTCGGGCCTCGCCTACTACCGCCGCTTCAAGTCGCGCGTGATCGACGGCAACGTCGCCGAGATCGAACCCTGCGGCGTCGACCCGACCATCCTGTGCGCCGAAGAGGACGGTATCGAGGAGCCGCTCGAGGACACCAACGGCAACAATTTCAACACCGCGGACTTTGACGATCCCTACGGCGTGATCGATCGCATCCGCACGGACTCCGAAAGCTTCGGCTTTGGCCTGCAGGCCGTCGAGAAGGCGAAGCTTTTCGGGCACAACAACCACTTCGTCATGGGCCTGAGCTACGACCAGGGCAAGGTGCGCTATGGCACGTCCTCGGAGTTCGGCGAGATCGGGCCCTTCTTCGTCGTCGAGGGGTCGGGGCGCATCCTGGAGGAGCCTGACGACTTCTTCGGCCGCGACGTGGACGTCAGCACACGCTATCTCGGCCTCTATTTCCTCAACGCCTTCGACGTGACCGACCGGCTGACCTTCACGTTCGGCGGCCGCTTCAACCACGCCAAGGTGGATCTCGTCGATCTGACCGGCGAGTTCGACGGCATAACGTCGAACCATAAGTTCCAGCGCTTCAATCCCACGGTCGGTGCGACCTACGAGGTCGTCCCCGGCATCACGCTTTACGGCGGATACTCGGAGGCCAACCGCGCGCCGACGCCGGCCGAGCTTGCCTGTGCCAACCCGGACAATCCCTGTCCTATCGAGAGCTTCCTCACTGACGATCCGCCGCTCAAGCAGGTCGTCTCCAAGACCTTCGAGCTCGGACTGCGCGGCAAGATGAAGTCGGCAGGCGGCAATCAGCGGCTCGACTGGGGCATCGGCCTATTCCAGACCACCAACCAGGACGACATCCTGTTCGTCGCCTCCGATGTGACAGGCCGCGGTTTCTTCTTCAATGCCGGCGAGACCTTGAGGCGTGGCCTGGAAGCGAGCCTCAAGTACAAGTACGGCCCACTGTCGGTGTATGCGAGCTACGCCTTCATCAAAGCGACGTATGAGACCGACAACGAGTTCTCCTCGCCCGCCCATCCCGACGCGGGGCCGTGCGCCGATCCGATGCTGCCCGACATCTGCATTCAGGTGCAGTCCGGCGATAACATTCCGGGCATCCCCAACCATCGCTTCAAGGCCGGCTTCGACTACTTCGTGACGCCACGCTGGAAGGTTGGTGCCGACCTCATTGCCGCGTCGGGTCAGCACTTCTTCGGCGACGATGCCAACCTGCTCGGCAAGCTCGGCGGCTATACGCGCGTGGACGTGTCGACATCGTTCGAGGTCAACGACCATATCGAACTCTATGCCTATGCCAACAACATCTTCGACCGGAAGTATGGCCTGTTCGGCACGCTGTTCGAGGCGGACGAGGCGCCCGGCGAGGTCGTGGCACCGGGGTTCATGTTCGACGACCCGCGCTCGGTCGTCCCCGGCGCGCCCGCTGCCATCTATGGCGGCGTGAAGATCAAATACTGACGGGGAAACACGAACTCAGAACTCGACCTCGAGGCTGAGCTTTAGCGTGGCGGCGGGCGTGTTGTCGTTGAAACCGAACAGCAGTCCAGTGCCGAGCGTAACCTCGACGCCGCCGTCATCGCCATCTCCGGTCGCCTTCCCGTCGTCGCCATCGAGACCACGCACCTCTCCGCCGCCGGCTGCCGCACTGCGCCAAGCGTAATACAGCACGGGGCCCGCCCGATGCTGATCGTGATCGCCGAAGGCCAAAGCGCCCTCGCCAGGCCGCCCGGTGCTGCCCAACCGATCGAATGTCCCGTACGCTTCGAGCGCCAGAGCCCAGCTTTCGCTGAAGTCGTGCTTGAGCTGCGCGGCGTACGCCAGGTCCCACTTGTTGTCCTTCTCAAGCCCGTCTGGCGTTATCTCTCCAGCACCGAAGAAGTGGACCAGCGTGAGGTTTAGAAGCGCCGTCCAGGCGCCTGAGCGCGCGCCGATGATGGGGCCGAAGACGATGGAATTCAGTCCAGCTGATCCAAACGGATGCTCGAACTCCGTCAGCAGGCCGAAGCCGATACCGTTCTCTGAAACCGGCTTCAGGATAATGACGCTTTCGAGGGCGACCTCGGTCAGCTTCAGGTCGTCGAAAGCATTGGCCAGGGCCGGTGCAGGCGGATCGTCCAGCCGCTCCTTCTCGAATTCGATACCCACGCGCATGCGCCAGAACCGCGTCAAAGACATCTCGATCTCGAGCGCGTGACGCAGCCGCTGCACTTCGTTTTCGTCGTAGACAAACTCGCCGGGTGCATCCGGCGCGAACCGCCGACGCGGATTGCCCATCACGAAAGCGTTCTGGCTCTGAAATTCGACTCGGCCGGGCTCGGCTTCCAACCCCTTCAGCTCGAACTGACCGATGGCCGGCTCCGCTGCCGCTGGACCGGCCGCCCCCCCGACGCTGGCAATGACGCCGGCTGCGGCGAGCATCGTCGTCTCCCATGCGCTCCGCCTCGAGTTGACTGCACAATTCCGACAGGCCTGCATCCGGTCCGAGATCTCCCTCCTGACACGACGGGTAGGCGTGCCGGCTGGGGTGGAGGCGAACACGCGCCGCGCGATGGCGCAAGCGCCCGCTGCCGGCGGAGCCACTCCTTTAATGCCTTGCCGGTGAACACGTTGCGCGACCGCATCACTCGTTCGAGGCGGAGGGCGATCCACGGTGCCGCCGCGGCACATGGACCAAAATGAAGCGTGCACAGATGAATGCATTAACCACAAGTTATGAGTTGAGCCGTAAATACTCGAATGTGCCGAAGCCACCACGCGAATCTCACCGATGCTCAACGGAACATTCGGAAAGCCCAAGTCCAACTCGCTGATGGCCGAGTACTCGAGCCTGCTCGGTGACGCGATCCTGCGCCACCGCACGCGCACCGCCGAACACTCAGCCCGTATCGAGAGCGAACTCGCAAGCCGCGTGAAGTCCGAGTTCATCTCGAACATGAGCCACGAGCTGCGCACACCGCTCAACACGATGATCGGCTTCTCCAAGATCCTGGCCGAGCACGACCGCCGCCGCCTGCCCGACGACGAGATCGTGGAGTACGCCCAGCTGATCAACGATTCCGCGGTCCACCTGCTCTCGGTCATTAACGACATCCTGGACATCTCCAAGATCCAGAGCGGCCGGTACACGATCGATGCGCAGGAGATCGCCATCGAGGAGGTCCTCGAGGTCTGCGCCACGTCCTTCCGCAAGGTGGCCTTCGACGCCGGTGTCACGCTTGATCTCAAGCTGCCGCCGCAGCTTCCGCGAGTCCGCGGCGATGCTGCCAAGCTGCGGCAGGTGTTCTCCAACCTCGTCTCCAACGCGATCAAATTTACCCCGCGCAATGGTTCGGTGGCGCTCCGCGGCGCCCCGACGAAGGACGGCGGTCTCGTGATCGACGTCGCAGACACCGGCATCGGCATGACTGAGGAGGAGGTAACGATCGCACTTACCCCCTTCGGACAGGTCGACGGTACCCGCACCCGCTGGCGCGAAGGCGCGGGCCTTGGCCTGCCCATCGCCCAGGCGCTCGTCGACCTGCACGGCGGGCGGATCAGCGTGAAGAGTGAGAGAGGCAGCGGCACGGTCGTTTCCGTGATGCTTCCTTCCCGGCATCGTGTGACGACGGCCACCGGTCGCGACATGGTGCTGGGCAACGCAAAACCCTGACGGCAAGGCGCCGCCCTATTCACAACACGAGACGACTGCAATACCCGATCAAAGCGCTAACATGACGCACGCCATCGACACGGACGCAACGATCGGACGCATCGTATCCGTCACCGGCTCGAAGGCCATCGTGCTGCTGGATGGACGCCTGGACCCCTCGGGCCGCAAGACATCACACCGGCCGGAGATGGGCACGCTCCTGGGAATCGACACCGCGCACACTATCGTGCTCGCAATCGTGTCGGCGTTGAGCGTGCCGGTACCCGCGCAGCGCGACGGCGACGCCGAAATCTGGATCGCCGAGCTCGGACTCGTTGGCGAGTTGTGGAAATCGGCAAGCGGTCAGGCACAGTCGTTCAATCGCGGCGTCACCGTCTACCCGACGCTCGGCGACCGCGTCCGCGTCGCCTGCAAGCCCGAGCTTGAAATCGCCTTCTGCGGCGACATGAGCCGCTCGGTGCGGGTCGGCTGCATCCGACAGGACAGCTCGATCCCCGCCATGATCCGCGTCGATGACCTGCTGGGCAAGCACTTCGCCATCCTAGGCACGACCGGCACCGGCAAGTCGTGCACGACTGCGCTCATCCTGCGCTCCATCCTGGAGAAGAACCCGGCGGCGCACATCGTGCTGCTCGATCCGCACAACGAGTACGCCACCGCCTTCCCTGAGTGGGCCGAGGTCATCAGCCCGCGCAACATGCACCTGCCGTTCTGGCTGCTGACGTTCGAAGAGGTCGTGGAGGTTCTCGTACCCGACGACAACCGCAAGGCCGAGGTGGAAATCCTGCAGGAGCTGATCCCGCTCGCCAAGTCGCGCTACGGGCACGGCCGCTCCAACAACTCCACAGCGGTGCGCCGCGGCGTCGTCGATCATGGCCGCTTCACCGTCGACACTCCGGTGCCCTATCGCATCTCGGATCTCACCGCGATGATCGACGAGCGGATGGGCAAGCTCGAAAACAAGAAAGACCTTTCGCCCTACCGCAACCTGCGCGCACGTATCGACAGCATCACGCAGGATGGCCGCTACGCCTTCATGTTCGGCTCGCTCACCGTCTACGACGGCATGACGCAGGTGTTGTCGCGCATCTTCCGCGTGCCGGTATCCGGCAAGCCGATCACCATTCTCGAGCTGACCGGAATTCCGACTGAAATCGTCAACGTCGTCGTCTCAGTGCTTTGCCGCATGACGTTCGACTTCGTGCTCTGGTCGGAAGGACAGGTGCCCGTGACGCTGGTGTGCGAGGAAGCACACCGCTACGTCCCTGCAAATCCCACTCTGGGCTTCGAGCCGTGCAAGCGCTCGATCGCCAAGATCGCCAAGGAAGGCCGCAAGTACGGCGCTTCGCTGTGCATCGTCACGCAGCGCCCGGCGGAAATCGATCCCACAATCCTATCCCAGTGCAACACCGTGTTTGCGCTGCGCATGTCGAACGATCGCGACCAGGAGATCGTTACGTCGGCCATCTCAGACACCGGCTCCGGCCTGCTCGAGTTCCTCTCTGCGCTCGGCCAGCGCGAGGCCATCGCATTCGGCGACGGCGTTACCCTTCCCGTACGCATCAAGTTCGACGAGCTGCCCAAGGCCGCCATGGAGCTATCCCCAGAAGTTGGTGACGGCGTGAATCGGTGAAGGCGGCATATCGTGGGGTTTGTTGACGACCTCACTTCTCCACCAAAGGAGCGATATGCCGTGCCCAACGATAACGTGACGAAACT
>JBFWNY010000014.1:0-89469 GCA_050250815.1 Hyphomicrobiaceae bacterium
ACCAGTTGCCGAAGCTCGTGCTCGGTGCCAAGTTCAAGGACGGGCTGGAGGTGGTCGCGACCGCCGATCCACAGCCCAAAGCCGCCGCCTGAACCCTCAGGCCGTCACCAAGATTCGGCGATAGCTCAACGACAAATCGCGGTAGATTAAGCCACTGACGACGAGTGCGTAAGCGACTGCCATCACGCTGACTTCGGTCGGCGTGGCAATACCGAAGCGCAAAGTTCCGATCACGAAAACCGGCATCAACAACGCCGGAATGGCGGCGAGCAGCTCGCCCCTGAACTCTCGGAAGCCGCCCGGCAGCGGCGAGCGCGGCAAGTTCTTGCGGCGTGCCACCAGCCAGACGGTGATAAACATGCCGAAACCGAGCATAAGGCCGGGAAGGATACCCGCAACGAAAAGATCAATGATTGAAACGTTGGAAACCAGTCCATAGAGAATGAGCGGGATCGACGGCGGTATGAGCACCGCTACCGTTGACGACGATGCATTAATGGCGGCCGCGAAGCCGGCCGGGTAACCTTCCTTCGTTTGCACCGGGATGAGCGCCGTTCCCATTGCCGAGGCGTCTGCCACAGCTGAGCCCGACACGCCGCCGAACATGACCGATCCGATGATCGACACCTGACCCATGCCGCCTTTCATGTGACCGACCAGAAGCCGCGCGATGTTGACGAGGTAGACGCCAAACCGGCCGGACATCATTAGATTGCCAGCCAGGATGAAGAATGGGATCGCGAGCATGGGAAAGCTCTGCGTAGGTGAATAGAGGCTGATTGCGATAGCCCCCATCGGCTTGCCAGCGATCATCAGTGCTGCTGCGGCGCCGCCGAGCATGGCCCATGCAACAGGTATCGCAAGCGCCAACAGCAGAACAAAGACGATGATCATTGGTACGGTCATGGGCGGCTCTTCAGCTCAAGCTTGCGTGCTCTGGATCAGAGTCGAGTGTGTCGACGCCGTACAGCACCCGTATGGCATCGATGGCAGCGATGACTGCGGTTCCAGAAAAAGCAAAGACGAGGCTGGCATAGCCCCAGATTTGCTTGATACCCAGCGTCGACAGCGATTGGTATTGGGCAGCGCGCAGAATCGGCTGGCTCGACCACAGCACTGCAACAGAGATAATCAGCATCAACACGTGAATGGCGAACAGCAATGCGAGCCGACCTCGACCGCTGAGCGCAAAAGGCAGAAGCGTGATCGCGATATTGCGACTGCGTGCAGCCGCTATCACGACGCCCGCAGCGACCAGCCAGGGCAGCACCAGCGCGTGGATCTCATAGGCCCAGGCAATGCCCGAGCCGAATGCATACCGCAGCACGACGTTGACCAGCAGTGCGACGAACATGAAGGCGAGGCAGGAAACACCGATGATCTGCCCGGCCCAATCCAGCGCGTTCGAGATTGCGCATATCCCCCGCAGGAAAGGGCCTTGACGCCCTTTCCCGGTCTCGCCTGCTGTTGTACCCATCTCGCGTGCCATCACTGACCAGAAGCGGATTTGAGTGCCTTCACCAATTCGGGGTACGTTTTAGCGTACTTGTCGTAGACCGACGCAGTCGCCTTCTGGTAGGCGGCCTTATCGGCCTCGGCAAAATTCGCACCTTCCGCTTCCATCTTGGGGCGCAGCTTTTCGTCGCCTTCAAGTGACATCTGACGTTGGATCTTGCCAGCTTCCTTGGTCGCCTCGGTGACGCATCCCTTGGTCTTGTCATCCAGCGACGACCACCAGGCAAGGCCCGCAACGACCGGTGTCGATTCGTACTTGTGGCCGGTCATGGTTATGTACGGCGTGATCGCGTGCAACTTCGCCGAATAGATGTTTGTCAGTGGGTTCTCCTGACCATCGAACACGCCGGACTGCAGCGCTGTCGGAAGCTCCGACCAGGCGAGCGGTGCTGGCGCTGCGCCGACCGCGGAGAAGATGTCGACGGTCATCTGGTCCGGAGGCGTGCGGATCTTCATGCCCTTTAGGTCTTCCGGCTTGGCGACATGCTTGCTGGTATGCGTGACGTTGCGGATGCCGTTGTCCCAGAATCCTACAATCTTGAGGCCGGCCTGCTGCGCACGCTTGTCGAGCATTGCGCCAACCTCGCCGTCGAGCACCTTCCAGGCGGACGGCAGGTCCTTGAACAGGAACGGCAGGCCTAGAAGGCCGATTTCGGGAACGATCTGTGACATCGCGCCCTGGCTATTGGCGGTGACGTGGATGACGCCGGCCGTTGCCGAGGTCAGCATTTCTGCGTCGTTGCCCATCGTCGCGGAGGCAGCAACGTTGACAGTGTGCGCGCCGCCCGTGCACTGCTTGAAAATTTCCGCCCACTTTTCGGCGGCGACGTAGCGCGGATTGCCCGGGTTGGCGCCATGCGCAAAGATCACTTCGTCTGCCATCGCCGAGCCGGCGGCAAGGGTGGTAATGCTGATAACCGTCAGCAGTGTGGTCTTCATTTTCGGTTTCCTCCGTTTGACGCCTTTACTCGTTATTGCCGGACTTGCGGTTGTCAGTGAATCAATGATCCGCCGTTGACGTCGACCTCAGTGCCGGTGCAGTAGGCAGAGAGTTCAGACGCAAGGAACAGGGCGCAGCCGGCAACCTCGTCCGCGGTTCCCGCGCGGCCCATCGGTATGCCGGCCAGTACCTGTGCCCTCATCTCATCAGTGAGCTTGCCTGCCGTGATATCGGTTGCGATGAAGCCAGGGCAGATGGCATTTGAGCGAACGTTGTCAGGCGCCAGCTCACGCGCCATCGCCTTTGTCAGGCCGAGCATCCCGGCCTTCGCGGCCGAATAATGTGGGCCGCCGAAAATGCCGCCGCCGCGCTGCGCCGACACTGACGACATGTTGACGATCGAACCAGATTTCTGAGAGCGCATCGTTGGGATCACAGCCTGACTCATATAGAGCATGCCGCGCAGCGAGACGTCCGTCACCGCGTCGTAGTTGTGCGGCTCGATCTGCATGAGCTTGAGCGGTTGGGTGATGCCGGCGTTGTTGACCAGGATGTCGACTCGTCCCCACTTCGCCAGCAGGTTTTTTACCGCCGCTTCGCAAGACGACTTGTCGGTGACATCGCAGGCCAGCCCGACGTGGTTCGCACCGATGTCCGATGCAGAGGCCTGGGCCGCACCTGCGTCGAGATCGAGAATGGCGACTGTCGCACCGTGGTCGGCGAACAGCTTCGCCATTGCTTTCCCGAGCCCGCGCGGACTGGCCGCGCCGGTAATGACGGCATACTTTCCTTGCAGAAGGCCCATGGAACTTCTCTCCTGTTAAAGTCCTGTGGTCGCCGCGAATATGCGGCGACAGGCTGGCGTCAAAGCCAGCCCCTGATCTGTTCTGCGATCTTGTTGATCGATATGCCGTAGCGATCGTGGAGCGTTGGCAATGCACCAGCGTCCAGGAATTCATCCGGCAGGCCGATGTGCCTGAATGCCGGATGCACGCCGTGGCGCATCAACACGCCCGCAACCGCTTCGCCCAATCCGCCAATGACGGTGTGGTTCTCGGCAACGACGACCATCCGACCGGCCTTGCCGCACTCTTTGAGTATCGTCTCGATATCGAGAGGCTTGATCGTCGGCACATGCAGAACCGCAACGTCAATGTTATCGGCCTCCAGCGTCTTTGCGGCCTCCAGTGCCCGCATCGTCAGGAGGCCGGACGAGATCACGAGCACATCGGTGCCGTCGCGGATCAGCTTGGCCTTTCCGAGTTCGAACTTGTAGCCGTACTCGTCGAGCACCAGCGGTACCTGCCCGCGCAGCAGCCGCATGTAGACCGGCCCCTGGTGTGCTGCGATTGCCGGAACGACCTGCTCGATTTCATGCGCGTCGCAGGGATCGATGACGGTCATGTTCGGCATCGCGCGAAGCAGCGCTAGGTCTTCGGTTGCCTGGTGGCTAGGTCCGTAACCCGAGGTAAGACCCGGCAGCGCGCAGACGATCTTCACGTTGCGATCTTCTTCCGCAATCGTCTGGTGTATGAAGTCATAGGCGCGGCGCGAGGCGAACACGGCGTAGGTCGTGGCAAACGGCGTGAAGCCCTCTGCGGCCAGGCCAGACGCAGCGCCGAAAAGAAGCTGCTCTGCCATCCCCATCTGATAATACCGGTCAGGATACGCACTCTGGAAGATGTGCAGGTCGGTGTACTTGCCCAGGTCGGCCGTCATGCCGACAATCTTGGGATTCGTCTTTGCCACCTCGACAAGAGCGTGACCGAACGGTGCCGGTTTGGTCTTCTGGCCCTCCGCAGCAATCGATGCGATCATTGCCGAAGTGGTAAGGCGGGGTTGGCCGGTCTGAACGGGAGCAGGTCGTTTCACATGATCCTCCCGTCGTCCAAAGCCTGCAGGGCGAGCTGCCACTCGTGCGCCTCCACACGAATGAAGTGATTCTTTTCCCGCGCCTCCAGGAACGGCACGCCCTTGCCCATCATCGTATCGGCGATGATAATGCTGGGTCGGCCACCGTTGTTCGACTTGGCATTGTCGAATGCCTTGATGACGGCATCGAGATCGTTGCCGTCGATACGCTGAGTGTACCAGCCGAACGCAGTAAGCTTTTCGGCAAGGGGCTCGAAGGCCATCACCTGCGTCGACGGCCCATCGGCCTGCTGGTTGTTGATGTCCACAATTGCAATGAGGTTGTCGAGCTTGTGGTGGGCAGCCGACATGATCGCCTCCCACTTGGAGCCTTCGTCCAGCTCTCCATCAGAGAACAACACGTAGACGCGGTTCGACGCGCACTTGCGCTTCAACCCCAGGCACATGCCCACAGCGATCGAGAGCCCCAGTCCGAGCGAACCGCCCGACATCTCCATGCCCGGCGTGTACGACGCCATCCCCGACATCGGCAGGCGGCTCTCGTCGCTGCCGTAGCTCTCTATTTCCGCCTCAGGAACGATGCCCGCCTCGATCAGCGCTGCATAAAGAGCGATGGCGTAATGCCCGTTGGACAGCAGGAAACGGTCGCGGCCTTCCCATTCCGGATCATCGGCCCGGTATTGCATCGCGTGGAAGTAAGCGACCGCCAGCACGTCGGCGATGTCGAGGGCCTGGGCGATGTATCCCTGGCCCTGAACTTCGCCCATCAGGAGAGCGTTGCGACGGATATGGTAGGCGCGCTGCTCAAGAGACACGTTCGTGCCAGCAGCCATTGAACGCTCCTCGTTCACGCGGTCCTCCCAGACCTTCTTTTCGGCCTTTTCGGCGTTGGTTGTTGATCGAACAGTACCACCAGACGGGGCGACGGATGATTTCGAAACCTTCACAATATGTTTAGTTTTTCTTCAGATCTGACATGTGCCAATCCCGGTAGGCTGGGCCCCTCCAAGACAAGCCGTCATCGCTGCAGAAATGGTTTTCGAGGGAACGTGCCCATGCCCGACATTCGCCAGATGGCCAACGCCATCCGCTTTCTGGCAATTGATGCCATCCTGAATGCCCGCGAAGGCCATCAGGGCGTGCCGCTGGGAATGGCCGAAATTGCAGCAACCCTTTATGCGCGTCATTTGAAGGCCGATCCTGACGCGCCACTTTGGCCCGACCGGGACCGTGTCATCCTCTCGAATGGACACGGCTCGATGCTGCTCTATGCACTGCTACATCTGTCTGGCTACAAGCATCTGCCAATCGAGGCGCTGAAGGAGTTTCGGACGTTAGGCGCTGTCTGTGCCGGGCACCCGGAAATCGAACAAGACGCCGGTATCGAACTGACGACGGGCTTGCTCGGCCAGGGCATCGCATCGGCCGTCGGCATGGCAGTTGCCGAGGCGCGTTTGGCATCGGAATTCGGAACAGATCTCGTGAACCATCGCACCTGGGCGTTTGTCGGCGATGGCTGTCTGCAGGAAGGAATGGGGCAGGAGGCGATCTCGCTTGCGGGACATCTTAAGCTCGGCAAACTCACATTCTTGTGGGACGACAACCACATCACTGACGACGGTGACACGCTGCTGTCGATTTCCGAAGATGTGCCTGCACGCTTCCGAGCAGCGAACTGGCATGTGCAGATCGTCGACGGGCACAATATCGTAGCAATTGACAAGGCAATGGAAGCGGCGGTCGCGGATGATCGTCCGTCGCTTATCGCGTGCCGCACGACGATCGCTCGCGGCATTCCACGTCTACAGGGACAGCGCGGCGGACACAGCGCGCCGCTGAAGTCTCAAGACCGCGTTGATGCCATGGCTGCCCTTAGTTGGCCGCATCCGCCGTTCGAAGTGCCCGACGCAGTCTACGCAGACTGGAAAGCCGTTTCCAATCGGGGCGCTGCCGCCCAAGACGCCTGGCAGGAACGCCTCGCTGCATCGCCACGCGCTGAGGAATATCGTGATCGCATCGCACGTGCATTGCCGACATCCTGGGGGGAAACTCAGTCGACTCTCATCGCCAATGCCGCTCGCATCAATGCGCCACGAGCGACAATCCAATCGTCGGGAGATGTTTGCGATGCAATGGCCAGGCTTCTGCCCGAAACCATTGTGCTATGCGCCGACCTTGAAGCCCCGACGAACCACAAGCGCAGCCGTCTCGCGTTCGACGCTCAAGATCGGTCCGGCGGTTACGTTCATTGTGGCGTGCGCGAGCACTTGATGTGCGCAATGGCGAACGGGATCGCGGCCCACGGCGGCCTCCGCCCTGTCGCGGTCACATATTTCGCTTTTTCGGACTATCAGCGCGCCGCCATGCGAATGGCGGCGCTGATGCGTCTGCCCGTGCTGTTTGTGTTCAGTCACGACTCCATTGGCGTAGGTTCGAACGGACCAACACATCAGCCCGTTGAGATCCTGGCGAGTTTCCGCGCCATGCCGAACATGACCGTCTTCCGTCCCGCAGACGCTGTCGAAACCGCCGAGTGCTGGCAGATTGCCCTGGAGAAACTAGATGGGCCGAGCTTGTTTGCTCTCTCCCGCCAGGACGCACTCCCGGTCCGAGCGGAAACCAGCGAAAACCTGTCTCGACGTGGTGGCTATCTCGTTGGCGATGGCAACGGCTCGAGAGATCTCACATTGATCGCGACAGGCACCGAGGTTGCGATTGCGGTAGAAGCGCGAGCTATACTGGCCTCCAAAGGGATCAGCGCTGCCGTCGTCTCAATGCCGTGCTGGGAGCTTTTCGAGGCTCAGGATGATGCTTACAAGGCGAAGGTGTTGGGTCACGCCCCGAGGGTCGCGGTCGAAGCTGCCGTGCGCTTTGGTTGGGAGCGATGGTTGCGGCCAGGCGACAGGTTCATCGGCATGGCAGGATTTGGCGCGTCGGCAAAGTCAGATGTGCTGTTCCAACATTTCGGGATCACCGCCCACGCCGTCGTCGATACATCGGAAGCAATCTTGAAGCGGTGTTGAGCGACCAATAAAGTGCTTGATGACCTGTCGTGTCCTTCGGGCCGCAACCGATCCACTGCGCACACGTCATCAGTCGGCAGACTTGGAGCGGCGCAACGTCGAACACGCGCCTAAGAAGGCAGTCGTCAGCGATGCGTTCCCCTCACAGAGGTTAGAATGTTAATAGCGTGGGCTTGGGCGCGACATCAACTCGGATCACCAGTTTTGGTACATGTAGCAGTCCAATGTGGCACGCCCTGACCTGGAGAAAGTGAATTCCATGAATCTATTCGCAAAGCTGAGAGAACGTGCCGAACAGCGCAACCCCGTCCGGGTCGGCATGATTGGCGCAGGCAAGTTCGGTACGATGTTCCTGTCACAGGCTTTGCGACTGGACGGCATACATCTGATCGGCGTGGCTGATCTTTCGCCGCAGAACGCCAAATCCAATATGAAGTTCGTCGGCTGGCCGGCCGAGCGTTTTGCTGCCGCCTCGCTCGATGATGCTGCGGCAACCGGCACGACCCATGTCGGGGACGACTGGCGTGCACTCGTGGCCCATCCGCGGGTCGACATCGTCATCGAATGCACCGGTTCGCCGGTTGCTGCCATCGAGCACGTTCTCGAAGCCTGCCGAAACGGCAAGCACGTGATCAATGTCACAGTCGAAGCAGATGCGTTCTGCGGACCGGCACTGGCTGCCAAAGCGAAAGAAGCCGGCGTCATTTACAGCATGGCCTATGGCGATCAGCCGGCGCTGACTTGCGAGCTCGTCGACTGGGCGCGCACCTGCGGGTTTCCCGTGGTCGCAGCCGGTCGCGGCCACAAATGGTTGCCGTCATTTCGCAAGTCAACACCCGACACGATCTGGGACCATTGGGGCATTACCCGGGAACAGGCCGAGCGCGGCCGCCTCAATCCGAAGATGTTCAACTCGTTCCTCGACGGTTCGAAGCCTGCGATCGAATGCTCGGCAATCGCCAATGCAGCTGGTCTCGATGTGCCGGAGCACGGACTTCAGTTTCCGGTCGGCGGGGCAGAGGACCTTGCCAACATCATGCGCCCGAAGTCGGAAGGCGGCTGCCTCGACCGCAAGGGCATGGTGGAAGTTGCGTCCTCTTTGATGCTGGCGGGTGAACCGGTCCCTTACAATGTCCGCCAGGGCGTGTGGGTTGTGTTCGAGGGCGATACCGAATACCTGCGCAACTGCTTCCAGGAATATGCGGTCCTCACGGACACCAGCGGCCGGTACGCGTCGATGTACAAGCGCTGGCACCTGATCGGACTTGAACTGCCGGTTTCCGTCGCCTCGGTCGGCATTCGCGGCGAACCGACCGGCGTTGCAACCGAATTCCGCGCCGACGTGGCTGCGGTGGCCAAGCGCGACCTCAAGGCCGGCGAGATGCTTGATGGCGAGGGCGGCTACACCGTAACAGGAGGCTTGCGCCCGGCCAAAGCGTCGTTGGCAGCTGGCTATTTGCCGCTCGGTCTCGCGCACAACGTGAAGCTGAAGAACAACATTGCCGACGGCACGCCAATCACGTTCAGCGATGTCGAGATTGACGAAACAACCACAGCCTACAGGCTGCGCCGTTGGATGGAGACGCAGTACCGTTAGCTTCCAGGCTTCGGCGAGGTTTGCTTCAGCCCCTGCGAAATCTGTCCAGCCAGCCAAGCGTCTCGCCGGTCGGGATGGCGGATTTGTATTCCGCGCCGAGCGGCGCACGGTAACCGAGGTCCTCGATAACAGCGAAGACATGATCATAGGCAATCTCGCCGTGGTCGGGCGGGCCGCGGTCGGGTACCGATGCGAACTGTATGTGACCGATGATAGGTATCAAATCAGTGAGCTTGTGCGTCAGGTTCCCTTCCATCAGCTGCACGTGATAGCAGTCGAACATCAGCTTCAGATTTTCCGCGCCGACCTCAGCGATGAGCCCCGCAGCCTGGCCGGTCGTCGAAAGGAAGTAGCCCGGTACATCGTAGCTATTCAGGGGCTCGATCAGGATCGTGATACCCTTGCGTGCGGCTTGCGATGCCGCGTATTGCAGATTGGTGACGAACGTCCGCAGTGCGTCCTCACCCTGTGCAAATCCTGCCATGACGTGGACGTTTCCTGCCCCGACGGCTTCCGCATAGCCGAGCGCTTCGTCGATTGCAGCATGCGCTTCCTTTTCTCGGGCTGGCAGCGCGGCAAGGCCGTTGTCACCTGCGGCGACGTTACCACGACGCGTGTTGAGGCCAAGCATCTTCAGGCCCGTAGCCCGTAATGCTTGGCGCACATCTTCAGCGGGCGTGTCGTAGG
Organism: Hyphomicrobiaceae bacterium; assembly: GCA_050250815.1. Classification (GTDB taxonomy): domain Bacteria; phylum Pseudomonadota; class Alphaproteobacteria; order Rhizobiales; family Hyphomicrobiaceae; genus JAEUMD01. The sequence goes on from JBFWNY010000014.1 coordinate 9,635, forward strand.
GCCAGTGACACTCGACGGCATCGAACCCTGCGGCCTTCGCTGCGTGAATTGCATCTGGCAGTGGACGGTCGGACCACAGGAATCCAAGGTTTGCAGAGAACTTCGTCATGCGTCCCAATCCACGTCGAATTTCGTCACGACTTTGTTGATCTGCTCTTGAGACAGCATGCGTGCATTGGCACCTCTCACGATAAGGGCGAGCCGCGCCGTTGCTTCCAGTTCCTCGATCGCATTGCAGGCGGCTTCCAAATCCTTGGCCGCGACGACCGGGCCATGACTTGCGAGCATGACGGCGGAGCGCTTGCCGGCAAGCCCCCGCACGGCCTCTCCCATCGCAGGATCACCCGGCACGAAGAATGGCAGCAGCTTCACCTTGCCCAGCTGCATGATCGCGTAGGGCGTAAGAGGGGGAAGGAAATTGTCCTCATCGACGTCGGGCATCATGGAAAGAGCAACGGCGTGGCAGGAGTGCAGATGGACGACGGCACCCGCCGTACCGCGCGTTTCATAGAACGCTGAGTGCAGCAGCAACTCCTTGGTTGGCGGATCGCCGCCGGTGAGACGGCCATCGGCATCGAAGCGGCTAAGGCGTGCAGGGTCGAGCCGGCCGAAGCTGGTGCCGGTCGGTGAGACGAGAAGGCCGCCGTCGCTCGTCCTGGCCGAGACGTTGCCGGTGCTTCCGCCCGTCAGTCCGCGGTGGAACATTGATTTGGCCAACAGGCAGATCAGTTCTCTCAGCTTGCTGTCGCTCATGACGTGGCATTCCTGGCGAGCACGCCGGCCGCCTTGGCAAAGTAGTCCGGTGCACCAAAGTTTCCCGACTTTAACGCTACCACGAGATCTGGGCGCGCCCTCATGGCCGGTACACCTGGGTCGATCTCAGGGCCGATTTCGAGGGAACCGAGGCCAAGTCCTTCGACCACACTGCCAGAGGTCTCGCCCCCGGCCACCAGTAATCGTCGTACACCGGCAGCGACCACGATCTGAGCAACGCGTGAGAAGAAATCCTCGATGAGTTTAGCTGACAATTCGCGACCGAACTGCTCATGAACGGATGCAACGGCACTGGGATCGGCAGAGCTGTAGGCGAGCGGGATGCCGGGTTGATTCAGAAGCCACGCTGCGGCCTGGTCGGGCGTCGTTCTACCTCCGGCAACCTCCTGCACCACGATTTCCAGCACAGGGTTCAGCTGCCGGTGAACCTCGATCTGTTGGCGTGTCGCGTTCGAGCAAGACCCCGCTAATGCAACACACTTGCCAGCCTCGCCCATCCATCGGGAACGCTCTCCGGAGATCAATCCGCTTTTTTTGAAGTTCGCGGGCAATCCGAGCGCCACCCCCGAGCCTCCCGTCACCAGCTTGAGGTCGGCCGCTGCTTCACCAATTGCAATAAGGTCATCGTCCTGTATTGCATCGACGATGATATGACGCTTGCCTCGACGGCGTTGCTCTTCGAGTGCGGCCCGGATGGCTGTTGCCCCCGCCAGCACCTTGCTGACCGGCACATGCCCAACGTCATACCTTGTCTGCGATGCAAGCCAGCGGCGGATATCCGGATCGGTCATGGGTGTCAGGGGGTGGTTCTGCATCCCCGATTCGCTGAGAAGCACTTCATTCACGAATAGATGACCCTGATAGAGAGTACGACCGGTTGCTGGAAACGCCGGGCAGACGATGACGCAGTCCGTGCCGAGCGCATCAGAAAGCGCGTCGGCAACCGGACCGATATTGCCTTCGGGTGTGGAGTCGAAGGTCGAGCAATACTTGAAGAAGAACTGCCTGCAGCCCTGCGCGCGCAGCCATTCCAGGGCGGCAAGGGATTGCGCCACCGCGTCCTCTGCGCGGATTGAGCGCGTCTTCAGTGCCACGATACCGGCTTCCACGTGCGCTGCCGCTGGCACTTCCGGAACGCCCGTGTATTGCACCGTATGCATACCCTGTTTGGTCAGCGTATTGGCAAGATCGCTCGAGCCGGTGAAATCATCGCCAATGCAGCCGAGCAGCATCATTCTTCTCCCGGCAGGGTGAGGCCGGCGTTCCTGGCGTAGACCTTTGCCACAGCGGCATCGTCCTCACTCCCCAGGCCCATGCCGGAGGCAGCGAGGAACTGCTGCAAGGTCGCTGCCGTGATCGGCGCGCTGAATTTCGCTCGTCGCGCAATGTCGAGCACGATGCCCAGGTCCTTGGGCCAGATATCGATCGAGGAACGCGGTGTGTAGTCGCCCTCTACGATATGCGGGGCCCGGTTCTCCAGCATCCACGACGTGCCGGCGCATTTGCTGATCACCTCGACAAATTTTTCGGGTGACACGCCTTGAGTCATGCCGAACGTTATGGCCTCTGCCATAGTCGCGATATGGACACCGGCAAGCAATTGATTGACGGCTTTCATGGCCGAGCCCGCGCCCGCTTCGGGACCGAGTTCAAAGACGGTTTCGGCAGTTGCATCGAGGACAGGCCGAGCGGCCGCAAAGGCGGGTGCGGTTCCAGACGCCATGACTGAAAGCTTTCCTTGCGCGGCCTTCACCGATCCTCCGGATATGGGCGCGTCGAGATAGTGGACGCCGGTAGTTCCGCAACGCACCGCCATTTCCCTCGCGAAGTCCGGTGGTACGGTCGCACAGGCGATCACCACCGCGTTCCGCTTGAGCCTTGGTACGACGCCATCCGCGCCGAACAAGACATTCTCGGTCTGGGCCGCATTGAGAACAACGACAACCATGGCATCGAGCGTTGCGGCGATGTCGGCGATTTCGCCGACCGCGCCGCCTTCAGCCTGGAATTGCTTCATTTGCGTCGGCCTGACGTCGAACCCGTAGGTCTGGTATCCCGCCCGCAGCAGCGACGCGGCCATGCCATAGCCCATCGACCCCAGACCGAAGACAGCGACCTTGATGCCATGCGCCGGACTCATGCCAGGTTATCCTCGGGTTTCAGATCGCACATCACCAACCTTGCTGTCGATAAAGGCACCGATGCTGCGAGCAAGATAATCGTTGTATCGAAAGCGACAAAGGCTGAACTCAGCAAGGCACCGCAGACGCTGTCATGAGGTGGGTATCGAGACGATTGCCAAGCTCCCGTCCGCAGATATTTCATTTCTCATCGAGCGTCCAGCGGTCGACAATTTTCGACTTCGACGACCCACGCATCAAGCGAAACTCGTCTTTCATCCCATAGTATTGGCAGGGTCATCCGCTTTCCCATGTATCGCGGGCTCACGAGGCACTGAAGCCTGGACTGTCTTTGCACATCCATAGAAATGAGGCTCCCGCCGAGGGATTGGACTGTGCCATGTAATGCTGCGAGCGCTAAGGACAGGTCTGGGTCAAGGACGACGCTCTCGCGCTGTCGGCTTTCGGATTGAAGTTGCCGTCTCATCTGCTTTCTCACGCACATGTGATTGCTGATCATGCGCTGTCACGCGACGGCTGGCTCCTCCATGCGCCGTCGTGTGCACCTTGCGCCAATCCCCACGGCGCTCTGGCCGCAGAGTCTCGGTGACCTAAAATGAGGACATGTCCTCGCTCTTGGTGCCGCCGCTCAAACGCCTGACGCGACCGACCGCTCCACCGGGCCTGCGCATCACCGAGCGCGACATCGCCATCCTCATCGCCGTCGCGCGGTTCCGGTTTCTGACCTCCCAACAGATCGCACGCCTGGTCGGTGGCTCGGCGCAAGCGATGCTCGTGCGCCTGAAGCTACTCTTCTATCACGCGCTGCTCGACCGGCCATCGCATCAGCATTCTCAGCTCGCCATGTTCTTTGACGAGGGCAATCGCCCGCTCGTCTATGGCCTTGGCCGTAAAGGCGCCCGACTGCTCGCAGAGCTTGGCTTCGCAGTCGACGGCCGACTCGACTGGACCACCAAGAACGCACGCGCCACCGGCCAGTTCCTCGCCCACACCATCGAGATCGCTGATGTCATGATCGAAATCGATCTTGCCGTCCGCGCTGAGGCTCACCTGCGCCTGATCGATCACCACGATCTTGTGCCCTACTTCCCTGCCGAGCGGCGCAGGCTGCGAGATCCCTTTCGCTGCCGCGTCGACGTCCGCGTGCCCGGGCACGCGACAGGCATCTCCATCGCCGTCGTGCCCGACCGACTGTTCTCCATCGCCTATCCCGATGCGACGCGCCACAACTACGCCGTTGAACTTGATCGCGGCAGCATGGACATCAACGCCAAACGCCTCGTCGGGAAGTCGAGCTTTCGCAGGAAGCTGCTTGGTTACTTCCACGCCTGGCGCGCACACAAGACGAACGATGCCTGGGGCTTCAAGAGCTTCCGCATCTTGACGGTTGCGCCGTCCGACAAGCGCATCGCCAACATGATCACCGCACAAAACGAGGTGACGGACGGCGTCGCGCCCGGCCTCTTTCTCTACAGCACGCCGGAGGCCATCGCCGTCGACGGCGCCTTGGGCGCCGCCTGGGTCAACGGCGCGGGCGAACGCGTGAGCCTCATCGCATGATCGATCTCTCCCTCACTCGGTATCCCGACCCTGGCCGCCGCGTCGCCCCGTCAAGGGCGCGCTCGCGCGGCCGTGATCGGCAAACCCTTGACGGGGCGCCTTCAGCCGGCGGCCGCTCCTTACAGATACCGAGTGAGGGATACAAACGTGGGGGCGCACGACATGGACAGTTAGCGGAGGAATGCTAGACTTGGGAGCAGTTCAAAGAGTGAACGATAAGGGCTCAGCCACGATGAAGCGCAAGTCACCTCTAGGGGTGGACTTCGCGCTCATCCGGCGCGCCGTCCCCCTCGCCGTAATTCTGAGCCGGTACGGTCTCGACGATGCCTTCAAGCGCGTCGGGTCGCGGCTCAAGGGTGTCTGCCCGATCCACAAGGGCAGCAACAAGCGCCAGTTCGTCATCGATCCCGGTACCAGCACCTGGCGCTGCTTTGGCGATTGCGACAGAGGCGGCGGAAGCCTCGAGTTCGTCGCCGAGATGGAGCGCGTCGGAATTGGACAGGCGGCGCGCCTGATCGCGGACTGGTTCGCCATTCCGCTCAGCATGAAAGCCTTGAGCAAACCTTCGGAAAGGAGAAAACCCATGTCTGGAAAACCCAGCCATAAGGCCTTCGCGGTCGAGGACCGCGGTGAGGGCGACGATAAAGATGCCTTCTGGACCCGCATCGGCAGCGTCTTCGCGCATGCCGACGGCAAAGGCTACAACATCGTGCTGTCGGCGCTCCCCATCAATGGCCGCATCGTCTTGCGCGAGTTCACCGATGACGATGCGAAGTCCGATGAGCCGCCGGCGGCCAAGCGCCGTAGGTAGGCAGCGACACGCCTCAAGCCCCGCCGCGGCAACGCGCGCGGGGCTCACTTTTTCTTCGACCTCGGTCCCGTCATCGGCCCCGGCACTTCCGCCTGGGTCGAACAGCGAAACGGAGGTTTCGATGAGAGAGGATAGGACGGCACGCATGCGTGAGCTCAACGATGGTCTGCGCCGGACAGGTGCCGGCGGCTTTATCGTTGTGACGTCGGGTGTCGACGCACTGGCACCGGATGACAAGCAGGCTGTGTTTGCGCTGGTGCGTTCGTTCGACGCGTTCACGCCCGACAATGATCCGTGGCGCGAGCACGATTTCGGATCGGTCGAGCATGATGGCCAGCGCTACTTCTGGAAGATCACATACTACCAGGCGGGCAGCGACTATTCGCAGGGTGCCGAAGACCCGAGTGATGCGAGCACGACCGCCCGCGTCATGACGATCATGATGGCCGAGGAGTATTGAAATGGACGGTGCCGTTTCGATCGAGTTGAAGCCGGTTCCCGACGGCTATGGTTTCATCTACGGCCGCGCCTTTTACGGCGGGCAAGGCTTCGACATCAACGTCATGCCGCCCGAAGCTCATTGGGCCGGCGATTTCAAGCTTGCCGGTTACGAGCCGCACACCAGTGATTGGATCCTGTTCGTCGATGGCCAGGAGGTCGGCCGCGTTGCGGCGCGGGCCGATGTCGAGGCCGCGTTCGCCCGGATCATCGCGAAGGCGGGATGCTACACTTGAGGCAGTCGGTGTCTGCCCGTCGGCAGGGTGACGACCTGGCCGGCGGCCGCCGCGCGGCGAAGGGTGATACGGCACGCTCGTAGCCCAGCGGCCTGCCCGACCAGCGCAGGGCAACACGACGGTGTTGCCCTGTCTTTTTTTGTCGTCCGTGCTAGACTAATCGCATATGGACGGGGTTGTCATTCGCGACACGCATAGGTTCATCGCCAAGCTGCAGCAGCGCGGTTTTTCTGTGCAGCAGGCCGAAGGGATCGCCGAGGCGATCAACGAGATCGGCGCCGGTGAGTTGGTCACCCGTGGCGATTTGCGCGAACTCGAGCTACGGCTCTACAAGTATTTCAGCGGCATCCTGGTGGCGCACGGATTGGGTACGGCTGCACTCACCGTTACGCTGCTGCAGCTGCTGTCGTAACACCCATCACCAGCGCTGCTATTGCTGCAAGTGCTTGGCGACCAGCGCGGGCATGTCGGAGCGCTCCTGATCGGTCATCAGCTCGAACATCAGCTCGCGCTCGGCCGTGTCCGGTTGCGCACCGGTGTCATTCGTCATGGGTTCATTGTAGCATTTTCATTGTGGTGGGTTGGGCGCCTCGCCGGCGCTGCCGGCGACCGGGTGCTCGTCAACCGAGTCCTTTGGTCTCGGCCCTTCGGCGTCGCCCCCTGGCGCGGTTTAACTCCGGCGGACGAGAGGCAGAGGAAGCGGCCATTTAACTGGCTGGCGCTTTGAACCAGTCGTGAACCGCTGGCAACGTCAGCAATGCATTCCGAAGCTGACGAATGCAGTCGAGGCGGTTCAGCCCCGCGTGTGCGGGGAACGCCCCGGCATGGGCAAAACCGCCCTTGCGACTGACGGTTCAGCCCCGCGTGTGCGGGGAACGCTTGGGCAGCTTCGAGAAGGATTCGCGCTTTTCCGGTTCAGCCCCGCGTGTGCGGGGAACGCGGTGGGTCGAACGATCTCCATCATCATCCCTCCGGTTCAGCCCCGCGTGTGCGGGGAACGCAATGACGAAAGCGCCAAATGCGCCGCAAGATTCGGTTCAGCCCCGCGTGTGCGGGGAACGCGTGTCGGATCGCGATGACTTCGACCCATACGACGGTTCAGCCCCGCGTGTGCGGGGAACGCGATCCACGAGGCGCTGGTTGGGCCAAGGCGGCCGGTTCAGCCCCGCGTGTGCGGGGAACGCTGCTGTGTCAGGACGCCGTTGTAATGCGTTGCCGGTTCAGCCCCGCGTGTGCGGGGAACGCCCAAGCGACTGGATCAAGCCCGTTCCCGACACCGGTTCAGCCCCGCGTGTGCGGGGAACGCGCCCGGACCTGGGACGACGTGCCGTTCGTCTACGGTTCAGCCCCGCGTGTTCGGGGAACGCTAGAACTCCCCTGTGTCGAGGTTCATGTACTGCGGTTCAGCCCCGCGTGTGCGGGGAACGCGACTTCATCGGTCATAACAGCAGCAATCAGACCGGTTCAGCCCCGCGTGTGCGGGGAACGCAAAATGTCGGATGGCGCGTATCCTTCCGCCAGCGGTTCAGCCCCGCGTGTGCGGGGAACGCCGTGTCGCCACGAACGGCGTCCAGCAGTGCGACGGTTCAGCCCCGCGTGTGCGGGGAACGCTTAACCGGCTTTCCGCCGAAGGCGGTGGGGGCCGGTTCAGCCCCGCGTGTGCGGGGAACGCGCCGCAAACATGGCGATGACAGTTGCGTTCGGCGGTTCAGCCCCGCGTGTGCGGGGAACGCCGCAGATACCCCTCGCCCGTCAAGGCAAAGTCCGGTTCAGCCCCGCGTGTGCGGGGAACGCTCAGGCCGATAAATTCGTGCGATGGCTGGAGGCGGTTCAGCCCCGCGTGTGCGGGGAACGCTCAACGAGGCCAGTCGAAAGACCACGGATGCCCGGTTCAGCCCCGCGTGTGCGGGGAACGCCAATCCGGCCCCGCGGCTCCAAGATGCGAAAGCGGTTCAGCCCCGCGTGTGCGGGGAACGCTGCAGCGTGTCGGCCTCGAGCTTGATAAGTAGCGGTTCAGCCCCGCGTGTGCGGGGAACGCGGGGGGCACAGTCTTCCAAATCCGCCCCGTGCGCGGTTCAGCCCCGCGTGTGCGGGGAACGCACCCTGCAGCGTCGGATCGGTGATGATGATGCCGGTTCAGCCCCGCGTGTGCGGGGAACGCGTTGACGAGAGTGACCCTACACTGATTCGTACACGGTTCAGCCCCGCGTGTGCGGGGAACGCGCCTCGATGCGGGCGCGTTCCGCTTCGGCGGCCGGTTCAGCCCCGCGTGTGCGGGGAACGCGTCGCTGAGAAGCTGCAGTCCTGGTACGTCGACGGTTCAGCCCCGCGTGTGCGGGGAACGCTGCGTGCCGACGTGATTTCCGCAAGCGTCGCACGGTTCAGCCCCGCGTGTGCGGGGAACGCATCAAACAGCCGCAAGGAAACATAGGAGGGTGCGGTTCAGCCCCGCGTGTGCGGGGAACGCCCGCTGTAGTCCAGCCGCATGCGCGCATAGGGCGGTTCAGCCCCGCGTGTGCGGGGAACGCCGCGATATCGGCCTCCATCTGGTCCAGATCATCGGTTCAGCCCCGCGTGTGCGGGGAACGCGTTAGCCAGCACGCGCCGGCCGTCCGCCTCGAGCGGTTCAGCCCCGCGTGTGCGGGGAACGCGCTGTGGTCTGCACTCCTGGGGCGGCAAAGAGCGGTTCAGCCCCGCGTGTGCGGGGAACGCGGCGAATTGATGCGCAGCTTGATCTTTCCAGTCGGTTCAGCCCCGCGTGTGCGGGGAACGCGACATCGCGGAGATACTCGCCCGCCATCAGGCCGGTTCAGCCCCGCGTGTGCGGGGAACGCCCCGAGAGCGTGATCCAGAACGATCCGGCAGCCGGTTCAGCCCCGCGTGTGCGGGGAACGCGTCGACCTGGACGCTCCCAGTTTGCCCATGATCGGTTCAGCCCCGCGTGTGCGGGGAACGCGGTCGTCATGTTGCCCTGATGCGTGATGTCGCCGGTTCAGCCCCGCGTGTGCGGGGAACGCAGCGTCTTCCAGTCCGGACTATACGCCAACAACGGTTCAGCCCCGCGTGTGCGGGGAACGCGATTGCCTCGCCGAGCGGCAGCCAGTCCCCGTCGGTTCAGCCCCGCGTGTGCGGGGAACGCTCACCAAGCGTCTCGGTGACACGACGATGAACCGGTTCAGCCCCGCGTGTGCGGGGAACGCACGCGGACGGCCGGTTGAGAGTGCCGACCCACCGGTTCAGCCCCGCGTGTGCGGGGAACGCACGTGAAACACCGCACGATCGTCGATTTCAAACGGTTCAGCCCCGCGTGTGCGGGGAACGCTCGTGGTGCGCGCGACAGAGCGGGACTGCCCACGGTTCAGCCCCGCGTGTGCGGGGAACGCCTCAGAGCGTCTCGGACGGGGATGTCCACGATCGGTTCAGCCCCGCGTGTGCGGGGAACGCTGCGCGCTGTCGCCATGTATCGCGGTGAAGTTCGGTTCAGCCCCGCGTGTGCGGGGAACGCCCGCCGCGATCGTCAATCACAAGAGGGTGACGCGGTTCAGCCCCGCGTGTGCGGGGAACGCACTTGTTTGCAAGCCACTGATCCTACGTCCCAATCACAATGTCAAAGAGCGCCACCGGCGTTCGCCGTTTGTTTTTTTGCCGATCCGACGAGCGGAAAAGCCGGGTCGAATTTCCGTCACGCACTGCTATCATTCGTGGCCGGTGGCGGCTTGAACCGGACCAGCGTCAGGCCGTCGAAATCAACCGGCTCGCGGCGGTTCTCGCCAATCGCTTCGAACGCAAAGCCGCTGTCGGTCGGTGCCGACCAGGCGATGACCGCGTTGCCGTCCCCGATCATCACCTTGACCTCATCCCAGATCCGCTCGCGGATGCGGCGATTGAAGACGCCGACGTAGACTCCGGCGCGCACCTCTGCCAACCACAGTGAAAGGCGCCCGCGCAGGCGAGGTGGTGCGTTCTCAACCACGATGACCATCATCGCCGGACGCCTCCTCGCGTGGGATCGCAGGGGCAGCCGCCTCCGGCGCCTCTTCGGGAGGGTCGATGCCGCCGGCCTTCAGGATGTCCTCGATCTCAGGAATGATCTTTTCAAGCACGCCGGAACGCCGGAACAGGTCGCGGCACTTGATGCGCACCTGGCGCTCCGGCGGGCTGCCGTTGCCCCTGCCCTTATTGATCTTCGCCGCCGTCTCGAAGGCGGCCGGTACGACGGTTTCGAACTTGTAGATGTCTGCGATGTCGTAGACGAAGCTCTGCGGCTTGCCGCGGTGCAGGAAACCTATCGCGGGTGCGTAGCCGGCGGCAAGGATCGCGGCTTCCGAAAGGCCGTAGAGGCAGGCAGTTGCCGACGACAGGCAGCGGTTGGGGATATCGGCCGCGTCCCACGCGTTGCGGTCGTAGTTCCGCGACTTCCAGTCGACGCCGTATTTGCGCGCGATCAATTTATAGAGTTCGCGCACGCGTGCGCCTTCGATGCCGCGCAATTGCTCGATCGAACGGCGCGACGGCGCTTCCTCGTCAAATCGGCGGCGAAACATTTCGCGCACGACGTTGAGGCGAGCGCCCTCGTCGAGAGCCACGCGCGCCTGGTAGAGAAGCCGGTCCGCACGCGCTCCACCCGGTTGACCGGCAGCGTAGAGGCGTACACCGGCCTCGCCGACCCAGACCAGCAGACAACCGACGCGGGCTGCAAGGCAGACGGCAGCATGCGAAACGCGGGTGCCCGGCTCCAGCATCAGGCAGGCAAGGCCACCGACCGGAATTTGCACGCGCACACCGTTGGCATCGACAAGCACGAAGGCACTGTCCAGCACGTCGAGTTCGCCATATTGCAGGAAGACGATCGCTGACCGTTCTTTCATGGGGATCGGCTTCAGCGGAACGTAGGCCGGCTCGGACATGGCTAGGGGTGCTCGCTAGTGCTTTACGCGCGACGGATCAACATCAGACCGCATCCGAAGGCCTTGGCCTTGCCGAAGCCGAGCGGCAGCTTGGCGAGGAAGGCGGCCGGGTCGGTGATCGTGACCTCACCTGCTATGTCGAGGATACCAAAGCCGGCAGGACGGCCGCGAGTGCCGGGCCTGCGCGCGCGAGGCACGTCGATCTGCGTGTAGCTCTCGATCGTGGGAGCGTGCTGGTCTGACAGGCGAAAGCCGTGTCTCGCACCTTGCTCTGCAAGCCAAGCGGAGCCAGCCTCGACGGCGATACGATCGCGCTCGAAGGCGCGGCCTGTGCGCCTGTCAATATCCGTCTTGGGTACGGCCTTGAGGGCGTCCATGACGACATCTACGCGGGTTCCGCGCAGGCGCCCGTTCTTTCCCTGCTTCGTACCGGCGCGCTTGGTGGTGCGCACGGGATTGACGCGCATGGCGAAGCGCAGACGATCGCCAACGGCCAGATCCGGCGCGAACTCCTTGGTGTCGAGGTCGAAGAGGCGGTAGGGATCGCTCGGGGCCTGGCGCGAGAGGATGAGATAGCGGCCATTTCCTTCGTCGCGCCAAAGGAAGCCGTCGTCCCTTCGCCTCCAGTCCGGATCGTGGCCGGCGTCCGGTATGTCTTGGAACAGGAGCCAGAGGATGCGATGGGACTGGCCGGCCTGCCGGCCCGGGTCGTTCGATAGGAGGAGCGGAGCTATGGCCGAGAGGGCCTCGCCCCGCCCTGCGCGCAGACGTGCGCGTGAGAGATACAAGGTCACGAGGCACCTCCTATCGTGTTGGGCCGGTGGCGCAGCACCGCCTCGGCACGCACGCCGAAGCGCCACTTGGCCCGGCTCTCGGGATGATCGCGTCGCTGCTCCAGGCGCTCGATAGCGAGGTCGCCTGTGTCGTCTGCGTCGACGAACACGATTGGCGTGTGCCAGCGCATGCGGACCGGGTCGCGCAAATTGTCGAGGAGTTCTGTCGCCTTCGGGTTGCGACCAGCGTCATAGGCCGCGAGCGCGGCGAGGACGTCGGTGGCCGGCTCGATGCGCGGGTCCATGGGCGCCATGAGCGCGTGCGCCTTACGGCCAGCGAATGGTGTGAATTCGGGTTGCGCGAGCTTCTCCTTCATCTCATCGAGCGTTGCAGGGCCGGGCTGTCGCAGCCAGACACACACAGTCGCCTGAACGCCGGTGCGGTACTCGCGGCGCGACAGGATAGTCTTGAGTTCGTCCTTGGGCACAGCCAGCTCGTCCGCGCGCGTGGCGAAGCGGCGGTTGCGCCGCTGCGGCGGCGACTGGGCCGTGTGATAGTCGGTCGCCGGCTGGCCGGGATCGTCGATGCGCACGGCAAAGCCGAGGCTCGCGGCCAGCGCCAGTTGCCGCATCTCATCGGCCCTCTCGATGCCGAGTGCACCGGCGAGAAGTCCCACCACCTGAGACTTCGCCGGGCGATCCCACGAAGGGCGCCGTTCACCCACCGACACTGCACCCCACGATGCCAGGGGTGCGGCAATTGTGAAGAGGAGATGGTCGCGCATGGGCCTCACTCCTCGGTGGCATAGCGGATGGCCTCGCCAAGCGATCCGCCGTTGCCCACGTGCATAATGTACGGCGATCCGTCGAAGCATGGGCCGTAGGCGTCGATCATGTCGGCCGCGAGCTTTTCGATCTTCTCGACGGATTTGGAGAGCATGTCCTCGGAACGCACCGGCTTGAAGAAGGCCGCGGCGAGCGAGCGGGGCTGCTGGCTGCCCTTCTCGATACGCAGATAGCTCGCACGGGCGCGGCTGGCGAAGCTCGCCTGCTTGCCGGTCGGCGAGGCCGTGGCGAGACCTTCCATGAAGGCGCCGATGGCAGTGCCGGCGAGGCCCTTGTCACCGCCGAGGTTCCTCTCGAGAAGATCGCGGTCGATGCAGGCATAGATGTAGAACACGCCGGAGCCGAAGCCGAGTTCGCCGATGAAGCCCGCACCTGCGTCCTCGGTCGGTCGTTTCAGGTCGTCGACGGCCGTATAGAAATCGTCCTCGACCTCGACTTTGTGTGTAGTTATCGCGTGCGCGACCTGAACGGCGGCCTCGCGGTTGAACTCGGGATTGTCGGCCAGCATGCGCCCGAACATGGCGATGTCCGTGGCCGTGTCCGCCTTGCGAAGGATTTCATGCACAAGGGGTTCAGTCTTAGCGGGCAGTGCTTCTCCGCCTGCCACGCGATCGGCGAGTGCAATCGCCGCTGAGCGCTCCTCGGGCGATACGAACGCCAGCTGCTCGATGTAGGTGGAAATGTCGCGCCCCTCCTTGTTCTTGGCTCCCTCGGGCTTGATCTTGCCGAATAACCCAGCGACCTCACGGGCGACCTCCCTGGCCTTTTCGGCTGCAATCTTCTTGCCTTCGAGATGTTTGCGGATCTCGTCCCCGAGCCGCTGCGTGCGCTCGCCCCGATGCTCGCCGACGCGCGTGCGGAACGCCTCGCTCGTGCGGATGGCACGCTTGAGCGCCTGACTTGAGATGCGCAAGCGCTCTACGCCACCGAACTTGGCCGTCTTGGGGCGGCCCGTGTCGTCACGATTGAGGTTGGAGGGGGCATAGACGGTGAGGGCGTGGAGTTGAATGAAGCGGGTCATGAGTCAGGCCTCCTTGGAAACGGTGGAGTCAGGGGATGCGTCAGTCTCAGGCGCGTAGTCGGCCGCGCCGTGGTAGGCGAATGCGAACTGCGTGCGGGCGATGTCGGCACGGTTGTCAATCGGATCGGTGAACGCGAGAAGCGTCCGGGCGAGATCGCGGACGTTCGCGGTGTCGCCGAGGATGGTGACGGCCCGCCGGAACGCGATCAGCAAATCATCGGGCTCGCGTGCGGCCACGATCCGCTTGAAGCGCAGCGGCGTGACGAGCGGCTGGCTGTCCTCACCGCCACGCGGCGCGCCGATGGCTCTGGCGAGCGGCGTGCGCTTCTCATCATCCTTTCGGACATGGGCGAGCACCGCGGCAATCAGTGCTGCACGCGGTCCGTTGCTGTCGGCATGCCTGAACTCGAAACGGCGGTAGAGCTCGGCCACCGCCGGCTCGCTCAAGGCCTCCAAGATGCTCGACGCGCGCTTGAGGCGGGCGAGCGTCGCGCGATCGCCGCGCTGGCCATTGGCATCATCGGGCTGGAGCGACTTCCACCAACCCCAAGCCTTGCCGGCCTCCACGTCGTAGCGCTTCTTATGATCGACGCTCATTGTGCCCTCCTCCCTCTTTCGCCGCCCTTGCGCTTGCCGGTGTCGGGCGGCGCCAACTGCAGCTTACCGAAGAGTTTTCTTCCGGTGGGGCTGGCCCCTTCGAGCAAGAGCCCGAGGCACTTTCGGCCTTCGATTACATCCTTGATGCGGTCGCCACCAGCATCCTCGATGGGGGCGGTGTCATCGAAGATCGCGAGCGCTTGGCGGCGCAGAACCCTTCGCCACTCTTCGCCTGTCGCCGACCGCGCCTCTTGCGGCTCTTCCACCGGCTCACCATCGACGATGAAGCGATCGGTGGCGGCGCGCAGGGTGCGGTAGAAGGCGTCCTCGGTCTCGGCCCAGAAGCGGTCTCGTACGGGCCCGAGCACCGCAGAGCCTGTATCGGTCTTCTTCTTGGGGCCGTAGAGCGCAAGCTTTACCGATGTCACGAGCTGGTCGGCGACGATCTCCGCACCCTCGACAAGGCCTCGAGCGGTTGCGCGCACTTGCTGGTCGCCGAGTTCGCTGCCCGTAACGATGAGCGGCAGCAGTGCCTCCGCGAAATCGAGCGGCTTCATGTTGTCCATGGCATAGCCGGCCACCAGCAGCCGGCTGTCGAGCAGGGCCATTCGCTCGCTTTTCCCAAGGTTCATTGCCCGCTCGCCGAAGGCGAAGACCGAGGCGGCCGGCACACGCAAACCCGTGGCGTTCTCCATGACCAGCCCCAGCCACTGGTGATAGCCCACGCGTGACGATTGCAGGTGGAGGGGCAGCCACCCGGTGTCCGACTTCTTCGGCAGATAGTAGGGGCTCAGCGGATGCCCCTTGCTCCATGCCGAATAGTTCGTGCCCCAGGGTCGCGTGACGTAACCCGTGACGACGACCTCGTCGACCTCGCCAGTGAGGTCGCAACACCGGGCGTCAGTATTCGGCACGAAAACCAGCCGGATGCGGCGCGGCAGGCCGAAGAAGGCTTGCGCCGTGTGAACGTGCTCTGGAGTGGTCGCCTCACCCGTCTTGTCTGAGGCCCGTGTGGGTACCAGCCAGGGAAAGACGCGCTTGAGGTCATCGGGCTGAGCCAAGTAGCCATCGGGCACATTGGCCCATAGCTTCTGCCACAGAGTCGGCTCGGACTTCTCTGGCCGCGCGGGATGGACGAGCGTGGTCAGCGGACCGCCACCACGCAGCGACGTGCGATGGCCCGCGCCACCCGAAGGTGCCGCCGTTTGCAAGGTTAGCAGCACGATCGCCGCGCCCGCGCGGGACAGCGCACCAGTGCGGCCCCGCTTCACGAAATGGTCGGCGTTCTCCTTGATGGCGTTGGCACCGGGCGCGTCGATCAGCAGGGCCGCGACGGGCGTCGGTTCGCCTTCCAGCTCCTCGCGATCCTGGAAGAACCGAGCGCCGTCACCGTCGAGATACATCGCCGGTTCGAGCGGCGCGAACAGTGCCTCAAGCTCGGCGCGAGTCGGTGGTGTGCGGTAGCGTTTCGGCCAGTCACGGAGGTCGGTGCCGTCGACCGTGACGGCGAGGATACCGATCAAGAACTCCGTCACAGCGATGTCGCAGTCCGGCCGGCCGGTGGCGATGCGCAGGATGTCTTTTGGACCGTCAGGGGTGGAGTAGGGCTCGGAGATGTCGCAGGGCCGCACGAAGACCCGTTGCCCGTTGGCGAGGGCAACGGGGATCCACGCACGCCCAAGGAGCGAATATCGCTCGGGCATGGCAATACCTTCCAATGTCGACGTAGTGATATGGAGACGGCGCGCCGCCTCCTCGCAAAAAATCGCTAAGTGCGATGATTGCGGATGATTCGGTGGAGCAAGACGAGCCGAAGAGCACGTCGATCCCCGTCATCCACAGGGATGATCGCGTCAGCGCTTGCGAACGGGGGCGTTGCCCGAACCTTTCATGAGCCCGATGGCGTGCAGGCAATCGCGCTCATTGAAGTAGGCTTCAGACGATACAGCGATCGCCTCATGGTTGCCGGCGTACGCGACCCACCGCCACTGACGGCCGGAATCTTGATAGTATTCGTAGTACATGCCATTCTCCGTTTGGTCGGGCGTTGGCAGGTTTCCTAGGCCGTTAGCCGACACCCTGGCTTCGAAACAGCCAGCAGGGGCGTGCCCCTGCTGGCTGTTTCTATATGCAGCGAGCTGTTGATGATGTCAAGCCCCTTAAACCCCAACTAGCTTAGTAATATCGCCGCGCCCGCTGCATATTCGTTTGGCGCGCCGACATGGGCGACAAAACAAGCCCCGCGTGTGCGGGGAACGTGCTCGGCGCCGGAATGGATCAAGTCCATCACGTTCACAAGCCCCGCGTGTGCGGGGAACGTGCCCTACTCGGTCGGAGTATCACCCCAACTAGCGGTTCAGCTCCGCGTGTGCGGAGATCGGGCGAGGCTTACGCGAAGCGCAGCCCCAGCCGCTTGTCGTAAAGCACGGTCATCGCCGTGCCGTCCATCGAAACCACACCGCGCCAGCCCGCTGCCCCATCAGTCTCGAGGAGCAGGAGCGGCATCTCGCGCTCCCACTCCGGCCATCTGCTCTTGGCGTCTTCCACCAGCGGCGCGAGAAGCCGCTTCGGCCTCGGCACCCCATTGGCCGCCGTGGCGCGGATGCCCACCTCCGACAGCGCCCACGCCCGGGCGGGCTTGTCGTCCGCATAGTATGGAACGAGGCGACCGGCTTCGAGGCGCGCCAGGCGGAACACGGTGACCTCCTCGCCCAGCCGCGTCGGCGTGATGGTGTCCGAGGTCCATACCCCCGGCGCGCCACCATAGCCCATATTGAGCTTCAGCAGGTTGGCATTGGCGAACGAGCGGGCCGCACTATCCTCGCCGGTGCGCTGCTGCGAAGCGGCACGTAACGGTTCCGGAATGTCGTCGAACCGGTCCGGGCCGTAAACCGCCTCGACAAGCCCGCGCACACCGCCGGGCGTGTCGATGACCTCCGCTTTGACGAGCATCTGGGCGCTCCGCCAGACGATGCCGTGATGCGAGTAGACGGCGGCCGTCCGCTTCGAGATCTGATGAAGCCACTCTTTCGTCGCGACCTTCTGCGGGTCAGGCGACAGTACGCACAGCTCTCGCACCACATCTGGCCGGGCTGTGCGCTCGCCATGCCGCCACAAGCGCCCCGCCCGCTGGATCACGAGATCGATCGGCGCAAGGTCTGTCACCATGGCATCGACATCGTAGTCGAGCGACTGCTCGAGGATTTGCGTGCCGACGACGACGAAACCCGCGCGGCGGCCCGTAGCGTCCTCGCGACCCAGCGTCCTCGTAACCTCCTTCTCGCGGTCGAGGCGATCGCCCATGGCGAAGCGAGCATGCAGCAAGACCGGGGTGAGACCACGCGCCTCCAACGCGCCTATGGCCTCGATTGCATCGTCGACGGCATTGCGAATCCACGCGACCGCGCACCCGCGCGCTGCCATCTCCACGACATGATCGACGGCCTGTTCGATCGCACTCAGCCGCCTCACAGCGAGGGTGCGCCGGCGATCCGCTCGCGTTGGAAGGGCCTGCGCCGATTGAGACGCTGCGGATACGAGCGTCAGCAGCGGATAATCTGCGACGTCGAGCCTCGGGTACGTGACGCCGAGCCCCTTGGCGAAGGCCGCGGACAGCGCGTGCCGCAGGGCCGCCGGCAGCGTGGCCGACAGCACGACCGCCGAGCCGCCAAGCGCCGCATGGAACTCGAGCAGACGCTCCATCTCACGGCTCATGTACGCATCGTAGGCGTGTGCCTCGTCGATGATAAGCACCTTGTCTGCCAAGCCCCACAGTCGTAGCGCCTGATGCTTGGACGGGAGGACGGACAGAAGTGCCTGATCGATTGTCCCGACACCGACTTGTGCGAGGAACGCCTTGCGCCGGTCGTCCGCGATCCAAGCCGCGCACGTGGCGCCGGCCCCGTCCTCGTAGCCGTCGTCGGTCGGGCGCGCCTCCAGGATCGAGTCGGCGAAGCGGTCGTTGAGCACTCTCTTGCCGTGCGACAGCACGAGCGAGGGACGCGCGCCGTCGGCGTACAGGCGGCCGTAGATCGCGGCCAAGCGGTCGTACATGGCATTGGCCGTGGCCATTGTGGGCAGCGCAAAATAGAGCCCGTCGGCGCGCCTGGATTGCATGAGCCGGGCGGCCAGCAATAGCGCGGCCTCCGTCTTGCCGGATCCGGTCACGTCCTCGACGATGGCGAGGAGAGGGCCGTCAGGAAGTTCACAGTCTGCTAGGGCACATTGCAGGGGGCTCAGTCGATCGGCGATGTCCGGGACGAGGCGGGCGGGCGCGACGTCGACTGCCGGGAGGCTGGCCAGAAGGCCTGCATGCCCGATCGCGCAACGGGCCCTGGATTTCGCGACCTGCCAGTACGTTCGGAGATCGGCCGGCGGTGGCACATACGGGAACCAGTCGCGGTTCGACCCTGCCCAATCGGCGGCGACAGTGAGCCCGCACAGCAGCCACGACAGCATCTCGAGGTGGCCGGCCGGCGGCTGCGGCACCGGCGCGACGGGCCCAAGAAGCGCGCACACGTCCCGGGCGAACGCGTTCGCGGCACGGAGGCTTCGCCAGTCGGTGAATGCACCGATGTCGCGTGCTCCGTCATTGGCCGGCCGGCCATGATGGCCCGTCACCGCAGCCCAGAGCGTGCCCAGGTCGCTCGGAACCCAGTCGCCAGTCGCCTGGCCGAGCAACGAAAGCAATTCCAACTCGTTGCGCATGGCGAAGCCGTCCGCGTCATGACGGCTTGGCGGCGGCTCCTTGTGCACGCCGAGCACTGTGCCGACGCCGCAATCGCCAATCCAGGCCTCCTCGCTCTTGGCCTGAAAGTCGCGCATGAACTTTCCGACGTCATGCAACGCGACGAGGCTAACCAGGAACCGGCGTGCGTTTTCCTGCGAAGTGCCGAGCAGGCCCGCCAAGCCAACAAGTCTGCGCGGGTGGGCTTCGAGCAGGGCGTCAGCGCACGCCGCCACGTCAAGGCTGTGACAGACGAGCGGGTGCCACGCCGGCTCGTCCGGCCGTTTGCCTCCGGCCTTGCCCCAGAAGGCAAAAAAGGTCGGTCGATCAATTTCGTTGGGCATGCTGGTGGGCCAAAGATGTGCTCTTAGGTGGCGAGACTACAGCAAGACCTGATCGGTGATGCAATACGGTGCATTGCAGACGCTGCCGGCAGACCTCCCAGTCGGTCTGATCCTGTGCCAGTCGACGACCGCTTCTGGGATCGCACGGCCATCAGACCAACTCGCATGCTCCCCTTCCCTAGCCTGCGCTTGGCGCAGGAAGTGCAGGTACGCTCCTCAGACGAAATCCTCGATACCCTGTTGCGGTTTTTTGAACACATCCTCCGAGATCGCGCTCGCAGATCGCATCCAGGGTTTCCGCGAACAACGACGGCGGCGGGACCTCGCAATTCTTGCCTTCACACCAATCGCGGAAGTCCGAGAAGAGTGACACTGTCGTCACGTGGGCCCGGTCATCCGGCTCGATGCGAGCGGCCATGTACTCGTAGATGTCGGGGGTTTCGCGAAGAGCCTCGGTCGACCGCGACGTGTCGCGACCTGTCGCGACAGCGTCGAAGCGCCCAATCGCTGCGTAGTCGTACAAAACCACGGGAGCAAACGCGCTGATGATCTCGATCATCGCAACCGTCAGCAGGACAACGGCGAGGTCGACGTCTTCGGCGGCGAGAAGTCCGCGTGTGAGCCGAGCAATGAGCTGCGCTTGAGGATCTGCCTCGAGGCTTCCGCCCCGTTCGCGAAGGCGCGAGATCTTTGTGCGCAGTTTGGAAATCTCTTCATCTAGATGTGCGGCCTCAGCTGCGCTCGCGCGATCCGCCTTCAGTTCCGCAACCTCGGCGCAGGCGGCTCGCGTTCGCCAGTGATCTTTGGTGCAATTCCCGGAGAGGAGAGCGACGGTGCCAGCGCGCCCGATGGGTCGCATGAATACAACGTCGATCGCGCGATCAATCTCATCGGGTCTGCGCGTTTCGCTGATCGTCGCGCGGCGGCGTTTGAGTTCGTCAAGCTGCTCAACGGTTGACCTGTAGGTGAGCGCCGTCGCCTCTCGGTTGCCGACAACACCGCTACGGTTTTGGGCTGCGAGTCCGAGCGCGGCAGTGATGGCGAACGACGCGCATGCCATCCACACGACGCTTGCGAGACCGGCCGACAGGAAGCGCCGATACCGCACAAGCGTCACGATGAAGATGGGACCCAATCCTTTCCAGAGGTCGGCGGCCACCGCGAGTGTTGCAAACACATGGGACTCGATCGGCGTCCGTCCGAAGCCGTAGCCGGCGAGGTAGTTGATGGTTGCCGAAGCCCCGAGCGTCAGCGCCCAAACCAACCAACCGATTGCGACGGCAATGCGCGACATCACTCAGAGATCCGGTAGCGCGCCGTGTTCTTTTTCATAGAGCGCGATCGCCTCGATGATGACGTCGGAGAGCGAAATATCATCGCGCGCCGCCAACATGCGTACCCGCTTCTTGATGCTCGGCGGCACGCGCACGTTGAGTTGCTCGGTGCGATCAGTCTTCTCCCGCGCATGCGGCGCCGGCAGCGACAAGTTGCCTCCTGCGGCCTCCGGCGGCGGAGGCAACCCGAACATGGACTGCACGGCCTTCTTGGCGTCGGTCTTGCTCATTTTGAAATCCTGGATCTTGGCGTACCGCGTTGCGTTGCCTCTTGCAGCGTCTTCGCCTCATCGCCGATGCGCGCGAGCAGCGCCGTGATCAAGTCGTCGGCGCGCTGGTTCAAATCCTTGTGCGTGGTCTCCGTGATCGCGCGGCCCTGGTTCTGGGCGGCGCGATAGGCGGAGCGCTCAGCAATTGCGCCGGGCAGAACCGCGTAGCCTGCCTGTTCCAGATAGGCGCGCGCGTCAGCTTCCTCACCCGCTGTCAACGTCCGACAGATGGCGAACACCAATCGCGATTTCGGAATGCCGGCGGCAACGAGTTCGTGGAAAAGTAAAATGGCAGGGTAAAGATCATCGAGGCTCGGACCGGTCGGCTGGACGACAAGGTGTGCGTGCTGTGCAATCGTCAATGTCGATCGATCACTCCGACATGGTGCATCAAGAATGATGAGGTCCAGGGATTGGCCGTCCGCGATCGCGGCCTCAGAGGTCCGGTAGCCCTTCACGTCGACCGCTGTTGCGGGGACCTGTGATTGACGAAGACTTCCCCACCGCATCGCGGTTGCCTGCTGGGGATCAAGATCGGCGATCCGCACTGCGAGCCCCGTAAATTGCACGACGGCGGCGAGCGCGCGCGCCAGTGTCGATTTGCCGACACCGCCCTTCTGGCTCACAAAGGCAACCACTATCGGCATGCGACCCTCTTAGTTCGGCGCGCTCGTTTCGGCGCGCTGCTCCAGCCACGCCATCACCTCATGCAGCCACCAGCCGACGCGGCGCTCGCCGATGCGAAGACGCCGCGGGAACTTGCCGGCTTTCTCGAGCCTCAGGACATGCTGCGGGCTGTACGGGACAAGGAGCTGCAGCTCCTTCTTGGTGATGATTCTCGGAATGGGTGCCGACATGCGGATCGCTCCGTTCGATGCCATCCCCCAGAGGCAGGTTTAACCGCACGATCATTAGCACAGACGGAGAGTAGCTCAAGACAAAAGCGTTATGCTAGCACGCTATCATTGGAAAAGCGAAAGCACGATGGCTTCAGGTCGGCACACGTCTGACCGGCGAAGTGATCCAGAAGCGGTCGGCGGCACGCTGTAGAGACGGGCCAATTGCTGCCGAACTCTTCTTCTTGCGCAGCAACAAGGTGTGTGATTTCGGTCAGGTGTGGACCGGATCGACAGCGACAATGCTCTCGACATGCTTCGCCCATGCTTCGAGCGCCTCCCGCATCTCCGGCAAGTAGGAAAACCGATTGTAGATCCCGGCGACGCCGCCGAGGCTCCCGCTCGTGTGATTGAGTATCCGCTCGACAACATGCGGCGCCACGCCGAGGCGCGCCATGTGGGTCGCCGCCGTTCTCCTGAGATCGTGAAGCGTCCAGTCCGCGACGCCGGCGGCCGCGTCGAGACGCCGCTTGGCTTTCGAGAAGCCTGAAAACGTGCGCCCATCAGCGCCGCCCGAAGGAAAGACGAACGCGTCGTGCAACTTCGCGCAGCCATCGATGATGGTGAGCGCTTGCGGGGCCAACGGAACGCTATGGGAGCGGTTCGATTTCGTCGCCTCGGACGGCAGCGTCCAGAGGTTGTCACGCCGATCGATGTCGCACCAGCGCATGCTAGCGACTTCGTTCCGACGCTGGGCCAATAGGATGAGCAACTGGACCATCCGGCCGAACGGATAGCCGACAGCCTCGGCCGCATCCCAGACCCGAGCGAGTTCCTCTTCCGAGAGCACGCGCTCTCGGGCAATAACACGCGCCGGCTTCCTAATGCCGGCGCAGGGGCTTTCTTCAACCAGACCGCGCTCGACTGACCAGTTGAAGAACTTGCGGATCGCCGCAAGCGCGTGGTTGGCGGCGCTCGGCGCTCCGTTCGCCATGACGCCTTCGATCACGTCCACTATGTCTTGCTTGGTGATGTCACGAATATCACGGCTGGCCCAGCGGCGCACAAACTGCTGTCGGAGAACCCGCTCCGTCTCCTTCGCAGTGACAGCGCGATTATGCCTCTGGCAGTGCTGAGCCACAAAGGCTGAAATGGCATCGTCGAACCGACGAGAGTTCCGTCCGGTCTCTTTGATCGCGGAGGGATCGCCGCCATCGCTCACCGTCTTCAGGGCATCAAGGGCCTTCCGTCTGGCATCAGACAGCGACAGCGTCGGGTACCGTCCAAGTGTAAGACGCCGCGGCCGGCCGCGATGCCGGTAGACCAGAATGAACGACTTGGTGCCCTTGCCGGAGGCCCTCACGCCAAAGCCCGGGATCTTGCTATCCCAGATTTCGACGCGTTCTCTGGTTCCTACGACGAGCTTGCGGATGGCAATATCCGTGAGCGGCTGGCCGACCATCTGTCCAATCCTCTGATGCTCTTGAGGTCCCAAACTGGGTAGCATATGGGTAGCAGAATTGCACGCGCTTGACGGTTCTAATGCGTTCCCAAAAAATCTCTTAGCTATCAGGAATAGCTAGATAAATATCACACTACTGTTCTGCAGTGTTCTTGCCAGAAAAGCCTGTGTATTTTTTGCGTAATCAGGGGGTCGGGGGTTCGAGTCCCTCAGCCGGCACCAGCAATCCGACACGAAATGTGCCTCTTTCGGGGGCGGCCCTGTGGCCGACGGTTGACGTGCCGCCGACAGGCCGTCAGGTCTGTCTGGCGTGACCCATGCTAGTTCTCGCGCCACCCGACCAAGCGCGCAACCGACCAAGGATGAAGCATGTCCAATCCGCTCCAGTTCAAGACATCGATGGAGTTCCGCTATGGCGTGCCGACCGCGATCGGCCCCGGCGTCGTGCGTCTGGTGTGCGAGAACCCGGGGCCCTTCACGTTCAAGGGCACCAACACCTATCTCGTCGGCTCGACGGCGCTCGCCGTCATCGATCCGGGGCCCCGCGACGATGCGCACCTGAAGGCCATTCTGCAGGCCGCCGGGGACCGGCCGATCACGCACATCGTCATCACACATGCGCATCGCGACCATGTCGACAACGCCGCCGCGCTGAAGGACGCAACGGGTGCGCTAACCTGCGGCTGGTCGAGACGCGGCGCGGCCCGCGGCAATATCGAGCGCAGCCCCTCGGGTACCGAGTTCGTCGATATCGACTTCACACCTGACATCGACCTGGCCCACGGTGACCGCATCGAAGGCCGCGACTGGGCGCTGACCGCGCTCGCCACGCCGGGGCACGCGCCCGACCACCTGTGCTTCGCGCTGGAAGGTCGCGAGTTCCTGTTTTCAGGCGACCACGTCATGGCCTGGAACACGACCGTGGTGGCGCCGCCGGAGGGGCGTATGGCCGACTATCTCGCGTCGCTGCAGGTGCTGCTGGAGCGGAACGAAACGGTCTATCTGCCCGGACATGGCGGCCGCATCGCTGAAGGGCAGCGCATGGTCAAGGCCTACCTCATCCATCGGCGCTGGCGCGAGCAGGCGATCATGGCGGCGATCCGCGACGGCCGCCAGACGGTCCGCGAGGTGGCATCCCTAATCTACGAGGATCTGGACCCCAAGCTCCACACCGCAGCCCTGCTGTCCGTCCTGGCCCACGTCGAACATCTCATCGAACGCGGCCTTGTCAGCGGCGAGGAGCAGCAGGACCTTTCTTTCGATCAGCGTCTTTCCGCGCGCTAGGCGGCGCCGGGCGGCTGCGCGCCTCGCCCGACACCGTTGCCTCGAGCCGCGCCACGATCTCGCGCATCAATGCGCGCAGCCTTTCGGCGTTGCGGCCGAAGTCGTGGCGGCCAAAGCGAGAGGCCGATCGCAGGTCGACGAGTGCTTCGCTGTCGCTGCCGCCGACACGAATGGCGATGTCATCGTAGAAGCCGACGATGAGCGTGCGGTCGGTCGCCTCGATGACACCTGTGCGGTCGTTCTCAGCGGTTGGCGGCTGCTCCCGCACGATCTTGAGCTTCTGCCGCCGAACCGCTTCCTGAACGACGTCGAAAGTCTCCTCGGCCGAGCGCTCGATCCGCATCGTCTTGAGATCGGGATAGGCCGCCGCCTGGGCGACCGCAAAAGCGGCGGTATAGCCGGCACCGTTTGCCGGGCGCGCACGACCGCCCGCCAGTTCCTCGAACTTCGGCGGATTTCCCGGCGCGGTCGTGACGTCGTTGATCATCGGCAACTGGCGCATCTTGGGAACGTAGGCGAGCGGCCATGCGAGCAGGCCGAGCGAAACCGCTGCTCCCGTCAGGATGCGCGCGGTGCCCTGTCCGCCGTGGCGCCAGATGCGCACCGCGGAGAACAGTCCTATCAGCAGCGACACCGCAGCGGCGGCGAGCACGAGTTGCACGAGCGTCAGGAATACCGGTGTCCGCAGTCCCAGGAAGCGGTGAAGCAGGATGGCGGTGATGAGCAGCACGAGCGCAAAAAGTGCGATGCGTGCCGTCCAGCGCGGCCCAGCGGTGGCTCCCTCGACACGTGCGATGGTCATTGCAGCCACCCCGCCGAGCATGACGATAAACGCAAGCCGCCCGCAAGGGCCGGGCCCTCAAGCCTGTCACCGATCTTGAATGCAATGCGTCGCAATCTGTCCGTCCCGTCCCCGCCACAGCATCGGGCGTACGATAGGTATGAATCGGTCAAAAGGTGGGGCGGCCATGCGCCCTCGCTCCGGCTCACGGGTATAATCTCGTGCGCGACCACGCCTCTGCGGGCATGGCACGGCGGAATACGACACGATCGTGCAGGCGGAACGGCCGGTCGTGCCAGAACTCGATCTCCACGGGCACGACGCGGAACCCCGACCAGTGCGGCGGACGAGGGATGTCGCCGACCAGATGGCGCGCGGTGACCGCCGCGACACGCTTTTCCAAGGCAAAGCGACTGTCCAGCGGCCGCGACTGGTCGGAAGCCCATGCGCCAAGCCTGCTGCCGCGCGGACGCGTTGAGAAATAGGCATCGGCCTCCGCTACCTGCACGCGTTCGACGGCGCCACGCACGCGCACCTGTCGGCGCAGGGACTTCCAATGGAACAGCAGCGCGGCCTGCATGTTGCCGGCAAGCTCGCGCCCCTTGGCGCTTTCGGTGTTCGTGTAGAACACGAAACCGCGCGGGTGGGCACCGGGCGGGTCGAGCCCCTTGAGCAGCACCATCCGCACATTGGGCAGGCCGCCGGCATCCGAAGTCGCCAGCGCCATTCCATTGGGATCGTTGACCTCGCTCGCCTCGGCTTCGCGCAGCCACGCCTCGAACAACGCGAACGGGTCTTCGGCAAGCGTAAAGTCTGGGGCTGCGCTGCCGCTGCCCGCCTCCGCCGCCCGATCACCATCCGTCATTCTTGTCGTCCCGATTCTCGTCGTCCCGGTTGTTCGCATTGCCGCGCCGTCGCGCAACTTTGGTTGCATCAGCAGCCCACACGCGGACAGGTCTTCAGGCCGTCTTAACCTTAAGCGGCCATTCTCATAGCACGCTTGCCGGACGGGCAAGCTCGTCGCGTTGTTAGTGAGTACATGTCATGCGTCCCAGCTCATCGCTGTTCCCGGTCCTTGCGACCGCTTTCACAGGCCTGGTCGTAACGCTCGCCATTTTCATGGTGCCGAACCTGGCCGCAGCCGGCGAAGCGGATTCCGACACCGGCTCCGCCACCTGCACCTGCCCGCCGAATGACGCCAAACCCTGGTCCCGACCCAAATTCGCCGATCTTCGTCCCTCCCTCGACGTTTCGGACGAGATTGCAGCCCTCGAGAGCGTACAACTCGCCTTGTCGCAGGTTGGCGACGGCAGCACCTACGTCTGGCATCGCTACCACGGCCGGCTGTCCGGCGTCGTGACGCCGACAACCTCGTTCAAGGATTCCAGCGGTGCCATCTGCCGCCACGTCGTCGTCGTCCTCACCGCCGGCACGCTGACGCGACGGTCCGAAGGTATCGCCTGCCGCCTCCAAAGTGGGCAGTGGCAGCTGCAGGGCTGAGGAACTACTCCGCAAGCGTTGCATGGCCGCCGTCGAGACATTCGGCGGCTTGGGGCGCCCCGCCCGCCTCTTCGTCCCTGTGAGTTGCTGCAGCCTCCACATCTTGCCTGGGCGGCCATCTGGACCGACCGACACATTTGTGTAGGATGCGCGCCCGAGCCGGACAAAGAGCACGGGGATCGCGGGCAGATGACAGCAGCCGAGGCCACAAGTCAGATGGCCACCGGAACGTTGATGGCGGGCAAGCGCGGCCTCGTCATGGGCGTCGCCAACAACAGGTCCATCGCCTGGGGCATTTCGAAGGCGATCGTCGCCCAGGGCGGGCAGGTGGCACTGACCTATCAGGGCGACGCACTCAAGAAGCGCGTCGAGCCGCTGGCAGCAGAACTCGGCTCGAAGCTCGTGCTGCCGTGCGACGTGACCGACGGAGCGTCGATGGATGCGGTCTTCAGCAGCCTGCACGACGCCTGGGGCGGCCTCGATTTCCTGGTTCACGCCATCGCCTTCTCGGACAAGAACGAGCTCGACGGCCGATACGTCGACACCAGCGAAACGAATTTCACGCAGACCATGCTCGTGTCCTGCTACTCGTTCACGGCACTGGCCCGCCGCGCCGAAAAGCTGATGAAGCCCGGCGGCTCACTGCTGACCCTGACCTACTACGGCGCCGAGAAGGTCATGCCCCACTACAACGTGATGGGCGTTGCCAAGGCTGCGCTCGAGGCGAGCGTTCGCTACCTCGCCGCCGATCTCGGCCGTAACGGCATCCGCGTCAACGCGATCTCGGCCGGTCCGATCAAGACGCTCGCCGCCTCCGGCATCTCCGACTTCCGCTACATCCTGCGCTGGAACGAGTACAATTCGCCGCTGCGCCGTACCGTCACGATCGAGGACGTGGGCGGCGCCGGCGTCTACATGCTGTCGGATCTGTCACGCGGCGTTACCGGCGAGGTGCACCACGTCGATTCGGGCTATCATGTTCAGGGCATGAAGAACGAGGATGCTCCCGACATCTCGGTGGTCAAGAGCGATACCTGAGCTACGATGATCGAGGCGACCCAATCTCACCTGAACCGGCTCTAGTGCGGGCGGCACCGACACTCTACTTCATCCGGCACGGCGAAACGGACTGGAACGCGGCACGCCGCTACCAGGGACAGGCCGACATTCCCTTGAACGACACGGGACGCGCGCAGGCCGCCCGCAACGGGCGCGCATTGGCGCAGATCGTGCCATCGGTCGGCGCACTCCACTTCGTGGCGAGCCCCTTGTCGCGAACGTGCGAAACCATGCGCATCGTGCGCGGCGAACTCGGCCTCGACCCTGAGAGTTTCGCAACCGACAATCGCATCATCGAACTGCACTACGGCCATTGGCAGGGCGAACTGCAGAGCGATCTCGGCACTGTCGACCCCGACGGCGTGGCGGCAAGACATGCCGACCCGTTCCATTGGCGGCCGCGAGGTGGCGAGAATTACACCGACCTCACCCGCCGTCTGAACGGCTGGCTCGACGATCTCGCCGAAGCAGCCGTCGTCGTCTCCCACGGCGGCGTCAGCCGGGCGTTGCGCGGCATGCTGGTCCATGGTGTGGGCGAACGCGACGTGCCGCGTCTGGCGGTCCCGCAGGACCGCGTGCTCGTGATCGACAACGGACGCATCTGCTGGCTGTAACGCTCGTTCCGCCAGCGTCGGAGCACTCCGCACAGCGGGCCGTCCCCAGAACGAAATCGGGAAGAGCCAGAGTTAGCGGCTCTCCGGCTCTTCCCTGCTGGATTGCACAGCTCAACGGGACAGGTTGCTCAGACCCATCGGGAAGGTGTGCTGGTCTTTGAGATTGACTAGGACACGACGCGCACGCGCCCACAGCGCCACGCTTCCGTCCGGCCGGGAGTTCCCGTTACCGCGGCGGAACGTGCCTTCAACCCCCTCGCGATCGTGGCGTGCCGATCAAAACACGAGGTTCATCGCGAGCGAATCGCGCCCTGGACTGGACAACTGATAATCTGATGCGACGCGCGTTGTCATCACTGCCGACGGCCCGAGGCGGCTTGCGGAGACAGGTCGCGGAACATAAGAGTGGTTCGCACCACACTGCTGTGGCGGACGGGCCGCGCAACGCCGCGGCGGGCCCGCAACCGACACGATTCTCATCGCAGAAAGAGTGCATGTCCCACAACACATTCGGCCACCTGTTCCGCATCACCACCTGGGGCGAAAGCCACGGGCCGTCCATCGGCTGCGTGGTCGACGGCTGCCCGCCCGGCATCGAAATCACCGCGCAGGAGATCCAGGTCCATCTCGACCGGCGCAAACCGGGTGGCTCGCGATTTGTCACCCAGCGGAAGGAATCGGACACCGTCGAAATCCTCTCGGGCGTTCTGACGGGAGACGACGGACGCCAGGTGACGACGGGAACGCCGATCTCGCTCTTGATCCGCAACGAAGATCAACGCTCCAAGGACTATGGTGCGATCAAGGAGACATACCGCCCGGGTCACGCCGATTTCACCTACGACGCCAAGTACGGCATCCGTGACCACCGCGGCGGTGGCCGCTCGTCGGCCCGGGAGACTGCCATGCGCGTTGCAGCGGGTGCCATCGCGCGCAAGCTCCTCGACGGCGTGACGATCCGCGGCGCGCTGGTGCAGATGGGCCCGCACGCGGTCGACCGCAGCCGCTGGGACTGGTCGTGCGTCGACCAGAACCCCTTCTTCTGCCCCGATGCCGAAACTGCGCACACGTGGGAAGTCTACCTCGACGGCATCCGCAAGGCGGGCTCATCCATCGGAGCTGTCGTCGAGGTTGTCGCCGAAGGCGTGCCGGCGGGGCTGGGCGCCCCCCTCTACGGCAAGCTCGACCAGGACATCGCCTCCGCGATGATGAGCATCAACGCCGTCAAGGCCGTCGAGATTGGCGCGGGCATGGCCGCTGCCGAGCTGACCGGCGAGGAGAATGCCGACGAGATCCGCATGGGCAACGACGGCAAGCCACGCTTCCTGTCGAACCATGCGGGCGGAATCCTGGGTGGCATCTCGACGGGTCAGCCGGTGGTCTGCCGGTTCGCCGTGAAGCCAACATCTTCGATCCTGACGCCACGCCTCACCATCGACAAGGCCGGTCACGAGACCGAGATCGTCACCAAAGGCCGCCACGACCCATGCGTGGGCATCCGGGCCGTGCCTGTCGGCGAGGCGATGCTGGCGCTGGTGCTCGCCGACCATCTGCTGCGCCATCGTGGGCAAATGGGGCCGTCACGCGCATGACGCGCCGCTTCTCGTGACGCGCCTGACACGCGCCTGACACCGTGACGCCGCCTCCACTGGTGGAGGCCGCTTCCTGTGGCACCCGATCATCGCAACAAGCGACAGAGGTGGCTCCGGACGCGCGAAAACCGGAGACGGGGGGACCGCGCTCCGGCTTTCTTGGTGTCGTCAGTCGAGATCGAGGGACAGGCGCTCAGGAGAGCCTGTCCGTCAGACGTTCGTCAGGGCAGAGCAACCTTCGCAGTGAAGACGAAGCGCTCGTCGCACAGGTCGGCCACGCCGCAGAAGTCGCCCGGGCCACCGTTCGAGTCCCAGTAGCGGAAGTCGAAGGTGAACTTGCTGACTGCGAGCGCCAGACCAGCATTCCAGTAGACGTAGTCGAGCGTGCCGAGCACGCCGCCGTCGAGGAACTGGGTGGTACCGATGAGGGCCGACACGGTCGGAGTAAACGGACCGACTGCAGGCAGCTCATAGCCAGCCGTGCCTTCCAGCGTGATGGTGTTGCCGGTCGAGCCGAAGTAGTCCGGCGACCAGAACATCGTACCGGCGAGCGACAGCTTGTTGATCGAGCCACTGATGCCGGCCTTCAGCTCGACATAGTTGAACTCGATCGGGCCGTCATGAGCGCCCGGATAGGTGTAGTAGATCACGCCCAGGTCGAACGTGACGGGTCCGAGGACCGGCTTAATACCGGCATAGAGATCGACCTCGTAAGGGGCGATCGACTGACCGAAAGCGTTGGTGCCGAAGTCGACCGTGGAGCCCCACACGCCGGCGTAGAAGATGCCGCAGGCCACGTCAGCGCCACCCTGGAAGGCCGGCTCCTCGAGTGTCTGCGAGATACCGCGGAACACGTAGTCCGATGTGCCGCCAGCATTGATGGAGAAGCTGCAGCGCCGCTCCGGCACCGGCTCGTCCTTGAGGCTGCCGCCAGCGTAGGCCGGAGCAGAGGCTGCGAGCGCGATCGACGCCATTGCGGCCGACAGGACAGCAGCGGTCGTCAGTTTAAAGTTTGCCATGACCAGTTAACCCCCGAATGTGTGCCCCGCATCCCACTGAACGTGTGTGCCCGGTTGGACATGTGCCCTTGGCTTGCGGCTTCGTCCGTCCCCAGCCCTGAATCGGCTTCGAACTGACCTAACGAAACGGGAAAGTTGCGTGACCTACAAGCGTAATCCCGGTGCCGAACGCTGCTTGGCAACTCGTTGTCGCAATTGGGACACTATTGCCGATATTTGTGCATCCAGACGGTTGCAACAGCACAAAATAGATGCAGTCAAAACTATCTGATCTGCTCTAATTTTAGACTTTGTGATTGTTTTGCGGGCTGCCGCGTTGGTGGGCGCCAGTCGCCTCGATTCCACAACACTGCGCCTCCCCACTGCTCCATATCGATGGAATGAGCACTCCGGCTGGAATCGGCCGGTCGGCCGCCGCGCCCCGTGACGATTCCAAATCGCGAGAACCTGCTCTAGACAGGTGGCCGTCACGCGCCTCCGGGACGCGAGCACGCGCACCGCAAGCCCAAGCACCATCTCAAGGATATCTGGAAGTTGCCGCCAGAGCCCAGCCAAAGAACCTCCCAGAAGGCGGGACCTGCGTCCGGGGGGGGCGTACGCACCGGGCGCGAGCCGGGCCGCACGGCTTTGGTCACCGGGGCGGGCCTTCGCATCGGCCGCGCCATCGCGCTGGATCTCGCCCGTCACGGCTGGCGCGTGGGCGTCCATTATCGGCGCTCCAGGGGCCCCGCCGAGGCCCTAGTCGAAGAGATTCGGGCCCAGGGCGGTGACGCTGCCGCCCTGCCCGCCGATCTGGCGGTCGCCGAGGATGTCGATGGGCTCGTCCCTGCCTGCGTCGCGGCATTGGGTCCGCCTTGCTGCCTCGTCAACAACGCTTCCGAGTTCCACCACGACACGCTCGAGACGCTGACGCGCGAAACCTGGCATCACCACCTCGACATCAACCTGAAGGCGCCGGTGTTCCTGGCCCAGGCTATGGCGCGCCATCTGCCCCCGGGCTGCGAGGGCAACATCATCAACATCATCGACCAGCGCGTCTGGAACCTGAAACCCGATTTCTTCTCCTACACGATCTCCAAGGCCGGCCTTTGGACCGCGACACGAACGCTGGCGCAGGCGCTGGCGCCGCGCATCAGGGTCAATGCGATCGGCCCCGGGCCCGTGCTGCGGTCGGTGCACCAGACGGAGGGCGATTTCGCAGCCGAGTGCTCGTCGACGCTGATGGGCCGCGGAGCCACGCTCGGCGAGATTACCGACGCGGTGCGCTTCATCATCGATGCACCTGCGATGACCGGTCAGATGCTGGCACTCGACGCGGGCCAGCATTTGACCTGAGCCCCCGACGCCCAGTGCGCTCGACCTTCGAAGCGCTAAAGGGGATTGCCACATTTCCTCCCCCTCGTGCCCCAACTGCCGCCCAAAAGCTGTTTGAGAGTGAGGTTGGCGCGGGGGCGCCACTTAACCGAGCGTTAAGGTTATCAGCTTAACGATTTACGTCGATCTTCGGTCGGCGTTCCGCCGGTGGGCACTCGGCGGCAGATGGGTGATGTCAATGATGTCTCGCGTTTTACTCCACTCCGTGGCGGCCATGGGGCTTGCCTGCTGCTTCACCGGGACGGCAATGGCCGCCGAACTCCCGGTCCTCAAAACCTCGAGCGATAACACCGTTCCAGCGTGTGCTACGCCCGGCCGCCTGATGGCGTTCGTGCAGTCGCGCAATGGTCGCCTGTCCGACAACTTCGACAGTGTTGCGACCGAATATATGCGTCATGGCGAGTCGCTCGGCGTGCGCTGGGATTACGCTTTCTTCCAGATGCTCGTCGAGACGGGCAACCTGAGTTACCGCGGCGACGTGCGCGCGACCCAGAACAACTTCGCGGGCCTTGGCGCCACTGGCGGCGGCGTTCGCGGTGAGAGCTTCAAGAACGTCTCCGACGGCGTGAAGGCGCATCTCCAGCACATCCTCATGTATGCCGGCGAAACGATCGAAGACCCGGTAGCGGAGCGGACGCGCAATGTGCAGGCGTGGGGCGTTCTCACGAAATGGCAGAAGAGCCTGAAGGGCCCGATGACCTTCACGCAACTGACGCGCAAGTGGTCGCCGTCCGATCGCGGCTATGCGCGTGACATCGCATCGGTTGCCAACGCCTTCTACTCTGACCTCTGCAAGCGCACCGATCCTCGGCCCGAACTCGTCGCCGAAGCCCGAGGCAACCGTGGCGTCACGGTCGACAAAACGGCAGCGATCGCCGCGACCGACACGGACGGCAAGATCAAGGCGGGCAAGTCCGTCTCCAAGCTGGCGATCGCGGACACGCGCGCCGCGTCTGGCCCGCAGCGCAATGGCCTGACCGGCGGCGAGATCGCCATGGCCGATCCGTCCGCGCCGGCCACCCCGCCCGCCGCCTATACCATTCTCAACGGCCGCGACGTCGGCGGTGCCGATGCCACGACACCGACAGGTCCGACAGGAGCCGACGGCGGCGGCACCGATGCGCCGATTACGACGGCCGATGCCGGCCGCGCGGCTGCGGCAGCGATGACGGCGACCGCCCCCGCCAAGCCAGCCGGCGCATGTCGTGTCTGGCAGGCGAGCTATGGCGGCCAGAAGGCGGTCATCATCCAGGCCATCGACAAAGGCCAGACCAACTACACCGTTCTCGACGTCAACGAGGGACGCGAGGGACGCGAGGTCGCAGCCTACATTTCGGCGTACGCCAAGGGCGGCACGCAACTGGAAGAGTTCGCCAATACGGGCACGGCGCTGAGCAAAGCCTTTGAGCTTTGCCCGGAGAGTTGAGGGTGGGGCACGACGGTCGCCGGCCGCAGTCACGTGGCCGGCGACCACATCCGTAGGTCGTTCCACTCCCATTGAACTGCGGCGCGGACCCACCCGCCGTGACGATACGAAAGGCCCGGATCTCTGGGGGGAGCCCGGGCCAGTGAGATTGGTCCCAAGCGGCCGAGGTGTCGACCGATGCCCCCAGACGTCCTCATTGTCGAGCGCGATCGCGGCCACCGCCCACTGGCGGTGGCTTCAGTTGTGCGCGGTCTGTGGGTCGCAGTCCTGGGCGCCTTCGGGCTTGCCGAGCCAACAAGTGCGATCGCGGCCGGCGCGCGCGCCCAACTGCCCGAGATTCGCACCAGTGTGGAGAACACCGTTCCCCGGTGCGTGACGCCAGACCGACTGATGCGCTTCCTGCGCCAGCGCAATCCAGAACTTGATGGGCGCTTTTCCGACATCGCGCGCTGGTACCGGCACCACGGCGAGCGGTGGCATGTGCGCTGGGACATGGCGTTCTTCCAGATGGCGCTCGAGACCAACTTTCTTTCGTTCCGGCGACCGGACGGGCGGCGCGGCGATGTCCATCCGCGCCAGAACAACTTCGCGGGCCTCGGCACGACGGGTGGCGGCGTACCGGGCGACTCGTTTCCCGATGTCGGCACGGGCGTGCTGGCGCAGGTGCAGCATCTGGTCGCCTATTCGGGCGAGCGCATCGCGCGGCCGGTGGCGCCGCGCACCCGTTTGAAGCAGGACGTCATCGTAGAGGCATCCCTGCGCCTTCGGCGGCCGGTTCGATTTTCCGATCTCGCGCGGCGTTGGGCCGCCGACCCCGCCTATGCACGTTCGATCGCAACCATCGCCTCGGAGTACCGCGAGGCATTCTGCGCCGATCGTGCAGAAGCTGACATCGTGCCACCGGCACCGCGCGCCGTCCGCCAGCCTTCACCCCGGGATCGACACGTCCGCACCGCAGACATCTCGCCTCCGGCGATGCGACTGGGTCTTTCGGCTGATGCGGAGACGATCGCGGCACCCTCGCCACGCCCGGTGGTCCGCGCAACAATGGCGGGCGGAGCACGGGTTGCCGATGCCGCACCGCCACCTGACCCTCCCGTCGCCGCGCGCGCCTCGCGCAAACGGCAGGTCGTGCGCACGATTTGGCGTCGCGGCGATCCTCTCCCAACCGCGGTCGCGGGTTGGCCGCCGGTAGCGCGCGAGCCGGCACGCGGCACCGTCGTGCCGCTCACCACATCCCGTCCGAACTCGATCGCGGACGCCGCGGAAGAGACGGCATCCTATGGTCTGATGGCGGGCCTGGCGGGCCTTGCGCGCCTTGCCCAGCAGTCGAGCGGGACAGACGTTCGCTGGGTTCCCGTGCCGCGCCTCGCCCAGCGCCCAGACTAGCAGGCGCTCGGGGCCTGGAACGGCCCCGGGAAGAGGCTTGATTGCGCCGGGGGGCTGCCATATACGTTGCCGCCTCGGAGAGCTGCCCCGTTCGTCTAGTGGCCTAGGACACCAGCCTCTCACGTTGGTAACAGGGGTTCGAGTCCCCTACGGGGCGCCACATCATCCTTCCACCATCAGCGTTACAGCCCACGCCTCACGTGGCGTGCACGGGTGTCCCCTCGTCGGCCCAGCGTCTTTGGCGATCACGCATACGCCCTCACGCGTCGAAGCGCTGAAGCGCGCGCCCCTACCTCACCGAATATCCGACATGCGGCAACGACCCATCTCAGCCGGTTGACGACGTCAGGCACCAGCGTCTCTTATTGCGCCGCTTCTCACAATTGCGGTCTGGAGCCTTGGAATTGAAACTTCAAAGCGTCATCGACGAGATCGTGGAAGAAATGCGCCAGCGTCCGGATCGCGGCACTGTGGCGAGCTACATTCCCGAGCTGGCGAGCGCAGACGCCAATGCGTTCGGTATCGCGATTGCCGACGAGGACGGAATCGTATCCGGCGGCGACTGCTTTCAGCGCTTCTCGATCCAAAGCGTTTCCAAGGTCTTCACTCTCACCATGGCCCTTGGAAAAGTCGGCGACCGGCTTTGGCAGCGTGTCGGACGGGAGCCATCGGGAAGTCCGTTCAATTCGATTGTCCAGCTCGAGGCTGAGCAGGGCATTCCGCGCAATCCCTTTATCAACGCCGGCGCCATTGTGGTGACGGACGCTATTCTGTCGGGTCACCAGCCCAAGGAGGCACTCGGTGAGATCCTCCGCTTCATCCGGTTTCTGAGCAACGACCCGACGATATCCATCGACAAGGCAGTGGCCCGCTCCGAGCAGCAAACGCATTTCCGCAACAGCGCGCTTGCGAACTACATGAAGGCGTTCGGCAACATGGAGAACCCGGTCGACTTCACGCTGGGCGTCTACTTCCACCACTGCGCCATCGCCATGTCGTGCGAACAGCTCGCCAAAGCCGGCCGCTTCCTGGCGTATGGAGGACGCAATCCGGAGACCGGAAGTTTCGTCGTCAAACCCGACCGCGCGCGGCGCATCAACGCCATCATGCTGACGTGCGGCCACTACGACGGTTCGGGCGAGTTCGCATTTCGCGTCGGCCTGCCAGGCAAGAGCGGCGTGGGAGGCGGAATCCTCGCGATCGTGCCGGGACGCGCGTCGATCGCTGTCTGGTCACCCGGTCTGGACGATTCGGGTAACTCGCATCTGGGGCGTATCGCTCTGGAGAAGCTCACGCGGCGAATGAACTGGTCGGTCTTCGGACCCTGAACGCCGTTCGCTCCCCGCCACGGACGCGGCTCAGCCGCGCCCGCGCGAAGGTGGCGCTTCGATAGCATCCTGGTGGTACCAGCTGCCGAAGTCGCCTCCCATTCCGGCCCGACGCCGTGCTTCAGCCTCCATGCGCGCTAGACGCACTGCCGAAGACGCGGCCTTTGGCCGAACCGGGAATGTATAAATTTTAGCCATTTTCAGTTCTGCGCTATTCATCAGCATCCTCTTTGGGCGGCATTCCTTCAGCCAAAACTCCCACAATTACTAGCGGTTCTGTCGACTCTAACATCGTTCCTCGATTGCACAATAACAAAACAGTAATTGCCCAATATTTCGTCTTCCTAGTCCCGTGCGCGATTTGCTAGCACTAAAGGAAGAAGCCCGGCTGCAAGAGCGACGGAGGGGTGATGTTTCGACGGTTAGGCAATTGGCTTCGTCCTCCGCCCTCCAGTCCGTCAAACTCGGCCTCTCCCTCAGAGCCTACAACTCCTTCAGCTCCCGTTCTCACTGCCACTGCGCCGCAAACTGCGAGCGCAGACATGCCTGCTGCACAAGCCCCACAACACGCGCCCGCCGACGACGAGACCTCTTCCTTGGCCGCAGCCGCCGCGTCGGTTGCTGCTGAAGTGAGCGCGCCTCCTTCGGTCAGCCTCGATCCATCCGGTTCATTACCGAGCAAAACATCGGAGACGTTAAAGATGACAAAATACAAGCTCGAATACATCTGGCTCGACGGCTACACGCCGGTGCCCAACCTGCGTGGCAAAACCCAGATCAAGGCGTACGAAACGTTTCCCACGATTGATCAACTGCCGCTGTGGGGCTTCGATGGCAGCTCGACCAAGCAGGCCGATGGCAGCAGCTCCGACTGCGTGTTGAAGCCGGTTGCCGTCTACCCGGATCCCGCCCGGTCCAACGGCGTTCTGGTGATGTGCGAGGTCATGCTGCCCGACGGCACGCCGCACCCGTCGAACAAGCGCGCAACCATCCTCGACGACTCGAATGCATGGTTCGGCTTCGAGCAGGAGTACTTCTTCTACAAGGACGGGCGTCCGCTCGGCTTCCCCACCCAAGGCTATCCCGCGCCGCAGGGGCCCTACTACACCGGCGTAGGCTACAAGAACGTCGGTGACATAGCCCGCCAGATTGTCGAGGAGCATCTCGACTTGTGTCTGGCTGCCGGCATCAACCACGAAGGCATCAACGCGGAAGTCGCCAAGGGTCAGTGGGAGTTCCAGGTTTTCGGCAAAGGGTCCAGAAAGGCCGCTGACGAAATGTGGATGGCTCGATACCTGCTGCTCCGTTTGACGGAAAAGTATGGGATCGACATCGAATTCCACTGCAAGCCGCTCGGCGATACCGACTGGAACGGCTCGGGCATGCACGCCAATTTCTCGACGCAGTACATGCGCGAAACCGGCGGCAAAGAGTATTTCGAGTCGCTCATGTCGGCTTTCGAGCGCAATCTCAACGACCACATCGCCGTTTATGGTCCGGACAACCATTTGCGCCTGACCGGAAAGCACGAAACCGCGCCGTGGAACAAATTCAGCTACGGCATTGCCGACCGCGGGGCCTCGATCCGCGTTCCGCACAGTTTCGTCAATAGCGGCTACCGGGGCTACCTGGAAGATCGCCGGCCCAACTCCCAGGGCGACCCATACCAGATCGCTTCCCAGATCCTGAAGACGATCGCGTCGGTTTCGACGGCCTCCAGCGGAAGCATTTCCGCAGTCGCCTGACCTTCTGGTCGGGGAAACAGTCTGGGCACCGTCTCTCCACTCCCCGTGGCGACGTGCTCGTGTGGGATGCAGTGAGCGCCTGCATCCCACACAATCCAACCTGCACACGACCCAAGCCCGCGGGCCTTGAGCCGCTGGGGCAGGCCCGCCGATTGCGGGCTTTGGAGCCGCTCGGAGAGCCATGCGGCCTCCGGTCGCCAGCCAACCAGCACTCAGATATCCCGGCCGCCGCCTCTCCTTGCGCCTCGGCCGGGATGACCGAGCCTTCCCACTCCACCCGGCGCAGCTTAGACTTGGGCGCCGAACAACCGCCCATGCACGGCGCAAGGCGAGTGGTCTTGGCCGATGCCGCGAACTTCTGCCGAAATTGCGATCGGTGATCCTGCCCGCCGCGCGCCGCACCGGGACCGCGAGACACGCGGACGAGCGACATGATCGACGCGCAAGGCAGCTCATGGCGCCTCTGGCTGTTGCCGGTGATAGCCGCGCTCGTTCTTCTGGCTGCCATAGCCACGTGGTTCCTGACCCATCTCCCCGAACCGCCGCAGCGCGACTGCAGCCTCACACCGGCGGCCCACCACAACGGCACGTTCGTCAACTGGCGGCTGTCGATGAGCCCAGGCGAAGGCATGAGCGGCGAGGTCTCGGCACTCGTCCGCCTCGCCGACGGCCGCGAGGTGGTGGCCTACAACGTCACGAATGCCGGCGGTCTGACCGCCGGATCCCCGGTCGTGGTGTCGGAGATCCAATGCGTGCACCGCCGGGTGTTCCTCATCACCACGTCCGGCGAGTAGCGTCGAAGAGCGCACTTTGCCGTCATTGACCGCCCCCGACCCATGGCTAATATGCGCGCCGGCCGACGCAGTCCGTTGCGCGGCGCGCATGGGCCTCTGTGGCGGAACCGGTAGACGCGGCAGATTCAAAATCTGTTTCCCGCAAGGGAGTGCCAGTTCGAGTCTGGCCAGGGGCACCACTCAACACCACCGCGACCGACGCGCGGGCACCGAAGCTTCGACCGACTTCCCGCCTCATCGCCCATGGCGCAGGATTGTCCGGCGCTGACCACCGCGCCTGGCCGATCGCAGCATTCCATGCGGCGCGCCGAACCGGGGAGTGAGGCCGAGACGCAAAACAAGCCTGTTCCGGCACAGCTTCTGGCGCCTATAGGTCGCCCAGACGCAAGTATCACGATGCCAACTCAAGACTTCGTTGTGATAATCACATTTTTTACTTGCTATTTGAACTACTTCGACACTGCCGCTTTCTGACATCATCATATTCTTTTGATGTCAAATTAATAATGGACGCCTGCAAATTGTGACCCTATAGTCCGGCCGATCCTGCAGAACTGAGGATTTTGGAGCTGTGGCCACGCGTGGCCGACGCATCGCGCGGCGCTGTCAATCCAAGCGTCGGAGCCGGCGCCAAAGGCAGCAAGGCTGAAAGAAGGTGCCAATGACGTCTGTGAGAGCTCTTCCCGCACGTGTCTGCGGACCCCAGCAGTTCGGTTCCGATCCGATCAAGGTGCGCGACACGAACAACTACCAGAAGGAGTACGTGCAGACCTTCGTCGAGAAGTGGGACAGCCTGATCGACTGGGAGGCCCGCGCCGCCAGCGAGGGCCAGTTCTTCATCGACATGCTGCGCGCTCGCCGCAAGCACAAGGTGCTCGACGTCGCGACGGGCACCGGCTTCCATTCGGTCCAGTTGCTCAACGCCGGATTTGACGTCACGAGCGCCGACGGCAACGCCGAGATGCTGGCCAAGGCCTTCGACAACGCCCGCGCGCACGGTCACGTGCTCAAGACTGTCCATGCCGACTGGCGCTGGCTCAACCGCGACATCCACGGCAAGTTCGACGCGATCATCTGTCTGGGTAACTCCTTCACCCACCTGTTCGTCGAGCGCGACCGCCGCAAGGCACTGGCCGAGTTCTACTCGGCGCTGAAGCACGACGGCCTCCTGATCCTGGATCAGCGCAACTACGACGCCATTCTGGATGTCGGCTTCGACAGCAAGCACAAGTACTACTACTGCGGCACCGACGTGGTGGCCGAACCCGAGCACGTCGACGACGGCCTCGCCCGCTTCCGCTACTCGTTCGCTGATGGCTCCACATTCAACCTCAACATGTTTCCGTTGCGGCGAGCCGAAG
The DNA here is from genome assembly GCA_050250815.1 of Hyphomicrobiaceae bacterium. Lineage (GTDB taxonomy): Bacteria > Pseudomonadota > Alphaproteobacteria > Rhizobiales > Hyphomicrobiaceae > JAEUMD01. The sequence continues at coordinate 50,036 of JBFWNY010000014.1, forward strand.
CGCGGCGGCTAATGAAGGAGGTCGGCTTCCAGCGGATCAAGACTTACGGCGACTTCCAGGAAACGTACGACGACCACGACCCCGACTTCCTCGTCCACGTCGCGGAGAAGACCTATGTCGCGGAGTGAGCGGAAGACGGCGGTCGATCTCGCCGAGGCCTACTACGACAGCACGGATGCGGACACGTTCTATCGCGAGATATGGGGCGGCGACGACATCCACATCGGCATCTACGATCCGCCGGACCTCGACGTCGCCACCGCCAGCCACAACACCGTGGTGGCCATGGCCGCCGCAGTGGATGATCTCAGGCCAGGCACGCGCGTGCTTGACATCGGCGCGGGCTACGGCGGCGCCGCGCGGCATCTGGCACGCGAGCACGGCTGTCATGTTACGTGCCTCAACCTGTCCGACGTGCAGAATGCCTACAACCAGCTCCGCAATCGGCAGGAGCGGCTCGATGATCGCGTGCGCGTGGTGCACGGCAATTTCGAGCGGGTGCCTTTCGCCGATGCCGCCTTCGACGTGGTCTGGTCACAGGACGCAATCCTGCACAGCGCCAATCGTCGGCGCGTGCTTGAGGAAGTGAACCGTGTACTCGCTCCCGGCGGCCGGTTCGTATTCACCGATCCGATGCAGGCCGATGGCTGCCCTGTTGGTGTGCTGCAGCCCATCCTCGACCGCATCCATCTGGAGACGCTGGCCTCACCAGGATTCTACCGGCAGGAGCTGACACGCCTTGGTTTCACTCAGCAGCGCTTCGACAATCTGACAGGGCACCTGCGTGCGCATTACGCCCGCGTGCGGGCGGAGCTTGCGAACCGGCGCGCCGAAATCGAACGCAGCGCCAGCCCCGCCTATATCGACCGGATGCTGGCCGGACTGGGGAACTGGGTCTCTGGCGCCGACAAGGGCTATCTCGCCTGGGGCATTTTTCGCTTCGACAAGGGTTGAACGGGGCCGCCATGAGCACGCCCCTGGAGCGCCACGGCGGAGCGGACGCAGACGCGGATTACGAAACCGGGCACGTCGTCGGCCAGGATAACATCGAGGTGTTCGGCCTCGACATCCACAATCCCGTCTTTATCGTGTCGGCGTTGACCGTCATCGGCTTCGTCGCCGTCACCCTGTTGTTCCAGTCCGAGGCCAAAGCGCTTCTCACCGCGCTGCGGCCCTGGCTCACGAGCACCTTCGACTGGCTGTTCATGCTGACGGGGAACCTCGTCGTTGCCGTCTGCGCGCTCCTGGTGGTGTCACCCTGGGGACGCGTGCGCCTGGGCGGTCCCGATGCACGGCCCGATCATTCCTACACCAGCTGGTTCGCGATGCTGTTCTCGGCCGGCATGGGCATCGGCCTCATGTTCTTCGGCGTACTCGAGCCGTTCTATCACATGACCGAGCCTCCCCTAGGCGTGCCGGCCGACGACGCTCAGGCTGCCGCTCGGGTGGCGATGGCCGCCACCATCTTTCACTGGGGCATCCATCCGTGGGCGATCTATGCGGTCGTCGGGCTTGCGCTGGGTCTGTTCGCCTACAATCACGATCTGCCGTTATCGATCCGCTCGGCGTTCTATCCGCTCATCGGCCGTCGCGTGTTCGGCTGGCCGGGGCATGTCATCGACACGCTTGCGGTCTTTGCGACCCTGATCGGGCTTGCCACGTCGCTGGGCTTTGGTGCCAGCCAAGCCGCGGCCGGCCTGCACGACCTGTTCGACGTGCCGCAGACGCTGCAGACCAAGGTCCTCCTGATCGTGGCAATCACGATGGTGGCCACCATGTCGGTCGTCGCGGGGCTCGATGCCGGTATCCGCCGTCTGAGCCAGCTCAACATGGTGCTGGCGATCGCCCTCCTGGTCTTCGTCATCGTCGCCGGTCCGACGCTTTTCATCCTGACAAGCATCCCCCAGGCGACCATTGACTACCTGCGTTACCTGCCGGCGCTGAGCAATTGGGTCGACCGGCCCGATACGGAGTTCCTGCATGGCTGGACCACGTTCTACTGGGCGTGGTGGATCTCCTGGTCGCCGTTCGTGGGCATGTTCATCGCCCGCGTATCGCGCGGCCGCACGGTCCGCGAGTTCATCACGGCGGCCTGCCTCGTGCCGCTCGCCGTCACCGTCGTGTGGATGACCGCGATGGGCGGAACGGCGATCCATCAGTATCTTGCCGACGGCTACCAGGGCGTAATGCAGACAATGCGCGACGGCACGCCCGAGCTGTCTCTCTACCGCATGCTGGCGCCACTCCCCCTGGGCGGTGTGGCCTCCGCCGTCGGTGTGGTGCTGGTGATCGTCTTCTTCGTCACCTCCTCCGACTCTGGCTCTCTCGTCTTCGATACGATCACGGCCGGGGGCAAGCTGGAGGCGCCTGTCGCCCAGCGCGTCTTCTGGGCAGCGTTCGAAGGTCTGGTGGCCATTGCGCTCCTGGTCGGGGGCGGACTGGCGGCACTACGGGCTGCCGCCATCTCCACCGGCCTGCCGTTCGCGCTGGTCCTGATCGCCATGTGCGCCAGCCTGCTGGTGGGGCTGCGCCGCGAGTATCACAGGTCCGCCGGCCTCCGGAGCTGAAGCCGCTTCCGGCTCTCACGTCATGACGGTATTCGCGCAGGGCGGAGTTCGTGCCACACTGGCAGTGCTCCCCGCCACGAGTGCTGAGACCCATGCACATCCTCCTGCGCGGCACCACGGCCCAGCGCGTGCGGCTCGCGTCCGGCCTCGTGCTGATGACATTCACAGCGACGCATTTCGCCAATCATGCGTTGGGCCTCGCCGGGCTCGACGTCATGGTCGCCGCCGAGCGCTGGCGCCTTGCAGTCACGCGCAGCCCGCCCGGCACGGCGATCCTGGCGATGGCGATCCTTGTGCACGCAGGGCTCGCGCTATTCAAACTCGCACGGCGTGCGACCCTCAGGATGCCCGTGTGGGAAGCGGTGCAGATCGCGACGGGATTGGCCATTCCCTACCTGCTCATCCAGCACGTCGCGTTCAATCGCGGCGCGCACGAGATCGCCGGCACAGACGACACCTATCGCTACGAGCTTGCGACGCTGTGGCCGGACTTTGCATGGGCGCAATCCACCCTGCTGCTACTCGTGTGGGTGCACGGCACGATCGGCTTGCACTACTGGCTGCGTTTGCACCCGGCATGGCGCCGCTGGCAGGCACCGCTGCTGGCGGCGGCCACGGCAATGCCCATCCTCGCGCTGACCGGCTTCATCGCCGCGGGGCGCGAGGTCGCAGCGAGCCTGACCGTGCCCGGCGCGCGCGATGCACTCTACGCTGCGGCGCGCGCGCCGGACGCGGAAGCGGTCGCCCGCATCGTCGCCATCGAGCAGGCGGTACAGTGGACGTTCCTCGCACTCGCCGCTCTTGCTCTGGCCGTACCGCTGATGCGCATGGCCCTGCGCGCGAGCGCTGGCCGCATGTCGGTGAAATACGTTGCCGGTCCATTGGTACGCGCGCTACCGGGCCCGACGCTGCTGGAGATCAGCCGCATGTCTGGCGTACCGCATGCCGCTGTCTGCGGCGGGCGCGCGCGCTGCTCCACCTGCCGCGTCGCCGTCGCCTCCGGGCTCGACGAGCTGCCGCCTCCCGAGGCGGCCGAGCTGCGGACGCTGGAGAGCGTCGGCGCACCACCGGGCGTGCGGCTAGCGTGTCAGGTCCGCCCCCGGCACGACCTCACCGTCCGACGCATCGTGGCGCCGCACGCGGCGCGCGCATCCCGTGCGCCTGAGGAACAGGGCATCGAAAGGCCGCTCGCCATCCTCTTCTTCGACCTGCGCGGCTACACGGCGCTGAGCGAGGCGCGCCTACCCTACGACGTCGTATTCCTCCTCAACGGCATCTTCTCGGCCGTGGCCGGCGCCATCGAGGCTCACGGCGGGCGCATCGACAAGTACATGGGCGACGGGCTGATGGCGGCTTTCGGACACGATGCTCCGCTGCCCGACGCCTGCCGCGGAGCGCTGCGCGCCACGCGCGAGATCGATCGCGTGCTCGCCGACTACTCTGAACGCTATCGCGACGAGATCGGACGGACGCTGGCCTGTGCCATGGGCCTGCACGCGGGAGCGCTCGTGATCGGACGGATCGGGGCGCCGGGTTCGGCGACCCTCACCGTGATCGGCCGTCCCGTGAATGCTGCGAGCCGCCTGGAGAGCCTCGCCAAGGAGCGCGGTGCTCAGCTCGCAGTCTCCGCCGACGTGCTTGCCGCTGCCGGGCTCGCCGCAACCGGTCTGCCCGTCGAGCAGGTTGCCATCCGCGGCCTCGTCAAGCCGCTACGCGTGGCCCTCGTCACGCAAGCCCGCGATCTTCCTGCAATCTGACGAGCTTACAGCGACCGCCCATCAGGAAAGCACTTGCTTTGCGCGACACCCAAAGGTTGATGCATCGATGCCGCTATGAGGCATTCGCCCCACACCGTCCATGTTTCTGCCGGGGCGGCATTGTGCCTGCGAAAGCGAATATGTTATGCGCGACGGATACTGATCCGGGGAAGCTCATGCTCGCGCGAAATCATTTCGGCGGAATCTGCGCTTTCGTCATTGGGCTAGCGGTCGTGGGCACCAATCCGGCGGCGGCCGGTCCTGCGCTTCTGTTCGAGGCAACCTCGGGCAAAGTTCTCTATGCCGAGGATCAGGACCACCTCTGGCACCCCGCCTCCCTTACCAAGATCATGACCGCCTACATCGCCTTTCAGGCGATCCGTGACGGCAAGGTCACGCTCGACAGCAAGGTAACTTGCACCGAGGCGGCCCAGAAGGAGCCGCCAAGCAAGATTGGCATGCCGATCGGCACCGAGATGTCGATGAACCTCGCGCTGAAGGCCCTGATCATCAAATCGGCCAACGACGTTGCCGTGATGATCGCCGAGAAGATCGGTGGCAGTGTCGACGGCTTCGTCACAATCATGAACGACACCGCCAAGAAGCTCGGCATGTCGCGCACGCGCTTCGTCAATCCAAACGGGCTGCCGGCCATAGAGCAGGTGACGACCGCGCGCGATCTGGCGAAACTGTCCCGCGCCATCCTGCGCGATTTCCCCGAGCATGCGCATTACTGGTCGGAACCCAATTTCCAGATCGGCAAGCGGCGCATTTCATCCCACAACGCGCTGCTGAAGACATTCGAGGGCGCCGACGGGCTCAAGACCGGATTCATTTGCGACAGCGGTTACAACGTCGTGGCGAGCGCCACGCGCGACGGGACGAAGCTCGTCGCCGTCGTGCTGGGCGAGCCGACGGGCGCGGAGCGCACGCTGCGCGCGGCCAGCCTGCTGGAGCACGGCTTCCAGCACTACGGCTGGAAGACGTTCTTCCAGACAACCAACATCGACAATCTTCCGTTCGATGCGGACGCCCAGGGCATCATGTCGATCCGCACCAGCGTGCGGTCGTGGGACTGCGGCTATCGGCCAAGGACCGCCGGGCGAGTGAAGACGCTAAAGTCGCGGACGCAGCGGGCCTCAGTCCGCCGCAAGGCGAAAGAGGCGGCCAAGAAGTCCGCAAGCAAGGCCGCCGAAGCAGCGCCCGCACCCCAGAAGCCCAAGGCAAGCAACTGAGCGGGCGTGCCGCAAGCGCCAGAGGGCTGTGCCTTCGATCGAGCATCCGTGGCCAAGCGTCCGAATGACAGACGTGGCGTCCCGGCGACCTACACGATGAGCTCGAGCTGCTGCCCGCGATAGGGACAGCCGCCGCCGCCAAAAGACGGAGGCCCGTCCTCGCCGTCGTCGCTTCTGGGACGCTCGGCCGCGGGAGGGCGATCGGCCGGAGATCGCGGACCGTTCTCGCTTTTCGATGCGGGCGGAACCCGGTTCAATTTGGCACCGCTGTCGCCACCGGCCCCGGTGCCCTGCTCGGCGTGCGCAGTGGGTGCGGAAACCGCAAGCACGAGCATCAGGGCTCCCAACATGAGCCAAGCCGCGCTGAAGCGTGACCTTGGCGGGCTCGCATTGCATCGCGGGTTCGGCATTGGTCGGGCTCCAAGGCGTATCGGGGTCGCCTCCCTGCCGCTGAAACTACCACCTGCGCCGATCGGGCCGTTAGCGAAATTCCCGTTTCGACCATGCGGGCCGCGGCTTCGCCTCGCCGCTTGTGGCGCTGATCTTGCTTACCCGGGTTCTCGACAATCCCGGCCTGGCGCCGTGGACAGAGGAATTAACGAGGTCTTGAGGCGAATATGTTGATATCGCGCTGGCACCCCGACGAAGACGCCACACCGTCCCCGCGGGATGTCACCTTCATGGCGTCGACGCTGGAGGCCCGACACGGCACCCTGGCGGCCGACGTCGCGGAGTTCTTCTCGACGGTCCACTCCGAACGCGGCGACGCGGGCCGGTCATGGGCCTGGGCGGGTGTCGCCGAGCTGGTGCGCCAGCGCGAGCGGCAGCGGCTCGCCGCAGGTTAGCACTAGCACGCTACGACGGCAGACCCGCAGGGCCGGGCGCGCCGACACGAGGGGCAATGCAGCAGGAGACGACTTCTCCGCCACTTCAGGCCGAGCGCATGGACTTTGCGCCCGTCCCCAAAGCTGTTGCCACGATACGCCGCATCCTGCGCGCCGACGACGAGACCAGCCGCACGCAGCGTGACGCGCTCATCGCCTTTACGGTGCGCGTGGCGAGCGCCGCCCTGCTCTATCTGTCTCAGATTGTACTCGCCCGTTGGATGGGGGGCTTCGAGTACGGCATCTACGTCTTCGTCTGGACGTGGGTTCTGGTACTGGGCGGACTGTCCCACCTCGGCCTCAACCTGGCGATGATCCGCCTCATTCCGCACTATCGCGAGACGGGCGAGACGTCACTGTTGCGCGGGCTCCTGCGCGGCGGTCGCTTCGCGGCTCTGGGGCTCTCCACGGCTGTGGCGTTCGCAGCCGGCGCCCTGCTCTGGCTGCTGGGCGAACACCTCGACAACCACTACGTGCTGCCGCTTTTCATCGCGCTCGCCTGCATCCCGATGTTTACGCTCACCGACGTGCAGGACGGCGTCGGCAGGGGCAAGGCGTGGATGACCATCGCGCTGCTGCCGCCCTACGTGCTCAGGCCCTCGCTGTTGCTGCTGGCAATGGTCATGGCGCACGCAGCGGGCCTCGACATGAAGGCCACGACGGCGGCAGGTGCCGCGATCGCGGCCACGTGGCTGACGGCGCTGGTGCAGACCCTGCTCGTCAACCGGCGCATCGACGCCACCATCGGGCCGGGAGAGCGGCGCTACGACTTCGGCCAGTGGCTCGCCATTTCAGCACCGATGCTGATGATGGCAGCATCCGACCTTGCATTGCAAAACACCGATGTCCTCGTCATCTCCCGCTATCTGGGACCGACCGAGGTCGGCATCTACTTCGCCGCCGCCAAGACCATGAGCCTCATCATGTTCGTCCACTACGCGGTGGGCAGCGCGGTGGCTAATCGCTTCTCGGCTCTCCACGCACGCGGCGACAAGGCGGAGCTGCGCGCCTTCGTGCGCGACGCCGTCAATTGGACCTTCTGGCCGTCGCTCGCCTGCGCCGCGATCATTCTGGTGCTCGGCCGGCCGCTGCTGATGCTGTTCGGTCCGCAGTTCGTGTCGGGATATCCGGTGATGCTGGTGCTGGTGGTGGGCTTCCTGTTCCGCTCGGCGATGGGTCCGGCGGAATTCCTGCTCAACATGCTGGGTGAGCAGCGCCTGTGCGCGACCGTGCTGGCGGCCGCCGCCGTTCTCAATGTCGCGCTCAATTTTGCGCTGGTGCCGCGCTTCGGCCTCGCCGGCGCGGCGACGGCGACCGCACTGTCGCTGACAACGGCGGCGCTGCTTAATTACGCCGTGGCTCGCCGGCGCCTCGGGCTCGAAATCGGCATCTGGCGCAACGTCGGGCGCCGGTGAAACAAAACAGTTGTGGGCGGCGAGGGACTAACCTCGCACGCCCACTCTGGTGGTCAGCAGTGTGCCGGTGGCAGCCCGCTCTACATCGAGGAGCCGAGCACCAGCGTCCAGAAGCTCTTGAATTCGGTCTTGGGATCCTGAACCAGGGCGAGGCCCATGTGCTCGGCGTCCGAGAGCAGCAGGTTCTTGTTGTGGCCGGGGCTGTTGCGCCAGCCCTTCATGACCTCCTCGAAGGTCACCTGCCCGGTGCCGACGTTTTCCGCCGCCAGGCGCGCCTTGTAGCCGGCGCGCTTGACGCGGTCCCACGGGTTGGAACCATCCGAACCGTAATGGGAGATCCGGTCCCACTTGGCCAGATCACGCGAGTGCGCCTTGGCGGCCGCCGTCAGCTCGGCATTGAGCCGCAGTGGCTTCAGGCCGTTGTCGCGGCGGTACTGGTTGATGATGTCGCGGGCGCGCTCGACGTCGAGGCTGGTGTTGGAGTAGTCGCGGTCGGACAGCGCTCCGGGAGGTGCGGTCTCGTAGCTGCCGGTCGGGGCGCGATCGTCGAGCTTGGCGACGCGCGTGCCGCCACCGCTGCGGCGGATACCCGGATCGCCGCCAAGCGCATGCCCGGACGAGGGCCGCGCAATCGAAGCCGTAGGCGCGCCGTTGTCGGCGAAACCGCTCGAGATCGAACCCGAGTTGAGGGCGCAACCGCAGAGCAGAAGCCCGGCCGAGGCGATGACGAAAAAGCGATGCATGACATGTGCTCCCGCAGGACGACGCGCGGTGTTTCCAGTCAGCATCGCTTAGGACCCCTTAACCGGCCGTTAACGTAAAAATTTCTGTTCCAGCGGACATGCGGGTGATTCGGGCGCTGTGCGCAGGCGCCGCCCGGAACGCTGGCGCAATCCACTATCCCTCGACCGTGTCTTCAGATTTCGCCGCAACAAGGTGTCCTCAATTTGACCGGCGCGGGGCGAAACCTTGAGCGGCGCGACCGGCGGCGGAGTGCCGCTTCAAGACGCTGGAAAAGCGCGGGTAACGGTTCTGCCGCGCTTTCCTCGCCCCGGCCGATCGCGGACTATGCCGCCAGAGATGGTGGTGATTCGCCGCGTGATGCGGCCGCTCGATGCGTATGTCCGGCACGGGGGGAGAGGACAGGCATGGCAATCTCGACGATAGGCAGGTCCGCGCCGCCGGTGGCTGCGCCCGCACCAGCGCCTTCCGAAAGCGCCCTCAACGGGATCGTGCTCGCCCGCATCGCCGCCGACGGCGGGGCGACGCGCGCCGAAATCATACGCGACCTGGGCCAACTGGTGGCACACCGGCTATCGCCCGGAGAATGGCGCCAGACGGCCGAGGCGATCCTGGAGCAGGTCACCCGGGCGGGCCTCGCCGACAGCCGCCGCGGGCGCTACGAGGCGACGATCCCGGGTCTGGAAGCGGCGGCCGAGGCACTCAAATTGCGCAAGGCGGGCCCCATTGGCCCGTGGGCTGGCGTGCGCGACAGCCTGCTCATCGCCCGCGCCCTGGGGCTGGAGGCGGAATCAGCGGTGAAACTCAAGGCGCTCGGCACACCAGAGGGGCTGCGCGCCGTCATCGTGCAGAAGGCGTTCGGCCTGCCGCGGCGGCTCAAGACATCGCCAGCGAAGCTGCGGGGCGAGCTGGCCCTGGTGGCCCTGGAGCGAGCCTTCGGCAACAAGATCAAGAGCGGGCTGGGTAGCGGCACCGGACTGTCAGCGAAGGCCGGACGCCTGCTCGCTGGCCAGCTGTCGCGTCGCCCGCGCGAGTTCGTTTCCGACAGCCGACTGATCGCCGAACTGGCGGCCGAGCAGGCCGAGGCCGTTCAGCCGACGCTCGACGTCCTTCGGGCGCAGATCCTCAAGCGCTTCGTCAGCGAACTGCTCGACGGCTCGGCCGATGCCGCGACACCTGCCACGAAGCCGTCGGTGGCGCCCGGCATTGCGCTCAAGCCCTCTGCCCCGGTCCGGGCCCAGCGCACCCCGTCGCCGGCCAATGACACCGCGCCCGCGCAGGCCAGTCTGCCCTTGATGCGCCCCGACTTGCCGTCCTTCGTCTCCGAGGTGGCGCGTCAGGCCGGCCGGTGCGCGGAGGGCTGGCCAGGCAACCGGCGTGCGTTTATTTCTCAGGTCTGGCCAGCGATTCGCGACGCCCGGCCGGAGTGGGGACTATCCGAGATCGAGTTCAAGTGCATGCTGGTGGAAGCGCACCGGGCAGGTGGCCTCGCGCTCGCTACTGCCGACCTGAAAAACAAAAACAACATCAAGGAAATTCAGGACTCGGCCATCAGCTACATGAACACCCAGTGGCATTTCGTGCGCGTCGAGGACTAGGCCCCGGCGGCCATCCCGGCAAGATGTTCGAGGAACTGAACTTTCATGGCTGAGCAAGCCCTCAAGGCTGTCGCGCCCGACACGTTGTCGAAGGCCTTCGAGCACTCCATCACCTGGGAGGACGACATCTGGCGCGCCGACCCGGTCGACGTGGAGGAGGTGCACCAGAAGGCGCGGCGCAAGTTCTACGACCTGCTCGCCGAGATCACCGCCGGCCGGGGCGCGCGCGGCGCCAGTGCGCAGGCCCGCATACTGCTGTTCCACGGACAATCGGGCGCCGGCAAGACCCATCTCATCCGCGCGCTGCGCACCGGCGCGCATCGCAAAGGTAAGGCCTACCTGGGCTATGCGCAGATGTCGCCCGACATCGCCAACTACGCCGACTACTATCTGCGCCGCCTCATTGCCTCGCTAGAACGGCCCTACGACCCCGACGATGGCGGCGAAACGGGACTGGCCCGCCTCACGCGAGACCTACTGGCCGCCGCCGACATGGTCGCCGAGACGTCACTTGAGCCGCTGCGCGACGGCGCTCTTGACGAGCGTCAGCTTGCCCGGCTCGTGCACGAGCTTGCCGACGAGATCGTCGCCTCGCCGCGCTTCGCTGACGAATCGATCGACGTCAACGTGGTGCGGGCACTGCTCTATCTGGAGCGCCGCGACCCGCGTATCGAGCAGCGCGTGCGCCAGTACCTGCAATGCCGTCCGCTCAACGACATGAGCCGTGAGAGCGTCGCCGCTCTCGATCCCAACGTCGGCGATGGACGCGCATTCGACATCATCGAGAGCCTCGGCAGGCTGATGTGGACGGTCTCGGGCGCGGCGCTCGTCTTCTGCATCGACCAGGTCGAGGACCTGCGCTTCTTCGACGACGCGGAGGAGCGGTTCCAGAAGGCCGTGCGCGATCTCATCCAGATTGCCAACCGCGTGCCCACCGCGATCGTCGTCATCTCCTGCCTCGACGACTTCTACGCCCAGGTACGCGAGCCGCTGGCGCAGTCCTACCGCGATCGTATCGAGAAGGCCGGCCCCGTCGCGCTGTACGAAAGCCGCACGGCGGACGAAGCGCGTCTCATCATCGCCAAGCGGCTGAGCCACGAGGCGCAGAACCGTACCGATGCCGTGGTCTACTCGGACCCGGCCGCCTATTTCGGCCCGCAGTTCTTCGAGGAGTTCAGCGGACTTTCGACGCGGCGTCTGCTCGAACACGCGCAGAACCGCCTGCGCGCACACACCGATGCCACCGACGAGGACAGCGCGCCCGCACGCCCAGCCGCGGCACAGGATCATGTACCCGGTACGCGCCCGGCCTTCATTTCGACGCTGGCCGCCGCCTTGGGGCTTGGCTTCGGGCCGCCGCAGCCGCGGCCGGCACCAATCCCGCTCATCGAGGTGGACTACCGCGACATGTGGGAGCGCTTCCATACGGCCTCGGAAGCGGAGATGCCGTCCGACGACAACGAGCTCATGGACGTGCTGACCTCGGCCATGAACCTTGCGGCCGCGGAGTGGGCGGGCGCCGTCGAGATCACCACCAAGCGCCTGGAGATCGCCGATGATCTGCCGGCGATCGACGTCTCGATCCGCCAGCGCAACGGCCTCGACACGCAGACCCGGGTATTTCTGTGCAACAGGAAAATCCAGGGCGGCGCGTTCAAGCGGCAGCTCGACACCGTGCTGACGTCGCTTGCCGGCCGCAGCGCCTTCATCCTGCGTGCCTCCGACTATCCCCCCAATACCAAGAGCCAGGCCGCGCAGGCGATGCGCAAGTTCCGCGAGTGCGGCGGCCGGGCCTTGTCGATCCCAATTGCCGAGTGGGAGCGCATGATGACCGTGCGCGAGTTCCACGCCTTCCACAGGAACGATCCGGGGTTCCCCAAGTGGTTCGCCGAAGCCAAGCTGCTGTCGCACCTGATCGCGGTGATCCAGTTGCTTCGCCTCGATCTGCTCGGCCGCACGATGCCGCGCGTCGTCGGAGGCACCAGCGAAGCGCGTGCCGCCACTGCCGGCCCGGAAACAGCTCCCGCCCAGAGCGGAATTGAAGGCGAATCCGAAATCGTGCTAGAGCCGGTCGACGCGGACGGCCTGGGCGCACCCGTGCTGCCTGTCGACGGTGCCACAACTGCAATCGATCCGCCTGAGAACGACGATCTCCCGCTGTCGGTGATCCTCGACGAGAACGGCCGCGAGGGCTCCAGCATTCTCGCCGGACGGCAGATCGGCGGACGGGCGCGTCCCGTCACGCTCAATACCAGCGTTTTGAAACGGCATGCTGCGGTGCTGGGCGGCTCGGGCTCGGGCAAGACCACACTCGCCCTGTCGCTCATCGAGCAGCTTCTGCAGAAGGGCATCCCCGCGATCCTCATCGATCGCAAGGGCGACCTGTGCAGCTACGCAAATCCCGAGGTATGGCGCGCCGACGACGACGAAACGACCGAACGCGGCGCCGAGCGCGAAAAGCTCGCCGACGCCATCGACGTTGCCGTCTACACGCCCGGCCGCGCCTCCGGCCGTCCGATCTCCATTACGCTCTTGCCCAACGGTATCAACGAGCTGCCCGACCATGAGCAGCAGTTGCTCGCCAACCTGTCGGCGGCGGCGCTTGGCGACATGCTGCACCTCAAGAACTCGGCGACGCACCAGAAGCAGTCCGGCACGCTGTCGGTTGCTCTGCGCATCCTGGGGGCTCGCCACTCCCGCGAAGTGACGCTGGCCGATCTCATCAACCTGCTCGAGGACGAGGACCCCGAGCTGTCCGACCTCACGCAGCGCATGGACCCCTCGGGCAAGCTGCGCCGCGATTTGGTCGCCCAGCTCGACAGCCTCAGGCATCGCAACGCTGCGCTGTTCGAGATCGGCGGCGAGGCGCTGTCGATGGAGCGGTTCCTAGGCCTGGGTCCGTTCGCGCGCGATGGCCGCACGCGCCTCTCGATCATCTACACGGGCTTCCTCGGCGACAACGAGAACATCCTGTTCTGGGTGTCGCAGTTCCTTTCGGAGGCGTTGCGCTTCTGTCAGCGCAACCCGAACGACGACCTGCAGGCGGTCGTCATGTTCGACGAAGCGGACCTCTACATTCCAGCTAACGCCAAGCCAGCGACCGCCGAGCCGCTGCAGAGCCTATTGAAGCGCGCACGCTCCGCCGGGCTCGGCCTGCTGCTCGCCACCCAGTCACCCGGAGACCTCGACTACAAGAGCCGCGACCAGATCACGAGTTGGTTCATCGGCCGCGTGCGCGAAGACACCGCGCTCCGCAAGCTCAAGGCGGCCTTCCAGTCGGAGAGCGGATTGGAGCCCGCCGCGGTCCTGCCCCACCAGACGGTCGGCGAATTCCATCTGGTGCAGGAAGGGCTGGTGCGCGCCATCAAGGCACAGCGGTCGCTGATTCTTGCCGAGCAGGTGCCATTCGACCGCATCGAACAGCTTGCCGCCGAGACGCGCGGCCAGGACGAGCGACAGCTGAAGCTGTTCGAACGCGACTGACACGCGGCGGCGGAAGGCTCGTTAGATCGCCGTCTCTGCCCAATCGGCGAGCCGCGTCAGGAAGCCCGAGCAGCGGTCGAGTTCATGGGTGGCGATGAATTCGTTGGCCGTATGCGCCTGCGCGATGTCACCGGGGCCGCAGACCACGGCGGCCGGTCCCTTGTCCTGAAACAGCCCCGCCTCGGTCGCATAGGAGACGGCGTGCGTTTCGTTTTGCTGCGCGAGCTGGAGTGCCAGCGCCACCGCGCCCGAGCCGGGCAAGGCTGCAAACGGCGGCACCTTGTTGACGAGTTCGATCTCGACATCGGCCCTTGGAAACACATGACGCATTTCCGGCAAGCACGTGTGTTCCACGAACGCGCGCAGCCGTCGCTCGATTGCCGCGACGTCGAGGCCCGGTAACGCACGCACCTCAAAGCCCAGCAGGCATGAGACCGGCACGATATTGGCGGCCGTGCCTCCTTCGATCTCGGTCACCTGGAGCGTGGCATAGGGCGGATCGAACCGGTCATCCACCGGCTGCGCCTTCAGCTCCGCCTCGATGTGCTGCAGTTCGCCAATGATGCGCGCTGCGTAATGGATGGCGTTGACGCCGAGCGGTGCCATGCTGGAGTGCGCTGCCAGTCCGCCGACGCGCACGCGCCAGCGCACCGGCCCCTTGTGCGCATCGACGACCGCCATACCGGTCGGCTCGCCCACCACGATGAGATCGGGCAGCGGCAAGCTGCGGCCCAGTTCTCCGATCATCGGCCGCACGCCCACACAGCCTATCTCCTCGTCGTAGGAAAAGGCGATGTGGATCGGCTTTCTGAGCGCCCGGCGCTTGAAGTCCGGCACCGCCGCCAGCACGCAGGCGAGGAAGCCTTTCATGTCGGTGGTGCCGCGCCCGTAGAGTTTGCCATCGCGCTCGGTGAGCACGAACGGATCGGTGCGCCAGTCCTGCGGATTGACCGGCACGACATCGGTATGCCCCGACAGCGCGACGCCGCCGCCTCGGGACGGTCCAATGGTGGCGAACAGGCTCGCCTTGGCACTGTCGGCCGTCGGCACGAGATGGCTCGCGATGCCGTGCTGGGCAAGGTAGTCCTCGACGAAACGCACGAGCGCCATGTTGCTCTTGTGGCTCGTCGTATCGAAGGCGACGAGCCGGGCGAGCAGTTCCTTGGTGCTGTAGGTCGGACCGTGCATCGTCGTGGGGCTCTCGGATCGGCGCTCGCGTTATCTCTTGGGACTTGCTGCCAGAGTTCGGCGATCCGGCGAATAATGTTCAGTTGAGACTGCGCTTCGTGAATGGACTGTCGAGCGAAAAGGCCGGGATCTGGATGTCGAACATTTCGCCGCCCTCGCCCATCATCTGGTAGCTGCCGACCATGATTCCTGACGGCGTATCGAGCGGGCAGCCCGAGGTGTAGCTGAACGACTGGCCCGGAGCGATGGCCGGCGTCTGTCCGACGACGCCCGGTCCGCGCACCTCCTGGGTCATTCCGCTGGCGTTGGTAATCCGCCAGATGCGCGACTTGAGCTGCACGGTCGCGTCGCTCTCGTTCGAGATGGTGACGGTGTAGACCCAGAAGAAATGACTCTCCTCGGGCGCCGACTGGTCCTCCACATACTGCGGCTCGACGCGGACGCGGATACTTCGCGTTACGGCTTCATACATAATCACGGCACTTTCAGGCTTGGCGTCGCGCTCGAATGTCGATGGGCTCGGCAGCAGGCGCCGGGGCATGCATGCTCCGCGCGGCGCCCGGGACCGGCCCTCCCGCGGTCCCAGCGGGGGCGGAGTGTAGAGCCGCCCGCCCGCCGGTCAATACCACGTGAAGGCAACACCACGTGAAGGCAACCCGCTCGGATCGCGGCCTCAGGCGAAGGCGCGTGCAAGTGCCCCGTCGAGGTCGGCGATGAGGTCGTCGGCCGCTTCCAGCCCGACCGACAGGCGCACCATGCCCTCGCCGATGCCCAGCTCGGCCCGTGCCTCCGGCTTCAGCCGCTGGTGCGTCGTCGTGGCCGGATGGGTCACCAGGCTCTTGGCGTCACCCAGGTTGTTGGAGATGCGAGCGATCTTCAGCGCATTGAGAAAACCGAATGCCTGCGCCTTTGCACCTTCGATGTCGAAGGTCACGATCTGGCCGCCACCGGTCATCTGCTTTACTACGATGGCATGCTGCGGATGATCGGCACGGCCGGGATAGAGCACACGTGTTATGCGGGGATGCCCGGCAAGAAAATCGGCGATACGGGCGGCGGTGTCGCACTGCGCCTTGACGCGCACGGGCAGCGTCTCGAGGCCCTTGAGCATGACCCAGGCGTTGAATGGGCTCATCGCCGGACCGGTCTGCCGCAGGAAATCGTGCAGGTGATCCTTGACGAACTGGCTCGACGCCAGCACGAGGCCGCCCAGGCAGCGCCCCTGCCCGTCGATATGCTTGGTGGCCGAGTAGACCACCACGTCCGCTCCAAGCTCCAAGGGCCGCTGCAGCAACGGCGTCGCGAACACGTTGTCAACGATAACGATGGCGCCGGCCGCATGCGCGATCTTGGAAACCTCGGCGATATCGACGACTTCCAGCGTCGGATTGGCCGGGGTCTCGAAGAAGAAGGCCTTGGTATTGGGCCTGACTGCCGCCTTCCATGCCGACAGATCGCGCCCATCGACCAGGGTGCATGCGATTCCGAAGCGCGGGCAAAGATCCTCGACGATATAGCGGCAGGAGCCGAACAGGGCGCGCGCGGAGACGATGTGGTCGCCGGCGTTGAGCTTCGACAGGATGGCGGCGGTCACCGCAGCCATGCCGGAGCCGGTGGCGCGTGCTTCCTCAGCCCCTTCCAGCAGCCGGATGCGCTCCTCCAGCATGGAAACGGTCGGATTGGCGAAACGGGAATACTGGTAGCCCGGATCCTCGTTCTTGAAGCGCGCCTCGGCCTGTTCAGCCGACTTGTAGACGAAGCCCTGGGTGAGGAACATCGCTTCGGAAGTCTCGCCGAACTGCGAGCGCAGAACGCCGCCGTGCACGAGCCTCGTCTCGGCCGACCAACTGGCCGGATCGTCGGTGATGTGGCGCTTGTCCTGCTCGCCCATGCGCGGCGGCTCCCTTATTGATCCGGTCGGTCCGACCGGCTGCGCCACGGCGATGGCGCAAGAAAAAACCCGGCTCCCGACTGTCCCGGCTGCCGGATGACCGGCGCACGGGGACCGTTGGGTGGTCCGGGTTCGCACGGCCCTTTAGCGAGTTGTTTTACGTGGCTGCAAGCCGGCCGGCCAAATCGCCACGACGATGACCCGGGGATTAGCCCCTGGCGCCCCTTGGCGTCAAGGGGACCATGGGCTAGAGCGGGCCGTGGAGGACGCGAGGATGAGCAAGGCTCGTGGCGACCAGCGCACCGCACGCAAGCAGCGCCCCAAAGCAGCGGGCGGCAGCGTGGCGCGTGAGGGCATCCTGCCTTCGCAGGCGATCCGCCTGCTCGCCTCGGCCGGCGGCATCGAGCCAGCCGAGCAGTTCGGCGCCCGGCAGGTCCAGCCGGCGAGCCTCGACCTTCGGTTGGGCGATGTCGCCTACCGCGTACGCGCAAGTTTCCTGCCCGGTCCCCGCGACACGGTTGCCGGGCGGCTCGAGGAACTGGTGCTGCACACGATACCGCTCGCCGACGGAGCGGTCCTCGAAACAGGCTGCGTCTACGTCGTACCGCTGCTCGAACGGCTGGCGCTGCCCGCCGGACTGTCTGCCGCCGCCAATCCAAAAAGCTCAACCGGCCGCCTCGACGTCTTCACGCGCGTCATCGCCGACGGGGTCAGCTCCTTCGACACGATCCCGGACGGCTACCACGGTCCGCTCTTCGCCGAGATCTGTCCGCAGACCTTCCCCGTCGTCGTTAGGCGCGGCTCCGCCCTGTCACAGCTCCGCTTCCGCGCCGGTCTGCCCGCACTGAGCGACGCTCAGCTGACGCGGCTGCATGAGACCGACACGCTCGTCTCGGGGGGCGCCGCCGCCGACATCAGCGGCGGCATTGCACTGTCGGTCGATCTGGTGGGAGACGCACAGGGCCTTATCGGCTACCGCGCCAAGCGCCACACCGGCGTCGTCGACGTCGACGCGCCGGGCTCGTGCGCCGTCCTCGACTACTGGGAGCCGATCCGCCGGCATGGCCGCGGGCGGAATCTCATTCTCGATCCGGACCAGTTCTACATCCTGGCATCCAAGGAATGGGTGCACGTGCCGCCCCTGTACGCCGCCGAGATGGTGCCATTCAACCCGCTCGTCGGTGAATTCCGCGTGCACTACGCCGGCTTCATGGACCCGGGCTTCGGCCACGCTCCGGCAGGCGGCAGCGGCGCACGCGTCGTGCTCGAGGTGAGAAGCCACAAAGTGCCATTCATTCTTGAAGACGGACAGATCATCGGTCGCCTCATCTACGAGCGGATGCAGGACGAGCCCGAGGTGCTCTACGGCACGGACCTGGGATCGAACTACCAGGCCCAGGGCCTGAAGCTGTCGAAGCACTTCCGCTAAGCGATATCCTGCCCGTTGGTCGGCGCCGCCTCAGATCTGCGGCAGACGCGCGAAGCC
Organism: Hyphomicrobiaceae bacterium; assembly: GCA_050250815.1. Taxonomy (GTDB): domain Bacteria; phylum Pseudomonadota; class Alphaproteobacteria; order Rhizobiales; family Hyphomicrobiaceae; genus JAEUMD01. The sequence goes on from JBFWNY010000014.1 coordinate 68,281, forward strand.
CTTGCCGACGATCGGCCCCGTCGGCTTGCCCGTCGGTGAGCCGCCGTCGGGCTCGATTGTGATCTCGTAGAGCTGATTGAGCTTGGGTTCTGGCAGAGGCGGGCCGTCAAGCACCGCCGCCGTCGGCTGTTCGAGCAGGCCCATCGAGACCGGACCAGTGGCCGGATCGGGCAGCGTCCACACCTGCAGCGTCTTTCCAGCCGGCACATCGATGCGGCCGAGCGGCACCACGCGAATGCGATGACCGGGGAAGGCTTCCACCAGCGACACGGGCTGTGCCTGCGCGTCGAGCAATACGACGATCAGTCGCGGCGCCTCCGGCTTGCGCAACGAAACCGCCAGTGCCACCGTCACAACGCCGGCGAGGCTCGCCGCTGCTGCGCCCTGCCAGAATGCGCGCCTCGAGACATTGGCGTCGGTCCGCGGCGCCGTCCCTCCCGCCTTCGGCCGAAACGGCAGCACGCCGGCGCCGTCTTCGCGCTTCGCCGCACCGGTTGCAGCATCGATGCGCCTCCACAGGTCGGGCGGAACCTCGCGCTCGGGTGCGGCATGATCGAGTTCTGCGATCATGTCGAGCATGCGTGCCACGGCCGCCTTCAGTTCGGGCCGTGCGTCGAGCACGGCTTCGAACTGGGCGGCATCGTCCGCTGAAAGCTGCCCCATGACGTACTCGTCGGCGAGGCGGTCCAGCTCACTCTGAGGCAGTGACGGCGTGATCATGCCATGCACTCCTTGAGCAGGTTGAGGCCGCGGCGCACCCACGACTTGGCTGTACCGACCGGCACGCCGAGCCTGCCGGCGATTTCGCCATGCGAGTAGCCCGCGACATAGGACAGGACCACACACTCGCGCTTCTCGGTCGGCAACGCCTCCAGACAAGCGCGCAGACGGCTGTCGCGATCCAGCCGTTCGATGGGGTCGTCGGCCGCTCCTTCCGACTCGCGAAAAGCGTCGAGTGCGTCGGCATCGGCCAGATCCTCGCGTGCGCCGTCGCGGATCACGTTGAGCGCGCGGTGGCGGACGATGGTGTAGATCCATGCCCGCCCCGAGCCCAGGCTCGCGTCGAAGGTGGCAGCCTTTTGCCAGATCTGGACGAAGGCATCCTGCACCACCTCCTCCGCCAGATCGCGCCGGCGGACGATGCGCTGTGCGACGCCCAGCATGCGTCCCGCCTCCGCCTCGAACAGAGACTTGAGGGCCTGCTTATTGCCTGAAGCGCATTGCGCGAGAACGGAGGCGAAATCGATCGTCATCGAGGTTCCAGGCATCGGCGTCCGGCAGAACGCAGCTACTGCTTTCTCATATACCCGCCGCAAGCGATTTCGGATGCACGACAGGTGCCCTGAGGGAAAAAAATTCAATCGAGACTGCATCCGCCGCCGGCATCCGCCGTGTTCTCAGCATGATCGGGCGGTCGGACGAGGCGCGGCACGACCTTCCCCCCTCGCGCCTGCGATGTGCGGCCGCCCGATAATCGTTGCAACCCTCAGGAGGACCCCATGAAGGCCACTCATGTCGCAGTCGCATCGTTCGCCGCAATCGCACTTTCCACGACCGCGTCGCTCGCGGACACGGCTGTCGGGCTCGTCGGCGACAACACGCTGGTGATGATCGACGGAAAGACCGCCAAGGTCACCGGCACGATGAAGGTCAAGGGCGTGGACAAACTGCTCGGCATCGACGTGCGCCCGTCCAACAAGATGCTTTACGGCGTGGCCGCGGACGGCAGCATCGTGACCATCGACACCAAGACAGGCACCGCCACCAAGGTGTCCAAGCTCGAGAAGATGATCTCTTCGGGCACCGGCGCCATCGTCGACTTCAATCCGGCGGCCGACAAGCTGCGCTTCATGTCGACCGACGGCACCAACCTGCGCGCGGACGTCGACAGCGGCAAGGTGACGACGGATGGCAGCCTCGCGTTCGAAGCCGGTGACATGCACGCCGGGGAGAAGCCCGCAGTGGTCGCGGCTGCCTATACCAACTCGTTCGGCAAGCCCGAGAAAACGGCGATGTACGACATCGACGCGACGATCGTCGCGCTGATCCAGCAGACCAAGCCCAACGACGGCACGCTGAAGGCGATCGGCAAGCTCGGCATCCCGGCCGCGAAGACCTACGGCTTTGACGTTCACACCTCCGCGGATGGCGCCAACACCGCATGGCTGGTCGCTGACAACGTCCTCTATTCCGTCGCGCTCGAAAGCGGCAAGGCGTCGAAGCTCGGTACGATCTCGGGCGCCGACGGCATGGTGCGCGATATCACCGTGCTTCCGGCCACCTGAGGCAATCGCGCTGCCTGAGGCCAGGGCATCAGGTCCGGTTCCTGCGGGGCGGCCGCCGGGGGCGCATGTTAGCAAGCCCGGCGGCCGTATTCTTCGTTCGGCCGCTGCCCGGGTTCGATCTGTCAGAAATCCAAATCGTGTTTTGAAATCGGAAGGCAGATGGTGTCTGCTGAGTCTGCTGTCGGGAGCATCTTTGAGGAGGCGGCGATGCTCGGGACCCATGCACGCATCCTGACACTCGTTCAGGCAAGCGTACTGGCCATCGTTCTGGCGCTGATGGGGGCGGAATTACAATCCGCTGCCGCCGCGCCGGAGATGCCGCAGGCAGAGGTGCAATCCTCGGGCCGTCAGATCGTCGACATCGATAACATCGACGACGAGACGCTGGCCAACGCGATGGCCCGATACATTATGAACGTCTATCTGTCGTCCGAGCCGCTGACGCCGGAGGAAATCGAGCAGATTTACGCTCCGGTGGTTTCCTATTTCGGACAACCGCGCAAGACCCGCCGCTCCATCATTCTCGACAAGCTGGCCTATTACCGCCGCTGGCCGTTCCGCCACTACGATCTCGTTCCCGATTCGATGCAGATCGAGCGTTTTGCAGGCGGCAGCGACAAGATGATCGACGTGTCCTTCGACTTCACGTTCGATGTCAGCTCGGGAGGACGCACCTCCCGCGGACGCGGCAAGGCGCTGCTGTCGTTCGACTTCAGCCTGCCAGGCGGCCAGATCGTTCGCGAGGAGAGCCGCGTCACGCGACGGTTCCGCTAGCCGTTGGAGGGGAAGGCTCACGCGGCGCTGAAGTAGCGCGTCATGAAATCCTGATAGATTTCAGTCAGCGTCTGCAGGTCCGCCACGTCGACGTGCTCGTCCACCTGATGGATCGTGCGATTGACGAGCCCGAACTCCACGACCGGGCAGTGATGCGTGATGAAGCGCGCGTCAGATGTTCCGCCGCCCGTCGTCAGCGCCGGCCGGCGACCAGTCTTTGCTTCCACCGCCTCGCGCATCGTTTCGACCAGCGGACCCGGCTTGGTCAGGAAGACATCACCGGTGCCGGAGAACGACAGGTCGTAGCGCGCATCGACCTCGCGCGCCGCCGATGCGCAGATCTCCGCAAGGCGAGCCTCCAGAAGCGAACGGGTCCACAGATCGTTGTAGCGCACGTTGAATCTCGCGGTCGCCGCGCCGGGTATGACATTCGTCGCGGTATTCGGCACCGAGATCACGGTGACGACGATGCGCGACGGCTCGAAGTTCGCGCTGCCTTCGTCGAGAGGCGCGGCCGACAGCCGGTCGATGATGCGCGCGAGCTTGGGAACCGGGTTGTCCGCCTTCTGCGGATAGGCCGCATGCCCCTGGCGTCCGGCGACCGTGATCTCCCCGTTGAGCGAGCCCCGCCGTCCGATCTTGATCTCGTCGCCCAGTGCCACTGGATTGGAGGGCTCTCCGACGAGGCATGCGTCGAGCTTTTCGCCACGCGCCTTCAGCCAGTCGAGCACCTTTGCCGTGCCGTTGATGGACGGCCCTTCCTCGTCGCCGGTAATGAGAAGCGACAGCGAGCCGCCTGCCGCGCCGGCCCGTCCCGCGAGATGGCGCAGGGCGGCGGCAACGAAGCAGGCAACGCCCCCCTTCATGTCGACTGCGCCACGCCCATAGAGCACATGGTCGTGGATCTCTGCACCGAACGGCGGCATCGTCCAGGCTGCCTCGTCGCCCGGCGGCACCACGTCCGTATGGCCCGCGAAGCAGAGATTGGGACCGGCATTGCCAAATCGCGCGTACAGGTTCTCGACATCCGGCGTGCCGGGCTCTGAGAACGTCATGCGGTGGCAGACGAACCCTGCCGGCTCGAGCACAGACTGAAGCAGCGTAAGCGCGCCGCCCTCATCGGGCGTCACGCTGCGGCAGCGGATCAGCGCCTGCGTCAGCGCGACGGGATCGGTAGGGTCCAGCATCATGGCTGCTCAGGGCTCGTCTGACGTGAAACGGAGAGGCAGCGCATTACGGTGCGCCGCTCGAGATCGCCGCGCCGGTGGGTATCTCGGATGACATGTTGCTACCGTCGAGAGCACCGCGGCGGAAGCCCGCCTCGACGATGATGAACAGGCTCATCGCCATGAATAGGCCACGCGCGATCCAGTCGAGAGCCGAAACAGGCACGGCCTGCAGAGGCTCGAGCGCGCCCCACGAGATCAGCAGCGACATGACGACGACCATCAACGCGAAGCCGTAGGCAGCTCCTTCGCCCCAGCCACGGTCAGCCAGGCGCTTTAAATTGAGCGCCGTCTGCGGAATGAGCATGGCGAGGCCGAACACCACCTCGGCGGCCGTCACCGGGATCCGCTCGCCAACATGGCCGAACCACGCCTCAGGGTTCACAGCGAGCGAATAGACCGCCGAGGCCGCCCACAGCGCCAGCATGCCCAGCCACCAGTCGCGGCGGGTAATCCGGCCTTCGAAGGCAAAAAAGAAGATCTTCAAGGACATTTGCCGCGCATCGCCCCGGGTCGACGCCGATAAGAACAATAGATGGCTCGCACGATCAAGCCGCACTGCTGTCGCTGCCTGGGGAAGCCGGCAGCGGCCGGGCGGCCGCAGCATGCTCCGCATCGATCTGCGACTGCACCATCGTGATCTTCTGCCAGATCTTGCCCGACATGTTGGCGGTTATCTGGCCAAGGTCGCTGGAGGTCTCGACCACCAGCGGGTCCTGTGTGCCTTGTGCGTAAAGGGCCGCGACTTTGGCCGACAGCGACAGCATCTCCGAGCAGTAGTCGAGATAGCGAGACAGCTCGAACGGGGCGAGCGGCCGATCGGGCGAATGGGAGGTCGTCACGCCTGCCCTAGTGATGCGGCTGGGGTCCTTGGTGAGCTGGTGCATGTCTATGACGTGAATGATCGAGCGCAGCTCGTGCAGGTGTTGCATCGCCTGCTGGCGCTTCCAGCGGTTCTCCAGGCTCGACAGGAACAGTGCGCCTGCCCCCATCAGCACGACGATGTTGAAGGCGCTGTCGAAGCCCTGCAGCACGCCGTAAAGATTCTCCGCGTCCCGTTTCACCTCGATGATCGTGACGACATAGCCGAGCAGCACCAGCCCGCAGACCATTGCCGCTATCGAGGTGCCGCGCAGCAGATAATTTGGCTGCTGCAGCTCGCCGATGCGTGTCCGGCTCTCGATCGCCGCAGTCTTGAGTTCGCCGCAGACTCCCGAAAGGCCCGATCCGGGAAAACGATCGCCGATGCGCTTCTCCAGGGTCTGGATCGTGCCGATGATCCGGTTGACGTCGAGCGTCGTGTACATCTGCGAACGTCCCTTAAGCACCAGCATTCGCGGCAGCAGACAGCCGGCGCGCGTCATAGATGCCAAGGTTCAGGTAAGCGGCATCCAGTAGCGCCGTGTCGCGGCCTGCGGCCTGGGCAGCATCACGCATGAAGCCCACGATATGTTGGGCTTCCACCGGTCCGTTCCGGTGCATGTCGGCACGCATCGAGGAAGAGAACTTCGATGTGGAATCGGCAAACATCACACGCCACGCCTGGAGCTGCGCCTCGGGCACGGCGAAGCCAGCATGCGCGGCAGCCGCGGCGTTCGTCTCCAGAAGTGCCAGCGCCAGCTGTTTGCCACCGGGCGCCAAGGCGATCTCACCGACGGTCGCATCGAACAGCGTCGTCAGGGCCGCCAGCGTCGCCAGCATGACGAGCTTCTCCCACAGCCGCTGCATGATTTCGCCGCTCGCCGTCACGTCGAGCCGCGCCGCACGCAGCGCGGCTTCCAACCGACCGAGGCGCTGGGACATCGCGCCATCCTGCTCGCCGATAGTGATGTACTGCCAGTCATTGAGATGACGAATGAGGCCATCGGCCTGTTGCATCAATTGCAGGCTCACGCTGCCACCCATGACGCGATGGGGACCGAAGGCCGCGTTGAGACGGCCGATATGCGCGATGCCGTTGAGCAGCGGCACGATGGCGGTATCGGGGCCCGCCACACCCCGGACCGTTTCGATAGCCGCGTCCAGATCGTAGGACTTGGAGGTCAGCAGGATGAAATCCGGCGCGAGACCGGCAAGCTCCGCCGCGGTGCCCGCCTTGACGCGAACAGTGAGGTTCCCGTGTGGGCTCTCGATCCGCAGCCCATCGCGCTCGAGCGCGGCCTTGCGCGCGGGTCGGACAATGAAGACAACGTCGGCTGCATCGAACTGGACAAGGCGTCCGCCGAAGTAGCCGCCGACCGCGCCAGCTCCGAGAATTGCAATCCTTGGCTTCGTCATGGCCACAACTCCCAGGGCCGTTGCCGGCGCGATGCTCTGGCGCCACGTCGCAGCCGTCAACCGCGCTCATCACGCGCGGCCGCAAAAAAGTTGAAGGGGCCACCCAGCGGGCGGCCCCTTCGCGTCTTCCAACTACCGGAAGAAACAGATGTCAGACCGACAGGGCGCCCGAGATGAACTCTTCGAGCCGCTTCTTCTGCACGAGTGCACCGGTGTGATGGGCCGCGACCTGTCCGCCCTTGAAGATGAGCAGCGTCGGCATGGCGCGGATGCCGTACTTGGTGGTGACGTGCGGGTTACGGTCGACGTCGAGCTTCACGACCTTGACCTTGCCCTTCATCTCCTGCGCGACCTGGTCGAGCGCGGGCGCCATGGCCTTGCACGGACCGCACCACTCGGCGAAGAAATCGACGAGCACGGGCTGAGTCGACTTGAGGACCTCGTCCTCGAATGTCTGGTCCGAAACGGCTTGGGTCATGTCTCGATCTCCTGAGGCACCGGCCGCGGCGGCCGGTCTGACATTGAAAAGCTGGCCGGAACGTAGGGACGGCCTCACCCCCCGTCAAGGCGGGTCACGTCGAGATCCCAGAGCGAGCGTTCCGCCTCAACGATCAGTGCATCCGGAATAGGCATAAGGCGCGGGCCGTCCGTCCAAATGATCTGCGCCCGCAGGGCCTTCTCGGGGAAAAGCTGGGCCAGAGCGAGGCGATAGGCCGCAAGCTGCAGCAGATAGGCCTGCGCAACATCGCTGGCATTCGCCGGCGGCGGCCGATTCGTCTTGTAGTCGACGATCAAAACCTCGCGATCGGAAACCACGAGCCGGTCGATCTGCCCGGCGAGTTTCAGTGCAGCCCCTCTCCCCGAAGGCCTCGGCAGCTCGGCGGTAATGGCGACCTCGGCCCGGCTATCGGGACCGAACAGCATGGACAGTTCTTCGCTCTCCAGTATGGCCATCGTTTCGGCGACGATGGAGCGGCGCTGTCTATCGGTCAGCGCAGCACCGCGGCGCGCGACAAAATCGACTGCGGCCTGCCGCCGCCGGTCCACCGGCAGTGCCGGCAGATGCTGCAGAAGACCGTGGGTCAGCGTTCCGCGCAGGAAGCGATCGCCGCTCGGGGCCGCGCCGGCCGACCCTGGCGACGGCGGTGGAGGCTCGTCGCCCGGTCCAGCCGGACGGCGCTGATCCGCGACGGGATCGCCCGCCTCATCGACCTCATACGGCGCAAGGCGAGAGGGCGCGAGTGGGATGGTGAGTTGCTGCTCGCGCGGGGCCAGTCTCATGGCCCAGGCCTCGAGCGGTTGGGCTGCCTCCGTACCCGATAGATCCCTTTTGCGCCGTTCCGCCGTTGCTTCCTGTGGCGCTTCGATACGGCGCACACGCCGACCGCGCACATCCGTTCGCCATGCAAGCACGTCGTCGAGGCCCTGGTCGATAATGTTGTACCAGCAGCCGGGCGGACGCTTCTTGCGGCCATCGAAGCCTGCGATGTAGAGCCGGTCGCGGGCGCGCGTCATCGCGACATAGAGAAGGCGATTGAGTTCCTCGGTCTCGCGCACAGCATCGGCGTCCTTACCGCTGGCGACCGCATCCACCAGGCTAGCGCCCTTGGTTGCCCAGACGAAGGCGTCCGGCGCGCCGATCTCCCCGGTCAGGGCGCCGATGCCGACGAGCGGGCTGCGCCGGCCGGCGGCGGCTGAACCGCACGTATCGGGAAGAAACACGATCGGCGCTTCCAGACCCTTGGCGCCGTGTACGGTCATGATGCGAACTTCGTCACGGCCGTGTTCCATGTCGCGCTTCACTTCACGGTCCGCGGCGCGCAACCACGCCAGAAAGCCTGTCAGTGACGGCGGGTTTGCCTCGTCGTGCTCCATGGCGAGCGACAGCAGTTCATCGATGCCGTCAGCGGCCTCCAGTCCCAACCGCTCGATGAGTCGGCTGCGCATTCCGTCGCGCTGGAGCAGACCAGCAAAGAACTCATAGGGCGGCTGGAAGTCCGCGCGGCGGCGCCAGTCGCGCAACAGACTGGCGGCCTGATCGAAGGTGGCGTTTGCGGCACGTGCATCCAGCAGCCCCTTCCACAGACTGCCCTTGCGCCCGTGGGCAATGGCCACGAGGTCATCGTCGTCGAGGCCGAATAGCGGGCTCTTGAGGACGACGGCGAGCGATAGATCGTCTTCGGGCAGCGTCAGGAAATCGCCCAGGGCCAGCAGATCCTTCACCGCGATCTGCTGCGTGAGCCGCAGCCGGTCGGCACCCGCAACGGGTATGCCGCGCGCCTTCAGCGCTGCCGCCATCGGGGCGACGAAGGGAGCGCGCTTGCGTACCAGTATCAGGATGTCGCCCGGCGTGATGGACCGGTCTTCCGACGCCAAACGTTCGCCACCCTGCACAAGATGAGCAATCCGGTCCGCGATCCTTGCGGCCAGCCGCTCGGCGGGCTCCCCGGCATCGTCCGCCACGCCGGTCGCATCGCGAACATCCGGCAACGGGGCCCACACATCGAGCGGCGGCGCGCCGCTAGGCTGTTCGGGTTCCCAGACCTCCACCAGCCCGGACTGGCCGATGCGATGGGCAGCATGGCGGACCGCTGCCACGGTTCCACGCGCCGACAGGCCTGGCGTGCGATCGGAGTTGGCAAAGACGCGATCGACCGCCGCGAGAATGGGCGCGACCGTGCGGAACGACAGCGTCAGGGGAATGTCGCGCCACGCGCGATTGGCGGCGCCGGCGGCCTCGCGGAACTCGCGTCCCATGCGGGCGAACGCCTCCGGCCGCGCACCCTGGAACGAATAGATCGATTGCTTCTCGTCGCCGACCGCAAACAGCGTCGGCACCTGGTCGTGTGCGCCCTCGCCGGAGAAGAACTCCCCAGCTAGAGCCGAGACGATGCGCCATTGTTCCGGTGCCGTGTCCTGGCTTTCATCGACCAGGATGTGGTCGATGCCGCCGTCGAGCTTGAACAGCACCCAGGGAGCCGCCTCAGACCCCGTCAGGAGGCTGGCGGCATGGCGGACAAGATCGTCGTAGTCGAGCGCCGCGCGCCGGTTCTTCAGCACGCGATAGTCGGCGAGCACGCTGTCGGCGAGCCGCATCAGTGCCAGCGTGGCCGACACGACCTCAAGGCCCTTCATCTGCGTGAAGATTCGCGCGAAGGCACTCCGCGCATTGACCAACCTGTCGGTGAGACCCGGCTCCACATCACGGATGGCCTTGGTGATGAAGCGTCGGTCGGAGCGTTCCGCGCCCTTTCCGGTCAAGAACGCTCCGACGAGCGCGGTGGCGCGCGCTTCGTCCGTCGTGGCCCGGCGCGCATCGGCGAAGCATGTGGCTAGCTCCCGGTCGGTAACGCCGCCTTCCAGAAGCACAGACGCAGCGCGCGACAAGTCATGATCCGAAACGAGCGCTGCCACGTCGCGCGTCAGACCAGCAGTCGTCGCCTGCGCTGGAACGCCGAGCCGCATGCGATAGTGCGGCTCCAACGCACTGAGCGGATCGCCACCCCCCACCCGGCCGATATCGCGCCGGAAGCAATGCTCGATAAAGTCCTTACGGCCGACCGCCTCCTTGAGAACATTGTCGAAGGACTCATCGGCGGCATAGGCGACCGCCGTGCTCAAGGCTTGACCGAGCAACCCGCCAGGATTGCGCGTGGCGCGCGCAAGCGTGCTGTCGATCGCGTCGCGGAGCAGCGCCGCGGACGTCGTCTCGTCGAGGATGGCAAAGCCCGGCGGCACGCCGGCCTCGAGTGGGAAGCGCTGCAGCAGAGCCTCGCAGAACGAGTGGATCGTCTGCACCTTGAGACCCCCTGGGGTCTCGATCGCATGCGCGAACAGCGTCCGTGCACGCTGGCGCTCGCCGACATCGGCAGGTCGGCCGAGTATCTCACGCAGCGCCTCGTCGAGCGTGGGGGCGTCGTGTGTCACCCAGAACCCGAGTTCGCGGAAGATGCGGGTCGACATTTCGGCCGCCGCCGCCTTCGTATAGGTGAGACACAGGATGCGCTCCGGTCGCGTGCCCGACAGCAGGAGGCGAAGCACCCGGCGGGTGAGAACATGCGTCTTGCCGGTGCCTGCATTCGCACTGACCCAGGCCGAGACGGACGGGTCCGCAGCGGCCGCCTGGGCGCGACGGGTGTCGCGGCGGATCGCCTCGATGCCTTCCTCCCCGCTCGCCGCCCTCATGCCCTTCAGCCCCGCCGTTTCAAGCCCGCCGACCCGCCGCCGCGAGGTTCTGGACAGCCCCGTGTCTACTCACTATAAGGGCCGGGCTCTGCCGCCGGCCAGTGTCGCGGCAGAGCAATGCCCAGGTAGCTCAGTTGGTAGAGCATGCGACTGAAAATCGCAGTGTCGGTGGTTCAAATCCGCCCCTGGGCACCACTGTCTTCCACAGGTTCGCGACGCTGATCGGAACGCCGTTTCGTGGGCGGAGGGGTTGCGGCTGAAGCGGGAGCGCTTCCATCGCAGGCGATCGGGCTTTAGATGGCGGGAAGGCCGACCGAGGAGGTCCATGGTGGCGGAAGACGATACGGAGCGCCGGGCGCGGCTGGTCTGGCATGCGCCGACGCGGCTGTTCCACTGGGCGCTCGTACTGCTCGTGATATCCGCCTGGTCCACATACACTTTCGCCGAGACGCTGCGCGATCCGCTCTTGAAATGGCATCGCTGGAACGGGCTGGCGATCCTCATCCTCGTCGTTTGGCGCATCCTGTGGGGCCTCGTCGGGCCGGCTTCGGCGCGCTTCGCGATGTTCGTCCGCCCTCCTGGCGAGGCGGTACGCTACGCTGGCGGACTGCTGCGCCGGGAGGCACGCATGTTCCTCGGGCACAATCCACTCGGCGCTTGGATGGTACTCGCCCTGCTCGCGGCAGTCCTCACTCAGGCTACGCTCGGACTGTTCACGGTTGAGCACAACGACATCACGGCGGGGCCGCTCTACCGGCTGCTGAGCGAGGAGGGCCAGAAGCTCGCCTCGCGCCTGCACCGTCTCGGGTTCTACAATCTGCTGCTGCCGCTGATCGGCGTGCATGTCTGCGCCAATATCCTCTACGGCGTGGTGAAGCGTGAGCCGCTGATCCGCGCAATGGTGACGGGCCGCAAGCCGGCCGGCACCTACGCGGACGACGCACGCCTCCTGACCGTCAGCAACAAGCCCGGCGACCGCTGGCCTAACGTTACAGCCCTGTCGCTGTTGGCACTTTCCGCCACCCTCGTGCTCGGCGGCATCAAGCTGATGGGCGGCCGCCTCATCTGAGTTCCTGTCTTCTTCGCTCCCGGCGGCGCGTGACGCACGCGGCGAGATCCTCAGGCGTATCGATATCATCGAGTTTCCACGCGTCTGCGGCGCTGAGGTTCACCGGCAGCACGCGGCTTACGTGACGTTCGATGACATGCCGCCCGCCCGTGTCACCGTCGAGGGCTTCGAGTTCCCCAAACAGGTCGCTCGGCCAGAGTACCGGCGGGCGACGGCCTTGACGGCCTGTTTGACCTGCAAGCTGCATATGCACGATGGCGCGGCCGCCCGAGGCCGCGAAGGCATCGGTCAGATTGCCGAGCAGCGCAGCATCTGCATCGGGCATGTCAGAAGGCAGGATCAGCGCACCCGCACAGGACGCGGTCAGCGCGCCAACGCCCGTCGCCAGCGAGCGACCCTGCCCGCGCTCCGGTTCGGCAATCGTAACGATACGGTACCCCAGGCCATCGATCGCCGCCGCTCGCGCCATCCGGTTCGACGAAACCACGGCAACCAGCGGATCCAGCCCGCACGCGGCCAGATGCTGCGCTGCCCAGCGCAACAATGGTACTCCGTCCAGGTCGGCCAATAGCTTGTCCCCGCCGAAGCGCTGCGATGTCCCCGCCGCGAGAAGTACGCCTGCGATTCTCACGCCGCGCCCCCATACGAGGCGCGGACAGCACGCAAGGCCGCGATGATCTGTGCAAGTATGGCGACCGCGATTTCGGCCGGGCCGTGTGCGCCGATATCGAGACCGACGGGCGCATGGATGCGGTCGAGCGCCGGGATCGCCGCGCCTTTGGCGGCTAGCCGCTCCCGCCGGCGCGCATGGTTGCGCCTCGATCCCAGAGCTCCGACGTAAAAGCACTCGGCTTCGAGCGCAGCGAGCAACGCTTCGTCGTCGATGTCTGCGACGTGGGAGAGTGCGACGAGTGCGGTGTGCCGGTCGAGGCGCATGGCTGCGGTGGCCTCGGCTGGCCAGGCAACGACTGTGCGCCCATCGCCCGCAATAGCGGGGAAACGGTCCTCGGTTGCATAAGCCGAGCGTGGATCAACGAGCATCGCGTCGTAGCCGACAGTCCCCAGCATCGCCAACAGGTGCTGCGCGGTGTGGGTGGCGCCGACCACAACGACTCGCGGTGGCGGCCTTAGTCGCCAGAGGTGGGAGTGCGCATCGGCCGACGGAAGTGCGACGACGCCTGCCGGCGCGGCCCCGACGACCTCGGCCCCTGTATGGGCTTGGAGCGCACACGTCCGCAGATCAATGGCAAGATCGGCCGGTCGTCGCGCCTTGAGTGCCTCGCGCGCAGCCAGCAGCGCGTCCGATCCGGCCCCGTCGACCGGGACGACCAGCACCTCGATTTCTCCGCCGCAGGGCAGTCCCTGTGCCCAGGCCCGCTCGTTGGCGACGCCAAAGCGCAGCAGTTGGGCGCGTCCCGACCCCAGCGCCGAGCCCGCAGCCACGATCACGTCATTCTCCACGCAACCGCCCGACACGGAGCCCGCAAAGCGCTCGTCGGCGGTGATCGCCATGGCCCCGCCAACCGGCACCGGCGAGGAGCCCCACGTCGAGGTGACAAGCGCAAGCGCTACGCGCTCGCCCCGCTCCAGCCAGTCCGCTGCAGCGACCAGAGCATCGCGTGGACCCACCGGATCGCGGTGGCTCGGGCCGGTTCCGACGGGCTTTTCCGTTTGTTGCACCTGACGCGTTCCTTTCCCCAAGCCTCTCAGCCCGTAGCGATCCAGCTCTCGGCGCGCTCCGGCCCCTTACCGTCGGCCCCCGATGAACCGGGTCGCTCCAGACGGCGACACATAGCCAGGGCCAGTTGCGGAGACCATGAGTCATGACTGCGAACACCGACACAACTTATCGCATCAAGGGCGGCCGGGTCGGCGTGCTGCTGATCCACGGTCTGTGCGGAACGCCCGCCGAGGTACGCTTCGTCGCCCAGGGCATCGCGCGCGCCGGTTATACCGTTCATTGCCCGATGATCGCCGGACACGGCCGCTCGATCTGGTCGCTCAAAGCCTCGACCTGGCAGGAGTGGCTGGAGAGCATGGAGGCCGCGCTCGTGGAGCTGCGCCGCGAATGCGACGTGGTGATCTGTGGCGGCCTGTCGACCGGAGCGGTCCTCAGCCTCATGTTGGCCGCCAGGCATCCTGATCTCGTCCAGGGAACGGCCCTTTTCTCGCCGACGCTGTGGATCAACGGCTGGAGCATCCCTTGGTATGCCCGCCTGTTCAAGCTGGTCCGCTTCCGCTGGCTCGCCGGCCTCATGGACTTCGACGACATGGAGCCCTACGGCATCAAGGACGATCGTGTCCGCGAATTCGCTTACGGCGCCCTGCAGAGCGGTGACGGCTCGATGGGTCTGGTCGGTACGCCCGGCATTGCGCTGCTGGAGCATCGCCGGCTCGTGGCTGCACTCATCGCCCAGCTGTCGCGCATCGAACAGCCCGTCCTCATCGTCCATCCGCGAGAGGACGACTGCGCCCACCTCGACAACGCCTGGTACCTGCAGAAGCAGCTCAAAGGCATGGTGGAGATGGTGGTGCTCGACGACAGCTATCACATGGTGACCATCGACCGGCAGCGGCACGTCGTGGTCGACCGGACCATAGGGTTCATGGATCGCGTCGTGGAGCGGCTGGCGATCCCCGCCGCCCGCGCTCCGCAGCCGCTGCGGGCCCGCCACGCATGACCAACGCTGCCCCGGCGGATCCGGCCGGGGCAGCCCAAAACACCGCCAGAAAACCTCTCACCGTATCAATGCGTTAACCAACATCAACCCAGGCATCTCCGATGTACCAGCCGGAACAGCGGTCAGGGTACGGCTCAGGCAAGATGCTTCCAGATTGAACGCGACGCTCGTGTCGCTGACACCCCAGACAAGCGCCGCGGCGCCGTGAATGACCCGGAGAACTGCCATGAAGAAGACCCTCACCCTCCTCGCTGCCGTCGCGGCGCTCGTGCTCGCCGGAACGTCGATGGCCCCCGTAGCCGAAGCTGGCGGCGGTGTACGCCTGGGCTTCGGCTTCCCCCTGGGCTCCTTCACCGCGACCCCGGCCGGCCGCCACGCCGGGCAGCAGCGTCGCCATGACGACTACGCCGCCAGGAAGCAGGCTGCTCGCGCCGCCGCCGCGGCAGAGGCACGCCGCGAGGCTGCTGCAGCCCGCCGCGCCAAGATTCTCGCCGCCAAGGCCGAAGCCCGCCGCGAGGCGCTGGCCGAAGCCGCCGCCCGCCGCGCCAAGGCCGCTCGCATCGCAGCGGCCCGCGCCGAGGAAGCCAAGAAGGCCGAGCAGACCCCGGAGCTGACGGTTGCGCCGGACACGGCTCCGCTGCCGGAGCGCGCCGAGGCTCAGCCTGAGGTGGATGTCGTGGTCGGCCAGCCGAAGGTGGTTCTCAGCGACGCTCCCGCCCAGTCCACAGGCGAGGAGAAGAAGGAAGACAAGGTGGCCAGCACGGGCGATCTCGTACAGCCGGTCGATGCGGAGAAGCGCGACTGCCGGAAGTTCGTCCCCAGCGCCGGCCTGACGATCACCGTCCCCTGCCAGTAAGCCAGGGCAGCGTGTGTTTAACGCCGAAGTCCGATGAGGCCGCCGTGGTCGTGTCTTGACCATGGCGGCCTCGCCGGATTGATCTCACGGATGCAGCCGCATAAAACCTGAGGTGTGATAATGTGTCGGGCACTGCGGGTTTTGCGTCGGCGCGGCAAGGTTTTCCAATGCCGGCAGCTGCCGACCAGGTTCTACGCTTCATCGCGCTGAAATCATTGGGATCGATACCTCTGGCACCAAACGCTTCGTCCGCAATCCCAATGTCCGCCATGCCCAGGCAAGCGCGACGCCCGCCCGTCCGCGACGCAGTCGTCGATCTCCCAGCCGTTAACGGCGAAAAACTAAACGCCAAGACGCGAGAGCCCTGCCCATGCCCATGACAGCGACGGAAGCCGGCAACTCCGCGATTGCCAATCTCAATGCGGCTGCCGAGGGCGGCGGCCCGCCGCGCCGCCTGCGCATGGCGCCTAAGCTTGCCTTCCGCAACCTCATCCACGATCGCCTGAGCCTCGCGGTCACGCTGACCGGCATTGTTTTCTCGGTCGTGCTGGTGGCTGTGCAGTTCGGTCTCTACCTGGGCTCGGAGAAGACCATCGCCCGTGTTCTCGACCAGACACGTGGCGACGTGTGGATCGTACCGCTAGGCACCAAGAGCTTCGATGACCCCTCGCTTCTGGCCGGTCGCGAACGCTTCACCGCACTCTCCGTGCCCGGTGTCGAGAGCGTCGAGGACCTGATGGTCGGCTTCTCCTCCTGGCGCAAGCCCAACGGCGGCGCGACCACCATTCTGCTTGTCGGCTCCAACTGGACCGAGGGCGGACTTGCACCCTGGAACATCGTGGAAGGCTCGCTTGACGAACTCCTTGCGCCCTCGACAGTTGCTGTCGACCGCTCCTACTTCGTGGACCTGGGCATCGAGGGCAACGGCGAGACAGCTGAAGTTAACGGCGTCAAGGTCCGTGTCGCGGCCCTGACCCGCGGCATCCGATCGTTCACAACGCTTCCCTACATCTTCACCACGCGCGAGCGCGCTCAGGAGTTGCTGGGCGCCAGCGGCGACCAGTCCTCCTACACGCTGGTCCGCCTGGAACCTGGCGCCGACCGGGAAACGGTGCGCGCCGCCATAGCCGAACGTCTGCCGGATACGGAGGTTGTTTCCCGCGACGAATTCCGGCTGCGCAGCGTCAACTATTGGCTGTTCCAGACGGGCGCTGGCGCAGCACTCATCGCAGGTGCCCTGCTCGGCCTCATCGTCGGCGTCGTGATCGTCGCACAGACGCTCTACGCCAGCACCAAGGACCATTTGAACGAGTTCGCCACCCTGCGCGCGCTTGGCGCCTCGTCTGGCTACATCATCCAGGTCATCCTGCTGCAGGCGCTGATCAGCGCGATCATCGGCTACATCATCGGCATGGCACTTAGCCTCGCCGTCAACTATGCGGCCGAGGACACCACGCTCAACGTCGTCATGACCCCGGGTCTGGCGGCGACACTGTTCGCGATCACGATCGGTATGTGCGTGCTGGCGGCCATCTCGGCCATCTTCAAGGTGATCCGTATCGACCCCGCCGGCGTGTTCAGCCGGTAATCGAGGCGCCAACCCGGCGCGAAACTTGAAACCTGAGGACCACGACCCGGTCCGCCCGAAGCGACGAGAAGCCTCGAGGAGAGGATAGATGGCAGAGCGCAAGAAGAAGGCAGCGAGGGGCTCAAGACCCATCCTGGAATGCCGCGGCATCACCAAGACGTTCGGCTCGGGCGATATGCTCATCAAGGTGCTGAAGGGCGTCGACATGCAGTTGCGCACCGGCGAGCTGACGCTGCTGATGGGTCCGTCCGGCTCCGGCAAGACGACGCTGCTGTCGATCCTGGGCTGCATCCTGTCGCCAACCACCGGCGAACTCGTGATCAACGGGCAGACGACGAAGGGCCGCGACGCGGAAGGCCTTGCCGACCTGCGCCGCACCCAGGTCGGCTTCGTGTTCCAGTCCTACAATCTGTTCCCCACGCTCACCGCGCTCGAGAACGTGCTGCTGGCGCTCGACGTGCGTGGCAAGGCGCTGTCCAACGCGGAGGCGATGGCAGAGGCGGCGCTTCGCGCCGTTGGCCTCGGCCATCGCCTGCACGCCTATCCCAAGAAGCTGTCGGGTGGCGAGAAGCAGCGCGTTGCCATGGCGCGTGCGCTCGCCGGTCGGCCTTCAGTGATCCTGGCCGACGAACCCACGGCGGCTCTCGACAGCGAGAACGGCAAGGCGGTGATGGCGCTGCTTTCGGAGGTCGGTAAGGACCCCAACCGCGCCGTGCTCGCCGTCACGCATGACCACCGCACGCTGGCCTACGCCGACCGCATCATTCGCATCGAGGACGGCCGCATCGTCGACCAGCGCCGCGCCGACGGCCAAGAGGGGAGGAATTCACATGTCGAAGCAGCCTAACGGAGGTGGTCCTGGCGCCGGCCTCAAGATCGCCGTCGCTGTCATGGCTCTGATCATTGCCGGCCTGGGCGGCTATCTGGTGCTGGGCAGCAAGCTGTTCGACGAGGGCGACAAAAGCGAGAGCAAGAGCGAGTCGGCGGGAACGCGCGCTTATGCCGCCAATGCCAAAACGACGTGGGTTGCAGCGGCCCCCGGTCGCGTGGAGCCCAACGGCGGCGGCATCCGCATCGGCGCGCCGCAGCCCGGCCGCGTCGCCGACGTCCTGGTCGCGGTCAACGACAAGGTCGAGGAAGGCGAGTTGCTGGTACGCCTCGACGACGCGGAGTTCCGGGCCCAGCTCGGCGCGGCCGAAACCGATGCCGGCGCGGCCCTGCGTGAGCGCGACAAGGCGCCCGACCTGCAAAGCTCGCGCTCGAGCGTCCGCGAAGCCGAGGACAACGTCTACGACGCAGAACGCGCCGTGACCGGCGCCAGGATCGAGCTCGACGAGATGCTGCGGGCCCGCCGATCCGGCGAGGCGTCCAGCCGCGATGTCGAAGACGCCCGCCGCCGCCTCAACGACGCCAATGCGCGCCTGAAGCGCGAGCGCGTGGCGGTGGCAAAGGCGCAGGCCAGATCCAACCTGCCGGAGCCCAGCCGTGCCGAGTCGGCGTTGAGCGGCGCGCGCTCGAAAGTGGCGATTGCCGACGCCCAGCTCGACAAGACGCGCGTGCGCGCGCCCAAGCCCGGCACGATCCTGGAAGTGCACGCCAAAATCGGCGAGATCGTCGCACCCTCGCCCGAGCTTCCGCTGATCGTCGTCGGCGATCTCTCATCGCTGCAGGTCAAGGCCGAGGTGAGCGAGGGCGACCTTTCGAAGATCAAAATCGGCCAGAAGGCGTTCGTCAAATCCGTGGCGTTCCCTGGCCAGCAGTTCGCCGGGAGGGTTGCTGCCATTGCTCCCTCGCTCGCCGCGCCGCGTCTGGGCGCCCGCGGACCGCGCCGGCCGACGGATGTGGACGTGCTGGAAGTGACCATCGATCTCGACGGTCAGACACCGCTGCTGCCCGGCATGCGCGTCGACGCATTCTTCCGGGAAGGGTGAGCCTTCCTGGAAGAGTGAACGCTCCCTTTGGCGTATTGCTGCGCGAAAGTCAGTGCCGGGACGCGGAGGGCGGTGCGTGCTCTTCGGACATTGCGGCGCCAGGCGCCGTCAATGCCGCCGGCGGCGTTCCCGTCAATGGCGCGTGCACCTGCTCGGCAGGCTGAGCCATGGCCCACATTCTGTGGAAGGCCTTTTTGACCGAACGGGCGGTGGCAGCGCTGTCGGCAGCAAAGCACTCGTAGGCATCGCGCTTGTCGGGCTCACGGCGCATCGCATCACCGATCCAGGCGGTGCGCTCGTCGAGCCAGAGCTGCTCGTGCGCGTCCAGCAGGCGCGGGTCCTTGAGAACGCGGCATTCGACACGACCCGCCAGCGCGGCCGGCCACGCCGTGCATGTATCCGCGTGCGCTCCCGCGACGATGCCGCGCAGCTTGATTTGTGCCGTATCCAACAGGTCCGCCACGCCAGCGAGCGCGCGCACGACAGGGCTGTCGCACGACCGCGCCACCAGCAGCAGAGCATTGCCATCGCCGCAGCCGCTCGAAGCCAACCGCGCAATGTGGTCGTTCAGAAATGATTGCATCTCGGCTTCCTTCTGCTCCTTCCTGATGACACGCATAGTCGAAGAAGCATCGAGGGGCATTTGCATCATTCCTTGGTAACTGCGGACCGAGCCGAGGGCGGGGCCGCGGGGCTGTCGTCTTCCAACCCGGCCATGATGTAGTCAACAACGTTAAACAACCGTTGAACGGGCGTACTGATCTGGAGCAGGGCGTTGCCGCCCCTACTCGCCGGGCACCGGCCGGAACCGGCGTGAGATATCCTCGATCCGGATGTCGATGTCGGGCTCAGCGAAGATCGGCTCGGCCACGTCATCCGCCTCGGCTGTCTGCTGAACCGGTACCGCATCCCATTCGACCTCGACCGCATCGGCAGCCGGGGGCTCGCCGGCAGGGAGCGGTGGGGGCAGCCGGGCAGGCTCGGCCCGCTCGGACTCAGACAGTGCGATCGCATTCGCCGATTGATCGGCGTCCGCCGCGAGGGCAGCAAAACCGGCAGCACGGAACAGATCGGCCGGCAGACGCGCTTCCGTCGCGGGCAGCGTGAGCTCAGCGGTCTCCCGCCGGAAGATCACGCCGATGCGCGGCTGCGGCTCAGCGGCACGCGTAACCTCCACCGGCGGTAGCTGCGTGCTGCGGTCTGCATCGGGCGAGCGCGCGGGCGCTGGCGCAGGCGGCGGCTCCGCCTCAACAGTGACCGGCCGCGTGGCAGAAGGCTGAGCAGCCGCCTGCCGGTCGCGTGTTTCCGCAGCCTCGCTGCCCGGGATGGCGAACAACACGACCTCTCCCGACGGGACTTCGCCCTCCGGACCTGCGTCCACGCGCGTCCTGCCGCGCCGGCGCGGACGGTCGAGAATGCCGTCCTCGCCACGCAGCGTCGGCAGCGTCGCGCGATAGCGCTCTTCGGCCATTTCGCGCGCATAGCGCGCTGCGTAGGGACCATAACCCGACGCTGTCTCCGGATCGACGACAGCAGCACCGGGAAATGCTTCAGCGGACGCATCACGCGCTTGGGTTGAGCCGCGTGGCTCGCTTGGCGTAGCGCCAATGTCGCGCAGCACGCGCCCGGCGAAGAAACCACCCGAGCCGCCACCGGCTGCCGCGCGGCGGGTCTGACCCGAGGTGGCGGCGGCGGCCTCCGAGATGGCATCCGCCGTGCGCTGCTGCTGCTCGTTGCGCCCGGTCGCGTCTGCGTCATGCCGCCTTGCGGCAGCGCCTGGCGCCGTTGAAGCGTCCGGACGGGTATGATCGTTGGCCGCCGTCAGCGACGGCTCCTCGGTCGAGGCGAACAGTTGTTCCTCGAGCCGGCGCTTGCGTTTCTCCGCCTCGACGCGCCGCGCCGCGCCCATCACCGCACCCAGGATGATCTCGGACCAGGCGCCGTCGCGGAACCTGTAGACCCTGAAGGCATCGGCATGCGCGAACTTGCTGCCCTGGCGCAGCAGCTTGCGCTTGATGGCGCGGGTGGTCAGGAACGGCGAGTAGACCCGCGAAAAGATGCGCTCCTGCTCGAAGCTCGTGAACAGGTTGGCAAGCAGCTGCGCCTCGAGTTGCAGGTCGGCGATGTCCTCTGTCGAATAGCCCTTCACGTATGGGCCACTCGGCTTGTAGGGCGCGTCCAGAGGCACCGCGACGTAGTAGGCACCGTGGAAGTCGAAGACGACGTGGCGGAACACCTCGAAGTTCTGCCGGATCTCGTCGTCACGGTGAATTTCGTTGAACCGCGACAGGATCTGGATAACCGGCCCGGGGGGGGG